>CANDAG010000001.1 GCA_947382625.1 uncultured Lachnospiraceae bacterium
TTTCTATATCCAGATTATTTGTTCTGTTTTCAAAGTACTTAACTAACTGACATTGGATGTGAGGAGTGCATGAAGATCTGCTTAAGGGAAATGCCGCCTGTGACAGAATTTGGGGATATTCATTACACCCAGTGCTGGCTGAACCAGAAGGAAGAGATGGAGAAGCAAGCGGAAAGGAGAGGCCGCCAATGAGTGAAAATCTGGTTCAGATCGAACATTTACAGCAATATTTTCCGGCCGGCGGTTACGGCAAAAGAAAAAAATATATCCGTGCGGTGGACGATGTTTCCTTTACCATTTCCAGAGGAGAGACTTTGGGGTTAGTAGGAGAGTCCGGCTGCGGAAAGACCACCACAGGAAGAACGCTGCTTCGTCTGTATGAGCCTACCGGCGGCAGGTTTGTCTATGACGGGGATGTGATCTTCGATGTGGAAAAGAAGATCTATGCGGATATGCTTCCTTACCGTAAGAAGATGCAGATTGTTTTTCAGGATCCCTACGCCAGCTTAGATCCCCGTATGACAGTAGGTGATATCGTGGGAGAAGCCATCGATGTACATAAGATGGCAGCTAATAAACAGGAAAGATATGACATTATTATAGAGATGCTGCGGAGAGTCGGTCTTAACTCCGAGCACGCCAACCGGTATCCTCATGAGTTTTCCGGCGGGCAGAGACAGAGGGTGGGAATTGCCAGAGCCCTTGCGGTGCGGCCGGAGTTTATTGTCTGCGATGAGCCCATATCCGCGCTTGACGTTTCCATTCAGGCCCAGGTCATTAATATGTTTGAGGATCTGCAGGCCGAGATGGGGCTGACCTATCTGTTCATCGCCCATGACCTTTCGGCGGTAAAGCATATTTCCAACCGGATCGGCGTTATGTACCTTGGAAAGATGGTGGAGCTGGCAGACAGCTATGAGCTGATCACCCGGCCTCTTCATCCGTACACCAAAAGCCTGATCAGCGCGATCCCCATTGCAGACCCCAAAACGGCAAGGGAAAGCAAACGTATCGTGCTGGAGGGTGATGTGCCCAGTCCTTTGAATCCCCCTTCGGGATGCCGTTTCAGGACCAGATGCCCTTATGCTACAGAGCAGTGTGCCGCAGAGGTTCCTGTCTGGCATGAGGTGGAAAAGGGACATTTTGCAGCCTGTCACCATATTGATCAGGTAAACTGAAATTATGGTATACATATACGGTATATTATGAAGAACAGGGAATAGACCGCTGTTTCCCATAATGACTGTATGTTTATATAAACCAAACCAATTTTATAAGGAGGAATCATTATGAAAAAGAGAGTATTAGCACTCTTGCTGGCAGCAACCATGGTATTTGGACTGGCTGCCTGCGGCGGTAACGACAGCGGAAGCGCTTCTAACGATGCCGCAGCAACAGAAGAGGATGCTGCAACAGATGACGCAGCAGCTTCAGAGGATGCAGATGCTGCTGATGATGCAGCAGACACAGAAGCAGATACAAGCGCTTCTACAGGAGAGAAGATCTTATCCGTACAGGTAGGACCCAACCCTGAGACCATTGATCCTGCGCTGAACAGTGCAGTAGACGGCGGCAACATGCTGCTCCATTCTTTCGAGTGCCTTTTGGCTGTAGACGAGAATGGTCAGCTGATCCCCGGACAGGCTGAGACCTGGGAGACCTCTGAGGACGGCCTTACATGGACCTTCCATTTAAGAGACGGATTAAAGTGGTCTGACGGAACCGACCTTACAGCCAATGATTTTGTATACAGCTGGAAGAGAGTATGCGATCCTATGGTAGCTGCTCCTTATGCAGAGACCGTTCTGGGTATGGTAGAGGGCTATGAGGATGCCGTTGCAGGCGATCTGGACGCTCTTCAGGTTGTTGCAGAGGACGACAGCACTTTGGTTGTTACCTTAAACGCTCCCTGCTCTTATTTCGGAAGCCTTGCCGCATTCGCAACCTTAAGCCCTGTACAGCAGGCTACTGTTGAGGCTAACGGCGATGCATGGGCAACTGCTGCTGAGACTTATATCTCCAACGGACCTTTCTATGTTTCCGAGTGGGTACCCAGCTCCTATATCATGATGAGCAAGAACCCCAACTACTGGAATGCAGACGCCATCAAGCTTGACGGCATCAAGTTCAACCTGATTGAGGATTCCAATGCTGCTTACAGCGCATACCAGACAGGCGAAGTATTATTTATCAAGGACGTTCCTACAGAGGAGATCCCTTCTTTAAGTGAGAATGCTGATTTTTATGTAGATCCTATCATCGGTACTTATTACCTCAGTGTAAACTGTGACAGAGAGCCCTTCAACGATCCTCAGGTACGTAAGGCATTAAGCCTTGCCATTGACCGGGAGTATGTAGCAGGCACCTTGATGCAGGGTACTTATTCCGCAGCCAGCAACTTCATGGGTCCCGGTTGGATCGATACCGACGGAAAGCAGTTCATGGATAATGCAAACGGCGGACAGCCCTACATTGACACCACAAACTACGAAGCAAACCTTGAGGAAGCAAAGCAGATCCTTGCAGATGCAGGCTATCCTGACGGCGAGGGCCTTCCTCCCATTACCTACTCCACCAACGACGCCGGATACCACAAGGTGGTAGCTGAGTACTTACAGCAGGCATGGGGAGAGCTTGGTATCGATGTTAACGTAGATATCGTAGAGTGGGCAAGCTTCACACCTATGCGTCGTAACGGCGATTATGATGCTTCTCGTAACGGTTGGGTAGGTGACTACAGCGATCCTTCCAACATGCTGGATCTGCTTTACTCCACCAACGGAAACAACGATGGTAAGTTCAATAATGCAGATTACGATGCAGCAATGGAAGTATCCAGAACCACTCTTGATGCGGCAGAGCGTTCTGCAGCCCTTCATGAGGCAGAGGATATCCTGATGGAAGAAACCGCTTGTATCCCTGTAGCTTACTACAATGACTTCTGGTTACAGAGCGACAAGATCACCGGTTCCTGGCATTCACCTTACGGATACTGGTACTTCATGTATGCAGATATCGCTGAATAATTTATAAATGAGCAGCCCGACGGCCTTTGATGGCCGGAGGGCTGTTTTTTGATGCAATTTTGATGCAGAAATGATACAAATCTGATGGGTGCAGAATGTAGAATAAAAGCAGCGGTTTCAATGATCTAAAATGATGCAAAGTACAACAAGAGGGGGAACAGGATGGAGGCTACAAGAGATTTGGCAGAGCAGTCCCAAAGGGGACAATGGAAAAGGCCGGTTCTTATGGGGAGTCTGGCCGTGCTTGGAGCAGTCTGCCTGGCAGGCATCGGGTTTGTTGCTTACAGGGGATTTTCATCAGAAGGCTGTAAGGATTATACTGTGCAGACAGAGCAGTTTGTTGTGGAGTATTCGGAGGAGTATGACTACGGGGAGGTGCTTACGGTAGAGTACCCTGTTTTATCCGGGGCAGAGGATCAGGTGCAGGAGCGGATTAATGAGCAGATGTATGAGACCGCTATGGACAGGGTGAATTACTGGCATTTTCAGCCCAGTGAGGAGGTCAGAGCCTTTCAGGAGGATCAGTTCACCATCTTTTGCAGTGATGTGACCTGCGACGTGACCTATCACAGCCAATATCTTCTGAGCATGGATTTTTATGAGCTGTATTCTGCCGGAAATCCGGTGTGGAATACCAATATCACGGAAAGAGGATTGACGGTAGATCTGCTCACAGGAGAAGCTTACGGACTTACGGATATTCTGGAGGTTGATCGGGATTTCATGGAATTATGGGGAGAACGCTATTGTGAGGAGACAGGAGAAAAGCCATGGACTGACGAAGAGCTTGATCTGCTTCTTTCCTGGTTTTTGCAGCAGGACGAGGAGTTGAAGGAGGATTACGAGAGCCGCCCCTTCTTTTATGTGACAGAGGATAAGAATTTTGTGATAGGGCTATCCTTAGATCCGGTCCTTTATGGTGCGATCACCTATAAGCCTACATCCAGGATCATGAGCGCCACCATAGAGCCGGAGGAGCTTACAGCTTTTCAGACCCAAAGTGAATTCTGGAACAGACTTGAAAAGTCACAGGATGTGGGAGTGATCCTTCCCTGTGAGGATAAGCAGCAAAATATCTGGTTAGGAGAAGGAGCAGGGATATGGAATTATTGGGATTCATAAAAAGAACGGCAGGGATTCTGTGTCTGGCAGGGCTTTTGATGCCGTCAGGGACAGTGTGGGCAGAGGAAGGGAGCGGCCTTTCCAAAGAGGAGGAAGCACAGACGCCGGAGTATCAGGTATACCCTTTGGTCTATGGAGAATGGCAGGGAAGGCCGGAGGACGTGATCGAGCTCAGGGAAGAGGGACAGGAATATCAGGTGCTTCCCGGTGACAGTTTGTGGAGTATTTCTGAAAAGCTCTGGGGGGAGGGGAAATGGTACCATCGGCTCACCCTGAAAAGTGACGGGAATAACGGTGAAATCAGTAACGAATGGTACGGCAGTGTGGATGGCACAGAGCTCAAGGACCCGAACCTGATCTACCCCGGTATGGTCCTGCAGGGCGCACAGAAGGGTTATATTTACAGGAGACAGATGCAAAATGCGGGAGTAGCGATGGGAGATTATTCTGTGGATACCCCCGGAAGCTGGACGGTAGGGACGATCTCATCGGGGGATGCTTTTGGAAATTTTGTATTTTCCGGTGACGGCATTAACAAGATCATCTGTCTGGTGCAGGACAAAAAAACGGAGACAACGGCAACCGTAAAGGATTGGGAAGCCTGCATAGAGAAAATCCGGGTTTACGCGGAGGAATATTATGGGGAAAATGTTTCGGAGCTTTGCTTTGAGCACTATCAGACAGGGCGGGAGGATGAGGTATATCTGTATTCCTTTCTCTGGCAGATGGAGCTTCCCGATCATCCGGAGGTCGGAAGAGTAAAGGTAAGGGTCTGTATGGGGCTTAAGCTGACAGAGCATATCCAGGCAGAATTTCTGGGGTTTGCCAACAGGTATGATATCCATGGAGGCGTCCGTTATACCACCGCCAGCTTTGAAGAGCATATAGAGGATTATGATCCGGAAACCTTTACGGTGAATGATTCCAATATGGCTGTCCTGCCGGAGGCAAAATGGGAGTTAGAGGGACTCTACGATCCCTTTGCATGGCAGGAGGAATTCTGGGGTTCTCTGCTGGAGAGGGCGGCAGGTATGGAGGAGGAACCGGAGGATAGCAGGAGTGCTGTGATAGACAGGATGGAGAAGACAGGTGGACGGAGGTGAGAAATAGCAGATAAGGATGTCTGGCAAAGCCGGATAAGTAAAATGTATCTAAAGTAAATACGATTTCCTGACGATATACAATATGAGGTTTTGTCTTATATTTTATCCTTACTTGATAATAATCTGATTCTATAATGTTTTATGCCAGACATTGACTGATATATCATCGGATGACTGCATGGAGGCAGGATACAGGAGGGCAGGATGCTTTCAGTAAAAGCGAATATGTTGGCATTGAACGCTGATCGGCAATTGGGTGCCATAACCAGGAAAAATACCAAAAATGCAGAGCGTTTGTCTTCCGGCTATCGTATCAACAGGGCTGCTGACGATGCGGCCGGTCTTTCTATTTCCGAAAAAATGCGCAGACAGATACGGGGCCTTACGCAGGCTTCCTTAAATGCACAGGATGGCATCTCCATGGTACAGATTGGAGAAGGTGCATTAAACGAGGTGCATGATATGCTTCACCGCGCCAATGAACTGGCTGTAAAAGCCGCCACCGGTACTCTGCAGGATGCAGACCGTGCAATGATCGACATGGAAATTCAGCAGCTTAAGGCTGAAATCGACAGAACTGCTGCAAGCACCACGTTTAATGAAATCAGCCTTTTCCCTGAAGATGGACGTTCACCTTTTTCGGCAGGACTCATGGAGACGAAGTCCTATGAGATCACCTATAATCTGAGGGACGGCTCTTTTCTGATCAATAGTGCCGAGGCTGATCCTGGTATCAATAAAACGGCACGCGCAGATGTCGATGTCGTTTCCAGCGGCAATGTTCTGGCGGATACCATCGCTAACAAGTTAGTGCCCAATGCTGTCCGGCAGATCTTAGATACCTTTGAGCCCTTAAGAGATAATATGGGCAGCGATAAGATTAAAATGTCATTGGATGTATCTTATATAGACGGCAAAAACCGTACACTGGCCTATGCTTCCTTCCGTTACAGCTATGGAGGAGGCAGACCTTATAGCATGGGCATCCGGGTAGATGCTGCAGATTTTACCGAGGCAGATGCGGAAGGCACCGGTCCTAATGCAGAGGTTTTGAAATCTACAATCGCTCATGAGCTGATGCATTCCGTAATGCAGTATACCCTGACAGACGGCATGAGCGGCCGTAACGGTGCAGGATATCCCACCTGGTTCAAGGAGGGAACGGCGCAGCTGGCCGGCGGCGGTTTCGCTACCGGATGGAATGATACCCTTACCTATTACGCAAATTACCTGAATGATGCGGATGACACCAGCCAGGATGCCAATATTGCCAGCTATCTGAGAAAATTTACCATGAGCAACAGACCCTATGGTCATGGCTATCTTGGTGCAGCGTATATCGGTTACCTTGCAAATGGCGGCGGTGCGGTGACAGATGCTAACATTGTTGCAGGCATGAATAAGATTTTTACAGAGCTTTTAAAGGGCACAGACCTGGAAAGCGCCATAAGAAATCTTACCGGCTATAGTATTGCACAACTGAATGATCAGTTCAAAAATGCCAATGCAGGCTCTCCCCTCACCGAATTTGTCAGAAGGCTGGCTTATGAATCAAAGGACGGAGCCGGAGCCGTCATTGCCGGAGGACTTCGCGTAGGCGCTTCCTCACTTCTTGGCAGCAGCGCTGTTTTTGATCAACCCTTCCAGATCGATCCTTTCCAGGTCAGGGTCGATTTAAGCGGGGCCGCAAAAATTGGCCTGCAGGTAGGCGCCGAACCGGGGCAGCGTATAGAATTCGATCTGTATCAGATGGATGCAAGTGCTCTTGGATTGGAGGATTTGAATGTAAAAACCACAGATGATGCAGAGTGGGCGATTGACCAGCTTAAATCTGCAATTGTTTGTGTCAGCAATGTCAGAAGCTATTATGGTGCTATCCAGAACCGTTTGGAACATACGGTCAATAATCTGAATAATATCACAGAGAATACCACTGCCGCAGAGTCGCTGATCCGGGATGCAGATATGGCAGCAGAAATGGTGGAATATTCCAATAACCGGATTCTGATGCAGGCAGGCGCTGCTATGCTGGCACAGGCGAATCAACAATCGCAGCTGTTGTTAAGTCTTTTACAGTGAACGACAAATTATTTTGTCGTTCACTATAGGTTAATACCAGATTGAGAGGAGTAGTTCCAAGTGGGTGAAATCTTGAAAATACATTGCCGTACCTGTAGTGCAGAATGGGAATGTGCCACAGGCTGCGGACTGCAGCATGGCAGAATTGAAAATGTCATTGCTGCGTTTGAGCCCGGGGAACAGGTGCAGATCATTGATTGGTGTCATGCAAGTCCGGTTCCGCTCTATGATTTCAGATATCAGATTGCCGTATGCGATTCCTGCAACAGTCTGGTGAGTGTTCCTGTTTTTAAAGGGATCAATGATGATAATAATGTTTTGGTGGGAGTTTGCACAACCTGCCACAACCAACTAAAGATACCCCCGATCGAAACAGAGGAAATCCCGGATGCTGCCTGTCCATCCTGCGGCAATAAATCACTGGAAACAACCGAAATCGGACATTGGGATTAGCAACTTCTTTGTTGTGCCTTTCAATTGGGCCGTGAATTGTAACAATTCGGAATCAAATATGCTGTCTTGCTGCCATGTTCTGCTTGTAAAGTAAAAACCATCGTGCTATAATTCAATTATCAATTAAGCATTGAGTGAAAACGATCTGTAAGGCGTTCTTTATCAACAATCCGATTCGCGGAGTGTATCGGCGTTTGGCAATAAGCCGATTCGCGGAGCGTATCGGCGTTTGCTATCTATCTAGGAAAATATTTCCAGTCTGATCAATTCCATGCTTAATTTCTGTTAAACTTATTGTTACCCAAACACATTTAAAAGAGCAGGAGATTTCAGACAGGATGGAAATGTTCCGCAGAATAAAAGCTTTATCGGGGTTTACTGTAAAATCAGTCTCCCTGCATCCCAATGCCTCCTGCCAAAGGAGGTTTATAAAAAGGATATGGACAGAAAGAAGAAATTAAAGAAGCTAAAGCCAGACACAGTAGTAAAAAACTACTGGCGGAACAATGAACAGTTTGCAGATCTTTTCAATGCAGTACTTTTTGAGGGAAAATCCATTATTAAGCCGGAAGAATTGGAGGATGTGGATACAGAGGGGTCTTTTGTGCAGGAACACAGAGAACATGTTGAAAGTATTCAGGCGTCCAGAGATAATATAAAGATAAGAAAAAGAGCCGTGGAACATGGAGTAGAGCTTGTAATGCTGGGCATAGAGGGACAGGAACATATCCATTATGCCATGCCGATGAGGGTCATGGGATATGATTACGGCGTATACAAAAGGCAATATGACAGTAATGCTGGGAGGTATAAGAGGGCAGACGGACTGGATGCAGACGAATATTTGTCCAGGATGAAGAAAACAGATAAGCTTACCCCGGTTATTACAGTGGTGTTTTATTATGGAGAAAAGGCATGGGATGGCGCCACAACTCTTCATGGAATGCTGAGTATTCCACAGGAAGTAGCTAATTATGTAAATGACTATAAAATGCTGCTTGTCGAGGCCAGAAAAAATAATTTAATATTGCACAATGTAAATAATGTGGATTTGTTTAATTTGCTGGAAATTATTTTAGACCGGAGTATTTCAAAGGATGAGGCCAAGGAAAAAGCCATACAATACAGCGAGGAACACAAAACAGACAGAGCTGTTATCATGACGATGGCAGGAGCTGCCAACAGTAAGATTAATTTAGGTGTTTACGAGAAAGGAGAGGGACAAATGTGTACTTTATTTGAGGAAATTGCCAGAGAGGGTGAGCTGAAAGGAATAGAAAAAGGAAGAGCTGAAGGGATTATTGAAATCGGTCTGGAGTTTGGGCTTTCTGAGAGAGATATTCTGGAGAGGCTGCAGAATAAACTGAAGATATCTTTGCAGATAGCTCAAAATTATATGGAGCAATTCGGAAAACAGACTGTATAGCATACATATCATATAATGACGAAAATGTGCTTGGAGCGGCTTACCTATCAAACGCCGTCACGCTCTGTGAGCCGGCTTACCTATCAAACGCTGTCACGCTTCGCGAGCCAGCTTACCCATGAAAAATGGCTCTCAACCATCAGAGGTTGGGAGCCATAGTTGTTGACGTAAGGATGACTGGCAAAGCCTGGTTATCCATGGTTTAGTCTTCAATCCCCGCATCCTGGGCCATCTTGTCGAAGCCCTGTAGTACGGCGTCATAGGTCTGCTTTGAGATATCGGGAAGATTGCCGCCCCATTTCTTCTCGGCAAGCTTATAGCCTTTTTCAAATGCCTCACGCATTTCATCGATCTTGCTGGGATCGCCGCCGGTTAAAGCGGTAGCGAAATCAAGGATCCTCTGAGAGGTCTGGGAAACGCCCCAGTAGCCGTCCTCTGCGATGTCGGCCTGTGCCTGAAGCTTGGTAGCAGGATCTACGGTGAAGTTTCCGCTGGATAAGATACTCCAGATATCATTGGCTTTTCCATAGGTCTCTCCCTGCTTGGTGAGCATGCGCTCTACCAGGCTCTGCAGCTGAGAGGTTCTGGCATCAGCATCAGCCTTCAGCTTGGCGATCATCTGGGTGTCAGGCTTATACTGCTTGGCAACAGTTGTCTTATCGCCCTTTGAGGATTCATATACGGCTCCGGTAGATTCCGCAGCGGTGTTTTCCTTGGATTCTGTCTTGGCTTCCGTGCTCTTGGTTGAGGCAGCATATGTGCTGTAGGCAGCACCTGCCCCTGTAATTCCATTTACGCTCATAATTATACCCTCCTTGGTTAACTTGATATTTGCAGTTTGCTATTACTTTTATCGGCAGTTTTTTCCTAAAAGATTATAAGGGAGAAAAAATTGAGCGGAAATTGTATTGAAATGAATGAAATTGGTAATGGCTCAAATGGTTTATAGGATAAGCAGTAAAAAGCAGTTATTGGTGAACTCCTTGTTTCTCCGCCTGTGATAGTCCTTGACAAGCCGGGAGAGTGACCTTATCTTTAAATCAGAGCAGTATGAGACGAGATACGAAAAGGTACAAGGAGAGCAGACAATGAAGGGATTTTTGTCAGATAAAGCCGCAGATCATGCGGCACAGAAGTATCAGCAGAGGCTGCCGTTTCTGAAAGAAAGGGCGGCGGAGGTATCCGGGATGGTGGAGAAGCTTACAGGGGACGAGAGGATCCTTATGGAATTTTTGTATGGGACCATGCCCTTAAGCGATGCTGTAAGGTACGAGCCGGAGCTGTTTTATTCCTATGTGAAGCATGGATGCTTCTTAAGAAAAAACTGCCCGTGGACAGGAGCGCTTTCAGAGGAAATGTTTCTGGATTATGTACTCTGTCACAGAGTAAACAATGAGGCGATCACCGATTGCAGAGGATGGTTTTATGAGATGCTCAGGCCTGTTGTTGAAGGCCGCTCTCTGGAGGAAGCCATAAGGGAGGTCAACTATTGGTGCGCCTCTCAGGCATCCTATGCAGCGTCGGATCAGCGGACCTTAAGTCCGGCGGCAGTGTTCAGGAGCGGAAGCGGGCGGTGCGGGGAGGAGTCTACCTTTCTGGTAACGGCTCTGCGCAGTGTGGGAATCGCGGCACGGCAGGTTTATGCTCCGAGATGGGCCCATTGTGATGACAATCATGCTTGGGTGGAGGCATGGGTGGATGAGGGATGGCATTTTCTGGGAGCCTGCGAGCCGGAGGAGGTGCTGGATAAGGGGTGGTTTACCAATGCTTCCTCCAGAGCCATGCTGATCCATACCCGGGTGTTCTCCGATCTTTTCCTTATGGAGAATCAGGAGGAGACGGAGATCACGGGAAGGGACGGCGCGGCATTTTTGATCAATAGAACCTCTTCCTATGCCAAAACCAGTCCTTTGACAGTGCTGGTAAAGGATCGGGCCGGGAATCCGGTTCCAGGGGCAAGGGTATCCTTTACACTTTTAAATATGGCGGAATATGCGGTGATCGCCTGGCTTGATACAGATAAGGAAGGAAAGGCAGCTCTTACCCTGGGGTTGGGGAGCGTACGGATCTGTGTGACCAGGGGAGAGCAATCTGCAGAGCTGTGGGTTGAAAACGGTAAGGAAAACACAGTAGAGGCGATCCTTTCAGAACAGAAGCGGGAAGGAGAAGGGCAAAATCTGAGAACAGAGCAGCAGGCACAGGAGGATGAAGGTCCGAAAGTGCAGCAGGAGACCGGGTGGCAGTACTTTGACCATAAGGCACCCCGGGACTTTCCCATGCATCCGGTAAGGCTGACAAAGGAGCAGAAGCTGAGAGGAAGAGCGCGCAAGCAGGAGGCGGATCAGCAGCGGAGAGAAAAGCTGGCTGAGTTTGACAGGCAGGCAGAGCGTCTGGCAGGGGAGCTTTTGAAGAGAGGGGCGGACTCTGGAAGTTTGTCTGCTCAGTCTGATGGGGCATTTGTCATAAGGATATTAAAGGCCGCAAGGGGAAATGCACCCGAAATCTTTGGTTTTCTGAAAAAGCATCCGGAAAAGGAGGCTCTGGAGTTTTTGTCGGTGCTTGCACCCAAGGACTATCGTGATATCCGACAGGAGCTTTTGGAAGAGCATTTTACCTGCGGGCAGCAGATGAGGGCATTCTGCCTCCGGGAATATTTAAATGAGGAGGAGCATCCGGAGGAGCTTTATCTTAAATATGTGTGGAATCCGAGGATCGGGTATGAGGAGATCGCGCCTTATCGTTCTTTTCTGGGAGAGCTGCTTGCAGATGAGAATAAGAAAATCTTTCGCCGGGAACCGCAAAAAATATGGGAATGGATCCAGAGCGGTATTCCGAAGATAACATTGTGTGAAGAAAAAGAAAAGAGGATTTTATTTGTGGCAGTCTGCCGGACCCTGGGCATTCCGGCCAGGCTTCATCCCACCACCGGGGAGGCAGAATATTTTAAAGAGCATCAATTCCATAATCCGGTCTGTCCGGAAAAGGAAGAAAACCAGGTGCGGATGATCCTTACGAGTCAGGAAGAGCCGGAATATTTTGCCTCCTGGACCATAGGCAGGCGGATCGATGGAACGGAGGGGGAGAAGGGGCTCACAGGGGAGGAAGACGGTGATCAGTTTGAAACCCTGGAGCTTACCGGCAAAAAATTTGAGGGAGGCGCTTTGACACTGCTTTTGCCGGAAGGGATTTATCGGCTGATCACCACTGTCAGACTTCCTGACGGAAACCAGCTGGAAGCCAGGCGTACCCTGGATACCAAAAATTTTTTGCCGGGAGAGGACGGACAAAAGCAGTGCATACTGCCCCTGCATTTTCGAAAACCGGAGATTTCTCAGATGCTGGAGGAACTGGCATTGGAAAGCTTTTCTTTGCAGAAGCCGGAAGGTGGAGTTGCGTCAGATCGGGAGGTGCTGGGGGAGGGCCATACCCTGCTGGCATTTCTGGAGGAAGGTGCGGAGCCTACGGAGCATCTTTTGAATGAGTTACTGGAGAAGCGGCAGGAGGTTACAGAGAGTGGCCTTAAGGTGGTTTTTGTAGTAACAGGGGAAGAGGCACTGAAACATCCAACACTGGATCGTGCTGTCAGGGTTCTGGGGGCGCAGATGTATTATGATGATTTCCGGGAGCTTCCGGAGCTTTTGGCAAGGAGGATGTATACCGATCCGGAAAAGCTGCCGCTGGTTCTGCTGATCAGTCCGGGCAGGATGGGCAGGTATGCCAGCAGCGGATATAATGTGGGAAGCGTGGGATTGCTTCTGAGGATTGCAGGGATCGTGCAAAAATGACAGGGGAAAAGGAAAGGCGGACTTTCATTTCACAGCGACCATTACCAGAGATGATTTTATTACGGAAAGGCAATATGAAAGCTTTCGAAAGAGAGCGGAGGTTCTTGGATTGAAAATGGGGTGATGTGCAGAGGTTGATGTTCATATGTATGCCGGAGGCCGCCCAGGCAGAGGTAAAGCCCTACGTTGCCGCACTTTCGCTCTACAAAAGCAAACGCAGTGCTTACAGGACTTTACCTCTGTTTGGGTTAGTTTACTTATTTTAAGATTATTTGGTAATATTCGTTTAAAGTTTCCTTTTGGGAGATGCTTTTTCAAGGGCAGATGCAATGTTTATCAGGTCAACAAACCATCCTATTCCAAACAGGCCAAACGTAAATAAATATATAATTCCCCAAAATGGCTTTTCCTGGTAAAATTTGTGAGCGCCAAAAAAACCGAGGAAAAGGCATAACCAAAATGAAATCAGAGTTTTTTGATATATATTGCCCGTGGATTGCATCTGGCGCGTATTGTCTATAATGCCTTCAGAATAAAAACTGGTGGGATAAACAGATTCGCCATAGGACTTTGATACCTGGTGCTCAGATGCTGATGCGGTTTTTATAAATCTGCAATCATGTTTTATATATATGGTGGAATTACTCTGGTATTCTACATGAGACTCCTCATACGCACTTGCATAAAAAATATTGTCACTCCTTTGGGGAGTTCCGGTCTGTGTAACAGAAGGTGTAATTTCATCGTATACATAATTTTCCAGAGCAGTTTTACTGCCTGAAGTAATTATTTCCTGAATGGTAACGGGTAAATGACGAAGCAATTCATTTTCTTGGCTGATCTTTCCCTTTTTATAACCATCAGCACATTCTTTTACAAGAATTTCTACAGATTTTCCGGGCACGAGAGTAACCTTGAGTTTTTTGAATCTTCTATAGCCTGCTTTGTAAAAGTACTGTTTGTAACAACTGTGGCGCGGTCACAGTTGAGAACCTTTGCTCCGGTATATACTTCCTGTATCGCCTTATAGCTTACTGTTTTTGAGTACAATTTACACTGGAAAGCATATTTTTTATATGCCTTATATGCAATAATATCAACTCCGTGGTCACCACTTCCTTTTGTCACCATGACCTGTGGATAGCCCATACATTTCAAATATAGCGCGTATAAATATTCATATTGAGGTCCTGTCATATCTGGTGTTTTCCTTTTGCTCTTAAAATTCTTTTCTATAGGAACACAATTTAATAGGAGATATTCTTCTATATAATTTAACCGAAGCAAAAGTGGCATGGCCGATATCCCTGGGATATTAATTCTTCACGGGTACTGTTTGTTGATATACAGTCTTCCGGTTTGGAATAATAGTTTATATATTTACAGCCATTGGGAATGTGAAAGTATTGGTCACTTGTGTTAATAATATACGCAAAAGAACTTGCATCCTGTTGCAAAGAGCTGCTATCAGTATTATTAGCACCGTTATCAGTAAAGCTCCCGGAGGTCTCAGTATCCTGCTGTAATGCAGAGTTATCATAGGAATTAGAAGCATAAGTATTATCAGAGGAACCGCCAGAAGTAATACTAATATAGTTTTTCAGACAATGTTTGCAATGTTGGTATCCCTGTGCTTCTAAGTCATAAAAAGAACTGTTGGAAGTCGCGTAATTCTCTTCGGACATCCTTCTTACATCATTACAACTGGGAAGGTGAAATTTTTTACTACTGGTATTCAGCACAAAAGCGTATGCAGTCTGCTGTAAATGAGGATTATCATGAGTATAGAAATTATCTGCATTTCCGGAAAAATTTGCAGAACTCATTTCACTACTGCTCGGGAAGGCTCCTTGCGGGGAGTTTTGCTCCGGTGAATAAGAATTCTCTATGCGATTCGAGGGCGCATTGTACTCCTGCATAGTGGTATAAGATTCCTGCGTGGCCTGCGCTGGCTGAGAGATTGCGTCATTTGGGTCGTTTTCTTCCGGCAATAGAATCTGTTGCTCCTGTCCCCCGGATAATTCTTCCCGGTGAGCCAAATCTTCAAAAACAGTCTGTTTAACAGAGCTGTAGTCTGCGCTAAAATTCTCTGATGAGGTGTTATTAACGATTTCCTCTGTATGTCCTTCAAATATAGGAATATTGTTCTGGTCATTTTCAGATGATATAAACGGGGCTTCTTCGTGGAAATTGTCTGCCTGAGCAGAGACAATGCCTGGGGAATCTCCGGGAATGTTTTTTCTGGAAAAGTCGCCATTAAATTGAGGATAAATCAGAATATATCCAACAAGAACAGCGGCATTCAGACCTACTATTGCCATGAACAGGGTCATTAGCCGGATTAATAATGTGTTTTTCGTCATTGCGTAATCCCCCTTAAGAAGTTCCTGCTTTTTATGCAAGATGATTTTATACATATTATAAGTGACTGTAATAAGAAAGTAAATATTGAATATATTATAAAAATGATATCACTAAATAAGTATATTTTGATAATATAAAGTTAATATCATAAATATACTTCGCTATTTTGATATAGAAACGGGGAAATAATCAAATCTATAATGTAACAAAAAGGAGATCCCAGTTATGAATAAATTTGTGATTCCTCCCAAAGAAGACAAAATGGTAACCATGACCATACGCATTGATAGAGAGTTACAGCATAAGTATGATGAGCTTGCAAAAGAAACGAAGCGTTCCCGAAATGAACTGATTGGCATGGCGTTGCAATATGCGCTTGATAATATAGATAGAAGCGGACAGTAACTATGAAGCCGCAGGCTGAATAGTTACGTTGGCATAAAATTTTACGGGAAGTCCTATTCACTTTCTTATTAACATAAGGATGGCTGATGGAGTCTGGCATCCGTTGGTTGTGCTTGCCAGAATCTAGGTACAAAGAAAGCTTACCACTGACCAATATGTGGTATATAAATGGTTGGGCCGAAAGTGCAGTCCTTTGCCGCAAGGCGGGGGATTTTTTACATCCTGTCAGGAAAGTGTCCCTGACGGATTAATTATTAAATTATCTCCATGCCCAAAGAGTATCTGATTTCCTGTTCTAATTCCTCATCAGATAAATCGTATGGGAAGGGATCAGCATCTTCATAGGGGCCTTCCTGATGCTCTGAAAACTCTAATACAAGAAAAGGCTTTTCTGGAAAATATACACTATCCACTCGTATATAGTTATCTTTTCTTTTCCAAATGTGCTTTTGGAGTTTGGCGTTATAGCTGGTGTCGCTACTGAGTATCCAGGTGTTTTTTTCACAGGAGTCCTTTACATATTCGGATCCATATTTTTGTAAAATCTTCTCCACAGCAACAATTTGTGCAAGGAACTCTGATTTGCTGATGTGGGAATAAGGCCATTGATATTCTTTCAATTTTTTCTCCTTGCTTTTTAAGATTTTATGTTGAAATTATAATACTTTTTTTATACGCAGGGGAAGAGATTTGTTGCTTTTTACAGGTTGGCCAGGAAATCAGCCCGGACAGGGGCAAAGCCCTTAAGGAGTCCTTTCAAAAACACTGGTACTTAACGAGGTTTTTTCGAGTTTAGTACCGCTGTGTTTTTGTAGAGCGGGAGCGTGGCGACGTAGGACTTTGCCCCTGTCCGGGCGGCCTGCTGACGTACGTGCGAAAAGTCACGAGACTTCATCCATCGTAGAGACAACGCCGGATAAATATTGACGGAACACCTCCGATTGTTTATAATTAAGTACAATCTGGTGTATAATGTATACAGACATAACAGTAAAGCAGTCAGCAGAACTGTTACATACAGACCACCCTTAAGGAGGACGAGAATGGACAGCATCGAAAGAAAAGCCTATGCCAAGATCAATCTGGGACTGGACGTGATAAGACGGCGTCCGGACGGGTATCATGAGGTGAAAATGGTCATGCAGACGGTGGATATCTGGGATCTTCTGACCTTCCGGAAGACAGATAAACCCGGGATTTACCTGAAAACAGATCAAAAGGAGCTTCCGGAGGGAAAGGATAATCTGATCTATAAGGCGGCAGACGCCATTTTGAAGGAATATATGCCAAAGAAGCGGGGAGAGGCCGCAGACCGGAAGAGCCGGGGCGCAGAGAACGCAGATATAGAGATTGCAGGGGAAGGGATCACAGGCGTGGAAATCACGCTGGAAAAAAGGATCCCCATTGCGGCAGGCATGGCCGGAGGCAGTACCGATGCGGCAGCAGTGTTTTATGGGCTGAACGAGCTGTTCGGGCTTGGGATGAGCCTTGGGGATATGCAGCGGATCGGGGTGAAGCTGGGGGCGGATATTCCCTATTGCCTGATGGGAGGAACAGCGCTGGCAGAAGGAATCGGAGAAAAGCTTACTGCCCTTACAGCACCGCCGGAGGCTCATTTGGTGGTGGCGAAGCCTGACATCAATGTTTCCACAAAGTTTGTGTACGAAAATCTTCATGCGGACAGCTTAAAGGAGCACCCGGATATTGACGGGATGATAGGGGCCATCAGGGAGGGAAGCCTTGCAGGGATCACGGCCAGAATGGGAAATGTTCTGGAGACGGTTACGGTCAGGGAATATCCGGTGATCGATCAGATCAAGAAGGCCATGATGGCCGGGGGCGCAGAGAACGCGCTGATGAGCGGAAGCGGCCCTTCTGTATTCGGAATATTTAAGGAAAAGGAAAAGGCGGACGGGACTGCAGAAAGGATCAGGAAAGCGGGGCTTGCAGAGCAGGTCTTTGTGACAGGATTTTATAATAATTAGAAATAGACAGGTGCGGTTTGACAGGACCGTTGCAGAGGAAGGAGGAGACCGCGTAGGATGGATGGACAGTTTCAGGTAGAGATGGATGAATTTTTACCGCTTCGGGATGTGGTATTCAACACATTGCGCAAGGCCATCCTCACCGGGGCGCTAAAGCCCGGAGAACGTTTGATGGAGGTGCATCTTGCCAACCGGCTGGGAGTCAGCAGGACCCCGATCCGGGAGGCGATCCGGAAGCTGGAGCTGGAGGGCCTTGTGATCATGATCCCCAGACGGGGGGCAGAGGTGGCAGGGATCACCGAAAAAAGCCTGAAGGATGTACTGGAGGTAAGGCGGGCGCTTGACGCCCTCAGTGTGGAGCTTGCCTGCGACAGGATCACTCAGAAGGATACCCAGAGGCTCTTAGAGGCCTGTGGGGAGTTTGAGCGTGCCGCCCGGGAGGGGGACGCGTCGGTGATCGCCAGTGCGGATGTAGCGCTTCACGATATCATAGTGGAGGCCACCGGTAATGCCCGGCTGCAGCAGCTGGTCAATAATCTTTCAGAGCAGATGTACCGGTACCGCTTTGTTTATATTAAGGAAGAGAGCCGGCATGATAATCTGATCGCTGAGCACAGAGAGATCTATGAGAGCATTGTCAGCCGGGATAAGGAGCGTGCGGCCGCTGCGGCAAGGCTCCATATTGATAATCAGGAAAGGTCTATTATCCGCCAGATCCGTCTGGAGAATGAAGAATTATTGAATAAGCGGCGCTGAAACGGAAATACTCTTACCAGAAATGATAATAAGAGGGTGAGAGTGTTATGAGAAAAATATATGAAGCGGCTGTTTTATTTCTGGGAACCCTGGGCTGGTGGGGATTTGTTTACCCTGAGCTTTGCCTTGACGGGGAGGCTTATGAGGAAGAGGTTTCTGAAAGCGGTTTTTCCGGGGAAGAGGCCTTTGCAGAGCAGGGCTGGCTTTTAGGAGAGATCCGTATAAAAAGCCGGCTGGCGGAATATGTATGTCAAATAAAAGAAAATGAGATAGAAGAAAAGAGATTGGATCATGAAGGATAAAAATGCGCCTGTGGGAGTTTTTGACTCCGGCATCGGGGGGCTTACGGTGGCAAGGGAGATCATGCGCCAGACGCCTAACGAGAAGATCATTTATTTTGGAGATACGGCCAGAGTGCCTTATGGGAGCAAATCAAAGGAAACGGTTACCAGGTATTCCCGGCAGATCGTACGGTTTCTGCAGACCCAGCAGGTGAAGGCCATCGTTGTGGCCTGTAATACTGCCAGTGCCTATGCCCTTGACGAGATTGAAAAGGAAACGGATATTCCTATGATCGGCGTGGTGAAGCCGGGAGCCAAAACGGCGGTGGAGACAACAGCCAATGGGCAGATCGGCGTGATCGGCACAGAAGGGACTATAAGCAGCGGCATTTATTCACGATACATACAAGAAATCAATCCGGAGATAAAGGTCACCGGAAAAGCCTGTCCCCTTTTTACTCCTCTTGTGGAGGAAGGACTCTGGCAGGATCCTGTGACCGATGAGATCGCCAGGCGGTATTTGGAGGAGCTGATCGATATCGGCATTGATACCCTGATCCTGGGATGCACCCATTATCCCCTGATACGCTCTACGGTGGGACGGATCATGGGAGATCAGGTCACTCTTGTGAATCCTGCCTACGAGACTGCAAGGGAGCTGAAGGAGCTGCTTGAGGCCAGGGATTTGCAGAATGATGAAGAGCCTCACCTTGGAGAGGACAGGTATCGGTTTTATGTCAGCGATGCGGCAAATAAATTTAAACGGTTTGCAAATTCTATTATTAAGTACGGGATCCTGTCCGCCAGGATCATAAACATAGAGGAGTATTAGATTATGACAAAAGAGGTGCTTTTGTCCCTTAAGGGACTGCAGATGGAGCAAAGCCAGGATGTGGGAGAGATAGAGACCATAACGCCGGCCAGCTACTATCAGAAGAACGGCAGTCATTACATCGTTTATGATGAGATGACGGAAGGGTATACGGACAAAACCAGAAATATCATCCGGTTTCAGGGTTCTTATGTGGAGGTTTTTAAGAAGGGTCTGATCAACGTCCGCCTGATCTTTGAAGAAAATAAAAAAAATATGACCAGCTATCTGACTCCCTATGGAAATATCCTGATCGGAGTGGATACGGAATCCATCTCCGTGGAGGAGGAGGAGAACCGGATCCGCGTGCAGGTGGATTATACATTGGAGGCCAATTATCAATATCTGGCGGACTGCAAAATTGAGATGGAGCTGCATCCAAGGGAAGAGGGGATACGGCTGGTATAAAAAGAGTTGGCCTTGCGGCCAACTCTGCAAAAATCTGCAGAAGCAGATTTTTGTTAGTATTTAAAAAAGAGTGCGAAGCACTCTTTTTTGGTTGATCTGATACTATTTTACAGGCTTGGCGCCTGCCTTTTCCTGTGCCTTCTCAAGGGCACGCTTGAAGAAGCCCTTTTTCTTGGCGGGGACGGGAACCGATTTCCCGTGAAGCCCTCTTACCTCAGTGATGTAAATACCGCTTACTACTGCTTTTACTTCTTTTTTGACGGGAACGGAATCAAAGATCCGTTCTTCACATACTAAGGACATGATCTGCGGTCCAACCTTTGCCTTGACGATGGGCATTTTGGAGGAACGCAAAAGCCTGGGAGTCTGGTCGATGACCATCTGGGGGAGACCGGAATCCTTGAGCTTCATCCGTTTTTTATCTATGATCAGCATGGAAACAGTCTGCTTCATGGCGTTGATCTGTTCCTGCTGCTGGGCCTGGCGCTTCTGCGCTTTTCTTCCGACGAAATACAGTGCGACCAGAGCGATTATCAAAACGGCAAGGATAACCAGCATAACAATAGATACCGTCTTCATAGGAGCCCTCCTTGGTACCGGTATGGAATTTGTGAATAATCCGGCAACGATAAAACATATTTTAGCATTTCCGGTTAAAATAGGCAAGGAAATCATGAATATTTTATAAAAAGTAGGACAGGGACTTTCGTTTGAGGCGTTTTTGTGATATAAAAAGAGAGGTGTTAAAATAAAGAGAGGAAAATATAATATGAAATTTACATTCAAAAAGAAGCTTCCGGCAGCAGTAGCGGCCGTGACAATAGCAGGACTTCTGGCAGCATGCGGGAAGTCGCCGGAGGAGATGAAGTATCTCTCCGATCTTAAGGCCAAGGATTATGTGATCCTGGGCAATTATAGCGAGCTTGAGATAGAGGTTGCAGAGCCCGAGGTGACGGATGAGTATCTGGACGGCTATCTTTCCTATATCATGATGAACAGCGCTACCTATGAGCCGGTGACCGGGCGCAGCGTCCAGACCGGAGATGTGGTGAACATTGATTTCGAGGGAAAGCAGGATGGTGTGGCATTTGCCGGCGGCACCGCCCAGGATTATGAGCTTACCATCGGGTCCGGGCAGTTTATTGCAGGCTTTGAGGACGGGGTGATCGGCATGGAGATCGGGGAGACCAGGGATCTTGATCTGAATTTTCCGGATCCTTATAAACCGAATCCGGATCTGTCTGGAGCGCCTGTGGTGTTTACTGTCACAGTGAACAGCATCAGCGAGGTCAAGCCGGCGGAGCTTACGGATGAGTACGTGGCAGGGCTTGGCATCGAGGGCTGCGAGACCGTGGAGGATTACAGAAATTATCTTTATGAGGGACTCATGGAGCAGGCCATGACTGTCTATGAAGAGGATAAGATGGATGCCGCACTGACTGCTATGGAGGAGAGCAGCGTTTTTGAGGAGCCTCCGGCGGGGATCGTAACCCGTTTGAAGGATATGCTGATGAGTAATGCCCAGGCCTATGCAGGAATGAGTAATCTGGAGATCGGCGATTATGTATCCCGTGCCTACGGCGGCAGCGCGGAGGATTACGAGGAGACTCTGACGGAGCAGGCGAAGGCTATGGCCCAAAGCTATATCATGGCAGCGGCCATTGCGGATAAAGAAAAGATCAAGGTGACAGATGAGGAGCTTGCAGAGAGCCTTAACGGAAGAAGCGGCGTGGACGAGGAAGCCTACAGGGAGTATCTCCTGCTTCGGAAGGTGGGAGAATTCCTGGTGGAAAACGCTGCGGTGAAGAGTCCGGAGGGAGAGTAGGAACTTATAGTGTAACTATTCCTCCGGGGGATGCGCAGGATTTTGCAAAGGTAAATGCTGCGCTTTGCGCAACGCAAGATCGGCGCAGCGAACGCCAAAAACAAAAATTTTTGTCGTTCACTATAGGAAGGTGTGTGTAGCAGTGCATAAGAAGAATAAATGGGTCAGATATCTGGCAGCTTTTTTGTCCCTTGTGCTTATGGTCTGGGCCGCAGAGCCGGTAATGGCGTCCTCTGTTTCCGATCTGGAAAGGGAAAAACGGGAAATAGAGCAGCGAAAAAAAGACGCCGATGCCCAAAGGCAGCAGGAACAGCAGCGTTACAATAATGCTGCCGGAAAGGCAAGCGCCATCGAGTCCGACGCCAACGAGGTGGCGGAAGAGATCGAAGAGATCGATGCTGCGCTGGTAGAGACCATTGCCAGTGTGGAGATGATAGAGGAAGAGATCGGAGAGAAAGAGGAACAGATAGAGGAAACCACAGCTGAGTGCGAGGAGGCAATGGCCGTAGAGCAGCAGCAGTATGAGGCCATGAAGCTCCGGATCAAATATATGTACGAAAAAGGAGACTCCACCTATCTGGAGATCATTTTAAGCGGTAAGAGCTTCAGCGACATCATCAATAAGGTGGAATATGTGGAGAAGCTTTATGAATACGACCGGAATATGCTGGCCAGATATCAGGAGGCCAGAGAGGCTGTGGAGGCGCTGAAGGCCAGGCTGGAGGAAGAAAGGTCTGAGCTGGAAGCCCAGCAGCATGAGCTGGAGGAAGAAAAAGAAAGCCTGGAGATCATTTTGGATGAAAAGCAGGCTCAGTATGATAACTACGAGGTGCTGCTTGCCCAGGCAAGGCAGGAGGCAGCGGTATATAAAGCGAATATCAAGAAGCAGAACGAGGCCATCCGGAAATTGGAGTCGGAGGCTGCCGACAAGCAGTCCCAGATCGAGGAGGCAAAGAGGCTGGAGGAGGAAGCCAGAAGAGCTCAGGAGCTGGCGCTCCAAAGGCAGGCGGAAATGGAAGCGGCAGAAAAAAATGCCGGTGGAAACAGCTCAGGGAATTCCGGTGAAAGCAATTCCGGCAATTCGGGCGATTCGGGAAACAGCTCCTCTCAGGAAAGTTCCTCCGGTTCAGCGAGCAGCTCTTCCGGGTATGCTTCGGCTTCCAGCTATTCCGGTTCCGGAGGGAAGGGACAGCAGATTGCCAACTATGCCTGTCAGTTTATCGGGAACCCTTATGTGCCCGGGGGGACCAGCCTGACAGAAGGAGCAGACTGCTCCGGTTTTGTATGGAGGGTGTATAAGGATTTTGGATACAGTGTGCCGAGAACCTCCTATTCGCTCAGGAGTACAGGGACAGGAGTTTCCTATTCGGAGGCACAGCCCGGGGATGTGATCTGCTATGCGGGACATGTAGGCATTTACATCGGAAACGGGCAGATCGTCCATGCCAGCACCCAGCGTTCAGGGATCAAGATCACTACCGCCACTTACAAGGAGATCCTTTCGGTGAGAAGGATCGTATAGTGAACGCCAAAAACAAAAATTTTTGTCGTTCACTATATAAGGATTTGGGCTATACTTTGAAAGGAGCATGGTTTAATATGTCAGATTATGATGAGAAGGAGAAAGACGACCGGGAAAAAACAGACGAGCTTGTAACAGACAGGTCGGAAGCCGGCGGATCCGGGGAGGATTCCGGGGCAAATCCCAAGGGGAAGGGAGAACAAAAGGGGAATCTGAAGGAAAGTGGGGATGACAAAAAGGAAAGCGACTATGAGGATGTCTGCTTCATGTGCCGCCGCCCGGAGAGCAAGGCGGGGAAAATGTTCCGTCTGCCCAATAACATTACGGTGTGCAATGACTGTATGCATAAGACCATGGATACGGTGAGCCAGTTTGATTATCAGGGGATGCTGAACAATCCTGCCCTGATGGAGGACATCAGTAAGAATCTAAACGGAAAGGGATTTCCCAATATCCGGTTTGTGAATATTACAGATCTGCAGGGGGAAGGGGGCATTCCCTATAAGCAGCGCATGAAAAAGAAAAAGCCCAAAAAAGAAGAGGAGCCGGTTCTTGATATTAAGAACATCCCGCCACCTCATAAGATCAAGGCCCAGCTGGACGATTATGTGATCGGCCAGGAGCACGCCAAAAAGGTGATCTCCGTGGCAGTGTACAATCATTATAAGCGGGTGGCCACAGGGACCATGGACGATATTGAGATCGAGAAGTCCAATATGCTCATGATCGGGCCTACCGGTTGCGGCAAAACCTATCTGGTAAAAACTCTGGCAAGGCTTCTGGATGTGCCTCTGGCTATCGCAGATGCCACTTCTCTGACAGAGGCCGGATACATTGGAGACGATATTGAGAGCGTGATCTCCAAGCTCCTTGCGGCTGCGGATAATGACACAGAGAGGGCTGAGCGGGGGATCGTGTTTATCGATGAGATCGATAAGATCGCCAAAAAGAAGAACACCACCAGCCGGGACGTCAGCGGAGAAAGCGTACAGCAGGGGATGCTGCGGCTCCTGGAAGGGGCTGATGTGGAGGTGCCGGTAGGCGCCAACAGCAAAAACGCCATGGTTCCGCTTGCTACCATCAACACCAGAAATATTCTTTTTATCTGCGGAGGCGCTTTCCCTGATCTGGAGGAGATCATCAAGCAGCGGTTGAAAAAGCAGACCTCCATCGGCTTCAACGCGGAGCTTAAGGATAAGTTTGACAAGGAAAAGAACATTTTGAGCCAGGTGACCGTGGAGGACTTAAGGAAGTTCGGTATGATACCGGAATTTATCGGACGTCTTCCCATTATCTATACGCTGGCGGCTTTAGATAAGTCCATGATGGTGAAGATCTTAAAGGAGCCCAAGAATGCGATCCTGAAGCAGTATCAGAAGCTTTTGGAGCTGGACGAGGTCAGGCTGGAATTTGATGACGCCGCACTGGAGGCCATTGCAGAAAAGGCCATGGAGAAGGATACCGGCGCCAGAGCCCTTCGGGCCATCATCGAGGAGTTCATGCTGGATATCATGTATGAGATTCCCAAGGATGACAATATCGGGCGGGTAACCATTACCAGAGAGTATATTGAAGGGACAGGGGGGCCCGTGATCGATATACGCAGTATGAGCGGAGAAAACCCGGATCATTTAAGGGCGATTGAAATGAAAGAATAAAGGTAACTGTCTGACGGCTGTAGATTCCCTGAGGGAGCTGCAGCCGTTGCCTGCTTTAAAAAGGGACTGCGCAGTCCTGATAGAAGGTTGGTACTTTTACAGTAAATCTGTCATATAGATAAAGTAATGGGAAAACAAGGTTTACCGGTCACGCGGTGGGCAGCAAAGCAGGTGGCAGTGGATGACAGATAAAGAAAGAATTCTTTCCAACGACTTTTATGATATAATTGCGGATTATATATTGCCTGGAGGGGTGGAGGTTAATCCTGCTAATGCAGCGATTCAGCCTGTAGGCGGAGATATCCGGATCGTATATATCAACCGGGCGGAAGTGGAAGACATGAGTATCAGCGGGTTTACTTATCCGGCGATACCTAAATTGTACGGGTTGATGCAGGGGGATTTTAATCCTTCGGCCCTGATAAACAGCGGGATCAGCCGAGTGCAGGGTGGTTCCCTGAACCTTACAGGCAGGGGGGTGGTCATAGGTTTTTTGGATACCGGGATACGATATGATGAGGAAGTGTTCCGGAAAGCAGACGGAAGTACACGTATCCTGGGGATTTGGGATCAGACCATACAGACCGGTGAACCGCCGGCGGGGATCCTTTATGGGTCTGAGTACAGGAGGGAGTTGATCAATCTGGCACTTACCAGCCCAAACCCAAGGGAGATTGTTCCCAGCTATGATGAAGACGGGCATGGAACTACCCTTGCCAGTGTGGCGGCGGGAAGCTCCTTAGGAGGCGGACTGCGTTTTAAGGGGGCGGCACCGGAGGCTGATATAGTTATGGTAAAGCTCAGGGAGGCAAAGCCTTACCTGAAGGATTTCTACCTGGTATCGCAGGAGGCTCAGGCTTATGCGGAGAGTGATATCCTTGTAGCACTCCGCTATCTGGAGAGCTATGCTATTACTCTGATGAGGCCGCTTGTGATCTGCTTTGGCCTTGGTACTAATATGGGGGATCATGAGGGACACTCTGTGCTGGCAGCTTATTTAAACCAGATTGCAACCAGACGGAGCCGGGTGGTGACCGTGTGCGGCGGAAACGAGGGAAATGCAGGCCATCACTATCGGGGAGTTTCCATGGAGGGTCTGGCGGAAACCATTGACAATGTGGAGATCCGGGTAGATGGGAACCAGCAGGGGTTTGTAGCGGAGCTTTGGGGCAGTATTCCTGCCAAGCATGCTATTTCCATCCGCACACCGGGTGGAGAGGTGACGCCAAGAGTGGATTTCAGGGAACAGGGGAGAAGGGAATTCCGATTCATATATGAGCAGAGCCGGATCCAGGTGGATCATGTGCTGGTGGAGCAGAGCTCAGGGGAAGAGCTGATCTTTTTCCGTTTTATTACACCTGCCGCGGGGGTTTGGACGATCCAGGTGACGATCAGTGGGGGGAGCGGAGAGAGCTGTTTCCACATCTGGCTCCCCTTGACGGAGTTCTTGCAGGGCAATACTTATTTCCTGCGTCCCTCACCTTACACCACTCTCACAGAGCCTGCCAATACGAGAGAGGTGATTACCACCACGACCTATAATGATGAGAACGGCAGCTTTTGGGCGGATTCCGGAAGAGGCTATACTCGCAGCGGGCGTATCAAGCCGGATATCTGTGCACCGGGGGTCAACATCAGCACGATCCTTGGACCAAGAACCGGATCCAGCATGGCGGTCGCTCTGACGGCAGGGGCTTCGGCGATGTTTCTGGAGTGGGCAGTGGTGAGAAGGAATCAGACCCAGGTGGAGAGCAGGGAGCTGAAGAACTATCTGATCCGGGGTGCAAACCGTGTGACGGGGAGTATCTACCCAAGCCGGGAGTGGGGGTATGGGACTTTGGATATCTCAGGGATATTTGATGAGCTGGCGGGGGTGTGAGGGAAGATGGTCATTTTTTAGTGTTCCATTTTTTCGATATTTGTTTTGGGGGTGAGTCTGTCATACTGAATAATGGTTTCGCTGTTGGTGAGACAGATTTTTTCCTTTTTGAGCAATGTATAACGCGGTTGCCCCTGGGCATAATCTTTTTCTGATTTCGGGAAGAAAGTTCGGCAGCCTAAAGTATTTTCTCCGGAACGTTGTGTAAGAAATAGGTAAATAGGCATATTGTTAAGATCATTTTGTAGAAGATAGTCTGCCTTGATGGCTGAAAAAATATTTGCTTTGGAATTATAGCGGAAAATGATTTCGTTGTTGTCCAAAAAGCGCTCTAGTTCTACCAGTGGTGAAAGGCGCGGCTCCATCTCATGGAAAAAAGCACTTTGCATGGCGGTTGAGAGCGTCAGACGTCCCTCAAGAATTTCCTGCATAATGTCAGACCGTTTCCCTGTCTGGAAACGGACGTTATCCCGCAGTTTATGTAATCCTGCAAGATGGTGAAAATCCGCCTTGTCAAAAGAAACAGTAAAGTCAAGTGTTTTTCCTTTGCGTCCGATTATCATATGATATTGGTATGGAATCAGACGTTCAAAGTTTAATGCGCATTGTAACAGTAAATCCATCTTATCCTCTTTTCATATCAAACGCCGATACGCTCCGCGAATCAGCTTATTAATAAAAAAATCCCCGCCATATGGCAGGGATTTTTGAGCATTTTTTTTCAGCATTGGCTGCCTACGCCGGTTTGAGGTTTCACTGCACAACCCCTCCTGAAAGCTCTGCAAGGCAATGCATACCGGCACACTCCCTTACTTCATCACTTGAACAGACACACGGCGTTGCCTGTCTTATAATATTATTATACGCAGATATGGAAAATATGTCAATTTTTTTCGGAAACTTTTGATATGGTTTTTGGAAGACTTTTGCTTGAAATATAGAAAACAGGACTTATGGTGAGGTTTCAACTGAAGAAAGAAATCTTTATAAGTGCTTGAACCAGATATCTGTTTGTGGTATATATGTAAACATAAAAGGGAGTAGCTGGCCAAAAAGCAGTTAGTCTCCATTAGTTCTATATAAGCCTACTCCGGACAAGTGTAAAGTAGGCTTATTTATTTTCACTTAATTCGATTTGAAGTGGAACAGCTTGAGATAATTTACGAAAAGGACTTAAAGGAGCTTGAAAGAGGCTATTGTGAAGGGGATAGAAGATTTAAAGCAGCAGTTTTCAGCACCAAAAAAAGAGTTCACCCCGTTTCCTTTCTGGTTTTGGAACGATACTCTGAGTGAGGCGGAGATCAAACGGCAGATGTGTGAATTTGCAGACAAGGGCGTGGATGGTTTTGTGATCCATCCAAGGCTTGGGTTGCCGGAGGAAATCGGGTATCTGACAGAGGAATATTTTCGTTTTGTCAGATATACGGTAGAATTAGCAGAGAGTATGGGGATGAAGGTGATCCTTTACGATGAGGCAATGTATCCTTCCGGCTCCTGCCACGGGGAAGTAGTGAGGGAAAATCTCGCTTTTGCATCCAGAGGACTTCGGATGAGCCATATGCTGACGCTGGAGGAAGGGGAAGAGCTGGTTGCTTCTTTGTCTCTGGAGGGAAAGGACTGGTATTTTATAGAATCTTTTTCCGGAGGAACGATCCGGGGGATTTTTGAGGGAGAGGATGACGGGGAGATAAATTCGCCAAAGAGCGCCGATCTGCTGAATCCGGATGCTGTCGCAAGCTTTATCCGTCATACCCACCAGCGTTATTACCATGAACTGAAGGAACATTTCGGGAAGACGGTTATTGCCATATTTACAGACGAACCCAATATTTTAGGCCGGTGCGCCAGGGAAAACAGGATTCCATGGAGCAGCGGAGTGTTGGAGGCGTTTTTGGCAGAGGGCGGAAGGATAGAGGATCTGTACGAACTCTTTGCGGGGGAGGGCAGTGAAAAGGAGCAAAGGGCAAGAGAGCTTTATCAAAGGACAATTTATAAACGGATGTCTGATGTTTATTATGGTCAGATCGCCAAGTGGTGCCGCGAGCACGCGATAGCATTGACGGGGCACCCGGAAAAGAGTACGGATATCGGCTATTTACAGTACTTTGACATTCCCTGTCAGGATGTGGTATGGAGATTTGTGGCGCCGGAGGAGGAAAAGGGGACGGTGGGAGAGCATAGCACCATGGCAAAATGCAGCGCTGACTCGGCCAGGCACAGGGGGAAGAGGAGGAACGGGAATGAATGCTTCGGGTGCTGTTCTACGCCGGATGATCCCTATCAGCTTTCTAAGGCGGATATGAAATGGTATCTGGACTGGCTGTTTGTCCGCGGGGTGAATTTGATCATTCCTCATGCATTCTATTATTCTCTTAGAGGAAAACGAAAGGAAGAGAGACCGCCGGAGGTGGGGATGCATTCCGGGTACTGGGAAGAATATAAGCAGATCACGGATTATATCAAAAGGATGAGCTGGCTGATGACGGATAGCATCAATCAGGCAGACGTAGCAGTCCTGTGCGGCAGTCAGGAGTTATCCTGGGAGATGGCAAAACCTTTGTTTGAAAATCAGATAGAATTTAATTATCTGGAGGAAGAACTGTTGACTGGAGTGGTCAGAAAAGCGGGAGCGATTCAGGTTGCAAAGCAGGTATATTCGATTCTGCTTACGGATGATAAGGTAAGCCTGAGTACCCAAAAGCTTTTGGAGGAGCTGGAAAAAGAAGGCGTGAAGGTGATCCATTATTGTAAGGAGATGGATCTGGCCGGGCTGGTGCGGGAGCATAGGGCGTCTGATCTGTTGCTTCAGCCTGCCTGCAGTATGCTGCGAAAGACGCATGTGAAAAAGGAGGGGTTTTCCTTCTATCTGTTGACCAATGAAGGAGATGGGGAAATAGATACTACCGTTTCCATTAAAGAGGGAAAGATCCGGGAAATCTGGGACGCATGGGCCGGAACCGCAGAAAGGGTGATCGAGCCTTCAGATCATATGGCGGTCACTCTTAAGGATAGGGAGAGCCGGATCCTGGTGGTGTACTGAAGGTATGAAAAAGTGTCTGTGCAGTAGCTCTGCGCACTTGCTGCGCGGAGCATATCAGAAAATGATATGCGGAGTGCAACAGAGAAAAACTTAAAGTAGGGGGAAAAAGAGGGAAGCAAATGAAAACAATGGCGAGATTAGTTAAAATCCACACAGAGGATAATGTGGCGGTTGCAGTTTCAGAGATCAAAAAAGGCGAAGTACTCTATGTGGAGGGGCAAGAGATCATTGCCGCTACAGAGATACCTGCCGGTCATAAAATCGCTTTAAGGAAACTGGAAGAGGGCAGCCCTGTAATTAAATACGGTAGTACCATCGGATTTACCACCCGGGAGGTTGATGAAGGTGAATGGATCCATACTCATAACATCAGGACCGGGCTGGGGGAGCTGTTGGAGTATACCTATGAGCCGGTGACTCCTCAGGAAAAAGAGAAACGGGAAGCCGGTTTTATGGGATTTATGCGTGAGGATGGAAAAGTCGGCGTAAGAAATGAGGTCTGGATCATTCCCACGGTAGGCTGTGTCAATAATATCGCCACAGCATTGGCCAGGGAAGCAGAGGCTTTCTTAAAAGGAAGTGTGGAGGCGGTAGCTGCGTTTCCTCATCCCTACGGCTGTTCCCAGATGGGGGAAGACCAGGAATATACAAGAACAATATTGGCCGACCTGGTGAACCATCCTAACGCCGGGGGCGTTTTAGTCCTTGGGCTTGGCTGTGAGAACAGTAATATCGATGTCCTGAAGGGTTATATCGGGGACTATGACGAGAACCGGGTAAAGTTTTTGGTCTGCCAGGAAAGCGATGACGAGATGGCGGACGGATTAATGCTGATCAGGGAACTGATAGACCGTGCAGCGTCTATGGAACGTACAAGGATCAATGCGGACAAGCTGATCATTGGAATGAAGTGCGGCGGCAGCGATGGATTTTCCGGGATAACGGCGAACCCTCTTGTAGGCCGGTTTTCGGATACTTTGATCGCCAGTGGAGGAACCACTATCCTGACTGAGGTCCCGGAAATGTTTGGCGCCGAAACGTTGCTGATGAACCGCTGTGAAAATGAAGAGCTGTTTGAGAAAACGGTGGATTTGATCAATGGGTTTAAAAACTATTTTATCAGTCATAACCAGACGGTATATGAAAATCCCTCTCCCGGAAATAAGAAGGGCGGAATCTCTACCTTAGAGGATAAATCCCTTGGATGTACCCAAAAGAGCGGCTCCGCACCGGTAAAGGGCGTGCTGGCTTACGGAGAGAAAGTAAAGGAAACAGGGCTTAACCTGCTGAGCGCACCGGGAAATGATCTGGTAGCATCCACCGCTCTTGCGGCGGCAGGGGCTCAGATCGTATTATTTACAACCGGGAGGGGAACTCCCTTTGCATCCCCTGTACCTACGGTAAAGATCTCCAGCAATTCCAGGCTGGCCCAAAAGAAAAATGGCTGGATCGATTTTGATGCAGGAGAGCTGGCAGAGGGTGCGGATATGGAAGAGATTTCAGAAGAATTTTTCCAATATATTTTAGAGGTTGCATCCGGCAGAAAAGTAAAAAGTGAAGAGGCAGGGTTCCACGATATGGCGATTTTTAAGCAGGGGGTTACCTTGTAGGAGACGAGGCAGAGCATGTGCGGACGGTTTTATATAGATGATGAAACAGTAAAAGAGGTTGAAAAAATAGCCGGGAGGATAGACCGGAAAAGGTTGAAGCTGGGGGATGTCCATCCTTCAGAACCGGCGTTGGTTTTGAAGGCGTCAGATGGCGGGATCGTATCCGGGGTTTTGAAGTGGGGATATGAGGCGCCCGGAAAAAACGGAGTTATTTTTAACGCCCGTTCGGAATCGGTGCAGGAAAAGCCCATGTTCTGTTATGACTATGAATCCCGCCGCTGTATCATACCGGCCCGCGGGTTTTATGAATGGAAAAAGGCAGGGCCGAAGCAGAAAGAGAAATATGAGTTCTTTTCACAGGGGGAGGTTCTGTTTTTGGCGGGGATTTACCGCAAAGACCCGGAGGGGGACCGGTTTACGATCCTGACCCGGGAAGCGGAAGGATGTATGGCAGGAATCCATAACAGGATGCCTGTGCTTTTGGATATGGATGATATTACAAAATGGCTTTTTTCAAAAACGGGGGCGGCAAGCTTGCTGAGCAGTCACTTTAACCGGCTGGAAAGAAAAAAGAGCGTGCAGGAGGAATACCAGCAAATGAGCCTGTTTTAGCTTATAAGGCTATGTCATATGCAAGGTATTGCTGATCAGCACTTTTTTTCCGCAGAAGGCAAATCCGTATTTTTGTATGCGTTCCTCCGAAATACCTTTGGCCAGAAGATTTGCCTGATAATTCATATCTCTTATCTGCTGTAAAGCGTTCTGTGCCGTATCAGATAAATCTTTTTCATACTCATCCTGGACCTTGAATTCCATAATAATGGCCTCCACTTCCGAATCCTGTAATTCCAGATGATAAGAAGTGCGCTGATGCGCACGCAGGTCGCAAGGAATCCTCCCGGCTTTGCCGGGTCCCTCCTTACGACATATAACATCATACCGTCCCAGGCCGCTTTCTCTGTTGGAGGTGATGATGTATCTGTCTGCCAGTTCTACCATCATGCCCAGTATAAAACCATGATAGAATCTTTCCGGTTCTTCTCCGGAAGGCCTGGTGCCAGTGTCAAAATAGCTGAAGGTCTGCAAGGCAACTTTATTCATGTAGGTATTCATAGCCCTTATATCGCCGGAGAGCATTGCCTGCAGGAAGGCTCCACACCGCATCATCCCCCTGTGCCAACTGATCAAACACCAGCTGTTCATCAAAGGAAGTGAAAAAGGAATCTCCCCGAAGCAGGCTTTCCATCGTCATTTTTATCTCCGGGCTGCCCTCACGGATCAACCTTCCGACCAGACTGTTACTGCTGGAATTTACCCAGTAAGTGCCAACCTCCCTTTTGTCAAGAAAATTGATAATAGACCATGGATTGTAAATATCTTTCCTCTCTCCAAAAGAAAAACCGTCATACCAGTCCCTGACCTGCTGTCGGCAATCGGACAAGTCATATTCTTCCAGGGCTGTAAATACCTCTTTTTCTGTAAAGCCGAAGCAATCATCATATTTTTTTGAGGTCGTTGTCACTACCTCGAGATTATTTAAATCCGAAAAAATGGATTCCTTACTGATCCTCGTGATGCCTGTCATGATGGCGCGTTCCAGGGAAGGATTTGTCTTAAAAGTAGAATTGAAAAGACTTCTGGTGAATGCCGATAGTTCTTCCCAATATCCATTCAGCCATGCTTCCTGCATAGGAGTATCATATTCGTCTAAAAGAATGATGACTCTTTTTTGGTAGTATCGATGAAGATAACCGGAAAGTGTTTTCAGGGAACCGGATATGTCCCCTGCAGTTTCCTGTAGGTTTCATATTTCCAGATGGCAAGTCCTTCAAATAGTTCCTTCATACCGGCATAGTCCATTGAAAAGAATTTCTCGGTCATACTCATATTCAGGGTTTTACCGAAGCGTCTGGGACGGGTGATCAGAGTCACTTCATCTCCGGATTCCCACCATTTCCGAATGAAATCGGTTTTGTCTATATAGAAATTATTGTTTTTCCTGACTTTTTCGAAATCCTGATTTCCGATGCCGATTGCTCTCGCCATAGTCTTTCTGTCCTTCCTGTTCTTCCATGCTTCCACAGTACTTATTTATAGTATATCTGTTTCCTGCTATAAAATCAACGGATCCTATCTGGATTAAACGTAGATGGTAGTCTTATTCCGGCAGAAAGAGCGTGCAGTTATCAGAACGATAGGTGTATGCTTTTTCCTACCGGGCACAGGGGAGAGGGCGTGACGTGAATCCCGATCAGCTTGGCGAGAAAATCAGGTTCTAAGGCAATGGATGGCAATAGAACATTTAGTACTGATATGCATGATAAGTATTCTCCTTTGATCATGCAGGTATTTTATCATAAAGGACCAATGCTGTAAATGTTGACACTACACCTGCTAGCTGTTATAGTGAAATGGGTGTAAAAATTAAAATTACAGGAGGTACATATGAAGATTTATAAAATATATTTCAGCCCGACAGGAGGAACTAAAAGGGTAGTTGATATATTGGGTGGCGCATGGCAGGATGAAAAAGAAGTGATTGATCTGTTTAGCTGGAACGGGATACCCGAATATTCTTTTGATGGAGATGATATTTGCCTGGTCGCAGCCCCGGCCTTTGGCGGCCGTGTTCCGGCGTTGGCGATAGAGAGACTTAAGAAGCTGAGAGGGAACAGCGCAATGGCAATCCCTGTTGCTGTATATGGAAACAGGGATTATGAGGATACGCTGTTGGAACTGAAAGATACTCTTGAGAGTATTGGTTTTCATTGTATCGCAGGTATCGCTGCGATAGCAGAGCATTCCATATTTCATCAGTTTGCAGCAAACCGTCCTGATGAAGAGGATGCCGAGGAATTAAGGGGCTTTGCTATGAAGATTCAGGAAGCTGTCCGGGCAGCCATTCACGGGCCGCTTACAGTTAAAGGAAATCATCCCTACAAGGAGGCTGGCTCTCACTTAACGCCTTTTGCAGACGATACCTGTACGGGGTGTGGCTTGTGCGCCGCACAATGTCCGGTAAAGGCAATTTCGGAGGGGGATTTCCGAACCGCAGATGCGGATAAATGTATTTCCTGTATGCGCTGCATTGCTGTGTGCCCTACCCATTCCCGAACCAACGATGAGGCGGTTGTCTCACGTGTTGTAGAGGGGCTGGAGCCCATATGCAGCGTTCGTAAAGCGAATGAATTATTTCTGGAAGGCATGAGATAAAAATACTTGTGATTTTCTTTTTGATCATCCAGTGACGGTTGAAATATTTTGGATCATCCTCGGATATGATGCAGGAGAAAGGAAAGGTGAAGCTATGGATTTATTTTACACACCGCAGTATGCGAAAACAGGAGATGTGATTCCTTATTATGATAAGGATTCAGGCAAATTTGAGAATTTTTATCTGAAAAACTGGAACCCTGATGCGCCGAAAGACAGGGTGGTTTATGGATGGCACAGGATCACGACTACAGACAACAGGCAGTATGAAGAGGTTCCCACTCACATTCACGGAGGTACCGGCTCCATCGTCAAGGTTGATGGGATTTATCACATGTTCTATTGTACCTTTCAGGATAATCCTCAGTTACAGTGGGCAAGGCATGCCACAAGCACGGATCTGACCCATTGGGAGGATATCCCGGAGGATAAATTCGGGGCCGATGGTGAGATATACAAGATGTCCGATTGGAGAGACCCCTTTGTGTTCTGGAATGAGGAAGAAGAAAAATGGTGGATGATTCTGGCGGCCAGAGAAAACGCCCAAACTGAAAGAAACGGCTGTGTGGCTCTGTGCGTGTCTGATGATCTGTCGAAGTGGGAATACAGGCCGCCTCTTTATGCACCCAGACTGAATCAGGCCGCCAACGAGTGTCCGGATCTATTTAAGATGGGGGACTGGTATTATCTGGTTTATTCCAATTACACAGACGGCTTCTGTACCTATTACAGGATGAGCCGTTCTTTGAATGGCCCATGGCTGCGGCCGGAGGTGGATACCTTTGACGGAAGGGCTTTTTATGCGGCCAAGACAGGCTCCGATGGAGAGAATCATTATGTTTATGGCTGGAATCCTACCAGGGGAGAAAACGGCTGGAAATTTGACCCCCAGGAGGATTACGGGAAGGATTATTGCACCTGGAACTGGGGCGGCTCCATTGTGGTACACAAGATCATCCAGCATGAGGACGGAACTCTTGGTGTCTGCCCGGTGGACAGCGTGGCGAATGCCCTGCAGAAAAAGGAAGCTGTGAGCATCAGGGGATTGACCGGTAAATGGGAGGAGAAGGACGGCGTAACCTTCTGCTGCTCCGAAGACGGATATTCTGCCGCCATAAGTGCAGAAATCCCCACCCAGTGCTGTGTTCGTGCGAACATAAAGTATGACGGAAATCCTACAAGATTCGGGATTGCGCTGCAGGTAGATGAAGCTTTCGACAAGGGGTATTATCTGATGTTTGAGCCTGGGTATAACCGGATCCAGTTCCGCTCCGGCTTAAGGATGTATGAGCGGGGCGGGCAGATGTTCCCTTATACCGTAGAGTTAGAGCGTCCTTTGCGCATGGAAAAGGGGAAAGAGTATGATCTGGCCATTTATATCCAGGGAACCCTGGCGGTGCTTTATGTGAATAATGACCTTGCCTTTGGCTTCCGAATGTATAATGAAAAAGACCGTAAACTGGGATTTTTTGTTTCCGAAGGGGATATGGAAGTGAAGGATGTGTGTATTTGTACGGAATAGAGTAAATATTTCGATTTGACGGATGTCCGGATATAAAATACTTGCTTGAGCGGCGGAAGGATTGTTGTTTTCCTTCCGCCGTTTGATAAATCCTTATTTCATAACCATCTCAGAATCCTCCGGCAATGGCTTCAGTGGTTCGTGGGGCAATGTCTGATACCAGAACGCCACGGAAGTATAATCGTCATATCTGGGACCTGTCCAGCCCAGGTTGTCTAATGTCATCCGAAAGCCTGTCTCAAAGTGGATAGGATCCGGCACGTGGAAGCGGTACAGCAAAAATCTCTGCTGGCCGTTATAAAAAGCGGAATTATCCCCCAAAATAGCAAACATCCCGGCGTAAAGGCCGCTGTAGGTGTGGTATTTCTTCAGATAAATATCATTGCCGAAGCCGTAGGAGCCGCCGAAGTAATCCTCTGTTCCGGTGTAGTGGATGGAAGGGTACTGATCGTCATCAATATACATCCGTGCCTCACCCTCTACCCAGCAGGTGTTGTTGCCGTTCATACCGGTCGCAAGCGTCAGGCCCACAAACTGACCCTTTCCTTTGATGCCGTCGATGACGGTGTAGGAACGACCCTTCTGTACCGGATGCTCCTGGCGGTAGGATGCATGGAAATAGGCGATATTTTGAGGCAGAGCCTGATAACAGCCTGTGATCATGTAATAGAGGGTTTTATCCTCGGCGCTCCGATTTTCCATGGTGATCCGGCAATGCTTTAAAAAGGGCATTTCCCAGTAGCAGTTAAAGCCTCTTCCGGGAGCTGCCAGGATTTTGGCGGAATTTAAGATGGGATATTTTCCTTCCCGGTCTTCAAAGTTTTCGTCATAGGCGCAGCCGAAGAAGGCGGAGATGGGGGCTTCCACGGAAGGAATGTCGCTGCCTTCCCAGTAAATTCTAAGGATAAAGCTGTGACCCACATATCCGGTAAACCATATATTCTGTATGATCCCCGGTCCATCAGTGTCTAAAAGGGTGAGGGTCTCTCCGGGGTGAATATCCACACAGGGGCGAAGCTTGGTACAATCCCCTCCCCGGGAACCGCCGCCTCTTGTTCCTGTGGGGTTTTCTGCGGAAAAGGCAAAGGTTTTGATGTCCTGGATTAAATAGTGTTCGTTCATTTTGATCCTCCTGATCAGCATTGGCTGTCTTCGTTATTTATAAGAGTTATCTCCCGCAGAAAAGATACTGCAGATAGTCCAAAGCGGTATCTATGCGCGGGGAGTTGGCAACAATCCCGAAGTAAACGGTATCCTCAAAGCCTGCCTGCCTGATCAGCTCCGCCTGTGAAAGCTCCAGCCCCATAGGGTATTCTTCTGTGACGGCGCTGTATGTGACGGAATCGTCAAATTGCATTTCGAAGGAATTGTCCTCTGCAATGAAGGTATTTTCCACGATGAATGGCTGCAGCTCTTCATAAAGATCAGGGGCTTCCTCCTGTAGCAGCTCGTCGATCCGGTACAGGTACCCGTTCTGAGAAAAGGCATCGAAGGCTTCCTTGTCCATCAGGACCACGTCCAGCTGCTCCCCGTCGATGGCGGCAAGGATCTTCATCCGCGATGCGTAGGTATACTCGTGATAGGAGCTGCTTTCGTCATCTGTCAGGAAGAGACCGGAATATAAGTACAGTCTGTTTTGAGAGGCATTGATACCGGCGGCGTCCAGAAAGCCCTGATCAAGCTGAGCAGTCAGGGTTTCCCCGGCGTTTACATTGACCAGGGCGGTATACAGGACGGGCTCCTTGTAGGTGAAATGCCTGTAGGAGATATAAATGATCACATACAGAAGAATGCATATAAGGGCCAGAGGCAATTTGTAATAATCCCAGATATATTGCAGCTTTTTCTTCCCGTGGAGGCTTTTGAGGGTTTGCAGATCTGCCCGGTCCTTTTGGCTTTTTGTTCGAAATTGCATTGTTTTACCTTTCCACATGGCTGTCTGCGGCGTTTGGACCGGCATTTCCCGATGCAAATTCCCTCTCATCCCTGCTGTCTTCATTGCCGTTCTCATCACCGGCGCCTGCCTGCTCCTGGCAGAGCAGCAGGATATTGGAAAGCAGATAAGAACACAACAGCGCACAGAGCCCCTCCCCGAAAATGATCATCGGCGTAAAGAACCTGACTACCACAAGTATCATGGCAAAATAGATGACTGCCATCAATGCAGTGCAGAGCAGAAAACGCATACCGATCATAATGGCATTTTTGAACATGGCGATAGTGGTATTTTGAAACCTAGAGAGCAACGGAAAAATATACATCAAAATGATAACGTAAGCAGCAACGGCAACGAGGAATATGGCGGTGATGATGGTCCAGAATGCGTTGGAAAAACGCATATGGTAAAGAACATACCCGTCAACCCCCAACACGATCCCCATAGCCAGCAAAATCAGCCAGATAACGGTTCCCTGCTTAAAGTTTTCTTTGAAGGAACGGAAGAATGCTCTTGTGATATTTCCCTCTTCATTCTTTGCGATTTTCAATGAAACATAGAACAAAGCGGTGGTAGATGCGCCGGCTGTAAAGATGGGCAGACAGCAGATAAACCACAGGATGTTCAGGTAAGCGCTGTAGGCTATTTTGGTGATGAATTGCATCAACGGCCCTTCGGGGCCAAACAGTTGGCTCATAGTGAGAATGCTCCTTTCGTCTTGTATCCCTGGTGTTTAATCTTCGGTTGACTCCCTGTAGATCAGGCGGGTTTCCGTGTGAATGGTACGGAAGTTCAAGGAAGGCTCCTTGATACGGGACATTAACAGCTGCACCGCGCAAAATCCCATGATCTGGCTGTGGATATGGATGGTGGTCAGGGAAGGAGTCGTGATCTTGGATTCAGGGGAGTCATCAAAGCCGCACAGATAAACATCTCGCGGGACCGAAATCCCCAGCTTTTTAAAAACCTGCATGGTGTCTAAGGCCACGAAGTCGTTGGCACAGATGAAAACATCGGGCAGGCTGTCCATCTTTTCGAAGCGCATCTTTAATTCTTCCATGTAAAAGTTAAAATCAAGCCTGACGCCTCTCTCCTTGCAGATGGTAATGCAGTAATCCTCCTCACAGGGCAGGCCCAGCAGATGCATGGCGCTGCGGTAGCCTGTATAGCGTTCGAGGAAAGACTGGCAAAGCATATATTCGCCGATAAATCCGATCCTTGTCTTGCCTCTTTGTGCCATTTCGGAAATAAAGCTGTGAATACCCGACTGGTTATCCATAAGGAGTACATCGGCCTTCAGAGGCTTGTCCGGAAACGCCGGAGAATCTACAAAAAGGATAGGGATATCCATGTCGCAGAGCATTTGGTCGTACTCATAATCAAACATCTCGATTCCAATGATGGCGGCTGTCCTTTCCTTATTAAAAGTGATTGGAAGCTTCATTTGCGATATTTCCTCTGAACCGATCCGGTGCATGGTGAAGCTGTAGCCTAATTGTGCAATTTCCTTCTGAAATTTATCCAGCATGGTAGATGCAAAGTGAGAGCCCCCCGGGAAGCTGGTGGCGAAGAGGGCAATTTCTCCGACAGTCTTCGTCTCTGCCGGGGCAGGCGTGGGTCTGCTGATATTCAGATCGGCGGCGTTGATGTAGGAAAACTGCTTATATCCCATTTCAACAGCCTTCTGCAACACCCTTTCCTTGGTGGCGTCTGCCAGGATGCCTGTGTTATTGATCGCTTTGGATACGGTATTCCGGGAAACCCCGAGGGCATCGGCTATATCCTGAATAGTAACTCTGTCAGCCATATCTATGTCCTCCTTGTGACAGTGGTTCCGGCTTGGTGCATGACTGAGAATCAGATGACCACAAGCGGATTTGGATTTTAGTGAAATTCGTGTGTTACAAATGCTGATTCTATTATAGAGTACGAATGAGAATTAGTCAAATGTAAAAATGTAAAAATCACGGACAAATTGTTATGCCAGATGAAGTAGCGTGTAAAATAATTATCCAAATGAAACAAATATAAATGAAATTTTCGAATCAAATGTAAAAATTAGATTAAGAAAATGTAAAAAAATCTCTAAAACTATATTGACATACAACACAACGGCTGTTAAAATGTAAACACAAACAACAAAACAAATTTTGCTTATGCACAATTATCGGAATGCTAAAACGCTTTGCAAAAGGTGCATATGTAAAAAGGAAAGGAGAAAAAGAATGAAAGCAAGTACCAAAACGAAAGGTACGGGCCTGCACAACACACTTGTCTATGTAACGCAGCATTGGCAGCTGTATGTATTCTTTTTGTTGCCGGCTCTGGCCCTGACATTGATCTTCAGGTACATTCCCATGGGTGGTATTCTGATCGCCTTTGAGAGGTACAATCCAATCAGAGGTATTTTAGGAAGCGAGTGGGTGGGCTTCAAGCATTTTCAGCGTTTTCTGTCTTCCCCGGATTTTTTAAGTTATCTGGCCAATACGCTGAAGCTCAGTGTTTTCGGCATGCTGTGGGGCTTCCCGGTTCCCATTATCCTGGCGTTTTTGCTGAACCGGATTGAACGTACAGGGGTGAAAAAGAAGATACAGCTGGTGCTTTATATGCCGAATTTTATTTCAGTCATCGTACTTTGCGGTATCGTCAGGATTTTCTTATCGGTAACGGGACCGGTAAACCTGCTGTTCGGCAGTCAGATCAATTTTATGACCATGCCCGAGGCTTTCAGAACGATCTACATTGCCAGCGGCATCTGGCAGGGAGCAGGATGGGGATCCATCATTTATACGGCGGCTTTGTCAAACGCCAGCCAGGAGCTGAAGGAAGCCGCAGTGATCGACGGCGCCAATGTGTTCCAGCAGATCAAGGCGGTTGAGTGGCCGGCCATTAAGAGTACGGTTATTATCCAGTTTATCATGCAGGCCGGTAACATTATGAGCATCGGGTTTGAAAAGGCCTACGCTCTGCAGACAGACTTAAACCTGGCATCATCGGAAATCATTGCAACCTATGTTTATAAGAAGGGTCTTTTGGATGGAGATTACAGCTTTTCAACTGCTGTAGGCCTGTTCAACACGGTGATCAACATTATTCTGCTGGTTTCGGTAAATAAGATCGTTGCAAAGATGAATGACGGACAGGGACTGTAAAGGAGGAGCCAAATGAAAAAGAAAAGCAGATTTGCCAGATATTCCTTTCAGGATAAGACGTTATTATCAACCGGTTACATATTGCTTGGACTGTTTGTGGTTGCCATCATAGTCCCTATGATCTATATCATTGTAGCTTCCTTTATCGATCCTATCACTCTGCAGAACAAGGGAATTACCTTTGACTTCAGTAAGTGGACGCTGACGGCATATGAGCGTGTGCTTTCCAATAAGCAGATATGGGTAGGCTTCAAAAATGCGGTGGTGTATTCCATTGTGTTTACGGTGGTTTCGGTGCTGATCACCATGTTGGCGGCGTACCCTATGTCCAGAGCGGATTTTAAAGGAAAAGGGTTTTTCAATGTGATCTTTGTGATCACCATGTTCTTTGGCGGAGGACTGATACCTACTTACCTGCTGATCAGCCAGTTGGGAATGCTGGACAGCATGTGGGCTATCATCATCCCGGGAGCCTTCAGTGTATGGAACATGATCATTGCAAGAACTTATTATCAGGGGATCCCCGGAGAGCTTCGGGAGGCCGCTGATGTGGACGGAGCAAATGAAATGGTATTTTTCTTCAAAATTTTGTTGCCGGTATGTACCCCTATCATTGCGACATTATCCTTATGGCAGTTTGTAGGAATGTGGAACAGCTACTTCGATGCCATGATTTATCTGAACGATTCGGCAAAACAACCTTTACAGCTTGTGCTGCGTTCTATCCTGATCCAGAACCAGCCGGAGTCCGGTATGATCTCGGATATGCAGAGCACGGCGGAACGCGCACAGCTTGCCGAATTGTTAAAATATGCTACCATCATCATTTCCAGTCTCCCTCTTCTGGTGATGTATCCTTTCTTCCAGAAGTATTTTGATAACGGGATCATGGTAGGTTCTGTAAAGGGTTGATCAATATTATTACTATATGAATAAAAGAAGGAGAGGTATTATGAAAAGCAAACTTATGAAGCGGATCATCGCAGCGGGCCTGGCGGCAGGTATGATATTTTCCCTTGCAGCATGTGGGAACAGTGGATCTAAACCTGAATTAAATACGGGAGAATTGCAGGAGGTGGATCTGGAGGAACTGAAATTCCCTTTAGCCGAGAAGGCTACCCTGACCGGTATGACAAGCTATCCGGCAAACACAGAGTCCAATCCCAACAACCGTACGATTTTTAAACGTCTGCAGGAAGAGACCAATGTGGAGATCGAATGGACGGCCATCCAGGGCGATCAGTGGGGTGATAAGATCACCTTGTCCATGGCAAACCTTGACACCTTAACAGACTTTATCTTTTCTGCAGGGTTTGGCGACAGCGACCTGCTGCGGTATGCGGAGCAGGGAGTTATCATTCCCTTAGAGGAGTATATAGATGCCTATATGCCCAACTTAAAAGCCGTATTTGATAAATTCCCTGAATACAGAACTATGTCAACAGCTACTGACGGACATATCTGGGCGCTGCCCTGGATCGAGCAGCTGGGTTCCGAAAAGACTGCTATCCAGACCATCGGAAACATGAGCTTTATTAATAAGAAGTGGCTGGATTTCCTTGGTCTTGAAATCCCGGGAACGGTAGAGGAGTTCGAGAAGGTTCTTGTAGCATTCCGCGACCATGCATCTGAACTGCAGGCCGAGTTTGGGATTGAGGGAAGTATTATTCCCATGTCCTGCATCGTGAACGATGGCGACCAGGATCCCAGTATTATCATCAATGGATTTGGCGAAGGCTACGGTGATGCCGACAAGGGAAGACATATTGCAGTGACAGATGACAAGAAGGTGATCTGTGCGGCGACACAGCAGGGATATAAAGACGGTATCACATGGCTGCATTCCTTATATGATCAGGGACTGATTGATCCGGAGGCCTTTACACAGGATTGGTCCACTTATGTGGCAAAGGGTAAATCAGGACGTTACGGCGTATGCTTCAGCTGGGACGTTGCCAATATTGACAACCTTCAGGATTGGGTTCCCCTTCCTGCACTGACCGCGGATACCAGAAATATCACGCCTCAGAACGGTTCCTTTACAAGCGGTTATGACAGAGGACGTTGTGTAGTGACGGCAGTTGCCAAGAATCCCGCACTTGTGTGTGCATGGCTTGACCAGATGTATGATCCCTTCCAGTCTCCGCAGAATAACTGGGGTACTTACGGAGAAGACGATGAATTCGATATTTTTGAGCTGGGAGAAAATGCAGACGGCGGGGAAATGTTAAAGCATGCACCTTTGGGAGATGCCTCTCCTGTTGAGGTAAGGGAGGCGGAAGCTGTAGGAGGACCGCTGGCCGTTCTGGATGAGTATTATGGTGTCTATGTTACCTGCCCGGATGACGCACAGTATCGTCTGGAATGGATCAAGGATTATTACACACCGGATATGAACACCAAGTATGTATTCCCTAACGTATTTATGGCGCAGGAAGATACGGAAGAGCTTTCAAACCTCCAGGCGGATATCCAAAAGACCATCAATGCGAAAAAGTCCGATTGGATCATGAACGGTTTTTCCGACGCCGACTGGGATGAATATATTGAAAGCCTGGAAGCATACGGGTTAGAGGATTATCTGGCAATCTTCCAGAAGTACCTTGATGCTTTCTATGCAGAATAAACAGTTTTTATAAAATGATGTGTCTATGCTGAAAGTCAAATACCCCGCAGTAAAATGTGGGGTATTTGCATGGTTGAACCGTTATAGTATTGTCGAATCAATATTTTAAGAAAGTGGAGAAGAGTAATATGATCAGTCAAACATTACGGGAAGCGCGCAAATATGAAGAGGCCTACGGAAAAATGATTGCAAAGGAAGACAGGCCGGCTTTCCATTTATCAGCCCGCACAGGATGGATGAACGACCCCAACGGGTTTTCGTATTACGGAGGGAAATATCATATGTTTTACCAGTATCATCCGTACGATGTTCATTGGGGACCGATGCACTGGGGGCATGCGGTGAGCGAGGATCTGTTGCACTGGGAATATCTTCCGATTGCCTTGGCTCCGGATGAGATTTATGACATGGACGGATGCTTTTCGGGCAGTGCGCTGACCTTGGATGACGGCAGGCACTTGCTGATGTATACCGGTGTGCTGAAGGAACGCCAGAGTAACGGAGGGATCCATGCCATACAGACACAGTGCCTGGCTGTGGGGGACGGTATGGATTATGAAAAGTATGAGGCGAACCCGGTATTGGATGAAAGGGATCTGCCGGAAGGCTGCAGCAGATTTGATTTCCGCGATCCGAAGATGTGGCGGAAGGAAGACGGTACCTATGCATGTGTGATCGGAAACCGCCCGGCAGACGGAAGCGGTCAGATACTGCTTTTTACCAGTCCTGACGGATTTAAGTGGAAATTTGAAAAAGTGCTCATAGCCAATCAGAATCGTTTCGGGAAAATGTGGGAGTGCCCGGATTTCTTCCAATTAGACGGGAAATGGGTGCTGCTCACCAGCCCCCAGGATATGCTGCCTTATGAATTCGAGTATCATAACGGGAACGGAACCCTTTGCCTGATCGGTGACTTTGAGGAAGGGACAGATACCTTTAAGGAGCAGTATGACCAGTCTATTGATTACGGGATTGATTTTTATGCGCCTCAGACGATACTGACGCCGGACGGACGTCGGGTGATGATCGGCTGGATGCAGAACTGGGATACCTGTAATTTCAGAAGCCAGGATATACCATGGTTTGGGCAGATGAGCCTGCCAAGGGAATTGTCTCTAAAGGACGGAAGGCTGTTCCAGAAGCCCGTCAGAGAGCTGGATGCGTTACGCAGTAATGAAGTGGTGCATAGGGATGTCTCTTTTTCCGGTACGATCAGCTTAGAAGGGGTGAAGGGACGCAGGGTTGACATGGAGCTTTCGCTCCGTCCGGGAGAGGAACAGAATATTTATCAGAAGTTTGCCATCCGTTTTGCACAGAATGATGAATTTTACACTTCCTTAAGCTTTCATCCCAGGGATTCTATCCTGAAGATCGACAGGAAGTTTTCGGGGTCCCGGAGAGCGATCATCCACCAGAGGAGAAGCCTTGTAGGCAGTGAGAGGGGAAAACTGAAACTGCGTATTATACTGGACCGGTTCAGCGCGGAGATTTTTGTAAACGACGGGGAACAGGTCTTGAGTGCGATTCTTTATACCGCACAGGAGGCGGACGGTATTTCCTTCTTTGCGGACGGACAGGTGAATATGGATGTGGTGAAGTATGATCTGGATATGGATAACTGATATGAAAACAGATTGATATTGTAAGCAATAGTATTTTTGTATAAAGGGAGAAAAGCTAATGTGTAAAGACCGTAAATTAAGAGGAAGGATTCTAATGCCATTCTCTATGGCTGCAGTCATATTGTCCGGCAGCCTGTGGCTTGGCGGTTGTTCCCAAAAAGGGGCTACGGTGCAGGAAGAGACTGGAGAGGAAAGCAATAAAGCAGATGTGGAGATGGTTGAAGAGGAAAGGGAAGCTTCCGCCGCGGGTGACGGACTGATCGATTTTGTATCAGGATCGCCGGATCTGTTTGAGGCCGACAAGGAAGCCTGTACCGTTACCCTGGGCAGTACCGGGGGCGACCATCTGGCTGTCTATGACGGGCAGGAGGTGAAATCCAATGACTTCGTATTGGAGGCGGATGTAAGGCTGCTTGAGAGTGATGAGGAAGGGGCTCTTTCTGCAGCTTTGCTGTTTGGGGTGGAGAGTAAAAAGGTACCCACCTGGAAATGGTATGGCGCAAATATTGACACCGCAAGAAGGGGAGCGGATGATATGTTCCGCCTGTTCGGGCCTGGAATTGAAACAAATAAGGACGGGGAGATCGGAGAGATTGACATTGATGGTCTTCTGCATCTGAAACTGGATGTAAAGGCAGATGGTGAATTTGTATACAGCTTCGGCAATACGGACAGCCCGGAATTGCGGTCGATCACCGGCACCATCCCTGACTGGCACGGCGGGTATGTGGGAATCCTTACATTCCGGTCGAAAGCAGAGTTTTCCAATATTTCCTTTACAGACCGCGGGGAAGCAGGCAATACAGGAGGCGGTCTTGAAAAGGGAGATACCTATCAGACCGATTTGGGGGATATGGCTGCTTACGGCGGCACATGGGAAATAAGAGAGGAAGGCCTTTACAGCAATGTCACAGGACAGGGAGACGGGTATCTGTTCTCGCAGACAAAAGGGGAGGATTTTGTTTACGAAACAGATGTGGATTTTCTGGGAAATACCGGTACGGCTTCACTGATCTTCCGCAATGGCAGCGACAGGGGCGGACAGGAAGGATATGCTTTAAGTCTGGACGGAAATTACGGAAACTGTAAATTCATCAGATGGCAGGATGGATGCACCTACGAGATGGTGGATGAAAAGCAGGTAGATGTAACGGAGGATAAGCACTACAGACTGAAGGTCGTGGCGGTTGGAACGTGGATCTCCTGTTATATCAATGAGGAACTGGTGGCGAGTACAGGAGATTATTATCTGCAGCCGGGGAACAGAGGACAGAATACCTGCCTGATGGACGGATATTTTGGACTGGCGAATTCAAATGGGGAAATGGTATTCCAGAACACCTGCTATAAAGAGATCGGTGATGGATTCAACCCGCTGCTGAGCGATATCACAGTGACGTCTGCATCCGGCGCAGTGGAGGAAAAGACGCAGTTTACCGCCACAGAGCCGGGGACGATCCAGTATGTGGGGAATGACGCCGGGACGGTTGATCTGGCGGTAACGCCTCAGGATGCAGGCACCGTAGTGACAGTAAGGGATGAAGAGGGCAACGTTTACCCTGACATGAAAAATATCCCTGTCGGGGAGGGCAGAAATATCCTGACAGTTACTGGCACGGCAACTGCCGATGACGGCAGAGAGGCGTCGGTAAACTACCGCGTGGATGTACACCGCAGACAAAAAGTGGATGTCTATTATCAGGAAGCACACCGTGACCAGTATCACTATTCCGTGAAGGATGGATGGGCTAATGATCCCAATGGCCTTGTTTATTACAATGGGACATACCATATGTTTTACCAGTTTTATGATGATATCAAATGGGGGCCTATGCACTGGATGCATGCCACCAGTAAGGATCTGCTTACCTGGAAGGAAGAACCTGTCGCCTTCTATCCTGATGCAAACGGAGCCATGTTTTCCGGCTGTATCGTGGCAGATGAGGAAAATACTTCGGGACTGTTTTCAGACAGTGAAGGCGGGCTGGTTGCACTGATCACTGCAGATGGCAACGGACAGCGTATCAAGCTTGCCTACAGTGAGGATGAAGGAAAAACATGGAATAAGGTAGATAAGATCGCAGCTGACTGGACGGACGATCCTCTGGGGAACAGGGACTTCAGGGATCCCAAGGTGTTTCGGTTTGAAGGAAAATGGTTTATGGTGATAGCGGGCGGACCGCTGCGGATTTATTCCTCCGACAATCTGACGGACTGGAAATGCGAATCTGCCTACGCTGACTTACATACGGAATGTCCGGATCTTTATCCTCTGCAGGCAGAGGACTCCACACTGAAATGGGTGCTTTCCCGGGGTGGAAGGTTTTATAAGATCGGAGACTTTAAAGAGGTTGACGGGCACTGGACATTCCTTCCGGATGAAGAATATGCGTCAGAGGACGGCATAATGAATTTCGGCAGGGATTCCTATGCTGCAATGACCTATTATGTGCAGGACTTCGGAACCAAAGAAAATCCTACACTGCCGGAGATCATTGAGCTTAACTGGATGAATACATGGGATGACTATTGTAATCTGGTGGCAGATATGACAGGGCAGAAGTTTAACGGAACCTTCAACCTGAATCTGGCCCTTGGGCTCACGAAGGAGGATGGAAAATATATACTTACCCAGACTCCGGTCAAAGCCTATGAAGTACTGCGGGATCGGCAAAATGCAGTCATACTGGAAGATGTCGAGGTCAGTGAAGAGAATGCCCTGCTTAAGGATTTTGAGGGTGACTGTTATGAGATCATAGCAACTTTTTCACCTGCTGATGATACAAAAAAGGTTGGCTTTGAGCTCCGCGTAAGTGACAAACAGACCACTTCGGTAGTCTATGATCTGGAAGAGGAAACGCTGTCCATTGACCGTAGCAAGTCAGGAACGATCATCAGCGAAAAATTTGCTGAGGTGGACAGTCAGAAGGTTACAAGGAACGGGGATGGAACCATCGATCTTCATATTTATGTTGACCGGGCAAGTGTGGAGGTGTTTGCAAAAAATAATACAGTTGCCGGTGCCAATCAGATTTTCCCGGCCACTTCCAGCCTTGGCGCAAATGTATTTGCCGAAGGCGGACCGGCGAAGGCAGATATTGTGATCTACCCGATGGATAGTATCTGGGCAGATTAGCTGCTGAGAGTAAAAATAATATAGTTTTTCTTTTCAGGCCATTGGAGTAATCTTTTGTGAACGCTTCGATGGCCTGAAAATGTGTAGAATACTATTGTTAACATAAGGACAGTTCGCGGAGCATGCTGTCCGGTGTTTTTGTTGCTAATAGTGTTAATATGACAGATAGGTGTCATATTAAGAGAGGTATAATGGGGGTATCAGTTTAAAGGATATTGTATTAAAATAGAGTTGGTTACGTGCTTAGGGATTGACATGCAGCAGCGATCAGAGAAAGTATGGGGTGAAACATGCATTTTGTGGATGCAAAGGGGATTTTGTCAGCAGGTAATGGGATGAATCTGTATCGGGGGTGTACCCATGGCTGTATTTATTGCGACAGCCGGAGCAGGTGTTATCAGATGAACCATGCCTTTGAGGATATTGAGGTAAAGCAGAATGCGCCGGAGCTTCTGGAGAGGGCTTTGCGCTCCAAGCGAAAAAAGTGTATGATCGGAACCGGGGCCATGTGCGATCCTTATATGCACTGTGAGGAGGAGCTGGGACTCACAAGGCGGTGTCTGGAGATCATTGACCGTTATGGCTTTGGCCTTGCGATACAGACAAAGTCAAACAGGATCCTGCGGGATCTGGAGCTGTTAAAACGTATTAATATACAGGCAAAATGTGTGGTGCAGATGACACTGACCACTTATGACGAAGGGCTGTGCAGGATTTTGGAACCTTGTGTCAGCACAACCAGGGAGCGCTTTGAAGCCCTGGAGATTTTCAGGGACAATGGAATCCCGACAGTGGTGTGGCTGTCGCCTTTTCTTCCTTTTATCAATGATACGGAAGAAAACCTGAGAGGGATCCTGGATTATTGTGTGCGGGCAGGAGTCTATGGAATTATCAGCTTTGGGATCGGCATGACCCTGCGGGAAGGAAGCCGGGAGTATTTTTATCAGGCCCTCGACCGGCATTTTCCGGGATTGCGGGAGAGGTATCACCAAAAATATGGCTATGCCTATGAGATCCCCAGCGATAACAACAGACGGCTGATGCGGATATTCCATGAGCAGTGCAGAAAGCATGGGATCGTCAGCGATGCGGAGCAGGTGTTTGCCTATTTGAGGGAGTTCCCGGAAAATAAGGGGTATGAGCAGCTGTCGCTGTTCTGATACGAGGAGGCGGGCTATGATTTGTTTGACTAACCGACAGGCGCGGCAGTTTATGCTTTTAAAACAGGGATTAACAGGAGAATACAAATTTATCGGGAAGCAGGGAGCGGCAGACTTTGTGCGCCAGGCAGGCTGTATTCAATTTGACCCGGTGGATGTGTGCGGCAAAAATGCAGAGCTCACTTTGCAGTCCAGGGTCAAAGGGTTTACCAAACGGACTTTGTATGAGTTGCTTTATGAGGATCGTATGCTGGTTGATTATCCCGATAAGAATCTTTCTGTTTTTCCGGTGGAGGACTGGCCTTATTTTGAGCGTTACCGGAAGGCGGCGAAAGAAAGCGGGATGAGGTTTCCCGAACTGGCGGCGCTGGAAGATAGGGCAAAGGAATATATTGCCCGAAAGGGGGCGGTCAGTTCTGATGAGCTACCCGTAGAAGGCGATATTTACTGGCATTCTGCGATTCACTGGAGCGGAATGTGGGGACAGAAGTCCAACGCGGCAAGGGCTGTATTGGAGCAATTGTATTCCGATGGGGAGCTGGTGATCCATCATAAGCAGGGGGCACGGAAATTTTATGCTCTTGCGAGGGATTATATTCCGGCAGAGCTTTTGGATGCACCGGATCCGCTGCCGGATGATTTTGAACATTTAAAGTGGCGGGTGCTTCGACGAATCTCTGCAATAGGGCTTTTGTGGAACCGGCCATCGGATGCGTGGCTGAATATCTGGGGGCTGAAAAGCCCGGAGAGGAACAGAGCTTTCCGGGAATTGCTTGAGGAAGGAAAAATTCTGGAAGTTCAGGTAGAAGGAATAAAGAACCGGCTTTATTGTAATGCAGAGGATCTGCCGATTGTTAAAAGAGTCCTGGACGGTGAAATCTGTAAATCCCGCTGTGAATTTCTGGCTCCGCTGGATTGTTTTTTGTGGGACAGGAACCTGATCAGAGAATTGTTTGGCTTTGATTACCGATGGGAGATTTATACGCCTGTGGCTAAGCGTAAATATGGATTTTATGTGCTGCCCGTTTTGTGTGGAGAGCGATTTATCGGACGGATTGAGGCGGTGGCAGATAAAAAGTCCGGCGTGCTGATGGTGAAAAATTTCTGGTACGAGGACGGGGTAAGGCAGACGAAAAAGCTGTTCGGGGAAGTCGGAAAGTGCGTGAAGCGGTTTGCGAGGTTTAATGAGTGCGGGGAAATACGGGGGTTAGAGGAGGTCGGAGGCTATGCAGGAGATCTGTAATTTGGAGTTTCTTTGGTCTTTACTTGTAGCTGTTATAAAAATGTTTACGATCATTACAGTAATAAATTGCATGCTGATGGGGATTTTGCACCCATATTTTGTAAAAAGAAGTCAACCGTCCCGCTCAATGATCTTGCGCCCAAACCGGATCGATCTGCAGACAGGCATGGAATGCTCTGCCTATGCCTCAGCCTTCGTGCTGCGGCATTTTGGAAGAGAGGCATCCGGTATAGACCTGTATCAGGAAATTCCCGGCAGGCGTAAAGATGGCTCTGTTTACCCGAGGGGTGTGAAAAAGCTTTTAGCCCGGAAGGGACTGAAAGCCGTCTACTGCACTGGAAACCTGAACGCCCTGAAAAAGGAGATCAGCAGCGGAAACCCACCGATTGTCTTTATCAGGACCTATCGCGGTAAAAGGTGGCTTCACTTCGTCCCTGTAGTGGGGTATGATGAGTCACATTTTTTTCTGGCGGACTCTCTGGCCGAGTTGGCAAACTGCAGTGGAAATGGTTACAACAGAAAGATCAGCTATGCCGATTTTCAAAAACTCTGGAACACCTCCATGTGGAAAATGCCCTTGTACAGGCATACTTTTTTCAGGATATATGGAACAGATGATTTTAAAGCAATAACAGAGCCGGAAAACATAGTCAGTAACGTTGATCCGTTGTAATACGCAAGCCTTGCATGCGCCGTTGAAACCACCGGGATTTTATGGTAAGGTAGATACATAGTGGACGACATAACAAATTTCTGTTTCCGGGGAGGTGGGTACATGGCATTACACCTGAACACAAATGCGGCATACAAAGATTTCCAGATGCTCAGCAGAGATAAATATTTTGTGGACAAATCAGCGATCATCGAAAATGTAAATGAACGGGTGAAGACCAAGAACCGTTTCCTGTGTGTTACCAGACCCCGCCGCTTTGGGAAGACGTCGGTGCTGAATATGTTGGGGGCGTATTATGGAAAGGCATATCCTTCCCGAACGATATTTGACGGTTTGAAGGTCTGCAAAAGTCAGAGCTATGAGACTCATCTGAACCAATATAATATCATAAAGCTTTCGCTGAATGAACTGTCAGGCAGAGGGAATACCTATCAGGACTATATTGGGCGTTTTGAGACGAATATCAGAAACGATATCAGGGAAGCCTATCCCGAACTTACAGGGAAGGAATTTGACAGTCTGGCGGATCTGTTGACTGCTACAGAGGATGAATTCATTTTTATCATCGATGAATGGGATTATATTTTCAGTCATGACATATATCAGGAAAATCAGAAGGATTTTCTTGAATTTCTGAGAGATCTGCTGAAAGACAAATCCTGTGTGGCGCTTGCGTACATGACGGGAGTGCTTCCAATCAAGAAATACAGCACCGGTTCCGCTCTGAATATGTTTGACGAATATACCATGCTCAATGACTCCTTTTTTGATGAGTATTTCGGTTTTACAGAAAAAGAAGTTCAGTCACTTTGCGGCAGGCAGTCCAGACTGGTATTGGAGGAGATTGCAGAATGGTACAATGGGTATACAACAGAAGATGGCGGAAGAATTTATAATCCCCGTTCAGTAGTATTGGCACTGATCAATGGGAAGTGGCAAAGCTACTGGACCAGAAGCGGCAAGATGGATGAAGTGCTGTTTTTTCTGAAATATAATATTGCCGAGGTCAGGGATGAAGTTATAAAAATGGTCAATCATATGCCGGTCAGGATAGAGATAAAAAAAGAGTATGCGGCAGGTCAGGGAAACCCTGCCGACAAGAAAGAAATTTTTTCTGCAATGATCATTTACGGGTTTCTGTCCTACCGCGACGGAGAGTTGCGCATTCCCAATAAGGAACTGATGATGGAATTTGAAAATGCATTGGAGGATGATGATTTCGGATATGTGGCGTGACACTGGCATATCTCTCAGCAAGGAATAAGTATAAGGTGGAGTGGGAAGAGAAAAGTGGGAAAGGCTTCGCCGATTTTATTTTTTATCCGAGGAGAAAGAACCTGCCGGGAATCGTTCAGGAGGAATAGAAGAGGCTTCAGAAATGGAGCTTCTTTTTTGTGGGTTTTTCATAAAAAAGAATGCTCCCGTTTGGGGGAGGTGACGGAAATATGTGTTTTATATAAAAGAGATTGACAGAAAAGGATACTGGAGATAAGATTAAAAACATAATAAAACTATTTAATAAAGTAACGAATAAAGTATAGCTTAAAACGGAGGGATTTATCATGGAAGGAAAGATGAAAGTAGCGGTAATGCTGGGAATCGGCAAAATGGGATTTGAGGAGAGAGACATCCCGAAAGCAAAAGACAATGAAGTGCTTGTTAAGTTAGAGTATGTGGGAATCTGTGGCAGTGATCTGCATTATTACGAGACTGGCGCTATCGGTGATTATGTGGTGGAGCCGCCCTTTGTGCTGGGACATGAGCCGGGGGGGACGGTAGTTGAGGTCGGCAAGAATGTAACCCATCTGAAGGTGGGAGACAGGGTGGCTCTTGAGCCGGGAAAGACCTGTGGCCATTGCGAGTTCTGCAAGACAGGACGTTACAACCTCTGCCCGGATGTGGTCTTTTTTGCAACGCCGCCTGTGGACGGGGTATTTCAGGAATATGTGGCTCATGAGGCAGACCTGTGCTTTAAGCTTCCGGATAATGTGAGCACTATGGAAGGGGCTTTGATCGAGCCTCTGGCGGTGGGATTCCACGCGGCCATGCAGGGAGGAGCACATGCAGGACAGACGGCAGTAGTTATGGGGGCAGGCTGTATCGGACTTGTAACCATGATGGCTTTAAAGGCAATGGGAGTATCGAAGGTATATGTGGTGGATATCATGGAGAAACGCCTTCAGAAGGCTCTGGAGCTGGGAGCAGACGGCGTGATAGACGGAAGTAAGAGCGATGCGGTGGAGGAAGTCAGGAAGCTGACGGATGGGAAGGGCTGTGACCTTGCCATAGAGACTGCAGGCACCCAGATCACAACGGTGCAGACCATCCACATGACAAAGAAGGGGGCAACCATCGTACTGGTGGGTTATAGTAAGAGCGGGGAGATGACCCTTCCCATGAGCCTTGCGCTGGATAAGGAGCTGACCTTCAAGACGGTGTTCCGTTACCGTCATATCTATCCTATGGCCATCGAGGCTGTTGCAGCGGGCAAGGTGAACCTGAAGGGAATCGTGACGGATATATTTGAGCTTGATGAGGCACAGAAGGCCATGGATCACAGTGTAAACAATAAGGCGGATATTGTGAAAGCTGTTATCCGCATTGCAGAGTAAGTCGTTGATACAGATGTTTTTGGAATAGGGATGAGTGTGGTGGCAAAATGGACAAGAAAAAGAACACAAATATGGAAGTGAAGCGGAAAAACCGGAATGCGGTTTTCCGCTATATCTGCAAGCGCGGTACAGTATCGAATCCGGATATCTCATATGATCTGAAAATAAGTCTGCCAACGGCCACACAGATCACGAAGGAATTGCTGGAGCAGGGTCTGATCGAAGAAAAAGGGGAATTACAGTCAACCGGAGGCAGAAGGGCGAAGGCCTTATCAGCGGCTGTGAATGCAAAGCTGGCAACAGGGCTGGATATTACCAGGAATCATATTGCGTTGGTGCTTACCAATATCGCAGGGGAAATCCTGCAGTATGAGCGTATTCTTCAGCCTTTCCTTCCGGGAGAAGAATATTACCGGGGGGTAAGTCAAAGGCTGGAAGAATTTCTGGACAAAAGCAAGGCGGACAGAGAAAGGATCTTAGGGGTCGGCGTTTCCTTTCCGGGAATCATAGATCTGGACAGGGAGCTGGTCACATCTTCCCATGTACTGGGGGTGGAAAACCTGCCGTTTGCATCCATAAGCCGCTTTTTTGCTTATCCATGCACTTTTTTGAATGACGCCAATGCAGGGGCTTATGCCGAAGGATTTGGGGAAGAGAGAGAAGACCCTTTTTTTTATCTGTCCCTCAGTAATACAGTGGGAGGCGCTGTGTTCAGTAAGAAGGAGCTGATGCAGGGTAAGAATTTCCGGTGTGGGGAGGTCGGGCATATGACCATGGCGGCAGAGGGAGAACGCTGCTATTGCGGAAAAAAGGGATGTCTGGACGTATACTGTGCTGCCGGCCGGCTGTCAGGGATGACAGGAGGAAAGCTGGAACGGTTCTTTGCGCTGTTGGATCAGGGAGAAGAAGAGGCCGCAAGGGTCTGGGATTCTTATACAGATTATCTGGCGATGGCAGTAAACAATATACATATGGTTCTGGATTGCGATATTGTTCTTGGAGGATATGTGGGAAGCTGTATGGGCACACACCTTCAGGATCTGTGGATTAAGGTGGCGGAGCGGAATACCTTCGGGGAAAAGGAGCCTTATGTGAGAGTCTGCAATTATCAGGTGGGGGCTGCTGCGCTGGGAGCGGCTCTGAAGCTTGTAGAATCCTTTGTCAGTCAGGTGTAGGATAACTAAGATACAGGATGGGGGGCTTATCATCGCGCTTTTGGCAGAAAGAAATTTATCCAATGATGCAAGCTACGTCGAAAATTTCTTGTTGAATATGCGTTTCATTTCATCCACGTTCTGCTCACAGATCAGTCCATGATTGGGATAAGATGCTGCTTTCACATAGGCTCGAAAAGGAACGCCATTTGCACTTAAAGCAGCAGAAATCAGAACGTTTGTATCTATCAAAACCCTCACGAGTTTTCATCCTCATTTCTCGATTCTTTTACAAGTGCCATAACATCATCGTCGGAACTTAAACCGATGCGCCCGGCTTCACCCGCCATTTCTCTTTGGAGCACCTGCATCGCATAGACCGCAGAATTGACAATGCGGACAGTATTTCCCTCAACGATGAACGTAATACGATCACCGCTTGCCACTCCAAGGACCTCGCGAATATCTTTCGGAATTGTGACCTGACCTTTTGCCATGACTTTCGCATTATCTAAAAACGTATTCACTGACATAATTTTGCACCACCTTTCAAAAATATAGAAAGTAGGGATTTCCCTACTTTTACTATATGCAGAAGGAGAAGGAAAATCAAGAGTAAATATTGGAAGCTGATGTTCTAAATGTTGCCTTATTTGGCTTTACTGTAAAGGTGTGGTAAAATAGAAGGAAAGGTGCATGGAGAGTTTCTTTCAAGAAAATCTGTAGTAATTTGAATGACGCCAATGCAGGGGCTTACGCCGAAGGATTTAGGGAAGAGAGAGAAAATCTTTTTTTATTTGTCCCTCAGTAATACGGTGGGAGGCGCTGCGTTCAGTAAGAAGGAGTTGATGCGGGGTAAGAATTTCCGTTGCAGAGAGGTCGGGCATCTGGCGATGGCAGTAAACAATATACATATGGTACTGGATTGTGATATTGTTCTTGGGGGATATGTGGGAAGCTGTATGGACCCACACCTTCAGGATCTGTGGGTTAAGGCGGCGGAGCGGAATACCTTCGGTGAAAAGGGGCCTTATGTGAGAGTCTGCAATTATCAGGTGGGGCACCAGGCTTCCACGCCGCGGCATTTTGGGGTTACTTATGCGGTTTTCAGGTCGTAAGCTGAATTGACAGCGTTGTTAAATCAGCTCTAAAGCTCTTTTATAAAGCGGGTCTAAATCACAACCACAGCTTCCACATTCTTTGTCGGCCTGTTTGATTGCTGATACTAAGGTATCTTTATCAGCTTTTCCATCTAACCATTGTTGTGCGGGGACAGATATTAAATCCCAGCCTGACGTAACAAATTTCTCCATAATAGTTTTTAATTCTTCCATGATGCTGCTCCTTTCCAATTAACAAATGTCTGTATTCCAGTTCCACAAACGGGAAGCTATCGCTCAATCAGTCCATAGATCTCATACATGGAAATTATTTTTTGCAGAGAGAGTTTTTCTGCCGTCAACTGATTATAGGTGACACTTTTTATCTTTCCCTCCGCCTTCAATTTTTCCATTCTGGAAATGACATCAGAGTACCTGGCATTTACATTTTGAAGCATTTTCTCAAACGCTTCCAATCTTTCTTCTTTACTCATAGCTCACCTCAATAAGCTGGAATTTATTTCTCCGTTTTACTCATAAATGAACAACTGATTGCTACAAACAGTCCCAATAAAATCCACGGTAATGCCGCTCCCATAAAATCAACGACCATATTTTTTCTCCTTTCAAACATCGATTTTTCGCTGGCTCTATTATATTACAATGGCATTCCAGATGGAATAGGCTTTCACGAAAATACACCACAAAATATCCATATCTGTTGATTATCCAGTCCCGGTATCTTCCTCCGGCAGCTTTGAGTCCGGGATATAGTAATCGCCTACCAGAATATAATCAATGCTGTTCTCTGTGACTCTTTCTTTCAGTTTTTTCATTAGTGTTCCCGCCTGTGGTGGAAGGCTCGTCGCTAGACAACTCAATCACGTCCGTAATACCACAATCCAGAATGATCATATCCCTATTGGGATTTACTACAAAGGCATGGCGGAATGAAAATCCTGAATTGGCCAAAATGAACAATGTAAGAGACCTGGCCTCGATTTTTAAAAGAACTTCCATGATGCAGATAAATCCTTTTAAGTGTGGTAAAATAGAAGGAAAGGTGCATGGAGAATTTCTTTAAAGAAAATCTAGGTAGAGGTGCATTGAAGAACATCTGCAGAACTGGAATAGGAGGGCGTATTTATGCAGGTACTTACCGGAAAATCTATTCTGAACGGGATTGCCATCGGTCCTGTACGGATTTACCGCAGGGCCAGACAGGAGATATCTGCGGTTTCCGCATTGACCAAAGAACAGGAGTGGAACCGGTTTGATACAGCGCAGTCTAAGGCACAGGAACAGCTGGCCGCGCTCTACGAAAAAGCGTTGGCCGAGGTGGGAGAGGATAACGCCGCCATTTTTGAGGTGCATCAGATGATGCTGGAGGATGAGGAATATACGGATGCAATCCATGACATTATCGAGCGTCAGGGCGCCACTGCCGAGTATGCTGTTTCCATGACCGGTGAAAATTTTGCCGCTATGTTTGCCGCTATGGAGGATGCCTATATGCAGGCCCGTGCTGCCGATGTGAAGGATATTTCGCAGAGGATCGTGGATATCCTGTCCGGTCAGGGGGATAGGGGGACTCTTGGTGAGGAACCTGTGATCCTTGCAGCGGATGACCTTACTCCCAGCGAAACAGTGCAATTGGATAAAAGCAAGCTTTTAGGGTTTATCACCCGCCACGGCTCTTCCAACAGTCATACAGCCATACTGGCAAGGACGATGAACATTCCTGCCCTGATCGGCGTGGACTTTGACGAGAGCTGGGACGGCAAAACGGCAGTGCTGGATGGATATAACCACTGTGTTTATCTCGAACCGAATTCAGAGTTTTTGGCAACCATGGAAGAGAAGCGGAATAACGACAGGAAGCAGGCGGCTCTTCTGCAGGGGCTGAAGAAAAAGCCTAACGTGACTTTGGACGGACGGGAGATCAATGTTTTTGCCAACATCGGGAATGCAGGAGATGTGGGACTGGTGCTGCAGAATGATGCGGGAGGGATCGGGCTGTTTCGCAGTGAGTTCATCTATCTGGATGCAAAGGACTATCCTACTGAGGAGGAACAGTTTTCCATTTATAAGCAGGTAGCAGAGACCATGGCCGGAAAAAAGGTGATCATCCGTACCCTGGATATCGGCGCTGATAAGCAGGCCGGATATTTTGGATTGGATCAGGAGGAAAATCCGGCGCTGGGCTATCGGGCCATCCGTATCTGCCTGACCCGAAGGGAAATTTTCAAACAGCAGCTTCGGGCAATCCTGCGGGCCAGCGCCTATGGAACCGTGTCCGTTATGTTCCCCATGATCATTTCTGTCCGGGAGGTCCGGGATGCAAAGGAAGTGTTGGAGGAATGCAGGTCTGAGCTTATTGCAGAAGGTGCAGCAGTGGGGGAAGTAGAAGTAGGGATCATGGTGGAAACTCCGGCTGCAGTCATGATGGCTGATGAGCTGGCAGAGGAAGTGGAGTTTTTCTCTATTGGAACCAACGACCTGACACAGTATACTCTGGCTATTGACCGGCAGAATCCGAAGCTGGACGCATTCTATGATCCCCACCATCCGGCAGTGCTGAAAATGATCCGCCAGACCATTGAGGCAGGACACCGGCATGGCTGCTGGGTGGGCATCTGCGGAGAGCTTGGGGCTGACCTTACACTGACGGAAACCTTCCTTCGTATGGGAGTAGATGAATTGTCTGTGTCTCCGCTGACCGTGTTGCCCCTTCGCAAACGGATCCGAAGCCTGGATCTGAGTAAGGAGCTTTAAAATTTAAAGAAAACTTGACACCGTTCCTTTTGTCTGCCTAAAATAGAGATATAGTGAACGACAAAAACAAAAAATTTTGTCGTTCACTATACATGCAAATCAGCCAGAGGTAAAATGCAAAAAGGAGACAGGGCAGATGTATAATCGTCAGCTCGAAACATTTATCCGGGTAGCAGATGCAGGCAGTTTTAACAAGGCGGCGCAAGAGTCTTATATTACGCCGACTGCGGTGATCAAACAGATCAACCTTCTGGAAACCTCCCTGGGCGTAAAGCTTTTTGAAAGGACGCATCGCGGGCTGATCTTAACGGAGGCCGGCAAATCTCTGTATCAGGATGCGAAATATATTATCCAGTATTGCAGGGATGCTGTGATACGGGCGAAGAACGCAATGCAGGAGGATAAGGATATTATCCGGATAGGCACTTCGCCAATGACCCCTGCGCAGCTTTTGATGCAGTTATGGTCGAAAATCCAGAAGAGTTGCCCTGATATGAAATTTCAGATCATCCCCTTTGAGAACACGCCGGATAACGCCAGGGAAATCCTGGGGAATCTGGGAAAAAATATTGATGTGATCGGCGGGATTTTTGATGAGACCATGCTAAGCCTGCGGAATTGTGCAGGACTCCAGCTTTCCCGAGAGCCGTTATGCTGCGCGGTTTCTGTGCATCACAGGCTTGCCGTGAAGGACAAACTGCAAATAGAGGATTTATACGGGGAAAATCTATTGCTCATGAGACGGGAGTGGAGCCATTATGTAGATCTGCTGCGGGATGATCTCTGGCAGAACCATAGTCAGATACATATTGTGGACTTTAATTTTTACGATATGAGCATTTTCAACCGTTGTGAAAACGGCAGCGATGTGCTGCTGGCGATTCCGGGGTGGGCCAATGTGCATCCTCTTCTAAAAGTGATCCCTGTGGAATGGGAGCATAGCATCCCTTACGGACTTCTTCATTCGCCCCGTCCGTCAAAGACGGTACAGCGTTTCCTTAAGGCGGCACAGGCAGCCGTGCAGGAAAATATATAAATCTGAAAGAACGCCCGGAGGGCAGCCTGGACACAAGTTATAACCCTCGGGTGTAAACTGATGAACGAAACGAGACTTCTATTGGAGTCTCGTTTTTTTTATACTTAACATAAACGACGTCTATGATGAAATGATAGAAATTCTCAAAGAGAAGGAAAAAATATAATAGAGTTCGATGGTATCATGGCGAATCCCACTTACGATAAGGTGTCGGAGGGCGTAAGGCTGGCAAGGGAAAACCATGTGGATGTGATCCTGGCAGTAGGAGGCGGCAGCGTAATAGACTGCTGTAAGGCTGTTTCCCTGGCGGCACGGTACGATGGAGATGTCTGGGAAAATTTCTAGGAAAAGCCGGGGATCATTGATTTTGAACCAGTGCCCATTTGTGTTGTTGTGACTGTGACAGGAACGGGAAGTGAAATGAATGGCGGCGCTGTTATCACCAATGACAAATTAAAGATCAAAACCGGTCGCGATTATCCGAAATGCAATCCGAAGCTGGCATTGCTTGATCCCACATATACCTACAGTGTACCGGTAAGACAGATGGTTTCCGGCGGCTTTGATACCCTTTCCCATATTATGGAAGCTTATTTCTGTAAACCGGATCAGCCTAATGTGTCCGATGATATAGCCGAAGCGCTGATGCGGGGAGTGATACGTGACCTTCGGGCGGCAATTAAGGACCCGCAGGATTATATTGCGCGGAGCAACCTGATGTGGGAGGCTGCTATGGCGGAAAACCGTATCATCAAGCTTGGAAAAAAGACAGATTTTCAGTGCCATATGATGGAACACCAATTAGGAGCCTATACCAACTGTAATCATGGCGAAGGACTTGCAGTGCTGCATCCTGTTTATTATCGTCATATCTGCGAGAGTGGTGCGGCCAGGTTTGCACGGTTTGCATCGGAGGTCTGGAAAATCCCGCAGGACGGAAGATCAGAGACGGAGCTGGCCCGTGCAGGCGTGGAGGCACTGGCAGATTTTATCAGGGAAATCGGGCTTCCAACCTCTCTGCGGGAGCTTGGCGTAACAGAAGAAACCAACCTGAAAAAGATCGCGGAATCCTGTGTCTGTGTGCAGGGGGCGTATAAGATAATGAAAAAGGAAGAGATCCTGGAAATCTTTCGGGAATGTTATTAGGGGGACTAAGGATGAAGCGGATAACAGCGGCATGGTTATGTGTAATGCTCGTTTGCACTGCTGTCGGGTGCGGCAGTGCGGATGGGTCAATGAGCCGGTCCGGGGAGCAGGGCGGCGTCTGGCAGGAAGAGATGGAAGAACTGGAGGAGACAGATATGGATTCACTGAAAGAGCTGTATAATATCAGGATCACGGCAGGCGACATGGTTTTGTCCGGAGTGCTGTATGATACTCCCACAGCTAGGGATTTTGCGGATATGCTTCCGCTTACGGAGGATTTGTGGCATCCGGCGCCGGATTTTGCAAGGGCGTTTAATCTGCCCGAAACCATTCCCAGATATGCAAAGGCAGGATATGAATACGAGCTCGGTTCATTGGCCTACTGGTATGAGGGACCGTCCATTGCATTGATCTATAAGGCAAGCCGGGACCAGACAGTAGTTCCGGTGGTGCCCATAGGAAAGGTCACATCGGATGTTTCTTTTTTTGAGGATTATGGAGGAACCATAACCATAGAGCTTATGGAGCCAGACAGGTAAAGTTGCGAAGGCGCACGAGAGGAACTTTCATGAGTGCACTTTCGAATGAAAGTTCCTCTCATAAGGTGTGTGCCGAAGTAACTTTACCCTTTAGTGCTGTCGCGCAGCGACTTTAAATAGCAGATGTTCGAAAATGCACAGAACGATTTACGGACACAAAGTGGCCGGAAATTGTTCTGGATAGAGGTGCATTGAAGAACATCTGCGGAACTGGAACTAGGAGGAATGAAACTTATGGAACGAAAAAGACCTTATGTAATCTGTCATATTTTAAGCTCTCTGGACGGAAAAATAAACGGCCCGTTTATGGGAACGGAGTCAGTCAGTGCCCTTGGAGCAGAGTACGGGAAGTGCCGACTGCAGATGAAAGCCGATGCATGGATGTACGGAACCACCACCAAAGAGTTTTTAAATTTCCGGAAGCCGACCCTTAAGGATGTCTGTGAAGTGCCGGAAGGTGATTTTATTGCCGATGACCGGGCTGACTTATATTATATTTCAGTGGACGCAGACGGCGAGATCGGGTGGGAATCCGGTACCTTCAGCAACAAGGGAAGAAGCTCGGCTCATGTGATCGAGATTCTCACAGAGTCAGCTCCGGCAGCCTATAAAGGCTACTTGAGAGAAAGAGGAGTATCCTACATTATTGCAGGCAGGAAAAATCTGGACTGCAAACTGGCAATGGAAAAGCTGTATGAACTTTTCCATATAGAAAAGGTGCTGATCTGCGGAGGCGGTATTGTTAATTGGAGTTTCCTTCATGCAGGCATGGTGGATGAGCTCAGTCTTTTTCTTGCGCCGGTAACGGATGGGAGCAGCGGCGCGGCTTCTGTCTTCACCCAGGTTTCATCCCTGACAGAGGGAAAGCCGATAGAGTTTGGGCTAAAGGATATAGAAAAGATTGGGGATGGAGGTCTGCATCTGACCTATCTGCCGGGGAATGCAGAGAGGTTATAAAAAGTTTATAGAAGTTTTATTGCATTAACCGCGATAAGATAATAAAATATAAATAAGGAAGTATGAATTGCCCACAAAAAGCCAGACTAACAAGGGAGGTGTTTTTTATGGCAACTTCAAGTATCACGAAAAATTTTGTCATTTCCGGCAAGGAACAGGTGGAGATGTTTGTTAATGCGATTGAAGAATCTGCCAAAAACCGTCCTGTCCGTACTCCCGTAGCGGCAAGGTTTGTCAGGGATGAAGCGGAATTGATAGAATTTTTAGAACAAAGGGAGAAGGTGAATGGGGGCAGAAGATAAATTTTTAGTTACCAACATTCGCCGTTATCTGGGGAGTGATAATCCAAAACTCGGAGAGGACAGGCTTATTCAGGAAATCTCCGAGTTTTCCTGTCCGAGGAATCCGGATGTAGAACTTTTTTTGAAGAAAAATGCAATAGAATTTACAAAAAAGAACCAGTCAGTTACATACCTTGTATTTTCACTGAGCAGTATGAATTTAGTTGGTATTTTACCATTGCTTTAAAGCCTTTGACCGTCAGGGGTGAAACGGTAAGCAATACCACAAAAAGAAAGTTGCTACGTGTCAGTGAACTGGATAAGAAATCGGATACATATACCATGTCAGCATTTTTGATTGCACAGCTTGGGAAAAATTATACGGATGGCAGGAATAGAGAAATTACAGGAAAAGAGCTTGTAGAGCTGGCATGGACAGTAGTAGAGGAAGGACAGTATATGTATGGCGGTATGGTAACATTTTTGGAAGCAGAGAATGAGGAAAAACTGCTGGTTTTCTATAAAGCAAACCGTTTCTCACAGTTTGACACCAGACAGACCACATCAGATGTAGCTGAGCCACATGAACTTGTACAGCTTTTACGGCTACTTTGATATGGCAAGGGCACAATCTGTTGATTGGCTCATTTGGTACGATTTATTTAAAAAGATTGAATTGGAATTGTTTTCGCGGACTTTGCAGCAAGTATAAAGTCCTGGCTGAATAGTTACAATAGATTTTTTTCATAGACACTTGCCATAAACAGCAGGTGTCTTTTTTATGCTTTTTTCGTAAAGAATAGTTATAACCTGAAGGTATAAAGTGCATAACTAAAAGAAACTTCTACTTATCAGATTTCAAGGTTATCATATAACCATAAAAACAAAATCATAGTAGCAGATGGACGAAAAAAGGTGTATTGAAGGCCATCTGCGGAACTGGAAAAGGAGATGGCAAAATGAGTGATCAGACATATGTGAAGTTAAATAATGGTGTGGAAATGCCTATGGCAGGTATCGGAACCTTTATGCTCAGTCCGGATGAGGCGGAAAATTCAGTGGTCAGCGCTTTACAGGCAGGAAATGTTGTGATTCCCGGCTCCAAAAATCCTGAACACATCCGTGCGAACTTCGACCTGTTTGATTTTGGACTGACAGAGGAAGAAATGGCACAGATAGCGGCAATCAATAAGGATAAGAGATATTATTACAGCACGCCGGAGATGCTGGATGGTTATGCCAGGATGGTACCGCCGGTGGATGAGCAGAAGTAAACGGAGCTTAAAAGAACTCAGAACAGGAGGAAGAATTCATGGAATATGTAACATTATCAAACGGCGTGAAGATGCCGATTTTGGGATACGGCGTTTATCAGGTGACAAAGGATGAATGTGAGAGGTGCGTATTGGACGCCCTTGAAGCAGGATACCGGAGCATTGACACGGCACAGTCTTATTTTAATGAGGAAGAGGTGGGCTCAGCCATCAAAAAAAGCGGAGTTCCCCGGGAAGAGATTTTCCTGACATCCAAGGTATGGGTAGAGCATTATGGCTATGAGGAGACCAGAAAATCTGTGGAGGAATCCCTGCACAAGCTGCAGACAGAATATCTGGATCTGATGCTGCTGCATCAGCCCTTCAATGATTATTACGGAGCATACAGGGCGTTAGAAGACCTGTATGATGAGGGAAAGCTCAAGGCAATCGGCGTTTCCAATTTCTACCCGGACAGACTGGTGGATATCGCTTCCTTTACAAGGATCCCGCCTATGGTAAACCAGATAGAGACTCATGTTCTGAATCAGAGGACAGAGGATAACACATGGATGAAGAAATATGGAATTGCACATGAGGCATGGGCGCCCTTCGGGGAAGGAAGAGGAGGGCTTTTTGACAATGAGGTATTAAAGGCTATCGGTGAAAAGTACGGTAAAACCACGGCACAGGTTATGCTGCGCTGGAATATCCAGAGGGGAGTGATTGTGCTTCCCAAGTCTACTCACAAGGAAAGAATGATCCAGAATCTGGATGTTTTCGATTTTAGTCTTACAGAGGAAGATATGAAGGCAATTGCAGCATTGGATACCAAGACAAGTTCGTTCTTTTCACATTATGACCCTAATATGGTGGAATGGTTTGTGAAGATGGTCGAGGAGAGAAAAAAGCAGCACGACAGCAGCAAGGAAAAGAAAAACTGGTAAAAGAAGGAAGTCGGCACCTCGATACGAAATAGATATCGAGGTGCTTTTAAAAAAGAGAGGAGAATTATGAAGAAATGGATATGTTGGATGATGACAATGGTATTATGCGCCATGGCGCTTACCGCATGCGGAAACAGCAGCAGGCAGCAGAGTAATGCAAATTCCGGAGAGCAGGTGGAAGCTTCCGCCGGCACGGAGGATCAGACAGGAAAGGTTCTGGTGGTTTATTATTCCGCCTCAGGAAATACCAAGGCAGTGGGAGATGTTATTGCACAGTACACAGGAGGCGATACCTTTGAGATCATTCCGGTGAATGCTTATACCACGGAAGACCTTGACTGGACAGCGCCGGGCAGCAGAGTGGACCAGGAGCATGAGGATGAGAGCCTGCAGGATATTGAACTTGTTTCTACAACAGTAGATGATTTTGATTCCTATGACACCGTTTTCATCGGATACCCGATCTGGTGGCAGGAGGCTGCCTGGGTGGTCAATAATTTCGTGAAAGGCAATGACTTTACCGGAAAGACAGTAATCCCCTTCTGTACCTCATCTTCCTCAGGCTTAGGGGAAAGCGGGACACATCTTGCAGCAATGGCCGGTACAGGGAACTGGCAGGAAGGAATGCGCTTCAGGGGAAGTGCCAGCGCAGATGAGGTTACCGAGTGGCTGGATAGTCTTGACCTTTGAAGGGAACGACAGGCGGTGTCAGAAACAAAGTTGAAGACTTTACCTTCGGGAGGCTTCATAGATTCAGAAAAAGCAGGTCAGATCGGAGCGGTAACTGCAGGGACAGAATATTATGAGGATTTTCTTATAGATAATGTGCTTACATTTAAAAAAGGAGCGGAATATGACTCAGTAGAAGATCTGCATTATCACATCTATATTCCGGACAGCTACGATGGAAGCAGACCCTATGGGCTATATATAACCCTTCCCGGATATGGCGCTTATTATTTTCAGGGAGTGGCCATAAACCTGAGGATAGAGCGTTTTGCCGAAGAGGCGAAGAAGTACAATGATGAGATGATCATAGTGGCGCCCCAGCCCAATGACTGGGGAGAGACCAGCAAAAGGCAGACCATAGGATTGACAGAATATATGCTGGCAGCCTACAACATTGATCCGGGAAAGGTTTACCTAAGCGGGTATTCCGGAGGCGGTGAGACATTATCCCTTGCCGTCTCCGAGAGACCGGAGCTCTATACGGCTGTCCTTCAGGTAAGTTCTAAGTGGGATGGCAGCCTTGGCAGTGTGGCGAAAGAAAAGACGCCGGTCTACATCGCCATTGGTGAGGATGATGAGTATTATAGCTCCGAACCTGCAAAAGAGGCGTACAGAGAGCTCGTTGCATTATATGAGCAGGCAGGAATGAGCAGAGAGGAAATTGACGGGCTGGTCATTCTGGATGTGAAAGATAAGGGATACTTTTCTGACAGAGGTGTGTCGAACCAGCATGGCGGAGGCGGACTCTTTGCGGAAGATGAAGAAATTATGGGATGGCTTTTTGGAGAACATTCTTTATCCAATATTTTGGAATGGAAGCTTTTTTAAGTATATGAAACGGAAAAGGAAAATGAAAACAGTAAGCAGCGTTTTACTATTGATCAGCCTTCTTATGGTAATTACAGCCTGTGGAAATAAGGAAGCGGGCAGGGCAGAAAAGCCTGATACAGAGCCGGATGCGGAAGAGGAGGAAATCACAGTGGAAAATGAGGTTGAAAGAAATACCTATAAGCTGTCTTCCACGGTAGAGGATGTGATAAGTGATCCCTGTTTTGAGGATTTCGGATACCTTCTGTTTCCGGTGGACCGTTCCGTGTCAGAGGATATGACCCTTGAGGAGATCAGCAGCAGTAGCGTGTATGTCTGGTATAATTACATCGATCCGGATAAAACAGTGGAGATCATACAGGATCTCCACGACAGGGCGGCGGCAGAAGAGCAGATTATTCCCTATGGGGCGGGTCGGCAGGCGCAAGGATGGCGGCAACTCTTGGAAACGGGGATGCGCTTCCTTATTTCGGGAGAGCGGATATTCCCCAGGCATCCGCAGTGATCATGCAGTATACAGGCTATAGCGCTGTTTCGGCAAAGGATGCGCCGACTTATGTATGCGTCGGCACCAGGGATGGCATTGCCAACTGGAGAACCATGCAGTCCAGGCTGCAGGGCCTTGAGGCGCTTGGCCTCCCTACAGAGTTCCATTCCTATGAAGGGCTTTCTCATGGTTTTGGCCTTGGAACCGGAACTGTGGCGGAAGGGTGGATCAATGATGCGGCGGCGTTCTGGGAGGCACAGTGTAAGTAAAAGAGAGGATAATGGCGGGGCTTAACGGTTCAATCAGGTCTGTGCATTTACTGCCCTTGTTCATAGCGGACATCAAGTGTAATTAGGGTTGTTTGCGAATTTAATGTATCTGAAATGCAGGTAATAGTAGCATTACAAAGTTCAGATTCCGTTATACCAGCAGAACGGATTTATATGGAATCTTCATATCATCACTTTATATTTTGTGAGAAAAAGGCTAAATACGAACCATAAAATACAAAAAGTAAACTTGAAATACTGAGTCATATAAGGTATCATGAGTTTAAGATAGGAATGAAACAGTTTAACAGTAAACCGTTTTATACAAAAAATAAGGTGATTGAAATGAATTTATATTATGAATTAATGAAAGAGCCAGTTTTTACTACAGAAGATGTAAATGAGTATTATAAAAATATAGAAAGTGCAAGGTCTGCATTAAAACGACTTATGAAACAAAATCTGATTGCGAAAATCAGGAAAAATCTATACACCTGCATTAGTGGGGAAACTGGTGCTCCCATAGCGAATCGATTTCAGATAGCCTGCAGGATAACGAAAAGTGCATATATCTCCCATCATACAGCAATGGAGTATCATGGGATGTCGGATCAGGTATATTATGATGTCTATGTATCATCCGAAACACGATTTCAGGAATTTGAATTTGATGGATATACTTACAAATATGTTCATACAAAAACACAGACAGGTGTTGAAAGTGTGCAGTATAGTGGGGGAATACGAGTCACAGATGTAGAAAAAACACTGCTCGATAATATAAAGGATATGGATAAGATATCGGGAATTGAAGAAGTGATTGCGTTTATACAGTCTGTGCGAAAACTGAATGAGCAAAAGCTTTGTCAGTATTTAAAAGAGTATCAGAATCAGTTTTTGTATCAAAAAACAGCATATTTATTGGAAATGTATAGTTCTGCATCAGGATTGTCCGATAAGTTTTATCAAACCTGCAGGGAACATATCGGAAAAAGCAATCGGTATATCACAAAAGATATGTACGATGGATCATATGATGCTAAGTGGAAAATGGTAGTGCCAGATTCAAAAACATATTTAAAGAATGGAGAAACCAGAGAAGATGATTGAATATAATAAAGTGCAGCTTGGCAAGATGGCACAGCAGCATGGATTTGTCAGAGACATATTTGAAAAGGTGTTAAGACTTAAGGAGATATTGAAGTATTTTAATAGTGAACCTTATCTGAAAGAGCATCTGGTGCTAAAGGGTGGAACGGCGATTAACATGGTGGTTTTTAATCTTCCAAGATTGTCTGTTGATATAGATATGGATTATATTCCAAATGTGACGAAGGATGAGATGGCAGAAGCCAGAGAACAGATTACAGAGATTATAAAAGAGTACATGGAGATGGAAGGATATCAGTTATCTACCGCCTCAAGGTTCAGTTTCAGTTTGGATGCATTTCATTATCAATATCGTAATTCAGCAGGAAATGTGGATAATATTAAGATAGAACTGAATTATTCGCTGAGAGCACATATATTAAAGCCTATAAGAGCAAAGATATTGACAGATGTTTTTGAGGATGTGTTTGAGATAAATACACTTGCTCCTATGGAGATATTTGCAGCTAAGACTAATGCTCTGATGAGCAGAGCGGCTGCAAGAGATTTGTATGATTTTAACAATATGGTTTATTATGGACTTTTCGGTTCTACAGAAGAAGATATGTTTCGTAAATGTATTATTTTCTATAACTCGATTTCGCAGGAAACAGTGAATAAATCATTTGACACATCAGCAATCGACAGATTGACATTTCAGAAGATAAGACGTGATTTATTTCCAGTGTTACAGAAAAAGGATAATTTTGATTTAGAAGAACGAAAGTCTAATGCGAAAAGATATATTTCTGATTTGATGAAGGTAACATCTGAAGAAATGGAATATATGGAAGCCTTTGAGAATAAAGAATATAGACCAGAACTGCTGTTTAATGATCCAGACATACTGGAAAACGTGAAAGATCATCCAATGGCATTATGGAAATGCAGATTATAGATTTGTCTTAGTGCCACAAATACCGAAAATCTAAAATTATGGAATAAAAAATAACAGTAGAGTTATTTGGGGTGTGATCGCAAGGATGCTGAATGAAGATAAACTCCACGGATTCGGGCAAATGTTTGAGCACAACAGATGGCACGATAAATCGAGACTTCTTATGGGGTCTCGATTTTTTTGTCAATAAGCCGACTCGCGTAGCCTGACAGCGTTTGATATTTATGCGGCAATACACAGATAAACCATGGTATAATGGAGCGGTCAAACAATAAGTATTATAGGAGGTGCGGGCTTTACAATGGCGTTTTTATCTGATTCAGATCTGCATGGATATTCAGGAAATGTATACGAAAGGGATACAGGGAAGCCCCTGATTTCGGTGGCGGTCAGCAACGGCAGGGATGTTACGCTGACGGATGCGTCAGGACATTACTCCCTGAAGGGCTGGCACAAGGCGAATTTTATTACCGTCACTGCCCCCACAGGTTACTGGGCCACGGATTACTATATACCGGTGTCAGAGAAGAAAAATAGCTATGATTTTTCCCTTGAGCGGTTGGAAAACGACCTGACAGACCATATTTTTTTACAGGTGACAGACAGTGAAGTGGGTAAGGATGGCGCAGGCGAATGGGTGAGTAAGCTTCGTCGGCTGGCGGATCAGTTGCATCCGGCATTTATTATCCACACGGGCGATATCTGCTACCTGGACGGGCTGAAGGCACATATCAGGGATATGAACAGTGAGAACATGGGCATTCCTGTCAGGTACGTCATAGGCAACCATGATTATGTGAACTGGGGAGAGTACGGGGAAGCACTGTTTGAAAGCATTTACGGTCCGGTGATGTATTCCTTTGATGTGGGCAGGATCCATTATATTGTCACTCCTATCGTGTATGGTGATGTGAAAGGGAAATATACCCAAAGTGATGTAGTGACGTTTGTGGAAAATGACCTTAAATATGTTTCCACGGATAAGAAGGTGATCATGTTTAATCATGATTACTGCCAGGAGAACGAAACCGGATTTGTTCTGTCAGATGGGGACAAAAGCATAGACCTGAAAGAGCATGATCTTCTGGCATGGGTTTTTGGGCACTGGCATTACAACTATCTCAATGAAATCAACGGGATTTTCAATATAACCACATCAAGACCCGACAGGGGTGGAATTGATGCTTCCCCGGCCACAATAAGGAGCGTTGTGATCCGGGGCGGCAGGCTGGTGGCAAGCGATTGCTATTACAGTGGCTTTGAAGAAGCAAGACAGCCCGGACCGCATAAATGGAGGGTTTCTCTGGGAGGCAATATTCTTTATTCCTCTCCGGTAGCCAGAGGCGGCGTGATCTATGTCGGGACGGTGGATGACGGCTGGCCAAAGCACTGCGGCATTGCCGCCATTGAGGAAGAGACCGGAAAACTGCTCTGGAAGCGTAAAACAAAGAATTCTGTCAAAAGTGATATCTGTGTCACCGGCAACAAGATCCTTGCTCAGGATACAGAGGGAAATGTTTACTGCTTTGGCTTAATGGGAGAAGAGATATGGACGACAACTGTAGCCTTGCTTTGCCCCAACAATTCCAGCAACAGTATTGCGGTAACAGAAGATCATGTTTACTGTGGCGGACAGCAGCATGTTTACTGCCTGAACCTGTCTGACGGCAGCATAGCCTGGCATAAAACAGTGTCAGCCGGCAATACGTCGCCTTCGGGCTTTGTACTGTATGAAGGGATGCTGTTTGTAGGCGCCCACTGGGATCAGCTTTATGCGTTGGATGCAGCTACGGGGCGGGAGCTCTGGACCAATAAAGGCGACAGGCTCAGCTATTTTATAACGACCCCTGCCGTATATAAAGGATACTTATATGCCGCATCCTGGGGAGGATTATATAAGGTTCATGTACAGTCCGGTAAAACGGCAGTATACAGGGATATGGAAGGGTACACCTTCAAGAGTGCAGCAACACCGTATTTTGAAAACGGCATCATGTATCTGGGGACTGCAGATAGAGGAGTGGTGGCTGTTGATGCGGAAAATCTGGAAATTCTATGGAACTTTCAGGTAGGTAAAAGCCTTATTTACACGTCTCCCTACAGCGGCAGCGAGGGGGCGACGGTGGACAGTACAGTTGTCCCCATAGGTGATAATCTGTGCTTTGGCGCATCGGACGGCTTCCTTTATATTATTGATAAAAACGGGAAAAAGGTCGCGGCCTACGATACAGGTGCGCCTGTGAATCAGAGGACCATTGTGGGAAAGGATTCTGTCATAGTTGCGGATTTCGGTGGAAATATAACCTGTTTTGCCTGTGGATCAAACGTATCCGGGCTGTGACGGATATAATCTGGTATGCACTATAATGATAGCTGTAAATATTTCATCATATATAAACGAGGAGGATCAAAATGGAACCAGACCGTAAAACTGCCAAATGTGCATTGGAGGAAGCGGAAAGATTAAATCCGGGAGGGTGGGCAGACCATTCACGGTATGTGGCAATGGCCTGTGAAAACATTGCCCTGCATTGTAAGAGCCTTTGTTCTGAACGCGCGTATATATTAGGGTTGCTGCACGACATTGGACGATATGCCGGAGTCAGCTCAGAGAAGCATTTAATAGATGGTTACTATTACTGTATGGAAAAAGGATGGGAAAAAGCAGCGCAGATCTGTATTACTCATGCTTTTATGATACAGGATATTGAGACCTCCATAGGTGTCTTTGACATGGAAGAAAAAGATTATCAGTTTATGAAGAATTTTATTGCACATGCGGAATATGATGACTATGACCGTCTAGTACAGCTTTGCGATGCGCTGGCGCTCCCGACCGGATTCTGTCTTTTGGAAAAAAGGTTTGTAGATGTGACGGTACGTTATGGCGTTCATCATGCTACAGTAGAACGTTGGAAAAAGATTCTGGAGATAAAAGCTTATTTTGAAAATGAAATTGGATGTTCCATTTATGAACTGCTGCCGGGTGTGGTAGAAAACAGTTTTAAGTAAGAGTGAGTTTATGTCTTATGAAGGTGGATGAATTGTGTTGGGACTTAAGAGGTTTATTTTTTATATCGCTTTTGTCATAGCTTTTTCATTTTTGATGGGGCTGATCGTTAATCTCGTAATATTGTCTATAAAATATATTGAAAAAGTAAACAGTCATGAAATTACGCTTTGTAGCGGATTAAAGGTAGTAATTGGAAGGGCTCACAGTAAAGAGTTTAAGAAGGGATTTTTTAAATGGAGAATGTGGTTCGATAATTGATTTTCGTGTCGTTTATGCAAAAATGATGTCGTTTGCGCAGGCAATGTTTTTTTATCTTTTTTGTTGTGATATAAATAGGACATTCAGGATAATTCTGTCATTGACCAGAAGCTCATATCTATGTATGCCAAAGGTATGGCATCTCTGATACTATTGATGCAGGACGCAGTGATCTGCGCTGTTGGTATCCTGATCTGTGAAGAATAAAGGTGGATAGAAGATAGAAGAAAAATCAGATGGAAAATTACGGCTTTATAAGGTTTTGGATAACTTTCTGTGCACGATACCAGTCGGAGGTTTTATTCCATCCAAGTGCCTTATTAACTGCAAAACTGCCATACAGCATAAACAGAAACAGTTTATCAGCTTCCCATTCAGTTACATGGTAGGTATTCATAATTTCGGGGATTCTTCTGCCTTTTTCTCTTTTGTAGAGTTTTTCCAGTATGTGGTGGGACATTGTTTCGTCAAGGAACAGGACACGGTATTTGGGATTGCTGGCAGCACGTTGGCATGGGGGAAGAAGGATATCGGGATCTTCCCGAGCAGGAGAGAATGCTTTTTCATTTCCAACATAGGGAAACAGATGGGAAGAGGAAATGGAAAAATTATCATCCAGTTCTGTAAGACGGAGCGCCTCGTCAAGCACTTCGTCTAAAACTTCATCAATATTCTCATAATGCAGGTAAAATGTTGCTCTTGTGATTTCCGATTGTTTACAGATGGACGTTACTGTGATTTTTTCATAAGGGGTATGTTTTAGCAGTTCAAGCAGGGAATCTTTGATAATATTTTTGGTGTAAATGGTGCGCCGATCAGTTTTTCTTTCTGCCATTTTCTCAGTCCTTTCTAAAGTTCTATACAAAAAAAGCATTTCTGTAAAGGAATGCTTTCTTTTTTGAAAAAATGTCAAGCATTTTTGAAGTTTTATACATTATAATTTTTTCGATACAGCATGTCAATAATATTGTTTTTGCCTTGATTGGTTTAAACAAAGTGAAAAAGAAGAGGATGTTCAGGTATGTTTCAAAGTGATCATGAGAAAAATGCAGGGTATCTGCTTGAAAAAATAGAAGAAGCAGATGCGGTTTTGGTGGGTGCAGCAGCAGGAATGTCTGCTGCCTGCGGATACAACTTTTTTTACCAGAATGACAGTTATTTCCGGAAGTATTTAGGGGAGTTTCATAAAAAGTATGGATATGTTGGCGCTTTCAATGGGTTTTATTACAGGTATCCATCCAGAGAGGAGCGATGGGCATTTCTTGCCAGGATGTGCTATATGGAATATGAGTGTGAAACTGGCAGGCCCTATTATGATTTAATGGAATTGTTGGAAGGAAAGACATATCACATTATGACTACGAATCAGGATTTCCAGTTTACACGTGTTGTTCCGGAAGAAAAACTGAGTGCTATTCAGGGGGATTCCCGATACTTCCAATGCAGCCGCCGCTGCCATGATGAAATATTTTATAACAGGGATATGGTTTATGGTATGAATGCTGCCATTGATCTGGATTTGAAGATTCCCACAGAAATGATTCCGCGATGTCCGCAGTGTGGGGCAGAACTTGAACCCTGGGTACGGGGGTATACGTTTCTGGAAGGTGCGAAATACAAAGACGAGTATAGAAAAATATGGAGATTCTTGCAGCAGCACAGCAGTGAAAAAATACTGTTTCTTGAATTAGGGGTTGGACAGATGACGCCAATGTTTATAAAGGAGCCTTTCTGGAATCTGACATATCAGTTGCCACAGGCATTTTATATTACGATCAATCCGAAGGATGCTTTACTGCCGGATGAAATTGCGGATAAAGGGATGGCAATCAGGGAAGATATTGCGAAGGCTCTTGAAGATGCTGTGAAAATGGCAGAAGCAAAAAAGGTTTGCCGGACATCAGAAGGAGGTAAGGATAATGGAGAATTTGTATAAGCAGATATGGGATAAAATTCAGGAAGCCGATGCAGTTCTGATCGGAGCCAGTAATGGTCTGTCAATTTCGGAGGGGTATAATATTTTTGCTGATGATGACTGGTTCCGGGAACATTTTGGGGACTTTCGGAACAAATATGGGATACGAAGCCTGTTGCAGGGGATGTTTCTGGATTTTGAAGGACCGCAGGAGCAGTGGGCTTATTTCAGTCGTCTGGCGTATCTGAAACGCTACAAGGAGCAGTCAGGCAGGATGATGAAAAATCTGTATGCTTTGGTGGAGAAGAAGGATTATTTTGTTGTGACTTCTAATGGGGAGGATCATTTTTCTCTGGCTGGTTTTTCTCCGGAACGTGTCTTTGATATGGAAGGGAAAATTACAGAGTACCGCTGTGCCAGACATTGCCATGAGACGGTCTATTGTAACCCGGAAGATATAATCCGCATGGCAGAAGCGGAAGCAGATGGGAAAGTGCCTGTGAAAGCGTTGGTAAGGTGCCCCAGGTGCGGTGGATTTATGGAGCCGAATATGGCAGGCGACCAGTCATTTTTTCAGACTGATAACTGGAAAAAGAAGGCGCAGGAATACCAAAATTTTGTGCAGGAATTTCACGGTAAGAAGCTGGTTATTCTGGAACTTGGCGTTGGCTGGCGCAATCAGATGATTAAGGCTCCTTTCATGCGACTGGCACAAGAGGAGCCTTTTGCAACCTATATTACAGTGAATAGGGGAGAAGTCTATGTTCCGGATGTCATTGCGGACAGGTCATACGGGATAGATGGGGATATTGCAGAGGTACTGAACAGTCTGTCTGGTCAACAGCCCCGGTAATAGGTGTTTACAGGCTCTGGATATCAGGACAGCAAAAAGCCCCGCTGGAGCGGAGCCGCTGTGGATTGTAGAGGTGGGCCACTTCAGGTTATTTCTCACAAAGTCCTAGGATAATGGCTGGTTTTTCGTATTTCTGTATGCCCCGGGAGTAATGCCCTCACTTTTCTTAAAGGTTTTGATCAGCGTTGAACTGCTTAAGTAACCACTTCCTGTTGCAACATCTTCCATATTCAAGGATGTGGTCTCTAAAAGGAACTTGGCATGGGTAAGTCGAAGCTGATTCAAGTAATCCGATAGGGAGATTCCCTTTTGCTCCTTAAATAAACGGGAGAGATATGAAGGGGAGATTTGGAAGATATCCCCCAATATTTTATTGCTGAGATTGGGGTCAGCAAAGTTTTCCTTAAGATATTGAGCCACCTGGTCACATAAAGTACAGGTTTTTTGAGATTCCTGATAGAAAAGGCGGAGCTTGTCCAAAGTATTTACCAAAAATATTTTGACATCTTCAAAACTGGAGGCATGAAGCAGGGCGAAATCCAGTTCATTTTCAATATCCAGATTACCGGCGTTTAATTCATTGACCAGCATGTGGAAGGTAATGAGAGACTCATATTGAAAACAATGAAAGGACTCCAGGGAGGAATCAGTGCCAAGCCCTGCAAGCTGTATGATTTTTGTGATCATATCAGCGGCATTCTGGGAGATGGCAGAGTCTTTAACAAAGTGGATCAGTAAATTCTTTATTTTGGTATTGTTGGCACTCGTATACTGAAATTGTCTGTCTTTTATCTGTGAATAAAGGATTGCTGTATTTTTTTTGTATAAATACTGATACTTTATTGCGCTGACAGTTTCATTGTAGCAGGAGTGGATTCCGTCAATTCCGTTGTGAACATCGGAAAGGGCACAGCACATTTGTAGTTGAAAGCCTGATTGTAAAAAATCTTTACATTGGGATGCCAATGTAATCATGTCTGCAACGCAGTCTTTTACTTCCATATTTTCTGAAAAATTGATAATACAGGCATAGTTTTTCTCCGATATGCTGACCACATATCCTCTATGTCGGTTACCACATAGTTCCTGAAAAACATTTTGAAAAATAAAGTGTAGTGTCTGGATATTTTTTTTGTCATCCCAGTTTCCCAGAGAAGATTCCTTTTCAAGATCTACTGAGTAGAGAATAATGCCAAATTTGTCAGATAAAAGTGTAATGTGGTTTGATTGGAAAATATCATCATTCTCGTTAGTTAGTACGATATTTGCATTTCCTATAAGAGCATTTAATAGGAATTTATCGCGTACAATATCTATCTGAGTTCTTTTTTGTGTGCTGAGCAGGGAAATTTCCTTAAAAGCATCATTCAGGATATCGTTGATGTAAGCCAATTCATTGGTCTGCCTGGTATATAAGTTGCTGGTTTTTTCTTTGATCAGATCCATTATAGCTGTAATAGGGGAATGGTTAAAGTAGGCAAGGGACCAGGAAACTACAAAGCTAAGCAAAATACACAGGAAAATGCAGACCAGAGAAAAAGTGCGCAGGTCATTGAGCCTGTTCCAGAAAACAGCCTTGGGAATGGCGGAGAGGTAGTCTGCCTGCAGAACTTCTGATGTGAAATTTTGTACCTCAAAGTTATAGGAAAGAGCAGGATCTAAAAGCACATCCTTTGTCAGGTTATGAGCAGGAACATTTTCAACGGGCAGAGGATGGGAGGAAATCGCCAGATGACCGTTTCCGTCAAATACAGTCAGAATACTTTCATTATGTATACCTGCATGGTGAAATAATTGCCGTACATGTTCTTTGTTGAGCACGATAACAATAGTAAAATCCGGGGATGAGAGAGTGTTTTCAGTAAGGGAGAAGGAGCAGGACACACCCAGCAGGGCGCTTGTGGGTTCCTCCCCCATAGTGATGATGGTCGGGCGGACGTTTTTCTGTGGTGAGTAGATTATTTCTTGAAAATCAGCATAGGACATTTTATCCTTATAATAAGCGTCATAAAATAGTTCTGGGGAAAGTGAATTCTTAAGGCCGATGATTTTGTCCAGCTTGGGATATACAACAAATATATTGTCATAGTATTCCGTGTGCAGTGCAGAGAGACTTTGACGGACATAATAGGTGTCTATAGTGGGCGTACGCATATCTTCTGATGAATGGAGAGAGTAACTCCGTATACTGTCTGTTTTGGAAAGTGACAGGCTTAAAGAAATCACATCTTCCAGCAGAGAATCCATGGAAGTAAAAAAATGAAAAAGAGTATTTTCGTTGGAAGTACGTATTTCTTCCTCAATGATTTCAGCCGCAGAATGATAGGTGATCAGGATTGCTGAAAAAGGAATAAAAAGCAACAATAAATTGGAAGCCATAAATCTCCAGAAAAAATTATTCAGTTTGCTTCGAAATTTTAAAATTGCCATTTTAGATGATTCCTCCGGTCATTATATAACTTATTTTTCTCTAAAATTATAACAAATTTTGAGGTTTTGAACAATTGATCGCACAAGAGGACAATTTAAATTTGCATTTTGGACAATGTATTTTAACATCGGATTCTTCCGGTTTCGGGGAGGTATCTGTAAAATAAGTGACATACAGTGATCACCGTATTTTTGAAACATGAAAAATTAAATAGTGAAAAAATGGAGGAAACATTCATGAAGAAAAAGTTACTGGCCATGCTTCTGGCGGCTGCAACTACGATGACCGTTCTCGCAGGATGTGGGAATCAGGCGGCAGATGGCAAACCTGCCGATGAAGGTGCCGCAACATCAGATGAAGCTACAGCATCAGATAAGGCCGGAAATAATACAGAGGAAGATGGCAGTGCCGATGAGGCAGAGGCAGTGGAAGCGGCAGAATTTGCAGGCTATCCTATTGATACTGATGAAGTGTTAACCTTATGGACCAATCAGATCATGCCTTCCTCAACGGTAGCCAGCTGGGAGGAGTCTCCTTTCCATGTGACACTTGCAGAAATGACAGGGATTGATATTGACTATACCTTTCCGGCATCCGGAACGGATCAGAAACAGGCGTTTAATCTTATGATTTCTGATTCCAATCTTCCTGATATGATCTGGTACAGCTTTATGGGGGATGCGGAAAGCTACATTGAAGACGGCATTATAAGGGATCTGACTGATCTGCTTCCCAAATATGCCCCTAATTACTGGAAGTTTTTACAGGAAAATCCTTATTACGACAAATCCCTTAAAACAGACAGCGGAAAATATTATGGTTTTGGGTTCTTCCGCGAGAGCAGATGGCAGTCTGCCTATCATGGTCCCATGGTCCGTCAGGACTGGCTGGATGAATGCGGCCTTCCTATGCCGGAAACTATTGAGGATTGGGAAACCACTATCAGGGCATTTAATGACAAGTATGGAGCCAAGTTTGCGTTTACACCTACCTGGAGAGTTTCACCCGGTATGGCAGGAGCTTTTGGTGCATATGGTACAGTAGAACTTGCATTGTACATTGATGACGATAGTAAGTTACAGATTGCCCAGATGCAGGATGAGTGGAAGGAATATATCACCTGGCTTAATAAGTTAAATAATGAAGGGCTGCTTGATCCCGATATTGTAACGCTGGATGATACGGGGCTTCGTACAAAAGTGGCAAACGGGCAGGTCGGTTTAACCAATGCTAACCTGACAGGACTTAACAGTTTTATTCTTGATGCCCAGTCCAGCGGGAACGGCGCAAACTGGGTAGGATGCCCTTATCCTGTGATGAATAAAGGAGACAAGACATGCGCAATCTTCTGTGAGGATCCGGTAGTGCCTATTGTTGCAGGCATTACTACAAGCTGTCCTGAAGAAAAGGTAGAGCTGGCTTTGCGCTGGCTGGATTATCCTTTTTCGGAGGAAGGTTTCCTGTACTGGAATTTTGGTACGGAAGGAGTCAGCTATGAAATGGTTGAAGGGGAACCGCATTTTACAGATCTGATCTTAAAGAGCGAGTTGGGTGCAGCAGAGGCGGCTGGCCTTTATACAGGTGAAGGCGGTTGGGGCTGCGGTATCCAGGCATTGGGAATGGTACAGCAGAAGCTTGACCCGGCAGTGGTAGAAGCAGGAGATGCATGGTATTACGGAAATGAAGACGCGGGAAACTGGACTTACCCCTCCGCAGTCACCATGACACCGGAAGAAAGCACAGAAAGCAGCACAATCTACAATGCGATTAACACTTATGTGAAGGAAATGGCACTCAAGTTCATTACAGGGGAAGAATCTCTGGATAATTACGATGCATTCATTCAGACATTGAATGATATGGGAGCAGAGCGTATGCTTGAGATCCGTCAGGCAGCTTATGACAGGTTCTTGCAGAGATAATGTTTACTACTGGCAGAAATGTTTTTGGAGTGTTGATTCAGACAGATGGCGTCCTATCAGAACGCCATCTGTCTGTAAGAAAAAGAAACTTATTGGGGATTTATGCTATAAAGTACGAAATTCCTTTGTGTCAGAGTGCTGCAGTGGTAGCGGAATGAGAGGAAATATGACAGGTGTTAAAGAAAAGAGTTTGAAAAAAACGCTGGTGAAAGATTTTAAAATGAATAAGTGGAAGTATCTGATGATCCTTCCTGTTATTATATACATAGCAATTTTTGCTTATAAACCCATGTATGGAATTTTGATCGCATTCCAGAATTTTCGCCCGGCAGTAGGAATGGCCGGAAGTAAGTGGGTGGGGTTCGAGCATTTCACAAGATTTTTCAGTGACTTCAATTTCTTCAGAATATTGAGAAATACTTTTTCCATCAGTATATGCAGTATTATTTTTGGCTTTCCGGCTCCAATTATCCTGGCGCTTTTGATCAATGAGATTAAAAATACAAAGTTTAAAAGGACGGTGCAGACCGTATCCTATATGCCGTACTTTGTATCTATGGTAGTGATCTGTGGCCTGGTGAAGACCTTTTGCCAGTCGGATGGAATGATCACGGATATTGTAGTAGCCCTTGGAGGGGAAAGAAAAAATCTGCTTGCCGATAAAAGCTGGTTCTATCCTATTTATATTGTATCCAATATCTGGCAGTATATCGGATGGGATTCTATCATATATTTGGCGGCCTTAGCAGGAATTGACCAGGAACAGTATGAAGCGGCGAGGGTTGACGGGGCAGGACGCCTCCGGCAGATGTGGAATATAACCCTGCCGGGGCTTATGCCTACAATCATAATTTTGTTTATATTGAAGATGGGCGGGATCTTAAATGTAGGGTTTGAAAAAATACTGCTTTTGTATTCCCCTACAACCTATGAGGTGGCAGATGTAATTTCTACGTATGTTTACAGGATTGGTATTCTGGAAGCGAATTTCAGTTACAGTACTGCAATTGGCCTGTTCAATTCCATAGTGAACATTATATTTTTGTGTGCCACTAATCTGATTAGCAAGAAGCTAAACGAAACAAGCCTTTTTTAGGGGCAGCTTGGAGGATTATATGAGTGAATTCAGGATTAAAATAAATGGTCGCCGTCGTTCTGTGGGGGATGTGTCTTTTGATGTTATAAACACCTGTATCATGATCGGCCTTATCATAGTAACATTTTATCCAATCTGGTATGTGGTCTGTGCTTCTTTCAGTGCGGCATCAGCAGTAACGCAGAACCCCGGTAAACTTTGGTGGCCGGTGAACTTTGATGCAGGTGCCTATGAGAAAGCGTTTCAGCATCCATTGATCTTAAGCGGCTTCAGGAATATTTTGTGCATTCTTGGATTGTCCCTGCCTTTAAATCTGGTCATGACCCTGCTGTGCGGTTATTTTATGGCTTCAAAGAATGTGTTCTTTAAAAAGTGGATCATGATGTTTCTGATGTTTACCATGTTCTTCAGTGGCGGTCTGATCCCAAGTTATTTAAACCAGAAATCGCTGGGGTTGTATAATAATATATGGGCGTTGGTAATACCAGGGGCCTTAAGCATTTATAATGCGATCATCTGTAAAACGGCAATCGAAGCAGTGCCGGATAGCCTTATTGAGTCTGCCTATATGGATGGTGCCAGCGATGTGACGGTTTTGGTAAAAATAGTAACACCGCTGATCAAACCAACACTGGCAGTGCTGACTCTGTATTACGGTGTAGGACATTGGAATGGATGGTTTGGTGCATCCCTTTACATCACGGATAACGATAAGCTCCCAATCCAGAACATTTTAAGGGCAATACTGATTGCAAATGATACCTTGCTGAATCAGGGAGCCGCGAGTATGGATGTTATGAACACTTATGCGGAGACGATTAAGTATGCGGTAATTGTGATTTCAACCGTACCTATTTTATGTATATATCCTTTTTTACAGAAATATTTTGTAAAAGGCGTTATGATAGGAGCAGTGAAAGGGTAAAAGAAAAGCGCAGTGCGAAAAGTATTCCTTATCTTACCATAGGGAGTACTTTTTCGTTATCCGGTAAGGAAGTGTCCTGTATCGGAGCTGCTGTATCAGAGTCAACGGCAGGTTTTTACAGCTATGAACGGCCGATGGTAACCATGGAAATGATGGAGAAAAACGGTATCGAAATGTGTCAGACCATTGACCCATCCGTATATCGGGAGGAATAAAAATGAAGCAAATTAAAGTTTTTCAGGACAAGACCTATAAGGAACTGGGCATTTTATATGGATTATTTTTTGAGGATATCAATCATGCAGCAGACGGCGGATTGTATGCGGAGATGGTACAAAACCGTTCCTTTGAATATTGCGAGATGGACAAGCAAGGTTATCATGCCCTGACTGCATGGAAAAAGAAGGGAGAAATCAGCTGGGAGGTAAGTTCAGAGTGCCCGCTGAATGCTGAAAATCCTCATTATCTCCATGTAGAGGCCCGGGCAGGCGGCGCTGTATGTAATGAGGGATATAATACCGGGATTTTTGTGGAGGAGGGGAGGGAATATGATTTTTCCCTGTTTGCGAAAAGCACCGGAAGGGAGCTTCGCATCCGTGTGACAGTAGAATCAGAGGAAGCTCTGGTTTGCACGGAAGGATATCTTGTGATCAGCAGTAAGGAATGGAAAAAGTACGAATTAAAACTGAATGCAACCCATACTACGATCTGTGGGCGGCTGGTACTAACCTTTGAAACAGAAGGGGAATGTGACCTTGATATGGTTTCCCTTTTTCCATGTGCTACATTCCTTGGGAAAAAGGGTGGTCTCAGGAAAGATATTGCTGAGGCGTTGCAGGAGATGCATCCAAAGTTCATGCGTTTTCCGGGCGGCTGCCTTGTGCATGACGGTAGCTTAAATGACCATGACCGTAATTCCATGTATCGCTGGAAGCGGACGATCGGAAAAGTGGAGGAGCGGCCAAGTTGGCGCAATAACTGGGGGTACAATCAGTCCCTTGGGCTTGGTTATTTTGAGTATTTTTGTTTTTGTGAAGAAATCGGGGCAGAGCCGGTGCCGATCCTTCCGGGAGGGTTTAATCCCCATAAGGGAGTCGGTGTGCCGCTTGATGAGATTGGTCAGTGGGTGGAAGATGCGCTGGATCTGATTGAATTTGCCAATGGCAGTGGAGATTCGGGCTTTGGAAAGATCAGAAAGGAGCTGGGGCGTGAAGCGCCTTTTCATCTGAAGTACATTGGAATCGGAAATGAGGAGGTAGGAGATGGATTTTTTGAGCGGTACCCTTATTTTCATCAGGCGATCCGCGAAAAATATCCGGATATAAAGATCATCAATACCGCGGGGCCGTTTGCAATGGGGGAAAGCTATGAGGCAGGCTGGCATTCAGCCAAAAAGTATGGCTCCGATCTGGTAGATGAGCATTATTATTCCTCCCCGGAATGGTTTCTGGCAAATATGCACCACTATGAGGATTATGACGAAAATGGGCCAAAGGTATTTCTGGGAGAATATGCATCCTGGGGAAATACTTATTATAATGCGCTGGTAGAGGCGGCTTATATGACTCACTTAGAGCGGTCCAAGGCGGTAGCCATGGCCTGCTATGCGCCAATGCTCTGCAATGTGGACTATATAAACTGGCAGCCGGATATGCTGTGGTTTAACAATCATGCTGTGCTTAAGACACCGAACTATCATGTACAGAAGCTTTTTATGGAAAATCAGGGTACAGATGCCGTCTGTTTTGAGACGGAAAATCTGGATGAGATCATACCTCTGGCGGATGAAAAAAATATCACAGGAGGTATTGCCATAGAGGGGAATGATATTGAAGGTAAGATATGGGCGGTAGAAATAAAGGATTATGTCACAGGGGAAAGTACAAGCTGTCAGGATTTGGTGATTGGAAAGGATAACCGGCAAAATCTGCTTATGAAAACCGGCAGCAGCCATTATAAGCTTTCTTTTAAGTTTCAGAGAACTGCAGGCAGGAAGGGGCTGAAAATCTTTGTTGGAAAGAGGGATGACAGAAACGGACTGATGTGGGAATTTGGCGGTTGGGACAACTGGGACTGCAATCTGGTGTCCCGTCGTTCGGGAAGAAACTCTAACCTTTCACAGAGGATTTTTCATGTGGAAGATGGTGAGTATTTTCTGGAACTGGAGGTTCAGGGCAGAAGGATCAGGACATGGGTGAATGGTGAGCTTTATAATGATGCAGTTGATTCATTGCCTCAGTTGGAGGAACTGTATATTACGGCAAGTGTAGACAAGAACAATAGCCGGACGATTCTCAAAGTAGTAAATTTGACGGGAGAAGAAAAAGAAGTGCTGCTGAATCTGGACGGGACGGTAAAGAAGAAGGCAACGATTTCCTGCTTAAAAGGGTATGGACTGGATGAAATAAATACTTTTGAAGAGCCGGATCATATTGTACCGCAGACGAAGCATACTGAGGTAAACGGAAATTCCTTACAGTATAAATTCGCTCCTCATTCAGTCACGGTACTTTCTTTCAAAGAGAGATGAGGTATTGGAAATAAAGCAGACAAATTACAAAAAGGCAGGGTAAATACCATTCAGGCAATTTCTTTTCACAAAAAGATGTGATAATGCGGACACATTTGCAGATCTTTCTGTGAAAAGAAATTTTTATATTTTTCTTGACTTTTAAATATTACTAATGTAATATTTAAAAAATTAAATTCAGAAGGACTGATAAGAAAATGACAGGAAGCAGATGCTTCGCATTACAAATAATATTTATACTTCTTTTTTCAACCTTACTTCATCGTCTCTTTAAGCTGCAGATTGTAAATGGGCAGGAATACGTAGAAGATTTTAAGCTGCAGATCACCAGAACCTTAAGGGAACCAAATACAAGGGGGACTATATATGACTGTAATGGGGAGGTTTTGGCGTATAGTGAATTGGTTTATACCGTTACAATGACAGATAATGGAACTTATTCATCAGAGCGGGATCATCAACTGGCCTTAAATAGTATGATTTACCATGTTGCCAAAAAGCTGAGTGAAAATAATGAGCAGATCAGTAATCCGCTAAAAATAGAAGTCGGGGCAGATGGTGATTATGCTTATACGGTAACAGGAAGGACCCTGGTACGATTTAAGGCAGATATATTCGGGAAAGCAGATCCTGCTGATCTGACAGCAAAGCAAAGGAATATGAGTGCAAATGACATGATCCAATTGCTGTCAGGCAACAGTAGATTTGCGCTTTATGGTACAGGAAAAGATCCCTATTCCGAAGAAGAGCTGCAGAAATATGGATTGCCTGAAGTTTATACCAGGGAGGAGGTTTTAACGATTGTCGGGATCAGATATATGCTGTCTGCAAATGCGTACAAAAAATATGTGCCTGTAACATTGTCGGGAAATGTTTCGCAGGAGACAGTGGCATATATATTGGAAAACAGCGCAGCTCTGACAGGAATCACAGTCGGACAGGATTGGAACAGGGTTTATACCGGAGGGGAAGCCTTTTCTCATATCCTTGGTTATACAGGAGAAATCTCATCGGAAGAAATGGAAAGATATGCTGATTCCGATAAGGAGTATACTTTCGATTCCGTTGTTGGAAAAGCAGGGATTGAACAGTATATGGAAGATGAATTGCAGGGCATTGACGGCAAAAAAGAAGTATTGGTCAATAATGTGGGAAAGGTTACAGGCGGAGAGAAGGTGATCCGGGAAGCTGTAAGCGGAAAGGATGTGTACCTTTCCATCGATAAAGATTTGCAGATTGCCGTATATCATATTTTAGAGCAAAATCTGGCAGGAATCGTAGCCAATAATCTGGTCAATGCAAAAGAGTTTGATAAGGCTCATATTTCAGACACATCGGATATCCGTATTCCTATTTATGATGTCTATATGGCGCTGGTTGACAATTCCGTTGTTCAATTGGAGGATTTGTACCTCGCTGATGCAACGGAGCTGGAAAGGCGTATTGCAGAGATGCTGGAAGCCAAAAAGGAAGAGGTTTCAGTGGCTTTAAGGGAAGAATTATTGAATGGAAATACCCCTTATGACCGGTTATCTCAGGAAATGCGGGAATATCTCTCTTTTATTGTAAGTGAAACCGGAATGTTAAATGAGGATGCTGTTGACAGGGAAAATGATGCCTATAAAAAGTGGAAGGATAAGAGCGGAATCAGTGCAAAGGAATTTCTGACTGATGCGGTGGGTAACGGATGGATCGCTGATGGGATGATCAGTTCCGAACACAGGTATTTCACAACAGATGAGATGTATGCCCTGCTGGTTGAAAGCATACTTGAAAAAACAGCGGCTGATAACGAATTTGAAAAGCTGTTATTTAAGCGGCTGCTCTTTGAAGACCACATTCAGGGAAAGGATATGTGCAGGCTTTTATATGACCAGCAGATATTGTCTGCCGGGGATGCTGATCATGAAAAATTAATATCCGGATCAATGGACGCTTTTTCCTTTATGAAAAGAAAAATAGAACAATTGGAGATCACTCCGGCACAGTTAGCTTTAGACCCCTGCTCGGCGTCTGCGGTGATCGTACAGCAGGAAACGGGGAAGGTTCTGGCGCTTGTGTCTTATCCGGGATATGATAACAATCGTCTGGCAAACCAGATGGATTCCGCGTATTATAACAGGCTGCTGAATGATAAGGCTCTGCCATTATATAACAGGGCAACACAGCAGCTGACTGCTCCCGGGTCTACATTTAAACCAATTACAGTGATCGCAGGTTTGCAGGAAGGGGTTATCTCATCAGACAGCTCCGTATTATGTGATGGGGTATTTGATAAAGTAACCCCTGACCTGAAATGCTGGAAGCATTCCGGACACGGCAATGTGATAAATGCACCCACCGCATTACAGTATTCCTGTAACGATTATTTATGTGAAATAGCATATCGGCTGGGAAACAAAAATTCCATGGAATATACTGATAACGCTGCCTTAACAGGCTTGCAGAAGTACGCAAAATACTTTGGTCTGGATCAAAAGTCCGGCATTGAGATTGCAGAAGCACAGCCCCATGTAACAGACGCGTATGCCATTCCCTCTGCAATCGGACAAGGTACTCACAACTATGCAACCGTACAGCTGGCACGGTATGTGAATGCAATAGCTTCCAGGGGAAATGTTTTTTGGCTTTCTTTAGTAAAGGGAATAGCAGATGAGAATGGAAATTTTGCAGAAAATAATGCCCGATCGGAGAATAAGGTGGAATTACCGGATTTTGTATGGGATACCGTGTGTTCAGGGATGGTGCAGTTTGCGCAGAACAATTCCGTTTTGAAGGATATAGAGATCAGCATTGCGGGCAAAACAGGAACGGCGCAGGAATCAAAAGTAAGACCCGACCATGCGTTGTTTGTCGGGTATGCTCCTGCAGACGCGCCGGAAATAACCTTAGCAGTGCGGATCGCAAACGGGTATGGCTCATCGAACTCTACCGCCGTGGGGAGAGATATTTTCAATTATTATTTTGGGTTATAAAGTCAGGAGGGATTTATGAAAAAACTGATATTTTGTATCTTTATTTGTATATTTATCTTAGACGGCTGTTCTGACCGCCATGATACGGAAGAAATACAACAGGCCAATCCGGAAAAGGAAAGAATGGAAGAGATGGAAAAGACGGATATCCATGATACGCCAGATGAGGAAGCAAATGAGGAAGTGTTAGAAGAAAATACGGATACAGCATCCGAAAGCGTGAAAGTGGAACCGGAGTTCATAAAGGCGGATCACTGGGCGGAGTATTTTGACGGGCTGAACGGAGCGGCTGTTATCTATGATGCTTTTAACATGCAATACATGATATATAATGATGGACTTGCCCAGACCAGAAGATCACCATGTTCCACGTTTAAGATCATTTCTTCACTGATTGCGCTGGAAAATGGAATCATCACACGGGAGAGTTCAACCCGGACATGGAGCGGTGAAATATTCTGGAATGATGACTGGAATAGAGATCTTGATTTTGACAGTGCGTTTCAGACTTCCTGTGTCTGGTATTTTCGGGAGGTGGCAGATGAGATAGGAAGAGATCTGATGCAGGAGGAACTTGATAAGCTTCAGTATGGTAACTGCGATATTTCCGATTGGGAAGGGCAGCTGAATACAAATAATAATAACAGGGCTTTAACAGGTTTTTGGCTTGAATCGTCTTTATTGATTTCCCCGAAGGAGCAGGTGGAGGTCATGGAGCGTATTTTTGGTGAAAATTCGGCTTATTCGGAGAAAACGCTAAATGCATTGAAACAGGTCATGCTGGTACCAGATCAGGAGAGAACGGATATTTCCATCTATGGAAAAACAGGTATGGGCAAAACAGAGGGCATTGTTGTTGATGCATGGTTTACCGGGTTTGCAGAAGGGGCAGGAGGGAAGATATATTATTGTGTGTATCTTGGAAGGACAGACGGAATGAATGTATCCAGTTTAAGGGCAAAGGAAATAGCAATTCAGATAGTGTCAGATTATTATGCTCCGTAATTTTGGTGACTAAACAGGAAGAGGGAGATCCATGTCATGCCGGAAAAGAAAACCCGGACGAAAGAAGATATGAGGATATATCAATTTTTGTCCATAATATATCATTGAAGCCCTGTCAGGGGTCTGCTAGTATAAAAATACTACGATAAAGCAGACAGAATTGGTAACAGTCAGGCAGACCGCTTCAACGTTACCGGCATTTACATGACAGGAGAATGGAGTATGGACAGAAGCAAAGCGAGAAAAAAAGCAGAAGAGCTGGTTGCAAGGATGACTCTGGAGGAGAAGGCCGCGCAATTGAAATATGATGCGCCGGCAATCCCCAGGCTGGGGATCCCCGCCTATAACTGGTGGAATGAAGCCCTTCATGGAGTGGCCAGAGCCGGGCAGGCTACGGTATTTCCTCAGGCCATCGGCCTGGGAGCCTCCTTTGACGAGGAGCTGGTTTTTGAGGTTGCAGAGACCATAGCGGAGGAGGGACGGGCGAAGTATAATGCCTATTCCCGGCAGAACGACCGGGATATTTATAAAGGACTGACATTCTGGGCGCCCAATGTCAATATTTTTCGGGATCCCAGATGGGGAAGAGGACATGAGACTTACGGGGAGGATCCCTATCTTACTGCCAGACTGGGCGTAAATTTTGTAAAAGGGCTTCAGGGAGATGGGCCTGTGATGAAGGCGGCTGCATGTGCAAAGCATTTTGCAGTGCATTCGGGGCCGGAGGCGTTGCGGCATGAATTTGACGCCCGGGCGTCGGCAAAGGATATGGAAGAGACTTATCTTCCGGCCTTTGAGGCTCTGGTGAGGGAAGCGGAGGTAGAGGCAGTGATGGGGGCTTATAACCGCACCAACGGAGAGCCCTGCTGCGGCAGCAAGACCCTGATCCAGGATACTTTAAGGGAAAAATGGGGATTTCAGGGGCATTTTGTATCGGACTGCTGGGCGATCAAGGATTTCCATGTAAATCACATGGTTACCAGATCCCCGGAGGAGTCGGCAGCAATGGCGTTGAATGCGGGATGTGATGTGAACTGCGGGAATACCTATCTGCATATCCTGAATGCTTATCATGACGGACTTGTCACAGAGGAAGCGATCACCCGGGCGGCTGTCAGACTTTTTACCACCAGATATATGCTGGGGCTGTTTGAACAAAATGAGTTTGACAGTATTCCTTATACCAGGGTGGAGTGCAGGGAGCATCTTGCGCTGGCCGAAAGGGCGGCGGCGGAAAGCTTTGTGCTGCTGAAAAATGATGGGATCCTTCCTCTTAAGAAGGAGAAGCTTAAGACCATAGGCGTGATCGGTCCTAACGCGGACAGCCGCGGGGCGCTGATCGGAAATTATCATGGAACAGCTACGGAATATGTTACTGTTCTGGAGGGAATCCGCCGGTATGGGGGAGAGGATGTCCGGACCCTGTATTCAATAGGAGCGGAGCTTATTAAAGACAGGACGGAAGGACTGGGATACCGGTATGACAGACTTTCCGAGGCCAGGATCGTTGCGGACGAGAGTGATGTGGTCATTTTGTGTCTGGGGCTGGATGAAACCCTGGAGGGGGAAGAAGGAGATACCGGCAACAGCTATGCCTCAGGGGATAAGGAGTCCCTGCAGCTGCCGGAGTCCCAGCTTGCGCTTATGAAAGCCGTTGCTGAGTGCAAAAAGCCCACAGTTCTTTGTCTGTGCGCGGGAAGCGATATTGATTTAAGCTACGCCAATGAGCATTTCAATGCGGTAGTCTGGCTGGGGTATCCCGGGGCGCAGGGAGGAAATGCGGCGGCCAGGATGCTGTTCGGCGAGGCGTCAGCTTTTGGAAAGCTTCCGGTTACTTTTTATGAAACGCTGGAGGAGCTTCCGGAGTTTACGGATTATTCCATGAAGGGAAGGACCTACCGGTATATGGAAGGAAAGGCGCAATATCCTTTCGGATATGGGCTGAATTACGGAAATGTGGTGGTTAAGGACGCTGCTGCAGATGAAAAGAAAGTGACGGTAACGGTTGAAAACAAAGGAGCGTATGATACGGATGAGGTGATACAGGTTTATATCAGATCAGAGTCTTCAGAGTTTGAAACTCCCAACCCGCATCTGTGCGCATTTCAGAGGATATTTGTGAAGGCCGGAGAAGAAACACGTGCAGAGCTTACGCTCAGGCCCCAGTCGTTTACGGTGGTTGATGATAAAGGGAACAGATTTACGCCGGGAGGGACTTACAAAATCTATGTGGGCTTTGGACAGCCGGATCAGAGAACAGAGGAATTGACAGGAAAAAGACCGTTTGAGATCAGTCTGGCGATATATTAATATGAAATAAGTTCTTTCGGAATTCTTTTATAATACAAAAACGGGTATTGACAGGTGTGTATGGAAACCGGATAATGATTAAATATTGTTGCATGTTCGAGTTTCATGAAAAGGAATAACAGGAAATGGTTACTTTAAAGGAAATTGCAAGAGAATGCAAGGTTTCACCTACCACCGTGTCAAATATCCTGAACGGAAAGCCCAAGGTCAGCGAGGAAACGAAGCAGAGGGTGCTGGAAACAGTTGATAAGCTGGGATACAGACCAAACTATATCGCACAGGGGCTGCGGAATCAGAAGACCAAAACCATCGGTATCATAGCGGAGGATATCACGCAGTTTTCAACGCCCACGATCGTGGAAGGAATTATGAGCCGCTGTGAGGAAAGGGGCTATCGGACCATAGCAAAGAACCTGCGTATGTACGCCCGGTGGAGTGATTCATGGTATAATAACGAGAGCAGCTATCATTCCATTTTGGATCCGACCCTGAAGGAGCTGGAATCGATCAGAGTAGACGGTATTATCTATGTCGCCGGTCATGCCAGGATGATCCACTGTTTCCCGGAGGATTTTAAGATGCCTGCTGTAATGGCCTATGCTTTTTCCGATAATCCCAAAGTGCCGTCTGTCGTGATAAATGATAAGGAATCGGCCTGTGAGATGATCTCCTATCTGGTGTCCAAAGGACACAGAAGGATAGGAGTGATCGGAGGAAAAGAAAATAATATCCATACACAGCAAAGACTTCTGGGCTATCAAAAAGCATTATATGATAATCAGATCCTGTTTAATCCGGCCTGGGTCAGATATGCGGATTGGGAAAAGGAAGGCGCGTATCAGGAAGCTAAGGCGCTGCTTGAAACAGATGTGACGGCTATTTTCTGTATGGCGGATCGCATGGCCGGAGGCGTCTATTGCTGTCTGGATGAAATGGGGCTTCGGGCAGGGAAGGATATTGCAGTAGCCGGGTTTGATGATCAGGATATTGCAGAGTATTTTGTCCCGGGACTTACAACAATGGCATTGCCTTTGCGGGAAATCGGAAATGCATCTGCGGATCTTTTGCTAAAGCAGATGGAAGGCATGGGGGAAGAAGTGCCGGATAAAATAATGATCCCCTGCAGATTTATAGAAAGAAGCTCTGTTTGGCAGATATAAGAAACAGCAGCCGGGCTACTATCAGTGATTCTGTAAATAGTAGCCCGATTTTTTGATCAAAAGGTAAAACGTTAAACGAATAAAAGCAGAATGGAGAAGAGATCCTATGATAAGAATGGCAGAAACAGAAAACGGATGGGTGAGAGGAATAGAGGCAGCAGATCCCAGGATCACGGCTTTTAAAGGGATTCCGTTTGCAGCCCCGCCGGTGGGAAAAAACAGATGGCGGGCGCCAATGCCCTGCGAAAATTGGGAAGGAGTACGGGACGCATCCCGCTTTGCACCCATAGCAGTGCAGGATACGCCGGGGCTTGGAACGGATATTTATTGCCGGGAATGGCATGTGGATCCACAGATCCCTATGGAGGAGGACTGCCTGTATCTGAATGTCTGGACAGGAGCCGGGAGCCCGGAGGAAAAGCAGCCGGTGCTTATATGGTTTTTTGGAGGGGCTCTGCAATGGGGATATCCTTCCGAGATGGAGTTTGACGGGGAACGTCTCTCCCGCCGGGGGATCGTGGTAGTTACGGTAAACTATCGTGTCAACGTGTTTGGATTTATGGCACATCCCCAGCTTACCCGGGAACAGCGGGAGGCTCCCGCCAATTTTGGCAGTCTTGACCAGCAGGCAGGGATCAGATGGGTGATCCGCAATATCAGAGCATTTGGGGGAGATCCGGATAATATTACGATTGCAGGCCAGTCGGCAGGCGGAGGCAGTGTGCTGAGTCAGATGGCCTGTCCTGATAATGCCGGGCTTTTTAAGCGGGCAGTGGTTATGAGCGGAATGATCAGAAGTCCTTATGGAGAAGGGTCTATCGGAACGCCGAAGCCCCTTGCAGAGGCAGAGGAAAACGGAGCGGCCTTTCTGGATTTTCTGGGAGTGTCAACCCTGGAGGAGGCCAGAGAGCTGGATGCTTTCTATATCCGGGATAAATATGCGGAGTTTGTTCAAAACGCCCCGCGTATGGCAACAGTGGAGGATGGCCGGTTTTGCGTGGGAGATCCCCTGGCGCTCTTTCTTCAGGGAAGGTGCGCGGATGTGTCTGTAATGGCAGGCAACACAGTGGATGAATTTCCGTCGTTTCTGAGCGCGCAGTCAGGAGATGAGCTTGAGGAAAAGGCGAAAGCTGTTTTTGGCAACAGCGCGGCAGAATTTTTGGAGCTGATGGAGGCGGAAGCTGAGGGGCAGACACAGGAAGACGCACAGAAGGGGCAGTACGGGAAGGTTATCGGACTGGAATGCACGATAAAGGGGCTCTTTGGTAAACGGAAGGAGGACGGCGGCAGGCAGGATTATTATTACTATAAGTTTGCACCGGAAATTCCCGGATGGGACAAGCCCGGATGCTTTCATTCCGTGGATCTGTGGTTCTTCTTTGAAACGCTGGCAAAATGCTGGCGGCCATTTATCGGGAAGCACTATGATCTTGCACGGCAGATGTGTAATTACTGGGTCAACTTTATTAAAAATGGCAATCCTAACGGAGCGGATGCGGATGGCACGCCGATGCCGGTATGGGAGCCTTATACGGATCAGAAGCCTGCAGAGATGGTGTTTACCATGGACGGTGGAATGCCGTCCGAAGAAGTATCCCCGTTTGTCAGATTCCTGGGGCAGTCCATTGTGAGAGAGCTCGAGACGGAGTAAATGACAGCATGCTTCATTAAGCGACAGCCGGACCACAGAGGTTTCCGGCTGTTGTTTTTTGCATAAGCGTAGAGCGCGCCATCCGCTGCTTCTATAAGTATATCCGGGTGAATATGATCGGGGGATTTGGATAAAAAGCATAAAAGCGAGACGAGGTTAAACGATAAATAATGGTAAAATCGATAATATTGTGTGGATGATAAAAGGAATTATAAGAAAAAAGTGGGAATTATGCAAAACGAAACATGCATATATGACAAAAAAATACAGATTACCTATCAATTTGTATTGACAAAATACCGTGGGGGGGGGTAAAATGTTAACAGATAAAAGTTTAACGTTAAACCTAACGCCCTTGGAGAGGGGCTCTAATAACTACTACACTATTATGAAGGAGTTAAAGTGAAATGAGGAAATTTTGGAAAAAGGGAGCAGCTCTTCTGCTGTCTGGTCTGATGGTGGCCGGTCTGGCAGCATGCGGCGGCAGCGATTCCGGTAATTCAGGCGCTTCTAATGGAAGCGGGAGCAATACTTCCGGCGAAAGCAGTAACAGCGGTGATGCCAGCGGGTCTGCGGATAACGGCGAGATCGTAAAGCTGGTAGTCTGGGGCGTGGGCAGTGCCGACACGGATGACTGTAATGAAGTGGCAGCAGCTATCAGTGAAATTACCCGGGAGAAGATTGGCGTTGAGATTGAACTGGTTCGCGGACAGGATGCGGAGCAGATCAATCTGGCTCTTACCTCCGGGGAAGCCATCGATCTGCTGAACTACAATAACGTTGACGGCCAGCTGGCAGCGATTGTCCGCAACAGCTATGCGGCTCCTCTGGATGATCTGGTTGAACAGTATGGTCAGGGGGCTTTGGGTGTGATCGATCCTGTGGATCTGGACGCCTGCCGTTTCGGAGGCGTACTGTACGCACTTCCTGATATGAAGGATACCTCCCGTTCTGCCGGATTCTCCATGCGTAAGGATATTGTAGATGAGCTGGGGATCGAGGTTCCGGAAATGGGTACCTATGATGATATGCACAAGATCCTGACACAGGTTCACGAAGCTTATCCTGACATGTACCCGTTGGTTCCCACCTGGGGCGGCGGCGGTATGCAGGAGACTCTGCCTACTGATCCTTTGGGAGATAATTTGGGTGTTCTGGAAAATGCATTCAACGACACCACAGAGATTGTTAATTTTTATGCTACGGACAGCTATCGTGAGTTCTGTGAGATGATGTATCAATGGAATCAGGAAGGTCTGATCATGCCTGATGCTACCACTACTACAGAAAACAACCTGCTTTCCGGCAACGGCTTTGCAATGTTCGAGAACTGGAAGCCGGGCAAGGAACTGGAAAATTATAAGTCCAACGGCAAAGAAGTAGTATTCATGAAAGTGATCGAGCCTTATAAATATACCAGCGTATGTAACGGCAACTCTCTCATCATTCCTTACAGCTCCGCTCATCCCGAGAAGGCTATGGAGCTGTGGAACCTGATGTATACAGATGCCGAGGTGTCGAACCTGTTTATCAATGGTATCGAAGGCAAGCATTGGGTATATACAGATGACTCCAAGACCTTTATCACAACCCCTGAGGGCGTGGATGCCAATGCCAGCGGATATTCTTCCGTTGACTGGGCATGGCCGAATCAGCAGCTTACGCCGATCTGGGAAGGCGGCGAGGCTGATCTGTGGGAACAGCTCAGTGCATTCAATAAGAGCGGCGTGGCCAGCCCGGCTCATGGCTTTTCATGGGACAGCAGTCCTGTGCTGAATCAGGTCACCGCATGCAGCAACGTGGTTTCCTCGTACAATACGGCTCTTCGCTGGGGTGCTTTGGATCCTGCCGAGAATCTTCCCAAGTTCATTTCGGAACTGGAGGATGCAGGTATTAATGACATCATAGCTGAGAAACAGAAACAGTTGGATGAATTCCTGGCCGGCAAGTAATTAGAGTTTGGATGTTACATAACAATTCATGCGTAAAAAGAAGGCGGGTATGGGAAACTCCCAGCCCGCTTTCCTGTCTCATGGGAAATACCGTTGGATTTTTCTGCGAGACAAAAGCGCTCCGCAAAGCGCGACATCCGTTGTTTAGCAAATCATATGGAGGAATGAATATGAAGAATGTCGGAAGAACACTGAAACGTTTCTGGCCCCTTTATTTGATGTTCATGCCTGGTGTCATCTATCTGTTTATCAACTGCTATATCCCAATGTTCGGTATTCAGATTGCCTTCCGCCAGTATAATGCCAGGGACGGCATCTATGGCAGTCCATGGTGCGGGTTCAAAAATTTTGAGTTTCTGTTCCGCACAAAGGATGCCTTTGTCATGATCCGGAACACATTGCTTTATAACCTGGTGTTTATCGCATTGGGTACGGTGGCAGCTGTCTCCGTGGCGATCATCCTCAATGAGATCCGCAGTTCAAAAGCAAAGCAGATCTATCAGACGGTAATTTTGATCCCCTACCTGATCTCGATGGTCATCGTCAGCTATCTGGCATTTGCTTTCCTCAGCAGCAGTAACGGTTATATCAATAATTCCCTTCTGTCGGCTTTTGGAGCGGATCCTGTTGACTGGTACAACACGCCGAAATACTGGCCGGTTATTTTAGTGATCGTTAACCTGTGGAAAAATTTAGGATACAACATGATCCTGTACTATGCTACCATCTGCGGTATTGACCATACCCTGTATGAGGCGGCCGTGGTGGATGGAGCCAATCGCTGGCAGCAGATCCGGAATGTTACATTACCAAGCCTGAAATCCACGATCATTATTCTGACACTGATGGCGTTAGGCGGTATCTTCCGGTCCGATTTCGGTCTCTTTTATCAGGTGCCTCAGAATTCCGGCCCTCTGATCAGTGTGACCCAGACGATCGATACCTATGTATATCGCGGGCTGATGCAGACCAACAACATCGGAATGTCTTCTGCAGCAGGCGTATACCAGTCTGTGGTAGGATTCGTCCTGGTAGTAACTGCCAATTTGATCGTCCGCAAGGTGGACGAGGAAAGTTCCCTGTTCTGAGAAGGAGGTACAGATTATGGTAGATAATGGAAAAGGGTTCCAGATTTTTGGCCACATTTTGTTAGGCCTTTTGGCTGTCTGTGCAGTTGCGCCTTTCATACTGCTGATCATGTCTTCCTTCACCGAGGAACAGATCCTGATCGCCAATGGATACAGCTTCTTTCCTGAGAAGTTCAGTACCTATGCCTATGAATATCTGATGACAAAGTCCAACGCGGTGGTTCGGGGATATGGCATTTCCTTTGTGGTGACAATAGTAGGTACGTTATGTAATCTGCTGGTCACAACCCTGTATGCCTATCCGCTCTCACGGAAGGAGCTGCCCGGGAGAAATATATTTGCTTTTTATTTATTCTTTACCATGTTGTTTTCGGGAGGTCTGGTACCCTCTTATCTGATGTGGACTCAGACCTTTCATATCCGAAACACAGTATTTGCACTGCTGATCCCTAATCTGCTGCTGAGCGCTTTCAACGTTATCATGATGCGGACCTATTTCACTTCAAACATTCCCGATGCTGTTGTGGAAGCGGCCCGGGTTGACGGAGCCAGCGAGTTTAAGATATTATTCGGTATCGTGCTTCCCATGGCGCTGCCGATCATCGCTACGATCAGTCTGTTAGTGGGCCTGGCTTATTGGAATGACTGGATGAACGGCCTGTACTATCTTAACGATGATCGGATGTTCAGTATTCAGGTGTTATTGATGAACATCCAGCGGGATCTTGATTCCCTGCGGCAGCAGGCGCAGTCAGGCGGAAATGTCAGCACTGCCAACCTGCCTTCAACGTCAGTCCGCATGGCACTGACAGTATTGGGAATTTTGCCGATCATGATCATTTATCCTTTCATGCAGAAGTATTTTGTGAAAGGAATTGCGATCGGCGCTGTAAAGGGATAAATGCAAGCTGTAAATCCAATGACCATGGATTTACAGCTTGTTTTTTTGTGCGGAGATATTCTTTCGGAATTGTCCGGGGGAGATCCCGATATGCTGCCGGAATTGCCGGCAGAAATGCTCGGTATTATTATACCCGCATTGCATGGCGATTTCCGCAATGCTCTGTGTGGTAAAAGCCAGAAGATCTTTGGCTTTAAAAAGCCGGAAATGGATGACATCGTCCATACAGGAAATGTTGAATTTTTGTCTGTAAATGAGCTGAAGATGCCCTGCGCTGATATGGAGCCTTTCGGCCATATCCGTAATACTCCAGGGATATTGAGGGTTTGCCGAAATTTTTCTGCGCAGCGCTAACAGCTCATGGTCATGAAAGATATGCTGAGTACTTAACAATTCATTGTGCAGCTTATAAAAGAGGATCCTGATCAGCTGTGATACAATCAGATCAGGGGCCATGGAACCGGGCTCATGATGCTCGAGGCCAAAGTCTCTTTGCCGGGTGATAATACCGGCATCCTTGCTGATCCGGGAAGAGCTGGCCAGCTGTGAGGTTTCCCAGGTGAGAAGCTGGAACAGGTTATGGAAATATTCCGGATCGCAGATGGAAAAGGGAACGGCAGGCTGAGGAAAATCCGTCACAAAGGATTCGTCAGAGGTAAAGCGGAGCCAGTGGTTTCCGTAAGGCTTTCCGGCAGCGCCATACCATATGGAGTGGTTTGGAGGATACAAAACAGCCGTGTGGGCCGGATATTCGGAAATACTCCCGTTTACCTGAAACAGTGCAGGAGTTGTGGTGATCACTAATAAATAATTTGGAAAGCCTTCGGGTATATCGTATCTGAAATCCTCCGGGTGCAGGGCGTCGTATCCGACGTAATAGATCTGATCCATAATTGCCTCTTATCAATATACTTTTAAATACAGTATCATCCACATAAGAAAAAAAGTCAAGAAATCATAATGAATAGGCCAACGTGTATAAACCGACAGCTTGGGAAGGGTATGGCTGAGCTGTTGCGGATCGGGTGTGAGGATTCGTCAAGAATTTATATGAATAGATCATTGCATGAGGAGCGCGGATGCTTCAAAATGAAATAAAAGGCAGTAGCTGAAACTGGAGTTGCCGAAGGCCGGAGAGAAGGGCCCGGCAGGAAACGGAGGAGGGAAAGCATGGAAATATTGTGTTATACCAGAAGGCCCGGGGAAGATATCATTTACGGGAATCATATGGCGAACAGCATGCATCTGGCATATCGGGGGAAGGATGGCCTGTTTCGTCCTTTTCATCATAATGAGGGGATCCTTTATGCCAGAGCGGTGCAGGATGATGCAAGCGGCGTATTAGATGCCAGAGGAATAAAGCGTCCATGGCTTTTTGAGATGAAAGCCGGCTATGGCGTTGCTGCGATCCGTACAGGGGCAGAGGGGGATAAGGATCCCGACAGTGAAGGCTGTATCCTTCTTTTTGCAAGTAAGGATCTGGTTCACTACAAAGAAACAGGGCTTCTCCGTCTGCAGGAATCGGGATATATTGAGGAAGTGCGTTGCGTGTATGACAGGGAAAAGGGGCTCTACAGGCTCTGCTGGCGGGGAGAAGCGGATGAATGGATGGAAGGAACCTATGATCTGGAATTAAAAGATCCTGTCATTTCAGGGCCTGAAGGAAAGATAGCTGCTCCGGAAATTCCGGGGGTTACGGCTTCGCAGGAGGAGCTTCGGCTGATCGAAGGCGTTATAACGGGCAACAGTATTGAAATACCGGAGGAAACAGGGGACTATCTGCTCAAAAAACTGTTGGTTCCCGTTTGCGTTGGTATGGAGCTGTCGAAGAAGGGTCCATTGGAGAGCGAGGGTGAGCTTGAGGATGTAATGGCTGTGGCTCTGTACAGTGACGGAACCAGGGTAGAAAGAAAAATAGACTGGGAGAGGCCGGAGGGAGGAATTGCCAGGGGGAAAGTGCATCAGGAGCATTTCCCGGCGCCCTTTGCCGAATACCGGGCGGATCCGGTATGTATGTACAGGGATGGAAAATACTATTTTATAGCCACCAATGATGCGGATGACAACCATACCCTTTATATGAGATGTTCCGATACGCTGGAAGGGATCGTGACCGCGAAGGAGGAGCTTTTTCTTGATTCCCATACCTATCCGGGGATAGGCGGGCTTCTCTGGGCTCCGGAATTTCATGAGATAGGGGGAAGCCTTTATGTTTTCCACGCCGCCACGTCAGGAGAGTTCTACCATGAAGAATCCCGGGTGCGGAAGCTTAGGGATGGTGGCGACCCTATGTGCAGGGAAGACTGGTCTGAGCCGGTCATGGTAGTAAAAAAGGATGGTACTCCTTTATGCGAAGAGGGCAAAGTGATTTCCCTTGATATGACAGTCTTCTTCTATGAAGGAAGGACTTATGCGATGTGGTCGCAAAGACAGTTCCTTCCCGTAGACCAGGGGGCGTGGCTGTATCTGGCCCAAATTGATGAAAAAGAGCCCTGGAGGCTCTTATCGGATCCGGTCTGTATCGCAAAACCGGAGTATAGCTGGGAAAATAACCATACCTATGTGGTAGAAGGGCCATATGCTCTGGAAAAGGACGGGCAGTTGATGATCACCTATGCTGCCGCTGCGGTGGATGCCACCTATACAGTGGGACTGCTAAAGCCCGTAATGGGAAGCGATATCCTGGATCCGGATAACTGGCAGAAAAGTAATTATCCCCTTATGTCCTCCAATTCGGTTCAGGGGCAGTACGGTCCCGGCCATAATTCCTATGTGACAGATGAAAACGGACTGGTGTGGAACTTTTATCATATGCGCAGCGGCGTGGACGGACCACGGTCTTCAGCAGCCAGGAGAACGCATTTCGATATTGACGGGGAGCCTATGCTGGACGTGGCAGAGGAGATGGATCTGCCGGAGGAATTCAGATATGTGGAAATCCGCTTAAATAAAAAATAAGAAGTAACTGTTCAGCCGGTCTGCGCATTTACTGCGCAGGCCGCTTTGGGTAAATGATAACAGTGGATATAGGAAGGAAAGGGAAAGACTATGAGGGAAAACAGATACTACCGGATTGATACGGAAAAAAGGGTTCTTTTTAACAATCATGTGGATTTTTGCATCGGCACAGGCCGGATGGGACTGGCGCTCCAAAAGGAATATCTGGAGCAGCTAAAGCTTGTGCAGGAGGAGATCGGATTTCGGCATATCCGGGGGCACGGACTTTTTTCGGATGATATGGCGATCTATCAGGAATATGAGGATGAATCGGGAGAAAAGCGGGCGGAGTATAACTTTACCTATCTGGATCTGGTGATGGACAGCTACAGAGAGCTTGGACTGCGCCTGTTTTTGGAGCTTGGCTTTATGCCGGATAAGATGGCCTCCGGGGATCAGACCATTTTTTACTGGAAAGGAAATACCACGCCGCCGACAAGCTATGAGGCCTGGTGTGAAATGGTTACGGCAACCCTGCGGCATCTGATGGAGCGTTATGGGGAGGATGAGGTGGTAAGCTGGCCCATCGAGGTGTGGAATGAGCCGAATCTGCCCGGCTTCTGGAAGGACGCCGATATGGAGGAGTATTTTAAGCTGTTTCAGAGGTCCTTTGAGGCGATCAAGAAGCTGGATCCCCGTTTCCGGGTAGGGGGACCGGCGATCTGTGGCGTGCAGGATGAGCTCTGGATCAGGGAGTTTCTGCTTTTTTGCCAAAGAGAGGATATCAGGCCGGACTTTGTAACCCGGCACCACTACACCACAGAGATCCCGGAGCATGCGGGGCACTATGGATATACGGAGCTTACCGATGCGGAGCAGGGATTTGATAACCTTAAGAGCACAAGAGATATTATTGACAGCTTTGAGGAATTCAGGGGATTGGAGATCCATATCACGGAATTTAATACCTCCTATATTCCCAACTGCCCTCTGCATGATACCAATCAGAATGCCGCCTATATTGCACAGCAGCTGTCCAGGCTTGGAGATGTGAATGAGTCATACTCTTACTGGACCTTTGGAGATATCTTTGAGGAACAGGGAGTTCCATTTGCTCCATTTCATGGCGGCTTTGGTCTGGTGGCCAACGGGTGTATCCCTAAGCCGACCTTCTGGACCTTTAAGTTTTATAAGGATTTATCCGGGGAATGCGTTCTTAAGACAGAGGATATGGTGGTGCTTCGTACAGGAAACGGCGGATATCAGGGGATCGCATGGAATACTGAGAGGAAAAGAACCGGCAGAGAGCTGGATTTTGTGCTCGATCTTCCAAAGGACGGGGAACAGGAATATCTGTTCCTTACCAAAACGGTAGATGAGGATACCTGTAATCCTCTGCGGCTCTGGCATGAGATGGGAGAGCCCCGGAGTCTGAACGAGAAGCAGAGGAAGCTTCTTAAGGAGTGTGCAAGACCGTTGACAGCAGGCAGACAGGTAAGGGCTGATGGCGGGAAGGTACAGATTTCGTTTACGGTCAGAGAGCACGGAGTGGTATATTTTGAGCTTTGGCCGGTAAAGGCAGGAGGAGACAGGGGATATGATTATAATAGGGTGATGCAGCTCGGGTGATTCTGTTGGCTGCAAAAATCCGGCGATTTTGATGCAAATAACTCCTTTTTTGTGCTATAATAGGGCATATTAATCGGAAATGACAAATGCCAGGCGATACATTTATCAATTCTGTACAAAGAAGGAGGTTCTGAAATGGAAGAAAAAATGGCAGGATGTTCGAATCAGGAGTGGCTGGAGGAGGTATATGGCAAGCTGCTGGTGAAGATGAAGGCGGAATGCGGACGTATCGGCAGCATGATCCCTTACACCACAGGGAAGGACGGGAAATACTATGATGTGCCCACAGCTCCCGGTATGGGGATCGGTTACTGGACCAACGGCTTCTGGCCGGGGATGCTGTGGCAGATGTACGAGGCCACCGGCGATGAGGAGTACCGTAAGGCTGCCGTGGGTGCTGAGGAACGGTTGGAGGAAGGACTTAGAGACAGTGAGCTGACAGGCCACGATGTGGGATTTTTGTTCCTCCAGTCCTCTGTGGCGAACTATCGCAAAACAGGGGATGCACAGGCCCGCCGCCGGGCGCTTCTGGCAGCCAGTATTCTGGCCGCCCGCTATAATCTGGACGGGAAGTTTATCCGTGCATGGCCTGACATGATGGCAGGGATAGCGGATCACTTTGGCGGCGGCGACATTCGCGGATGGATGATCATTGACTGTATGATGAATCTCCCCATTTTGTATTGGGCGTCCGAGGAGACGAAGGATCCCCGCTTCAAAAAGATTGCCGTGAATCACGCCAAAACGGCACAGCAGTATATTGTCCGTCCTGACGGGAGCTGTAACCACATTGTGGCCTTTGACCCGGAGAGCGGCGAGTACCTGAACAATCCCGGCGGCCAGGGATATGGAGTAGGTTCCTCCTGGAGTCGCGGCCAGTCCTGGGCGGTGTATGGCTTTGCCCTGAGCTACCGCCACACCGGAGATGTGACCTTCCTGGATACGGCCAAACGCTGCGCCCACTATTGTATCTCCAACCTGGCGGTAAGTGGCTGGCTGCCTCTGGTGGACTTCCGTGCACCGGCAGAGCCGGTGAAATACGACTCCACCGCCGCAATGTGTATCGCCTGCGGCCTGCTGGAGATCGCGGAACATGTAGACGAGTATGAGAAGAGTCTTTATACCGAGTCTGCTTATCATATTCTCCGGGCCTGCGAGGAGAAATTCGCCAACTGGGATCCCGAGGCAGACTCCATCATGACAGGCGGCACTTACTTTTATCATGATCCTACCGGAGAGAATACCGGGGTGCCTATCATTTACGCGGACTATTTCCTGATCGAGGCCATATTGCGCCTGAAGGGCGAGGCTCTGTTTGAGTGGTAAGGATTCTGTTGACTATATCCCCTCGGGGGATGTTAATAAAAGAGCAGCCAAAGATAAAAGCCAGAGAGTAATCTTTGGCTTTTTATAGTACACAGAGAGGGACAATAGAGAAGAAAGGAAAACGGCTTTGTTGCTATTGCTGCCTGAATCAAGTATAATACAAATAACATACGGATAGAAGTGAAATAAACTTTGACTGCAGTCAAAATAGAAAGAGGGATAAGTATGGCCAGAGTTTTTAATGTGACAGGAGCCTGCAGGCCGGATAAGCATTATATGGTTAATATTGACAGACGGCTTGCCGAGATCAGGAGGCTGGTCGATGACGGTGCATACTTCGTGATTAACCGGGCAAGGCAATATGGCAAGACAACAACACTCCGTGCACTTAATCATGATCTGAAGAACAGCTATTATGTGATCCTGATGGATTTCCAGATATTTGGAGAAGGAGAATTCGCAGATGAAAATATTTTTTCTCTTTCCTTTGCCAGAGTTTTTTTGAGAGCCCTGAAAAGGAATCAGCTGTCCGGACAGGATGGATTAAAAAGGGCGATTGATCATTTAGATGATGCTGAAAAAGGCAGATATGGATCTTTTCGATTGCAGCGTCTTTTTGAAATTTTGAGCGATATTTGTGCAGAGGCGGATAAGCGGGTAGTACTGATGATTGATGAAGTAGACAGCGCTTCCAATAATCAGGTGTTTCTGGACTTTCTCTCGCAGCTTAGGGCGTATTACATTGACAGAGATGAGCAGCCTGCTCTTTATTCGGTGATCCTTGCAGGCGTATATGATGTCAAAAATTTGAAAAGAAAGCTTCGCCCGGAGGAAGAGCATAAAATAAACAGCCCTTGGAACATTGCGGCAGATTTTAAGGTTGATATGAGCTTCTCGCAGGAGGAAATTGCCGGAATGCTGAAAGAGTATGAGGCGGACTATCATACCGGGATGGATATTTCCGGGATTGCAGAGCTGATCTACGATTACACATCCGGATATCCGTTTCTGGTGTCCAGGCTCTGCAAATATATGGATGAGGAGGTTTGCAAGAAGGAAGGATTTGGCACCAGGAATATGGCGTGGACAAAAGCCGGAGTTACAGAAGCGGTAAAGCTGATCCTGACGGAGAAAAATACCCTTTTTGAGTCCTTAAGTGAGAAGCTGATCCGATATCCGGAGTTGAATGTGATGCTTCGTTCTCTGCTTTTTACAGGAAAAAATATTATCTACAATTTTTATGAACCATCTATCAATATTGCTACAATGTTTGGACTCGTAAAGGAACAAAATGGCGGTCTGGCAGTTGCAAATCGTATTTTTGAGACATGGCTCTATAATTTATATCTATCCACTGCGCAGATGCATAGCGAGAGGATTTATACTGCATCTTTACAGGACAAAAATCAGTTTATTGTGGGCGGGCATTTGAATATGCGGCTGATCCTTGAAAGGTTTACAGAGCATTTTAATGAGCTGTACGGGGACAGAGGTGAACCCTTTTTGGAGGACGAAGGAAGAAAGTATTTTCTGCTTTATTTAAAGCCGATTATTAACGGCACCGGTAATTATTATGTGGAATCCAGGACCAGGGGACTTCGGAGAACGGATGTGATCGTAGATTATGCGGGGGAACAGTATATCATTGAAATGAAGCTGTGGCATGGAGAGGAATATCATAACCGCGGAGAAAAACAGCTGGCAGATTATTTGGAGGATTACCATCAAAAGACAGGTTATATGATCAGCTTCAATTTTAATAAGAAAAAAGAAATAGGGGTAAAGGAAATTGTGATAGGTGACAAGATCTTGATAGAGGCGGTTGTGTAGCGTAAGCATTGCGCACGAGGTGCAGCATCTGTTATCCGTCCTCTTTTAATACAGCGGCAGGCAGTGTCTCATAGGAGTCACTGCCTGCCGCTGGTCGTTAACATTTATTTATAGGGCTTTTGCTTTATTGTACTTCTACAAATACAAGCACGCCGGGGCCTGTAAGGTTGGCAACCACGTGGTCTTCTCTGATCTCAGTGATTTCCTGGCTTTCCCATGCACCGTCGACATAACGGAAGATCTGGATGTTACGGTCGGCGGTAACGCCGGGCATATAGAAGTTTACAGTTGCATTGTCAAAATACATGGAAGACTTGACATCTACTACGTTGATGGCTGTTCCGCCCACAGAGGCAGCCTGCTCTTTGGCAAACTTGGTGTAAGCATAATAAGCCTTTGCGATGGTGAAGGTCTGGTTGGTTTCCTCGCCGTTAACGATCACACTACCGCCCTGACCAACGGGAACCACCTCATCAAGGTCAAATACCTCGTCAACGAAATTGTTCATGTACTCGCTGATGCTCTTGTCTTCTTCTCTTGCAGCGTAGATCGTCTCAAGAGGGATACCGATTTCCTTTGCGGCAAGAGCCTCTGCCCTGGCTTCTCTGTCGGCCTCGGTCTCAACATAGGGCTCAGAGCTGGAAGAGGAAGGGTACCTGTACCAGACTACTGTTATACTCCCATCGGGACGACTCACAATATAGTCGAATCCATTTTCTACCTCCACGATATCCAATACTCCTTCAAATTGAGGAAATAACGTCAGGAATTCGGAAGCAGTGGCTGGCGGCTCTGCCGCAAACGCAGTGGTGGACATGGAAGCCAGCATGGCACCGGCTAATGCAAGTGCAAATAATTTTTTCATTTTCATTTGAAAAATCCTCCTGTCTCTAAAATTATATTGTTTTTACCACTCTACTATAGCAGAGTAGCATGCGGATTTCAAGAAAAAATGGTATTTTTTTCATCTAATATAACGCTGGATGCGGATACAAGACTATTTTTGTAATGCCAGAATATAATACAATAAATAAGAAACACTGGAGAAGAAGGAACATGAGATTATGGATACCGCCGGATTTTCTGCCTGTTGCAAGGAGGATGTATGGGATTGTTTATGAAGCTTGCAGGGAAGGAGATTTTTTTCTGGAAGCATAACTCCCAAGTACTTTTTCTGCAAACGTAGAGGTTTATTAGCTGGCCTCAAAAAAATATGCACAATACCATATCTGGTATCTGCTTTTTGTGAAGGGATGCTTTTCCTACAACATTTTCCATTCTCCTCCTTTTTTCGCTGTAAAATCTCTCACGAATTTCTACATTTCCTTTTCAAAAATCAGTTTGTAAGGGATTCTTCGCCATGATATACTTTAGATGGTGGTTCTATCTGAACTGATCTACAATCACTTTTCGCTTATTTTTCAAATAATACTGTTTCATATCTGACCATTCAAAAGAAAGGACTATTCTATGAACCAATTCCAACCATCTATCGAAATCGTCAGGGAGTCTGCTTTGCCTCCCACTACCGGCGTGCTTGCAATCCCCATGACAAACGACTATCTGTTCCGGGCACTTTTGCAGAGAAATCACGTACAGACCTGGCAACCGAAGAAGATAAACAATATCAATTAGATTACTGGGCATCCCTTTTTAAATCCACGACATGGGAGGAGCTTATGGAACTTACACAGAAAAACAAATACATCGGCGAGGCTGTGGAGACTGTATATCAGTTGACACAGGAAGAGAAAATCCGGATGCAGTGCGAGGCGCGGGAGGATTACTATCGCACCCAGCTTGGGTGGCAGAATATGTTGCAGGAAAAGGATGAGTTGCTGGAAGAAAAAGATAGTATTATACAGAAACAGAAAAGCGCTATCCTCAATCAACAGATTGCCTACGAAGACCTTCTTGCCTGGGCAAAGGAACATGGTTATGAAGCCATTTCATAAAATATGAAAAATATGTCGGAATTTTTCGAGTTGTAGCCCTGCTGGGGAAGCAAAGGGCTACAGCCCGGCCGGGGCGATCACGAAGCCTTTCCCCTTGCCTTCCCGCAAAGCATGATCCCCGCCAGTAGCAGTACTGGAAAAATAATACCTGCCAGGGTTCCTGCCTTCAGATTGTCACCCAGGGCTCCCGATACCATACCCACCAGGGTAGGGCCGCCGGAACAGCCGATATCTCCGCCAAGAGCCAGCAGGGCAAACATGGCGGTTCCGCCTTTGGGCAGGGCGGCCGATGCCTTGCTGAAGGTGCCGGGCCACATGATCCCTACTGAGAGGCCGCAAAGTGCGCAGGCGATCAGGCTCAGCTGGGGAATGGGCAGAAGGGAAATGCCCAGATAAGACAAAATACACAAACAGCAGCTGTAAACCATGAACCGGTCCAATTGGATCCGGTCACCATATTTTCCATAAAACAATCTGGAGGTACCCATCAGTATGGCAAATGCCATGGGACCTGCCAGGTCTCCTGCTGTCTTGGAAATCCCAAGTCCTTTTTCTGCAAATGTAGAGGCCCATTGACTGACTGCCTGTTCACTGGCCCCTGCGCATATCATCATGATAAACAAAATCCAGAATAACTTAAGCCTGAACAGATCCTTCAGCTGTAGTCCGGACTCTCCCTCCTCAATCAGCGTGGCAATGGGAACCCTTGCAAAGACAAAGGCGTTTGCAGCGGGGATTAGTGCCCATATCACCGCCAGGATCTTCCAGTTTTCAATACCAACTACAAAAAAGAACAGGGTTGAGAGCAGTACCACTCCTGCATGTCCCCAGCAATAGAAGGAATGGAGCATGCTCATGGCTTTCTCCTTGTTGTCCGAGGGGCAGGCCTCCACCACCGGACTGACCAAAACCTCCAGAAGCCCTCCGCCGACGGCGTATACCATTACGGCGATCAGGATCCCGGCAAAGGGAGTGGGCAGGATATCCGGCAGTATGGTGAGAAGGATCAGCCCAGCCGCTGAGAGAACATGGGCAGCCACCATGGATGCGCGGTAACCGATCTTATCCACAAATCCTACTGAAAGAAGATCCACCAGCAGCTGTATCCCGAAATTGAAGGTCACCAGCAGCGTGATCTGTGAAAGAGGAATATGGTAGCTGTTTTGAAAGAACAGAAACAAAAGGGGTGTAAAGTTGTTGACGATAGCCTGTACGATGTATCCCACAAAGCAGGCTGTGATGGTTTTATTATAATTGTTTTTCATTGTAAACGCCTCCTTACAGATGGGGATTATAACAAAACATACCGGTTTTGTCATCACCATATCCTGTTAAATTTCGGGCAGATTGGTAACAGTTCAGCCATGCAAAATCAGATAGATAAAATGTCTTATGTGAGCAAGCTCCCAACGCCATTTTCTATATCTGATTTTGCATGGCTGAACGGTTACGCAGATTGCGAAGACCCCGTTTTTGTGATAGGATTTATTCAGGACTAAGGTAAGGAAAGGACGCGGCGGGCGTCAGAAGAAGCGGGGGATATATGGTCTGGGGAGAGGAAAACAGAAAACAAAGGCAGGGGTCTTTTGCCAGACGGCTGGTGAAGGTCTGGGTATTTGGGTGCGCGATTCCGCTGGCTCTTGTGGAGCTTTTGTTTCTGACCCAGTTTTACCGGATCAACAGCAGGCAGGTGGAGGAATCCATCACCAGTGAGCTGAACAGAATATCGAGAGAGCTTACGGATCTGATGGATAATATGAAGATGCTCTCCTGGCTTTTGGAGGCTGACGGTACGGTAGGCAAGAATCTGAATATATATCTGGAGGAGAAGGACACTGCAGAAAGGGCGGAACTGTTGATCTATATCCGGGAGCAGATCGCCAATTATGAGGTGGCCAATCCTTCTGTGGCCAATCTTACTTATCTGTATATCCCTGAAGGTCAGGACAAGTGCGTGAAGATCAATCAGACCTCCCTTGCCAACGGAGAGCTTCCCATGGAAGAGGATTTTTTGTGCAACTGGGAAAATATGACGTTTTATGGTCCTCATCAGTCGAAGTCCAAGGTGGGACCGTATCCTTGCATCTCAATGCTGAGAAAATACAGGACATTGGCGGCCTATGGAGAAGTCTATATCTATGTGGAATCCGGTTTCCGGTATCTGGAGAGTCTGGATCTGAACAACGTGGCGGACATGGACGGCGTTTTTTGATAGAGTCTGCCGAAGGTAAGATCATGTACAGCTCCAACCAGGATATTGTGCCCCAGGGGGCAAAGGAGGGAGACTGGACGGATGAAATACGGGTAGGCGGAAAGCGTTACAAGATCTACGAAAGGAAGCTGAAGGGCGATTGGACGCTGTACATCTGGATGCCGGTTAAGCAGTACTACAGTCTGGCCTACCGGATGGCTATCAATCTGGGGATGGTCACCCTGATCGTTATTTCGGTCTGCATCCTTTTTTCGGTCCTTCAGTGGAGGAGCATTTATAAAGCCTTTTCCCGATTTGGCGAAGGGCTGCGGGCCATCGCCGAGGACGATGATGTAGAGTCAAAGGTAGAGCGGATGAATATCCGGGAATTCGATGAGCATTTCGAGCTCTTTGATAAGATGAGGAAAAATATCCTGCGGCTTTTGGGCAAGGTACAGGAGGAAGAAAAAAATCGCAGGCAGCTGGAGGTCCGGGTAGTCCTGGGGAAGATCAATCCTCATTTCCTTTATAATACATTGGATACTCTGAAATGGTATGCAGCGGAGAGACAGGAGAGGGAGATGGTGCGCTTTATCGCCGCCCTCAACAAGCTGCTTTTGTATAATATGTCAAGGGACAAGGAGACAACCCTGGAGCGTGAGCTGGAGGCCATCCGGGCTTATATTGTGCTGCAGCAGCTGCGGTATGACTTCCGCTTCGAGATCAATACAGGGAAGCATCCGGAGATCCTGCAGACCAACATGCCCAGGTTTATCCTGCAGCCTATTGTGGAAAATGCCATCAGGCACAGCGGGTGTGACAAAGGGCAGGTGCGGATCGAGGTGGAGCTGCTTGCAAGCGGTAAGATCCTGATTTTGGTAAAAAATGACGGCAACCCCATAGATCCGGAGAAGATACGCCAGGTTTTGGAGCAGAAAGAGGATGTGTCCGCTAATGGGATCGGATTGCAATATGTGGCGCGGATGCTGGAAAGCTTCTACGGGGGAGACTTCTCTTTGCAGGCGGAGAGGACAGAGGATGGCTTTAATGTGGTGGAGATCCGCATTCCTTTTGCGGCGACGGCAATCATAAGGGATAAGGACAGAGGCGGGAGGTGAGAGAGTGATCAGGGTATATGTTCTGGACGATGAAAAGCTGGTGCGTCGGGGGATCATCGGTCTGATCGACTGGGAAAGGTACGGTATGGAGGTGGTAGGAGATTCCGGGAGCAGCGAGGAGGCCCTTTGTTTTCTGCAAAAGAACGGGGTTGATCTGCTTTTTTCGGATCTGGAGATGCCGGGACTGTCCGGGATCCCATTCCTGGAGGAGGTAAGGCGGCAGTTTCCGAGACTCCATATCGTAGTGCTGACCATGCACCAGGAATTCGAGCTGATCCAACAGGCGCTGCGCCTTGGTATTCTGGACTATATCACGAAGGCGCAGATCGAGGAAGAAAATGTGGATGCCTTTATGCAGGGAGTGAGGAAGCGTTTTCAGGAGGTGGAGAAGGCTCACCAGCGGCAGGAGAGGAAGGTGGAGACAGACCGGGTTTATGTCTGGGAGCTGCCGGACTGCGGTCAGGTGCAGGCCGGGGCCAGACGGCTGAAAGAGAAGGGGATCACTTTTGAGCTTTTGAATGAGGCTTCTTTCCTGCTTCCCGGTGTGAACGGCTTTGAAGCGCTGAGAGAGACAGCCGGGCAGTTTGACACGGAACGTTCCGCTTTGCTTGAGATCAGGCAGGTGCTGGGGGTTCCCTATAACAGGCTGGAAAATGTCCTGCAGTCGGCGGGAAGGCGGAGACTGTTTGAGGACCGCAGGCCGGGGGATTGCTGTTATACCTACAGCTATCAGGAGCTTTTGGAGGAGCGGGAGGGCGCTACCAGAGAGGAAGTCCTCCGGCTGAGCCTTCAGATGGCCTTTATGGTGAATGACGAAAGCTACAAAGGAGGGATGGAGCGGATCAGAACAGCGATGTTATCCGCCGAGGAGCGTATTGCCGTGTTCTACCATTTTAACCTGCACTGGTCCGGATTTTCGGGTAAGGATATCTCACGGTATTTTGAGGAGACCGGAAATTTCCTCTGGTGGTATCAGTGGAGGGAATGGTTTGATCATACCCGGAGCCTTGTACTGCGCAGCATTGAGGGGACGGATGCGGAGCTGGCCACCATGGAGGGGATCCATCGGGCCATGAACTATATCCGGGAGAATATGGACAGAGACATTACATTAGAGGAGCTGCTTAAGCTTACCGGCATGAGCAAGAGCCATTTTTCCAGGAAGTTCAAGGAGCTGACCGGTAAGACCTTTGTCACCTATTTAAACGATATGAGGATTGAATATGCCCAAAAATATCTGATGGAGACCAGTCAGCCCATTCATTGGATCGCGCGGCAGGTAGGCTATACGGACGAGCGGTATTTCCGCAGGATCTTCCGGGAGCGGATCGGGGAGAATCCGAAGCAGTTTCGTGAAAACTGTAAAAAATCAGGATGGAGAGAGCGAAAATAGCATCAAGATGCACAAAAGTATTTAAAAAAGGGGATAATTGTGTCTGATTAGAGAAATGGGACATAATTATCCTTCTTTTTTATACAATTAGCCCTTAAAACATGCCGCAAACAAAAGATATAATGTAAACATCAACAACAAATAATTCGTAAGGAGGACGGAAATGAAAAAAGACATGAAAAAAAGATGGTTTTCTGCTTTTCTTGTAGCAATTATGACAACGGTTTCGCTGGCAGCATGCGGCGGCTCCGGAGATACAGGAAATACAGAGAATGCAAACAGCAGCAAGGAGGAAACCTCAGAATCTTCAGCTGCTACCCAGGAGGATACAAATACAGATGCGGACAGCAGTGATGCAGCTGCCAAGACACCGGAGGAGCTTTTGTTAGAGCCCTATGCAGAGCCGGTGGACATCCACGTAGTTCTGCAGTATCGTGAGTCCGAGGATCCGGACACGCCTACCGATGTAACCCCTGAGACCTCCACCGCTGTAAAGCTTCTGAGCGAGGAGCTGAACATCAATTTAGTTTACGACTGGATCGTGAATGCGGATCAGTTCTCCCAGAAGTTTGGCGCAGAGATGGCGGCAGGCAATATTCCCGATGTGGTAATGCTTTCCCCTAATGATTTCGAGGATCTGGCCAGCCAGGGCGGTCTGGTGGATCTGACAGAGGCTTATGAGGCGTATACCTGCGATGACCTGGAGAATATTTATAATTTTGACGGAAATTTCATCAATGTAGGTAAAAAGGACGGCAAGCTTTATGGTCTGCCTATGGGTACAGACCCTGCACAGTCTACCTCTCAGATGTACTATGACATGAATCAGCTCAAAGAGGTGGGGATCACCTCTGCAGATCAGCTGCCTAAGACCATTGAGGAGTTTGAGGCGCTCTGCGATACATTAATGGAGAAGAACGGAGGTCCCGTGCTTCCCGCCTGCAAGAACTATTTCGGCGCTCAGCTGGGAGACTTCACACCCTTCTTCCATGCATATGAGTCTTGGGCTGGCGGCTGGTATGACAACAACGGTACATTAGAGTACGCCGGTATTAATGAGAAGAACAAAGAGGTTCTTTCCAAGCTCAATGAGTGGTATAACAAAGGATATTTCAAGAAGGACTTTGCGGCTTATGATATCTGGGCTGCAGATTCACCGGTGGTCAACGACATCGTGGCAGGCAAATATGCCATCGTTCCCGGTTCCTGGTGGGTTCCCAACTGGCCCTTAAACAGCAACAAGGTAGAACATCCCGAGTCTGACTGGGTAGTAGGACCGAACCTGTCCCTGGACGGAGAGCAGCCTGACATCATGATTTCCCGTTATCCTGTAAACAACTTTATCGCAGTGGGCAAGGATTGCAAGAATCCTGAGGCAGTATTCAAGATGCTTTACTGGTCATTACAGTATACTCTGAAGAACAGCCCTCCGGAAGTGCAGAATGCAATGAGCGAGGAAGAGAAGACAGAATGGCACAGCTACGTATATACATGGCTTCCTTACAGGATATACTCCCCTACCTGTTTGAGACAGAACTTTGAGGTTATCAACCAGTATGCAAAGGAAAACAAGACGGAGATCGCTTTAGAGGACGCGCCCCGCAACAACGAGTTCTGGGGTTCCTGGGCATCTTACATCAACTATGCGGAGAATCCGGATGACGGAGTGGCATGGGGAACCTATTTCAGCCGTCTGGCCGAGAACGGCGGTGTGGATAATATGATCAAGACTGTTGAGACAGCCAATATTGTCTATGATGAGGTTTATGTTACCACTCCTTCCATGATATCCAGGCAGGGTGAGCTGGATAAGCTGCGTGACAATACTTATATCAGCATCATCATGGGAGAGACACCGATCGAAGGGTTTGATACTTTCGTAGAGCAGTGGAAGGCTCAGGGCGGTGACGATATCGCCAAGGAAGTAAACGAATGGTATCAGAATAAATAAAAAGATAAGACAGGGCCGCCGCTTTAAAGAGCGGCGGTTCTTTGATTAACATAAGGATAACTCGCAGGACGTGTTATCCGTTGTTTAATAAGGAGGGAGTTGTATCTATGGCAGATGTAAAGAAACAAAAAAAGAAAAGAAGTCTGTACAAGACCAGAGAACTGCACATCATGCTGCTTCCGGCAGTGATCTTTACAGCAATTTTTGCATACTTGCCCATGTTTGGCCTGATCATGGCCTTTCAGGATTTCAAGCCTCTGCTTGGTTTTACGAAATCAGAGTTTGTGGGCTTTGAACAGTTTGCCTATATATTCACTATGCCAAGCTTCCGCTCGGCCTTTGTTAATACTTTTATTATCGCCTTTTTCAAGATCATCCTCAGTATCCTGGTGCCCCTTATCCTGTCCCTGATGCTTAATGAGGTGGTGAAAAGCTGGTTTAAGCGCTCCGTACAGACCATCGTTTTCATCCCTTACTTTTTCTCCTGGGCGATCCTGGCAGGAATGCTCCTGGAAATTTTTGCCTATGACGGTATCATCAATAATGTGCTGGAGAACCTTTTCCATATTGAACCCATTGCTTTTCTGGTGAGCAACAAGTATTTCCGTACCATCATCATTGCTTCCGATGTGTGGAAGGGAATGGGCTATAATACGGTTCTGCTTCTGGCAGCCATCACCAATGTGGATGCGGCTCTGTATGAGGCGGCAAGAGTGGATGGCGCCAGCCGCTGGGAACAGGTGCTCCATGTAACGCTGCCCAGTATCCTGCCTATGGTGGCCGTGCTGACGGTGCTGGGGCTGGGAGGCATCTTAAACGCCGGGTTCGAGCAGATCCTTGTAATGTACAATCCTACTGTGGAAAAGACGGTAGACATCCTGGATACTCTGGTATACCGGCTGGGTATTGCGGGACATCAGTATTCCGCAGCTGCGGCTATGGGATTATTTAAATCGGCTGTTTCGCTGATCTTTGTAGGAGTCAGCTATTGGATCCTTTACAAGAAAAGCGATTATCGTGTATTTTAAAGGAGGTGCGTTGTATGAAAGTCAAACGGTCTGTCAGTTTTTATGTGTATCAGGTGTTCAATACCGTGGTTCTGGCCCTGGTGGCGCTCTCCTGTATTCTGCCCATCCTCCATGTGTTCGCCATGTCCTTAAGCTCCAGCAATGCGGCAATGGCGGGGCGGGTAGGATTTGTGCCGGTGGAATTTACATTTACAGCCTATGAATATCTGATCTCCAAGAAGGATTTCTTCCATTCTGTGAGTATTTCCCTGTGGCGGGTGCTTGCAGGAACTGTGCTTAATATGGTGATCATTGCGATCACGGCCTATCCGCTGTCACGTCCCACCCAGCAGTTCAGGGCACGGACAGCCTACATGGTTTACTTTGCCATTACCATGTTTATCGGAGGCGGTCTGATCCCTACTTATATGGTGATCAAGAATCTGCACCTTCTGGACAGCTTCTGGGTGCTGATCCTGCCCTCCGCCATGAGTATCTGGAATGTGATCATTATGATGAACTTTATCAAGGGACTTCCAAGGGCCATTGAGGAAGCGGCCTTTGTGGATGGAGCCAACCATTGGCAGACCCTGACCCGGGTGATCCTGCCCATGTCAAAGCCGTCCCTGGCATCCCTTCTTCTGTTTTCCATGATCGGACATTGGAATGCATGGTTTGACGGTATGTTTTATATGAATAATCCGAATAACTATCCTATGGCAACTTATCTTGCAACCCAGGTGATCAATAACAATCAGAGCATGACCAACATGACGCCGGAGCAGCTGGCCCTGCTTTCCAGCTTAAGTGAAAAGACGGTGCGCAGTGCTCAGATGTTCATTGCCATCATTCCGATCCTGGTGGTGTATCCCTTCCTGCAGAAGTTCTTTGTAAAGGGAATAACGGTAGGCTCTGTAAAGGAATGATCGTCCTGCAAAAGGTAGAAGGAGACTTAAAACATGAGTTATGCTGAAGTGAAAAAGATAAACGGCAGTCCGGCACTGGTGATCGACGGGGAGGTTTTTCCGCCGATGGCTATGACGGTGCGGTTTAACAAAAAGGATTATATCAGGAATCTGGGGGAGGCAGGGCTGCGGGTCTTCTTTTTGATGACCAATACCGACTGGCTGCGTCCGGGAAAGGACTACGTGGATGAGAATGGCCACCCCTGCCATGAACCCAGCGGTCTGGAGGCCTTTGCAGAAAATGCCAGGACACTGCTCGAGCAGGTGCCTGAGGCTTACATCATCGTGCGGATCGGCCTGCATCCGCCGGTGGACTGGATGGAAGAGAATCCGGAGGAGCTGATCACCTATCAGGACGGGAGCCATGAGCCGTCGATCCTTACCTCGGAGGTGCATACGGATGAGATCCCGGGGATGTATTCCTTTGCCTCCGATAAGTGGAAGGCTGATGCCGGAAAGGCTTTGCAGGATTTCTGCAACGCTATAGACGGCCTGCCCTTCGGGGACAGAGTCATAGGCTATTTTCTGGCGGCGGGGGGAACCTCCGAATGGTATCCGGTGAACGCCATTTGTGACCGGGCCAAAAATAAATACGGTGATTTTTCCCCGGCCTTTCGGAAGGCCTACGGGAATTTCCTGCGGAAACGCTATGGTACGGAGGAGAAGCTGCGCAAGGCATGGAAACGTCAGGATGCTTCCTTCGAGGATCCGCTGATCCCCAATGTGGAGGAGCAGTATTATATCCACATGGAAGAGGGCGTTCTGGATGCTATGAAATATTATGAGAGTGCGGATCGTATCATCGGGAAGAATATTGATATGAACGCCAAAAAGCCCGGAAATCTGGGAGTTTTCCTGAATCTGGAGGATTATCGTCATGTGGCTGATTTTTATGACGCCCTCCATGAGGCTACTGCGGAGGCCATCGTTTATTTCGCTTCCCTGCTTAAGGCCCGTTATACCGGAAAGGTGGTAGGGGCTTTCTATGGTTCCTACGGCTGTACGGATTTCTACAACAGCACTACAGCCACGGCCACTCTGACGATCTTAGACAGCGGAAAGGTGGATTTTCTGGCGGCCCCCGGCGTGTATAACAACCGGGAACCCGGCGGCTGTGTGGCCCAGCGGGAGATGCAGGATTCCTTCCGGCTGCGGGGACAGATGTTTGTGGCGGAGGAGGACAGCCGGACCCATTTAGAGGACAGCTTTTATCGGGACGCCATGGGCTTATACGACATACGGGACAGCATCGTGACACTGAAGCGTGATTTTGCCCGGGTATTGTGTGACGATATCTATGCATGGTGGTTTGATCAGCATTCGGAGGGCGGAAGGTATCAGCATGAGGATATTTACAGACTGTTCGCCCGCCAGAAGGAGATCGGGAAATTTGCTTACAGTCTTGACCGGGATAAGAAAAGCGAGATCGCTCTGATCTATGATCAGGAGAGCTGTCATGATGTATCAGCCTACACGAATATCATGATGCTGGATTATTACCGGACATCGGATCTGCACAGAATAGGAGCGCCTGTGGATTATTATTTCCACAATGACCTTGACAGAGAGGATATGCCGGATTATAAATTGTATATCATGATGAATCTGTTTCATCTGACCGACCGGGAAAGAGAAGCATTGCTGCGCAAGGTCAAAAAAAATCACGCTGTGGTGCTGTGGCTGTATGCGCCGGGCTTCATCAATCCGGATGCGGAGAAGGTGATGGACAACGCCAACATGGAAAGCCTGATCGGGATGCATGTGGGCAGGATCGATCATACCTGTTCTCCCAGGTTTAAGATCACCAATCTGTCTCATCCGGCGGTGCGTTACGGCGTGGAGGACAGGAGATACGGGGCGATCGACAGGGATGTGCACAGCAATGTGTGGCTGGAGAATGTACTTTCCCCGGCTTATATGAATCCCGGATTTTTTATTGATGACCCGGAGGCTCTGGCGTTGGGAACTTATTGTGAACTGGGGCTTACCGCCTATGGGCTGAAGGAGATGGATGGCTGGACCAGCGTTTACTGCGCACCCCAGATCCTCCGCTCGGAGCTGATCGCTTCTCTGGCGGAATATGCAGGATGTCATCTGTATAACACCCAGGATGACGTGATCTATGCCAACGCGAATTTTGTGACGATCCACGCCGCTTACAAAGGAAAGCACACCATACGGTTCACCGGGTCCTGCAGTCCCTATGAGGTTTACGAGAAACGTTATTATGGACATAATGTCACGGAGATTACGGTAGATATGCGCCTGGGGGATACTTTGATGTTCTCTTTAAAGGGGGCGTGCTAAGCGTGACTGCGTTTGATGCCGTGGAGGGCCGCCACCAGGCGTTGGGAGTTTAAGATAGAAACGGGGAAGGAAAAATAAATGGAAAGAAATGATCTTGCAGGAATCGTGAAAAGAAGGAATATACCCTTTGAAGCTGACGCAGAGGCCTTCGCGGCTTTTGCGGACAGAGTGACAGAAGGAAAATACGGGAAGTGCATCCGTTTTGAAAAATCAGACAGCGTAAGCGGTTTTGATGAGTATGAGCTGGAGGCAAAGGGCGGTATTATAACCATCAGGGCAAGCAGCGGAGCTGCCGGAGGATCGGCGCTGAATCAGTATCTCAGAAAATACTGCCATTATTATTACGGGATCCTGACAAGATCAGGAGAGCTTCCCCAGGTGCCGCCGGATACGGATGGAAAGCTGAAGGACAGAAGCGTCTTTCATTACAGATATATCTTCAATTATTGTACCTTCGGTTACAGTCTTGCTTTTTATGACTGGCAGGACTGGGAGCGGATGACGGATTACCTGATCCTTGCAGGGTACAATCTGGTGCTGAATCCGGTGGGAAATGAGTGTGTCTGGCTGGAATTGCTGCAAAAATTCGGCTATCAAAGGGAAGAGGCCAAGAGGTATCTCTCTGCGCCGAATTATCTGCCCTGGCAGTGGATGATGAATTTGTCGGGATTTGAAAGTGCCTATCCGGATTATTGGTTTGAAGAACAATGTGAGATCAGCAGAAGACTGAACCGTAAGCTGGCCTCCTTTGGCATAGGAGTCATGCTGCCGGGATACTGCGGGGCGGTTCCTGATGATTTCGCTGACCGGTTTCCGGGATCGGTCATCATGGAACAGGATCAGTGGAACGGTTTCGTTCGTCCCTCCTTTTTGCTTCCGGAGGATGAGAAATTTTCCCTGCTGTCTCAGGAATATTACGGGCTGCAGAAAAAGCTGCTGGGGGCGGAAAATGCCCACTATTATTCTGTGGATCCCTTTCATGAGGGCGGTAGAAAGGACGGGATCTGTCTGGAGGAATTTGCCGGGAGCGTCCTGGCAGAGATGAAAAAGGCAGACGCCCAGGCGGTATGGGCCTTCCAGGGATGGCAGGCGAATCCGGACCGCCGTATGCTTTCGGCGCTGAAAAAGGAGGATGTACTGATATGTAATCTCCACGGGAATGTTTCGGGAGACGGCGGAGACGATTTTTTGGGATATCCTCATATCTATTGCAGCGTCAACAATTTCGGCGGGCAGCAGATCCTGCGGGGAGACGCCGGCAGATTCTACAGGAGTTCCCATGAGCTTGCCAAATCTCCGGATTCTGCCTGCTGCGGTATGGGTCTGATGCCGGAAGGGGTGGAATGTGATGAATGCCTCTTTGATATTGCAGGGGAGCTTGCCGTCTGTGAGACGCCGAAGGAACCCGCAGCTTTTATAGAGGAATGGCTTATGGCCCGTTACGGGTTTGTTACAAAGGAGCTTCGGGAGGCGTGGCAATATCTGTTTGATGAGGTATACAATGAGGATATTGTGGAGAACACCCATGAATCCTCTCTGCTTGGCCGTCCGGCGCCGGATGTATGCAAGGTCAGCACCTGGGCAGGGAACGCAAGGGTCAGCGATACCTCCGGCTTAAAGACAGTGGCGGAAACCTTACTGAAATATTATGACAGACTAAAGGACAGAGAAAGCTATGTGGCCGATCTGGTGGCTGTGACCAGACAATTGTTGGCCGATACGGGATGGAGCTATGTATTCGGACTTAACGATGCATTCCGGGCAGGAGATCAGGAAGGCTTTGAGAAGCATGCCGGAAAGCTTCTTGATCTGTTTGACAGGCAGGCGGCTGTGGTGGATCACGACAGGAATCTGAACCTTAAGAACTATCTGGATAAAGCGGCAAAGCGCGGCCGGACAAAGGAAGATAAGGAATGGCTGATCAAAAGTGCCAAAAGACTGATCACCCACTGGGGAGACCGGGAGGGAAGCGTATCTCTCCATGACTATGCGGCCCGGGAGTATGGGGATATGCTGCGGTACTTTTATAAGCCCCGATGGGAGAAATATATTGGGGTTTTGCGTGATTGCATGGCACAGGGAATTCCTTTTCAGGACTATGACCGGTACGAGGAGGAGGAAGCATTTCTGCAGGATGGGCGGGAGTACAGCTGCGCTCCGGTAAGTGATCTGCGGGAGGCGGTGGCAGACATATGCTGTAAATTTCAATAGTGATAGATATGCTCCTGCGATGCCATAGGAACGCAGGAGCATAGTGATGCATACAGTATTTGCCTTTGTGTGGATGACGGTCATATAAAAATATGCACAATACTATATCTGGTATCCCTTTTTGGCAAAGGGATGCTTCTTCCACCACATCTTCCGTTTTTTTCTTTTGTCTGCTGTAAAGTATCTCTCAAATTTCTACATTTTCTTCTTAAAAATCTGTTTGTAACAGATTCTTTGTCATGATATGCTTTAGACGATGGTTCTATCTGGACTAATCTATAATCGCTTTTCACTTATTTTTAAGTAATATTGTTTCACATCTGACCATTCAAAAGAAAGGACTAATCTATGAACCAATCTAAGCCGTCTATCGAAATCGTAAAGGAGCCCGCTCTGCCTCCCGCTTCTGGCGCTCTTGCCATTCCCATGACAAACGATTATCTGTTTCGGGCGCTTCTCCAGAGAAATAATGAAGTGCTGAAAGGGCTAATTTCCGCCCTTCTCCACATTTCCCCCACAGATATCTCCTCTGCCGTTATCCTGAACCCCATTGAGCTGGGAAGCAGCGTCGACCAGAAAACCTTCATCCTGGATATCAAGGTTTCCATGAATAATGCCACCGTCATCCACCTGGAAATGCAGGTAGTCAATGAGCACAACTGGGTAGAACGCTCCTTAAGCTACCTGTGCCGCAACTTCGACCAGCTAAAGGCCGGCAGTAACTATCAGGAGGTACGTCCCGTATTCCAGGTAGGGCTTCTCAACTTTACGCTTTTCCCGCACCAGCCGGAATTTTACGCCACATATCAATTTTTAAATGTTAAAAATCATACTTTATATAGTGACAAGCTGTGCCTGTCCGTGTTAGACTTAACACGGACAGACCTGGCAACCAAAGAAGATAAACAATATCAGTTAGATTACTGGGCGACCCTTTTTAAATCCACGACATGGGAGGAGCTTATGGAGCTTACACAGAAAAACAAATATATCGGCGAGGCTGTGGAGACCGTGTACCAGCTGACGCAGGAAGAAAAGATCCGTATGCAGTGCGAGGCACGGGAGGATTACTACCGTACTCAACTTGGGTGGCAGAATATGCTGCAGGAAAGAGACGATCTGTTGGAAGAAAAAGACAGTATTATACGTAAGCAGCAGACCGCCTACGAAAACCTCCTTGCCTGGGCAAAGGAACATGGTTATGAATCTAAATCCTGAGCGCGCCACTGGCCAATATGTGAAAGGCAGCTATGTAACAGAGTGACCCAAATTAGTCAGGAAAAAGAATTGCCTTTTGGAATTACAATTTGAAGAACTCATGAGTTACGGTTTTTCGGTTGCCTTTCGTCTTCAGTTTGCGGACGCTTCGTCCAGCACGAGCGGTACTACAGATGCGATATAAGCTGTTTGAAGAGAGATAAGAACGTAGAAGATAACGGTTTGATCGGTGCATGTGTCCGCGGAATCTGGTTTTGCTGGATCTGCTTTGGAATCTCCACGCCGTTGATATCGGGCATATCGATATTCAGGATCAGGATGTCCGGTTTCAGTTGTTCAAGAAGAGCAAGGCACATACTACAGAGTGAGAAAGAAGTTTCAGAGATGAGACTTCTTTTTTAGTAGGACAGTTCGCGGAGTGTGCTGTCCGTTGTTTGCAGTACGCCCGGCGGGCGTATGTTCTCGTCAGAGTCCACAAAAAATAATCAGAGGGCGGTTGTACAATGTGGCAAACTTTGATAAAGTAGAAAGCATCTATTCAAAAGTAGAAGGAGGTACAGCAAATGCAGTTTTTTGAGGAATTGAACGGAAGTCTGATCTTCCGGGAAAATGGGGAGACTCTCATGGTGACGCCCTGGGGGCCGGACAGCTTTCGTGTCCGTGCATCCTTTCTGGGGGAAATCAGGGAGGGCAGCGTGGCCCTTCTTGATCCGGAGCCTGTTACGGCACAGATCCAGATGGAAGACCTGAGGGCATCCATCACAAACGGCAGGATCCGGGCGGAGCTTAAGGTAAACCCTTGGGGAAATGCGCTCCAGATGACCTTTTACAACCAGAAAGGGGAAGTGCTTTTAGCAGAGATCCCCAACGGCGGCGCCCTTCAGAAGAAGGCAAGGCACTTCATGCCCCTTCCCGGGGGAGGCTACCATCTGAAGGCCAGCTTTGTCTCAAACCCGGAGGAAAAGATCTACGGCATGGGGCAGTACCAGCAGGAGACGATGAACCTGAAGGGATGCAACTTAGGGCTTGCCCACAGGAATTCCCAGGCAAGCATCCCTTTTTATCTTTCTGATCTGGGGTACGGCTTCTTGTGGCATAACGCCGCCATCGGGGAGGTCCATTTTGGCAGCAATACCACCGAATGGGTGGCGCAGGATACGGACCAGCTTGATTACTGGGTCACGGCCGGGGATACCCCTGCACAGATCGAGGAAGCCTACGCCGCGGCAACCGGGAAGGCGCCCATGATGCCGGAATACGGACTGGGCTACTGGCAGTGCAAGCTGCGCTATTACAACCAGGAGCAGGTGCTGTCCATCGCAAGGGAATACAAGAAACGCCAGATCCCGGTGGACGTGCTGGTGATCGATTATTACCACTGGCCAAGGTGCGGGGACTGGCGCTTTGACGGGGAATATTTCCCCGATCCGGAGGAGATGATCCGGGAGATCCAGGATATGGGGATCAAGGTGATGGTCTCCATCTGGCCCCAGGTGGACTGGCGGAGCGAGAATTATCAGGAGATGAAGCAGAAGGGGCTTCTGGTGAAGAGCAATTCCGGTGTGGATGTGCAGATGATCTTCCACGGGAATAACGTCTTTATGGACGCTACCAACCCCAGGACCCGTGAGTATGTGTGGGAGAAGTGCAAGAAGAATTACGCGGATCTCGGCATCCGCACCTTCTGGCTGGACGAGGCGGAGCCGGAATTCACCACCTATGACTTCGGGGATTACCGTTTCCATGCCGGCCCTGTTTCCAGGATCGGGAATATCTATCCCAGAGAGTATGCGAGGCTTTTTTATGAGGGGCAGAGATCCCAGGGGCAGGAGGATATCGTCAACCTGATCCGGTGTGCATGGGCAGGGAGCCAGAGGTACGGTGCGCTGGTATGGTCCGGGGACATCATGTCAACCTATGAGGACTTCCGCAAGCAGATCTGTGCGGGGATCCATATGGGGCTTTCGGGGATCCCCTGGTGGACCACGGATATCGGAGGCTTCCACGGAGGGAACATCCATGACGGGGGCTTTAAAGAGCTGCTGATCCGGTGGTTCCAGTTCGGCACCTTCTGTCCGGTGATGCGGATGCATGGCTGCCGTGTGCCGGATGAGCAGATCGTAAATAAGGCCGGAGAGGTGCGTGAGCATACCGGAGCGGAAAACGAGGTGTGGAGCTACGGGGAAGAGAATTATGAGATCATGGTGAAGTTCATCGGGATCCGTGAGATGATGCGCGCCTATACCAGAAGCCTTATGGAGGAAGCCCACGAGAAAGGAACTCCCGTTATGCGCGCCCTGTTCTATGAATTCCCGGAGGACAAGGTATGTTATGATATCACAGATTCCTATATGTTCGGGCCGGATATCCTGGTGGCGCCCATCTGCCATGAGAAGGCCATGAGCCGCAAGGTCTATCTGCCTGCAGGTGCATCCTTTGTCCATGCAGGAACTGGCGAAACCTATGAAGGCGGGAAATGGTATGAGGTGGAGGCTTCCATTGATACGCTGCCGGTGTTCCTGAGGGAAGGAAAGCAGGAGTATCTGATCGGGAAGATTTAAATAAAGGGGTTACTTCAGATTATGGCGGCAAAATCAGCTAATTTATACGCAAGGATAGAGCCGGATGTGAAAGAGCAGGCAGAAAGCATTTTGTCAGCGCTTGGTATTCCGGCATCCAATGCGATCAATATGTTTTATAAACAGATCATTTTAAACAGGGGGCTTCCCTTTGAAGTAAAAATACCCACAGCAAGACCTGCTGATGTGTCAGGACTGAGCGAAGTAGAATTAAATGCAGAACTGGAGAAAGGGTATGCGGATATGGCGGCAGGCAGAATCAAACCTGCAAAACAGGTATTTGCTGATGTCCGCAAGGATTATTTGACTGGGAAGATTTAAAGGTCTGCAGGAAGCGTAAAAATAATTTTTTTGCGCTTCCTGCAATTTTTTTAATTTTTTTGCAATAGAAAGCAGTCAATATCGTATCGTATTCTGATGATTGGGGATATGGAGCCTGCGGTATGCACCAGGCGTTGTTCCGGTATATTTCTTGAACATTTTACCCATATGGTATTCGTCATAAAAGCCAAAGTTCATTGCCACCGTCTGAAGCTTTGCGTCAGGATGATCGATGATAAACTGTTCAACAAGCTTGATCTTTTCTTCAATCTGATACCGATAAATACTCCTTTGGTATGCAGACTGAAAGTGTTTGTTCAGCGTTTTGTCCGACACATGGAAAAGCTCAACAAAATCAGTAGTTTTGTAAAATCGTTGCGGGTTTTGCGCAATAATTGTAGATATTTGTCTTGCAAGGATGCTGGGACGGGAATCGACAGACTGCATACACTCCAAGAGTTCGATAAGCAGCAGATTAAAGAAATAATCCAGCTTGAGGTTCATATGGGTGCGGGGGGGGGTATTTTCATGCCATACAGCGATTATTTCCTGAAAGATCATTTTGACCCTGGGGCTTGTCTGTGTATGGATTACTGTGTCAAGCAGAGGTTTTTCAGGGGAAACTGCATTAAAGATATCGTCCGTGGAAGCTGAAATATGAAAATACATGGTATGCGTATTGGGAGTACATTCCTTCATGCCATAATGATGTTCTCCGGCGTGAAGGATTATGACATCATCTTTTTGGACAAAATATGACGTCTGGTTTTGCATGATTTCCCATTCCCCATCTATGATATAAACAAAATCATGCTCATCCATAATACGGTCGGGGTGTAAAAAGCCATTGATATAATGTGTATAATTTGCAACACTGATCTGTCTTGGGGAGTTTAGTTGATAAAAGTTCATTATATTTCCATCATAATTTAGAATTTCTGCGTTTAATAGACTGCATTATTTATTATATAGGACGATCCATATTTGTCAAATCCTTTTATATACCAGTGGCGTGCAGCAATTAGAATTTAGGCTGTGACAGAGCTCGTTTTGACTCTGCCATGGCTTTTTGTTTGTATAGGGAATTCCCTGGCAGATGATTTGGATTAAATCAAAATGCATAAAAATAAATTTCGATTACATTCCTGAATATACATTTTGTTTACGTTCTGTCAATTTACTAACGACAAAAGACTGTTTATACTTACAAAAAAGGAGGTTTGTTATGAAGCGTGAAGAAGAGAAAAATTTAATGCTCCGTACCAAAAAGTACTGGACAAAGAACTGGCAGCTTTGGGTCATGCTTTTCCCGGCTATGCTGTACATTTTTATTTTTTGTTATGTACCGATGTACGGTATCCAGCTTGCATTCCGTGAATATAACTTTTCAGCGGGATTTACAGGCGGAGATTGGGTGGGCCTGAAATACTTTAAGCAATATTTTGAAAGTGCACTGTTCGGAACTACTCTGAGAAATACATTTGTAATTTCCTTTTGGAGTATTGTGATAGGATTTCCGGCGCCGATCATTCTTGCAATGATCATCAATCAGCTGAAAAATAAGAGATGGAAAAAGGTAGTACAGACAACCGTATATATTCCTTACTTTATTTCGGTCGTGGTACTTGTATCCATGATCAATATTCTGTTTAAAAGTGAAAGCGGCGTAGCCGGAAACTTTTTAAAAATGCTTGGCCTGGTCGCGCAGGATACGAATATCCTTGGAAAGGAAAGCGCCTTTGTTCCTTTGTATGTGCTCACCGGTGTGTGGCAGTCTATGGGATGGAACAGCATCATCTATATAGCGGCGCTCTCATCTGTAGATTCCCAGTTATATGATGCCTGCAAGATAGATGGGGCAAATCGTTGGCAGACGATGATACATATCGATTTTCCGGCAATCGTGCCCACGATCGTGATCCTGCTGATCATGAATATGGGAAATATTCTGAATGTTGGTTTTGACAAGGTTTATCTGATGCAGAACAGCTTAAACCTCGGAGTGTCACAGGTTATCTCCACATATGTGTACTCTGTCGGTGTCAAGTCTTCCCAGTTCTCATTTGGTGCGGCGGTAGGTTTGTTTAATACAGTAGTGAACTTCGTATTCCTTGTTATTACAAACTGGATATCCAAGCGTTCTACCGGAACGGGATTAATGTAAGGGAGGATTGAGATGGCAGCTAAATTTAACAATACTTCTTCCGGTGAAGTAAAAAGGAGTTTTAATCTGGCAGACCGGATATTCGGCGCTGCAGTGTTGATCCTCAGTATCATCATTTTTTTGATCATTTTGTATCCGCTGTGGTTCGTTATCATTGCATCTATCAGCAATTCCAATCTGGTCAATCTGGGACTGGTGACTTTCTGGCCAAAGGATATCCGTTTTTATGGATTTCAGCAGATTTTGGAGGACGAGCGGATCTGGAGGGGATATGCGAATACGATTTTGTATGTAGTGGCGGGGACTGCCCTGAATATGGCAGTGACAATGCCTGCGGCCTATGCGCTTTCCAGAAGAAATTTCTCTACCAGAAATAAGATCATGTTTTATTTTGTGTTTACCATGTTCTTCAGCGGAGGCCTGGTACCCACGTACATGACAGTGAGTTCACTGGGGCTGATCTCCACAAAATGGATTCTGATCATTTTTGTGGCAATAAATACTTATAATCTGATCATTGCCAGAACCTTTATTGAAAATTCCATTCCGGAAGAGTTGTATGAGGCGGCAGTATTAGATGGATGTTCGCATTTTAGTTATTTTTTCAAGGTGGTGATACCTTTATCCAAAGCAGTGATTTCTGTATTGGTTTTGTATTATGCAGTATATCACTGGAATGATTTCTTTACCGCACTGGTTTATAACAGTAACCAGAAAAATTCTCCCCTGCAGATTGTGCTTCGCGAAATCCTGCTGTTAAATCAGGCATTTCAATCCGGTGTGGGAAGTGTGCAGGGAGGTTATGCACAAGGGGCGGTAGACCAGGTAAAATATGCGGTGATCATTGTTTCCACCGTACCGATTTTGTGCCTGTATCCGTTTGTACAGAAATATTTCGAAAAAGGCGTTATGATCGGTGCTGTGAAAGGTTAAAAATGAAGCTTTTGGGTATGCAATAGAAATAGATCTGAAAGACATGCCTTATATAGCTGCTGTCAGAGAAAGAATATAAGATGCATATGCATTTTATAAAAGAAATGGAGGAAAAGAAATGAAGAGAGTTTTAGCAATGTTACTGGTAGCTGCCATAAGCACAGCTACTCTGGCCGGGTGCGGCAGTCAGTCCAATACGCCTGCAGCGGATACATCCGGATCGGAAACCGCTGCAGATACAGAAGCAGATGCAGATACAAAAGCAGATGCGAATAGCGGATCGGAAGCCGGTGGAGAGGTCGTAAAGCTTAAAGCGCTTGCAAACCTGCATCCGTTAACACAGGATGTGGAAGATATGGAATGGGTGGCAGAGATGGAAGCGGAAGCCGGTGTTGAGATTGAATGGGAATATATCAGGGCAGACTGGGATACCGTAAAGCCCACAAGATTCGCGGCTGGAGACATTCCGGATATCATTATCAATGGTACAGTAGAAGCTGACTATACAAAGTATAACGGCCTGTTTCTTGATATGACTTCTTATATCAATGAGGAACTTACGCCTAATATTGTTACTATGTTTGAAGAAGAACCTGAGACAAAGGTGTTGGCTACTACTTTGGAAGGCAAGATTTATTGTCTGCCCAAGTTCCAGGGGAAATGGCCTGCAACAAATACAGTTATGTTCATAAACCAGAACTGGCTGGATAACCTGGGGTTGGAAATGCCGACAACATTTACCGAGCTCAAGGATGTGCTTATGGCATTTAAAGAACAGGATGCAAATGGAAACGGCGATCCTAATGATGAGATTCCTTTTGACTTTAATGCAGATTTTGATAATGCATGGTTTAACAGCGCCTATTCTCTGACAAATTTAATGGGAGCTATGGGAGTTCAGTTGACTGATTGGGGAACAGATTCCTATTTTGCAGAAGATGGTGAGATCAAGTGCTATGCAGTTGATGAGAGATATAAGCTGTTTATGAAATATGTGGCTGACCTGTATGCAAACGGGCTGATCAATACCAATGCCATTACAAATGATTACTCTGCATTCCAGTCTCTTTCCAGAGGTAATGAGGCAGGAGAAGCGATTGTCGGTTGTGTATTTGGCTGGGAAGAAACAGATAAATTTGGTCCTGTTCTCTATGAACAGTATAAACCTCTTCCGGCATTAGATTATGATATTGATTGTGAACCCGGTACATACGATACCAGATGGAGAAACGACTATACAGGCTTGAATATGTCCAACAACAGAGCTGTTGTAAACGCTAATTGTAAAAATCCTGAAGCAGCTATGAGATTTTTGGATCGTTTCTATGATCAGACACACAGTGTTGAGGGATTGTTCGGCGGTGTGACAGATGGAAATCTTGAAGTAACCGGTGAAAACAGCTACAAGGTATTGCCGCCCCAGAATGAAGATATGGATGCAGGAACATGGAAGTGGACCAGCTCGTTTGCAGACAATTCTCCGATGTATATCAGAAGATCAAGTGAGGTTGAGATGGCGGAGGATATGCAGTTCGCCCTGGAAGAAAGAAAGGTATATGACGATGTGATCGCAAAAGCAAGTGTATCAGATACTTATCCGCAGATGTTTATGAAATACACAGAAGAAGATCAGAATACGATGGCAGTGATCCAGGCGAATATCAATACTTTTATTGATAATCAGTGGTCGTTATGGCTGACAGGTGAGCAGGATATTGATTCCACATGGGATACTTATGTACAGAATGTTTATGATACGGGCCTTGAAGATATCTTAAAGATCCGTCAGGCTGCGTTTGATGAATATTTAAAGAATCTTGAATAATTCTGGTCAATATGAGCTGTATGGTTTGTTTTCTCTGACAGGAAAAATATTTATGTAACAGAAATTGAACGGAGAGATGCTATTTAATCTCTCCGTTTTTTACAATCAAAAGGAGGTTTGGTAATGCAGTTTTTTGAGGAATTGAACGGAAGTCTGATCTTCCGGGAAAATGGGGAGACTCTCATGGTGACGCCCTGGGGGCCGGACAGCTTTCGTGTCCGTGCATCCTTTCTGGGGGAAATCAGGGAGGGCAGCGTGGCCCTTCTTGATCCGGAGCCTGTTACGGCACAGATCCAGATGGAAGACCTGAGGGCATCCATCACAAACGGCAGGATCCGGGCGGAGCTTAAGGTAAACCCTTGGGGAAATGCGCTCCAGATGACCTTTTACAACCAGAAAGGGGAAGTGCTTTTAGCAGAGATCCCCAACGGCGGCGCCCTTCAGAAGAAGGCAAGGCACTTCATGCCCCTTCCCGGGGGAGGCTACCATCTGAAGGCCAGCTTTGTCTCAAACCCGGAGGAAAAGATCTACGGCATGGGGCAGTACCAGCAGGAGACGATGAACCTGAAGGGATGCAACTTAGGGCTTGCCCACAGGAATTCCCAGGCAAGCATCCCTTTTTATCTTTCTGATCTGGGGTACGGCTTCTTGTGGCATAACGCCGCCATCGGGGAGGTCCATTTTGGCAGCAATACCACCGAATGGGTGGCGCAGGATACGGACCAGCTTGATTACTGGGTCACGGCCGGGGATACCCCTGCACAGATCGAGGAAGCCTACGCCGCGGCAACCGGGAAGGCGCCCATGATGCCGGAATACGGACTGGGCTACTGGCAGTGCAAGCTGCGCTATTACAACCAGGAGCAGGTGCTGTCCATCGCAAGGGAATACAAGAAACGCCAGATCCCGGTGGACGTGCTGGTGATCGATTATTACCACTGGCCAAGGTGCGGGGACTGGCGCTTTGACGGGGAATATTTCCCCGATCCGGAGGAGATGATCCGGGAGATCCAGGATATGGGGATCAAGGTGATGGTCTCCATCTGGCCCCAGGTGGACTGGCGGAGCGAGAATTATCAGGAGATGAAGCAGAAGGGGCTTCTGGTGAAGAGCAATTCCGGTGTGGATGTGCAGATGATCTTCCACGGGAATAACGTCTTTATGGACGCTACCAACCCCAGGACCCGTGAGTATGTGTGGGAGAAGTGCAAGAAGAATTACGCGGATCTCGGCATCCGCACCTTCTGGCTGGACGAGGCGGAGCCGGAATTCACCACCTATGACTTCGGGGATTACCGTTTCCATGCCGGCCCTGTTTCCAGGATCGGGAATATCTATCCCAGAGAGTATGCGAGGCTTTTTTATGAGGGGCAGAGATCCCAGGGGCAGGAGGATATCGTCAACCTGATCCGGTGTGCATGGGCAGGGAGCCAGAGGTACGGTGCGCTGGTATGGTCCGGGGACATCATGTCAACCTATGAGGACTTCCGCAAGCAGATCTGTGCGGGGATCCATATGGGGCTTTCGGGGATCCCCTGGTGGACCACGGATATCGGAGGCTTCCACGGAGGGAACATCCATGACGGGGGCTTTAAAGAGCTGCTGATCCGGTGGTTCCAGTTCGGCACCTTCTGTCCGGTGATGCGGATGCATGGCTGCCGTGTGCCGGATGAGCAGATCGTAAATAAGGCCGGAGAGGTGCGTGAGCATACCGGAGCGGAAAACGAGGTGTGGAGCTACGGGGAAGAGAATTATGAGATCATGGTGAAGTTCATCGGGATCCGTGAGATGATGCGCGCCTATACCAGAAGCCTTATGGAGGAAGCCCACGAGAAAGGAACTCCCGTTATGCGCGCCCTGTTCTATGAATTCCCGGAGGACAAGGTATGTTATGATATCACAGATTCCTATATGTTCGGGCCGGATATCCTGGTGGCGCCCATCTGCCATGAGAAGGCCATGAGCCGCAAGGTCTATCTGCCTGCAGGTGCATCCTTTGTCCATGCAGGAACAGGCGAAACCTATGAAGGCGGGAAATGGTATGAGGTGGAGGCTTCCATTGATACACTGCCGGTGTTCCTGAGGGAAGGAAAGCAGGAGTATCTGATCGGAAAGATTTAAGAACTGGTAAAACAAGGGGCAGTCCGCTTAGCGGCCTGCCCCTGTTTGTAACTATTCAGCCTTCCGGCTTCATAGTTACTGAATCTGCCCATTTAAAGTCGCCTGCGGCGAGGGGCAGATTCACTCCTGGCTTAATCCACGCTTTTTCACGGACTTTGCAGCAAGTGCAAAGTCCTGGTTGAATAGTTACCTCTGTTTCCTAAAAAGCAGGCGGTATAGTTGACTTCTCTTCAAATAAGGTACATAATTAACTTGAAAGTTAATTACTTTGAAATCAATAAACAGGAGAATGAATATGTTTGTGGGAAGAGAAAAGGAGTTGGATGATCTCAATCGACTATATCATCAAGACCGTTTTCAGATGTTTGTTTTGTATGGACGCAGGCGGGTGGGAAAGACTACATTGCTCATCGAGTTTTGTAAAGATAAGGATCATATATTTTATTCAGCGGAGCAAAGCAATGATAAAAGGAACTTGGAAAAGTTTTCCCAGAATGTATTTGCGCATTATGGAGAGACGACGCTTGAACCCTTTTCCTCCTGGGAAAATGCATTAGAGTATATTGACAACAGGCAAAAGAACAGGAATCTTGTAATTGTATTGGATGAGTTTCCATATCTTGCCAATCAGGATAAAGCATTGCTTTCAAGGCTGCAGCACATGATCGATCACAGGTTGCAGTATGGGAGATTGTTCCTTGTGCTGTGCGGAAGCTATATGGGCTTTATGGAAAAGGACGTGCTTGGAGAAAAAAGCCCGATTTTTGGACGCCGTACCGGGCAGCTTCGAATGAAGCCTTTTGATTATCGTTTGAGCTGTCAGTTCCTGAAGAATTACAGCAGGGAAGACCAGCTGATGCTTTACGGCGCATTTGGCGGGACTCCTTTGTATTTGCAGCAAATTGATAACCATGTGTCTGTGGAAGAGAATATAAAGAGGCTTGTTTTGGAACCGACAGGCTACCTGTACGAAGAGCCGCATCTTCTGCTTGGCCAGGAGATTCAGGAGCCGGGTATCTATAATGCAATTATTGAGGCGATCGCATCAGGGGCTTCAAAATCGAATGAGATTGCGTCCAGAACCGGGGAAGAATCGTCTAAGTGCCTGAAGTATATCAATACCCTGATCGAGCTTGGGATCCTCCATAGGGAGGTGCCATTTGGAGAAAAGAAATCTTCCAGAAAGACGATATACCGTATATCGGATTTTATGTTCCGGTTTTGGTATAGATATGTGGCGGCCAATAGGACCCTTTTGGAAACAGGCGCACAGAATATTGTCTGGGACAGACGCATCCGGCCGGATTATAGCAATTATATGGGCCTGGTGTTCGAGCAGGTCTGTAAGGATTATCTCCTGATCCAAAATGTGCGTGGAAAGCTCCCGATTTTGTTTACCGCCATTGGCCGGTGGTGGGGAACTGACACAGGGACAAGGCAGCAGGTGGAAATAGATCTGGTTGCAAAAGATGGGAATGACTATCTGATCTGTGAATGTAAATGGAGAAATGAGCTCCTGAATTACGGAGTTCTCGAAGGATTGAAGAAAAAAGCAGATGCATATTCGAACAATCGGGGTAAGACATATTACGTTCTGCTTTCGAAATCGGGTTTTACACAGGCAGTGAAAGAGGAAGCGGAGAAGGACAGGACGATATTGCTTGTAACACTGGATGATATTTTTGAACCTGTGGACGGGAATAGTAACTTTTAGATCATGGTAAAATGTATTGCTGATGCTCGCAAGGATTATGGAGCCTACAATATGGGAATCGATCAATTTTATATGAGTATTGTTCATTGTAACAGAAAAGCCGACAAGGTAGACTGATAAAAAAGGAGAGAGGAGTTATAGGCCATGAAATATCAGAATCCGATCATAACCGGATTTTATCCTGATCCCAGTATCTGCAGGGTGGGAGAGGATTATTATCTGGTAAACAGTACTTTTGAGTTTTTCCCGGGAGTGGTGATATCCCACAGCAGGGATCTGGTGCATTGGAAGCAGATCGGTCACTGCATCAGCAGGAATGCTCAATTGAAGTTACACGAAGGAACTATGAATAATACAGGGATTTTTGCGCCTACGATCAGATTCCACGATGGGATTTTTTATATGGTTGTTACCAATGTGTCGGATCATTCCGAAGGGAGCGGGAATTTTTATGTGTGGACGAAGGATCCGGCCGGGGAATGGTCAGATCCTGTATTCCTGAATACACCGGGGATTGACCCATCGTTTTTCTTTGATGATGATGGAAAGGCTTATTATATGGGAACAGGCAACCCGGAAATTTATTTGAGGGAGATTGACCTTGAAAAAGGAGAGCTGACAGGAGAAACCATAAAGCTGTGGGCAGGAACAGGCGGCGCTTATCCGGAAGGACCTCATTTGTATAAGAAAAATGGCTGGTATTACCTGTTGATCTCAGAGGGAGGCACAGAACGATGCCATATGTTGACGATGGCTCGCAGCAGGGAATTAGAAGGGCCATATGAACCCTGTCCGGATAATCCTGTGATGACGAATAGAAGCTTACGTTTGCCGATCGAGTCGGTGGGGCATGCAGATTTGGTGGAGGATGCAAACGGAAATTGGTGGGCGGTTTGTTTGGGAACCAGACCATTTGGTTATCCGCCCAGACATAATCTGGGGCGTGAGACGATGCTGGTGCCGGTGGATTGGAGCGGCGAATGGCCGGTCTTTGGAGATCATGGGAAGGTATTGGAGGAGTTTGAGACGGATAAACTGCTGGGAGCAGCTAAGGAAACAGATGCTTCCGAAAATTCTTATTTCGATGATTTTTCTTCCGAAAGGCTGGATTTGGGATGGAATTATATTTACAACCCGGATTGGAACCTATATGAAAAAAAGGCGAAGGGGATTTGTCTTTATGGAAATGAAAGGTCATTAAAGGATCCGGAGGTGATCGCCTGGATAGGCAGACGACAGAAGCATCATCTGAGTGAGACAAAGGTGACATTGGAATTCCCTTGCTGTCAGGAAGGGGAAGAAGCGGGGCTGACTATTTTTATGAATAACAGACATCACTATGAGGCTGCATTGGTTTGCAGGGAAGGCCGGAGAAAGCTGGTTTTCAAAAGACAGATCGGCTCTCTTGAAAAAGTGGAATACGAGCAGGATTGCGTTGGAGAGAAGATCACCTTAAAACTGGAGTCAGATTTGGATTTTTACCGTTTCAGCTATCTGAATAACGATGGGCTGTGGGATAAGATCGGGGAAGGAGAGGTTCAGTATCTGACCACAGAGGTTGGCGGACATTTTACCGGAAATTATATTGGACTTTATAGCTGCGGAAACGGACAGAAATGCCGGAGCGGGGCAGTGTTTACGGATTTTTCCTATAAGGGAAGAAAAACGGGGGAATTTTTAAAATAGACTTATAAAGCAGAGAAAGGGAGCATTCATTTGCTCCCTTTAGTTGACATAAGGACAGTTCGCGAAGCGTGCTGTCCGTTGTTTATCCTCTGTTTTTAATGATCATACATCAGCCGCTTTGCAAAGGTATTGCGGTATTCCGTGGGCGTAAGACCGGTAATAGATTTATATAAGCGTGAAAAATTATGACTGTCAGAAAAGCCAAGCTCCTTGGATATTTCCGAAATCGGCAGGTTGGTGTCTGTAAGCAGGGAGTTGGCAATATCCACCTTCTGGCTGATGATGAACTCTTTTAAGGTAGTGCCGTGTGTTTTGGCAAACTTATGGGAAAGATATTTCGGATTGTATCCAAAATGAGCCGCAATCTCTGTGATCGTAAGAGATTTATGGATATTCTGCTTTATGTAATTGATGATATCATAATCTATTTGCTTGATGCCCGATGCATGGCCGGAAAATTTATATAAACTGAGCTGTCCGTAAAGCTCCGTAATAACATTGGTGGTCATTGTGTTGATGCTGACCAGAGGGTAGTTGTTTTTTACGATATCCTGGAGCTGTTTCATAAGTACGATCAGCTTTTCAGCTTTAGGGACGGTTCCTGTCTGTGGAAGTGCAAAGTAATTACTGTAAAGACCGTCCGGTGCCTGCTGGTCGCCGTCCGGGGATATGGTTGCAAAGTTTTGCGGGATGGAAAAATGAAGCCAGTAAAATGCGCAATAGGAGGTTTTGTAGCCATCACGGTATCCGTCGGAAGGAGGCAGGATCAGGTATTCTCCTTCCTGTACTGCAAAGTTCTCGTTATTGTAGGAGACATATAAGGTTCCTTCGGTCATTACAAAAAGCTCGTACTCATAAAGATGAGCATGATCATGCTTCCATTGTGGAGAAGGAGCCTTTAATTTGCCGGTCAATACATAAGAAAAGATCTGGTGGGAAGGGAAATATAATGTGTTCATACGTTAAAACCTGTATTTTGGACTACAATACGTTTGAATGATGTCAATTTATCGCCTCGATTTTCTCGTTACAACGCTGAAAGGTTTCTTTTGGAGTTTCTGCCGGAAATGTATATTTTGGAAGTGAAATGGAAAGTTCACTTGTAAAAAATTACATTTTCTGGTATGTAGCTTATGATAATGTCGAATCGGGAGTTATACAACGGAAAAAAGGACAGAAAAAGTGTATAAAAGACAGCAATTCTACGGGATGGTGTAAAAAGGTAAACATCTGACACGAAAGCTGACCTTTTGATATTTCTAATAAATATAAAAGATGATATAGTAATTTCTAGTCATAATGCATCATCTCAAAGGAAATTCACTGGGTAAAATAGATAAAATGATGAAAAATAACCTCTGGACAAAGAGGTTATATGAATTTTCTGACAAACGAAGGATGCAGGTGACAAAAATCGAAAGGAAGGGTAAATGTATGAAAAAGAAAGTTTTGGCAATGCTGCTTTCTGCCGCAATGATCGCTTCTATGCTGGTCGGCTGCGGAGGCAGTGGCGCAACACAGAGCGATTCTTCGAGCTCTGATGCAGCAGCTTCTGAGGATGCGTCAGGAGAAACTGCTGATGGGGCATCTGACGATGCGGCAGCTTCTGACAGTCAGGCAGCAAATAACGGAGAGACTGTGAAGCTTACAGGTCTTGCAATCTTACATCCGCTGACCCAGGATATCAGCGAGATGGAATATGTGAAGGAAATTGAAGCGGAGGCAGGGGTTGAGATCGAATGGGAGATCATCCGTGCCGACTGGGATCAGGTGAAATCCACCCGTTTCGCATCCGGCGATATTCCGGATCTTTTATTCAATGCAACAACCAATGCAGACTATCAGACTTATAAGGGATTGTTCCTTGAGCTGACTCCTTATATCACAGAGGAGCTGACCCCCAACATCGTAACGATGTTTGAGGAAGAACCTGATACCAAGGCTCTTGCTACCACACTTGAAGGTGAGATCTACGCTGCTCCTAAGTTCCAGGGTAAATGGCCGGATACCAATACCGTTATGTTCATCAATCAGCAGTGGCTGGATAATTTAGGTCTGGAAATGCCTACCACCTTCTCTGAATTGAAGGATGTGCTTATTGCATTCAAGGAGCAGGATGCCAATGGCAACGGTGATGCTTCCGATGAAGTACCCCTTGATTTCAACGGCTGGTTTGGCAGTGCTTACTCCCTGCCCGGCGCATGGATGGGCGGCATGGGGATCCAGCTGACCAATCAGGCTCGTAACGGCTATTTCGCAGAAGGCGGAGAGGTTAAGAACTATGCCGTAGACGAGAGATACAAGTTGTTTATGAAATATGTTGCCGACCTGTATGCAAACGGGGTCATCAATACCAATGCAGTAACCAATGACTATTCCATGTTCCAGTCTCTCTCCAGAGGAAATGAAGCAGGAGATGCCATGGTAGGCGTTGTTCCCGGATGGGAAGAGACCGACAAGTTCGGCCCCGAGCTTTACTCCCAGTATGTAGCCCTTCCTCCATTGGATTATGACATCGACTGCGAGGCAGGTACATATGATACCAGATGGAAACATGATTTCTCCGATCTGAACATGTCCGCAAACCGTGTGGCAGTAAAAGCAGATTGTGCAAACCCTGAAGCAGCAATGCGTTTTATCGACAGATTCTACGATCAGACCCACAGTGTAGAGGTTCTGTTTGGTGGTATTGCAGATGGCAATCTGGAGAAGACAGGTGACAACAGCTATCAGGTTCTTGATCCTCCGGCAGAAGCTAACACAGACCCCGGTACCTGGAAATGGACCAGCACATTTGCTGATAACGGTCCTATGTATATCAGAAGAGCTTCCGAGGTTAATATGCCTCAGGATATGACAAATGCTACCAATGAGCGTAAAGCATATGCCGATGCACTGGCTAAGGCTACTACAGAGGATATGTATCCTGATATGTTCATGAAGTATTCCTCAGAGGATGAGAACAACATGGCACTTCTGCAGGCTAATATTGATAATGTGATCAATAACCAGTGGGCAGTATGGATGGTAGGAGAACAAGATATCGACTCCACATGGGATGCCTATGTACAGAGCGTATATGATGCCGGACTTCAGGAGGTTTTAGATATCCGTCAGGCAGCTTTCGATACCTACCTTGGAAAATAAAGTAAATAAATGAAATGAAAGAGGGGCGGTAGGATGCAAAGGCGTCCTGCCGCTTTTTTAACATGAGGATAGGGTGCGAAGTGAGCGTACCCATGTTGGTACGGGAAAGGAAAAATAATTATGGCAAAGGCAAAAAAAGTGCAGGCTTCAGGTAATAAGAGCTTTGGATTCAGGGCCGGAAAATACCTGTCGCATACATGGCAGCTGTGGGTAATGCTGCTGCCGGCAGTTGTATATATCTTTATTTTTTGCTACATCCCGATGTACGGTGTTCAGCTGGCTTTCAGGGAATATAGCTTTGCGACCGGGATCACGGGAGGTAAATGGGTTGGCTTCAAGTATTTTGAACAGTATTTTACAAGTAATATGTTCTGGCCTACCTTGCGGAATACTTTTGTACTGTCCTTCTTCAGTATTGTTGTAGGATTCCCCGCACCCATTATTCTGGCGATGATCATTAACCAGCTTCGCCACAAGAAATGGAAACGTGTGGTACAGACCACCGTTTATATCCCCTATTTCATTTCTGTTGTGGTTATGGTTTCCATGATCCAGGTACTCTTTATGAATGATAAGGGTGTGATCGGCAATTTCTTAAAGCAGATCGGGTTAGTAGCCCAGACCACCAACATTGTAGGAAGCGCCTCTACTTTTGTACCGCTATATGTACTTACCGGCGTCTGGCAGTCCATGGGCTGGAACAGTATTATTTACATCGCAGCGCTCTCTTCTGTAGATACACAGCTTTATGATGCATGTAAGATTGACGGGGCCAACAGGTGGCAGACCATGTGGAATATTGACTTCCCGGCCATCCTGCCTACGGTAATGATCCTGCTGATCATGAATATGGGAAATGTTTTAAACGTTGGTTTCGACAAGGCATTCCTGATGCAGAACGACTTAAACCGAAGCGCCTCACAGGTTATTTCCACCTATGTATATCAGGTAGGTATTAAGTCCTCGCAGTTCTCCTTCGGTACTGCAGTTGGCCTGTTTAATACGGTTGTAAACTTTGTGTTCCTGATGGTAACCAACTGGATCTCCAAGCGGAGCACCGGAACCGGATTGTTATAAGGGGGGAAAGAAGATGGCAAATACAAAAATGAAATCCTCTGATACATTCATGAAATCGTCCAGCATGGCGGATAAAATATTCGGGGCAGCGGTGATCCTCCTGAGTATTCTGATCTTTGTGATCATTGTGTACCCGCTGTGGTTTGTGGTGATCGCGTCCATCAGTAACTCCAACCTGGTAAACCAGGGTCTGGTCACATTCTGGCCCAAGGATATCCGTTTTTACGGATATGAGCAGGTTTTTCAGGACAGCCGTATCTGGACGGGATATATGAATACTATTATTTATGTGGTGGTTGGAACCGTTTTGAATATGGTAGTGACTATGCCTGCTGCCTATGCCCTTTCCCGCAGGGACTTTAAACAGCGCAACGGCATTATGATGTACTTTGTGTTCACCATGTATTTTTCAGGCGGTCTTGTTCCCCTGTATATGACGATCAGTTCCCTGCATCTGATCTCTACCAAGACGATCCTGATCATCATCGTGGCGGTCAATACCTATAATCTCATCATTGCCCGTACATTTATTGCAAACTCCATACCGGAGGATCTCTACGAGGCGGCGGTATTAGACGGATGCTCTCACTTTAATTATTTTATCAAGGTGGTCCTTCCACTTTCCAAAGCTGTGATCTCCGTATTGGTCCTGTATTATGCGGTATTCCACTGGAATGATTATTTCAATGCACTCATGTTTAACAGTAACTCCGACCATGCACCGCTGCAGATCGTGCTGCGCGAGATTCTGCTTCTGAACCAGGCATTCTCAAGCGGCAGCGGCGGCGTACAGGGTGGTTATGGCCAGTCATCAGCAGACCAGGTGAAATATGCGATCATTATCGTATCCACCGTGCCGATCCTGTGTGTATATCCTTTTATCCAGAAGTATTTTGAAAAGGGTGTTATGATCGGAGCCGTAAAAGGCTGATCTGTTATTGCCGATATTAATCCAGGATACCGTGGGATCCTTTCAGGGTCCAAAATGGTGTCCTGGATTTTTTTGAGCTGTGATATGATAGAACATATAGTGAACGACAAAATAATTTGTCGTTCACTATAAATATAGGATGAGCCTGAATGAGGAGAAAGGGTGCAGGGTCAGATGAAAAAAGGAAAATTAATAGTTGCACTTGGGGCGGTATTTACTCTGCTGACGGTTGGATGCGGCGAAGGTGAAAGTGAACCGGAAGGAATGCAGGAGACGGTTGAAAAAACGGCAGAGAATGGTGAAGGTGTTTCTGATGCTGCTGTTACGGAGAAGGGAGCTTCAGAAGGAGAGGAAAGTATGGCCGGGAATGTGACAGAAGATTCGGAGGAGGATATTTTTGCCGGGATCGAGACCGCCAAAAATGAGGCGGGGGTGAGCGTGCATGACCCTTCCATTAAGGTCTTTGACGGGAAGTATTATATCTATGGCTCCCATATGACAGGAGCGTATTCGGAGGATATGCAGTCCTGGACTTATATTGGGAACGGCTACATGCCCGGAAATCCTTTGTTTGAAAATCTGTTTGCAGAGGGGCTTGGGGTCTTTGACTATGCGGGAACCTACGAGGACGGCAGTCATTCGGTGTGGGCGGAGGATGTGATCTACAATAAGGCTATGGAGAAGTATGTAATGTATTTTTGTACATCCTCTACCTATATTAAGTCAAAGCTCTGTTACGCCGTGGCGGATCAGCCGGAAGGGCCTTATGTTTATCAGGGGGATCTGCTTTATTCCGGATTTACGGCTCAGGATATGGAGGAAACGGATGTATGCGACTATGTGGATGAGGAAACGGCGGCTGCCGCGTATCTCTCCGGCGGTCAGTATAATAATAAGCTCTGGCCTAATTGTATCGATCCGGCGCCTTTTTATGATGCGGAGGGAAGATTGTGGATGACATACGGCTCCTGGTCCGGGGGGATTTTCCTGCTGGAGCTTGATGCGGAAACCGGGCTTGTGATCCATCCGGAGGCGGATGAGGAAAATGAGGTGGATCCTTATTTTGGAAAGCGGCTTCTCGGAGGCGGACACAATTCCATAGAAGGCCCTTATATCCAGTATGATGAAAGTTCAGGCTATTATTATCTCTACGTTTCCTACGGCGGATTAGAGCGTACAGGGGGATATCAGATCCGGGTGTTCCGAAGTGATGCGCCGGATGGGGAGTATGTGGATATGAACGGCGTCCGGCCTTCCATCGGCTATGACCATTCGAAGTTTGGCCTAAAGCTTTCCGGCAATTATTATATGCCAAGCAACCACTATGCCTATATGGCTACCGGCGGGCAGTCCGCATTTCAGGATACGGATGGAAAGCAGTATGTGTGTTATCATTCCAGGTTTGACCACGGGGATGAGTACCACGAGCCCTGTGTAAAGCAGGTGTTTCTAAATGAAGAGGGATGGCCGGTGCTGGCTCCCTTTACCACAAAAGGAGAGACAATTTCCGAGAGCGGTTATGGAAAAGAAGAGGTGGCAGGAACCTATTACTTTATCAATCAGGGAAAAAAGATTAATGGGGATATCGTTACCGCAGAGAGGATCAGCCTGAATGAGGACGGTACGGTGAGCGGCGCCATAACAGGAGCCTGGGAAGCAAAGGAAGGAACCTGTTATATGACACTGGCTTATGATGACATTACCTACAGCGGTGTGTTCTGCCGGATGCAGGACGAGGCAGGGACTGATGTGATGACCTTCAGCGCTGTGGGAGATAATCAAAGTATCTGGGGGGCGAAATATTAAGGAAAGCAGATATTTTGAAAAATGAGAGGAGAGATGAAACAGTGAGCGATACCCGGACGAAAAAGCATACGCAATACACGCTGTGGGGAAATCTCAGGTTTTTGTTAAAGGCCCTGAAGCAGTACGCCGGACGTTCTTACCGGATGATATGGATCAGCATTCCCCTTAAGGTGCTCATGCCCTTTATCGGTATTTTACTGCCGGAGATCGTGGTGCGGGCCATTACGGAAAAGGGGGAATTGCAAAGACTGCTTCTGGTGATATTGCTTTTGGGAGGGCTGCTGGTTGCCATAGGCTTTGCGGATCAGTATATTTCCGGCGTCATGGAGGCGGAGGCGTCCCTGCTTTCTTCCGGGCTGCAGAGACAGCTCTATTATAAGCAGCTTACCTGCGATTACGAGAATCTGGAGAACAAGGAGTTGTCTGGTAAGTACCAGGAAGCGCAGAAATATATTTGGTGGTACGACCGCTATATTGCCCGGACGGGGGATAATATCGTGTTGTTTTGTTCCGGGATTTTCGGCTTTCTGGTGTATCTGTCCGTGCTGCGCAGGCTTCCTGTCTGGCTGCTCCTCCTTATGACAGGGGCAACCCTTGTCAGCTTCTTTTTCGCTGATCTTGGGGATAAAGAAAGGAAAAAAAGAGGAGCGTTCTGGGGAGAGGCTGTACGCCGGATCCGCTATCTTCACAGTATCTCATCAGACCCGAAGGCCGGAAAGGATATCAGGCTTTATGCCATGCGGGACTGGTTTGAAGACAGGTTTCGTCTGACCCACCGGCAGATCCGCGATGACTATATCCTGATGGAAAAGAAGAATTATCTCTCGGCCCTGATCACGGCGGCAATGGGGATTTTGATCGAGGTCTCCGCATACCTTAAGCTGACGCAGATGACGGCATCCGGGGAGATCACCACTGCAGAATATGTACTTTGTATTGGGGCAGTATTGGGATTTTCTTCCTGGGTCAGGCAGATCGCAGAGCAGATGCAGAAGCTATGGCTCATGAAAGGAGATGTGAACAGCATTCGTGAATATCTGGATATGCCCGATAAGAGTGCGCAGATCCGGCAGGAGAAGAAAGCAGGGGATGTACGGATAGACAAAGGGGTGCCATGCGAGATCGAGTTTGACCATGTATCCTATCGGTATGCCGGAAGCAGGGAGGATACCATTCATGATCTGTCCTTTCATATTAAAAAGGGAGAGCGGATCGCACTGGTGGGCATGAACGGCGCAGGAAAGACTACCTGCGTGAAGCTTTTATGCGGTCTGTTGACGCCTACGTCAGGAGAGATCCGTATCAATGGACATCCTTCCTGGCAGTTTGAGAGGGAGACTTATTTTGGGCTGTTTTCTACCGTCTTCCAGGAGATCAATGTATTTCCGGCAAGCATCCGGGAGAATGTGACGGGTGCGGAGAAAGGAACAGAGGACAGTGGACGGCTGGCAGAGTGTCTGGCCATGGCAGACCTTTCGGGGAAGATCTCCCGGCTTTCTGACCGGGAAGATGCAGTGCTGGTAAAGGAGTTTCAGGAGGATGCCATCAATCTTTCCGGCGGAGAGACCCAGCGGCTTTTGCTGGCAAGGGCTTTGTATAAAGATGCGCCCATTCTTGTGCTGGACGAACCTACGGCGGCTCTTGATCCTATTTCCGAAAACAATGTTTACCGGAAGTATCATTCCCTGACGGAAAATAAGACGTCTGTTTTTATCTCCCACAGACTGGCAAGCACCCGGTTCTGCGACCGGATCTTTTATCTGGAAGAGGGAGAGATCGTGGAGATGGGCACCCATGAGGAGCTGATGGAAATGGGAGGGAAATACGCCCATGCCTTTGCGGTGCAGAGCCGGTATTATAGTGAGAAGAAGGACGGGCAAAGCCGGGCGGAAGACGGACAGAGCCGGCCTGAGGATGCGCAGCAGGGAGACGGAGCGTATGACGGGTTTATGCAGGAAAACAGCGAGGAGGTGACTTTCGCATGACAGAGCAGGAGAAAAATAGCGGGCAGGATCAGGAGCAAAACACGGATACGGCAGAGGGAAAACAGAGTTTTTGGGAGAGTCTTCGCAGTGTCTGCCATGTGGCAAGGGTGATCTTCCGTCTGGATAAGTGGAATATCCCCTCTTTTGTAGGAGATCAGTTTTTTATGACGCTGCAGCCCTTTGTAGGTCTGTTTTTTTCCGCAAGGATCCTGGATGCGCTTTTCGCAGGAGCAGATCGGGACGTGGTCATTCGATGGATCCTGGCGGCGGTGGCCTGTAATTACGGCGTTTATCTGGCGGAACGGCTGATGGGATGCCTTAGCAGGCTGGAGGGGATCACGCTCTACTGGCAGCTGTATCAGGAGATGAGCCGGGTCATGATGCGGGCGGATTATAAGGAACTGGAAAAGCCGGACATCCGACAGTCCAAGGAGAGGATCGAGCGGGCCACAAATATGTTCTGGTATGGCCCCTGGGAGGTGCCGGGGGTGTTTATGCGACTCGTAGAGGGATTGACCATCACGATATCGGCCCTGGTTCTGGCCTTCCCCATCTTTCTTCCGGTGAAAGGAGAAAAGATCCCCTGGGGGATGCTTGGCATGCTTTTGTTTATCGGCGTTTCCGTCTGGTATTCTCTCTCCTCGGAGAAAAAGCTTTATAAGATGAAGGAGGACAGTCTGGATCCCTTAGCCCGGGTATATCGGAAGCAGGATTTTTTTGAAGCCTATGCAGGAGAAAATAAAGCTGCCAAGGACATCCGGCTGTTTGGTCAGAAAAATCTGATCTTTCGGCTGATGGAGCAGAATATAAAGGAGGAGCAAAGGATCGTGGATGCCCGGCGGTTCCGGCAGGCGAAATCCTTTGGTATCCGGGGTGCTCTGGCACAGGCAGTGGGATGTCTGGCCTATCTGATCGTGGGTGCAAGGGCGCTGGCGGGAATCTTTGGTATCGGAAGCGTGGTGCAGTATGTAGGCGCCATCATGAAGCTGTCAGAGGGAATCCGGGTACTGATCTATGCCGTGCAGCATATTACCATGCAGGGACCTCACTGTCAGGAGTATCTGGATTTTATCGGTGAGGGAGAAGATGCAAAAAAGTACTGCCACGAACAGGACGGCCAGAAGACGCTGGAGGCGCCGGAGGATTATACCATTGTCTTTGACCATGTAAGCTTTCGGTATCCGGGCAATGAAGAGTGGGTGCTGAAGGACTTAAATATTACCCTTAAGAGGGGAGAACACTTTGCAGTGGTGGGGATGAACGGAAGCGGCAAGACCACCTTCATCAAGCTGCTGTGCAGGCTTTATGAACCGGAAAAAGGCAGGATCCTATTCAACGGCACGGATATCAGGGAATTTAAGCATGAGGATTATCAGAAACTGTTTGCAGTGGTCTTTCAGGATTTCCAGGTCTTTGCACTTCCTCTTGGAGAAAATATAGCGGCCTCAAGGCATTATGATGATAAGCGTGTAGAGGCATGTTTAGAGCAGGCAGGAGTGGGGGAGTTTGCAAAAAGTCTGCCAAAAGGCTTAGAGCAGCCTTTATATACGGTAGAGACAGACGGGATCAATATCTCCGGTGGCGAAGCACAAAAAATTGCCATTGCAAGGGCATTGTATAAAGACGCGCCATTTGTTATACTGGATGAACCCACAGCAGCTTTAGACCCTATCGCGGAGGCGGAAGTTTATGCAGGCTTCCAGGGGATGGTCCGGGAAAAAGGAGCCATCTATATTTCCCACAGGCTTTCTTCCTGCCGGTTCTGTGATAAGATCGCAGTGTTCCATGAGGGAAGGCTTGTGCAGCTGGGAACCCATGAAGAGCTGCTTAAGTCGGAAGAGGGAAAATACCATGAATTGTGGCAGGCGCAGGCACAATATTACCAGAGGAGTAACCCGGCCTGTTAAGGTTGAACTGGCAAAAATGGTAAGAAGATGATTGAAAGAGGAAGAAGTATGTTGATGCGCGCAGGCGGTAAAGAAAGGCGGTTAAACAGATGGACAAAGAAAAAGAGTTGCGAAAAGGGATGTCAGAGGCTTCACTTTATAACAAACCATGGATCATGCAGAGAGCGGATCCTTATGTGTACAGGCATACGGACGGAACCTATTATTTTACCGCTTCCGTACCGGCCTATGACGGAATCGTGCTCCGCAGGGCAGATACACTGGCGGGACTGGCGGAGGCCGAAGAGAAGGAAGTATGGCATAAGCATGAGAGCGGGATCATGAGCTGCCATATCTGGGCACCGGAGCTGCATTATCTGGATGGCGCATGGTACATTTATTACGCCGGCGGGGATAAGGACGATATCTGGGCGATCCGGCCCTATGTGCTGGAATGCAGGGATGAGGATCCCATGACAGGCACCTGGACAGAGAAGGGCAAGATGAGAAGGGCGGCGGAGGATGAGTTTTCCTTCGAGGCGTTTTCGCTGGACGCCACCGTTTTTGAGAACCGTGGGGAACACTATTATGTCTGGGCGGAAAAGGTAGGCGTGGGTAAGCAGATTTCCAATTTGTATATCGGGAAGATGGAATCGCCTTATCAGCTGAAGACCGTTCAGGTGCTGCTCACCACCCCTGATTATGATTGGGAGAGAGTGGGATTCTGGGTAAATGAAGGCCCGGCGGTAATCAAGAAGGACGGTAAGATATTTATGACCTATTCGGCTTCCGAAACCGGAGTGGCATATTGTATGGGAATGCTCAGTGCAGATGAAGATTCGGACCTGTTGGATCCTTTGTCATGGCACAAAGAAAGGTATCCGGTTTTGTGTTCAGATGAAAGTGCGGGAATTTACGGACCGGGGCACAACTGCTTTACGGTGGATGAAGAGGGGAATGATATCATGGTCTATCATGCCAGAACGGAAACCGAGATCGTGGGGGATCCGCTCTATAATCCGAATCGCCACGCCATGCTGATGAAGGTGGAGTGGAAGGATGGGAGACCGGTGTTTGGGTTTTGATTCATAAAAATACAGGGCGTAGAAATAGCTCTATACTAGACCAGGAGAAGACCCGGAGAGTTGCAGCTCTCCGGTTTTTCTTGATAGAATTGATTTTTAGACATATAATAATAAAAACAAATGCAAAACAACTACTGTATGAAGTGGGATGGAGGTATATTATGGCTGAACAGGTATTGATTCAGTTTCGTGCAGATAAAGCATTAAAACAGGAAGTGACAGAAATTTACGAATCTCTTGGGATGGATTTACCCACTGCATTGCGTATGTTTATGAATAAAAGCAGAATGGTCAGGGGGGTTCCGTTTGACGTAAGACTTCCAGAGAATACGATTACAAGAGCTGAGGCAATGAGAGCTTTTGAGGATCTGCGGGCACAAGCCGGTAATCTTCCAGAGATGACATTAGAAGAGATCAATACAGAAATATCGGCAGTAAGAGCAGAAAGAAAAAAGAGGTAACAGTATGACATATTATGCTGTAATAGACACAAATGTATTTATATCTGCTCTTTTATCAAAAAATGGTGATGCGGCAACAGTAAAGGTACTTCGGGCAATTTTTGATGGTAGAATTGTGCCGCTGTATCATAATGAGATTTTGGCAGAATATCAAGAAGTGTTACATAGAAAGAAGTTTCATTTTGAAGAAAAGTCTGTACAGATGGTGCTAAGGGCAGTTAAAGAATTTGGTATGGAGGTCTTTCCACAACCTACGGGAGAAATTCTTGTTGATATGGATGATTTGATATTTTACGAGGTGGTTATGGAAAAACGGAATGATGATGCATATTTGGTGACAGGAAATCAGAAGCATTATCCGATTAGGGAATTTATTGTTACACCGGCAGAGATGATAGGAATAATTGAGAAGACAAATGGATAAACATTTTTTTGCAGGGGGTAAATCTTGAAAAATATATCTATTATGCTAAAACCCGCATCATCACTATGCAATATGCGGTGCCAATATTGTTTTTATGCAGACGAGACCAAAATGAGGCAGGTCCGTTCCTATGGACTCATGAGCAATGAGACTCTGGAAAAGCTCCTCCGGAATATCCGGAGCAGCCTGCAGCCGGGAGATCAGATTAATTTCGCCTTCCAGGGGGGAGAGCCCATGCTGGCAGGACTGGATTTTTACAGGTATTTTGTAAAGCTGATAGATGGCTGGGGAAAGGGGATTCGGGTCACCTATGCTCTGCAGACCAACGGGCTTTTGCTGGACGAAGAATGGTGCCGGTTCCTTGCCGGGAATCATTTTCTGGCAGGGATTTCTCTGGACCTGCTGCCGGCCTGCCATGATGAGGCCAGGAGGGACGCGCAAGGGCAGGGAACCTATGGGCAGGTGATGGAAGGGATACGGCTGATGGAGCAGTATCAGGTGGAGTACAATGTACTCTGTACCCTGACACGGAAAATTGCGAAATATCCCCAGAAGGTCTGGAAGGTGATCACGAAAAATGATTTCAGGTGGGTACAGTTTACGCCCTGCCTGGACGAATTGTCCGGGGAGCAAAAAAGCCCTTATGCACTTACGCCACAGGATTTTGCTTCGTTTTATATCCAGCTGTTTGCGTGCTGGCTTGACGATTACCGCAAGGGAGCCTACCGCAGTATCAAGCTTTTTGATGATCTGGTGAATTATCTGGGGCGCGGCATTCCTACATCCTGCGGCATTAACGGCAAATGTCAGCCACAGCTGGTAGTGGAGGCTGACGGAAGCGTCTTTCCCTGTGACTTTTATTGTCTGGATGAATATCTTCTGGGAAATTTTACAGAGCAGACTCTGGAGGAATTGTATTTATTATCCGTGCAGTCTGAAATGAGGGTGAGAGAAAAGAACGCTTTTTGTAGGACATGCCCTTATGAGCAGATCTGCGGCGGCGGATGTAAACGGATGCAGCAGGAGGTATACTGCGGCGGAGAGGGAAAATGCGGCATGCGCAGTTTTCTGGATTATAGCATGAGGGAGCTGAGGCAGATTGCCAGGTCGGTTATGTAGCGCGGAACGAAGCAGACAGGATAGGAAAAACGGGAATGCCCCACAGATTGCGGGGCATTCTCTGTATCAATAAGCCGGCTCGCGAAGCGTGGCGGTGTTTGATAGTCTGCTATATTTCCAGCTTCTCGATTTTACACAGATGTCTTTTGTTTTTCTTTTCGTAGCTGATTCCAACAAGTAAAACGTTTCCTTTGTACTCTTTAAGGGCAGATACATATTTTCTTTTTTTAATCTGGCTAATGGCCCCTTCAGCGGTTTTATCCCATTTTAATTCCAAAACTAACGCTGGTTTCAAAGAAGCCGGTTTCGGAAGGAAGACCATATCAGAAAATCCAATTCCGGCAGGCATTTCTCTTATGAGAGTGTAATCCTTGCAGGCACTGTAATATGCCAGAGTAATTACACTGCTCAGGGAAATCTCATTGTTGTAAATCAGGCTGGAAGAATGTTGCATATGAACTTCCTGTATCATCTGTGCCACAGTGGTTTCGTCCATAGACAGGGTTGCTTTCAGCAAAGCATCTGATGTATTGATCGCTTTAATGACAGCATCCCATCCATCATTTTTGACTGCCCGGAGGAAAACACTCCTCACCTCTTCATTTGGAATGAATACTTCCTTTTGAGCAGTGTCATAGGCCAGATAACCCATATGAATTAACAGTGTAATTACATCATCTGCAGAGTTAAAGGAGGTTATGTCATTTTGAAAAGAATCAACATCAATGTGACAGCTTCGATCTCCCAGCATATCCACGATCAGCTGCTTTAATCCATCAAAATCCATTGAGATATATGTCATCAGAGATTCATAGGTTTCTGTTCTGGACCAGTAATTTCCAAATTCTCTGCTGTCTACCGCCTCAATTACAGAATTGGGACTGTAGATATGTCCTGCATTTTCAAAAAAATATCCATCATACCATCTCTGCATTTCTTTGAAAGGTAAACCATGCTCCTGGCAGAGCATTTTAACTTCTGTCTCTGTAAAACCGACATACTCTGCCATTTGCCTGGGACTGATCATAGTGTGTTCTCTGAAGTTATTCAGAGCCGACTGGGTGCCATACTTTTTGATCGGCAAAATTCCTGTGATATAAGCCAATTTTAAAAAGGCGCCTGACGGGGTTCCCTTAAACAGGCCTCTGAGCAGGTTGATGTATTCTTTCTGGAGTTTTTCGTTATTTTTATCCTCCCGAAACAGACAATCCCATTCATCAATGATGATGATAAACTGTTCCTTCGTTGCAGCATTGATGTTTGCCAATACAGATGGCAAAGAAATATCTGTATTTCGGATATATTCCGGATATTCCTTTTTTAGTTCGGAGATCACCTGCTCCTGGATATAGCTTACTGCGCTCATGGCAGGATTTCTCTTTATTTCTTCTAATGCATTTCCATACATCCACTGAATATCCAGAAAAATCACATTATACTTATTTAAATGCTGCCTGAAGGATTCACTTTGACTGATCTTAAATCCGGCAAACAGTTCTTCGGAGAGGCATCCTTTACTATAATATGCTGCAAGCATAGTTACAGCCATTGTTTTGCCAAATCTTCTTGGTCTGCTGGAACAGATCAGCGGCCTGTCTTTTCCAATGCGGCTGTTGGTATATTTTATGAGTTCTGTTTTATCCACATATAATTCGGAATTAACGGAAACCTTAAACTGTTCATTTCCCGGATTTAGATAGATTCCCATATTTTTATTCTCCTTGCGGTTTAGTTACCGATCCTGAACCTCAATATCCACAAAGCAGAAGTGATTACAGTCCACCAGTCCCCGATCGGTAAGCCGAAGCTCCGGCAGACAGGCTAAGGGGATCAGAGCCATAGTCATAAAAGGAGAGGGCATGGAGCAGCCGATCTTTTTCCAGGCTTCCTCCAGAGAAGCAACGATCTTTCCAATCTCCTGTACAGGCTTGTCACTCATAAGGCCTGCGATGGGAAGAGGAACCAGTCCCAAAACCTCTCCGTTTTGTACGGCGCACATACCGCCGCCGCTTGCGATCAGGGTATTGGCGGCAAGGGCCATATCCTCATCATTGGTACCCACTACCAACAGATTGTGGGCGTCATGGGCCACGGTGGAGGCCATTGCGCCACACCGGATCCCAAAGCCCTTTACGAAGCCGAAGCCCTTTTTGCCGGTTTCATGATGGCGCTCAAATACCACGGTTTTCAGCACATCCTGTTCCACGTCAGATTCCAGCAGGCCGTTCTTTACCGGAAGGGAGACATGACGTTCGTAATCACCTACCCGTGCAGGGATGACTTCGATGGCGCGGACAGTTACGGCGCCTTCCGGGCTGATGGATTCTTCTTTGGCAGGAATGCGGAAGGTTTCAGGAGTAATGGCGTCCTTGATATGGATGGATCTGGTAGCCCATTCCGGATAGGTGTAAGGAGCGTATTCGCCTACAACAGCGCCGTCCTCGGCCGCCAGCTCGCCGTTGATCCAGACCTTCCTGACATTCAGAGCCTCCAGGCTGTCGAGCAGCACCATATCCGCACATTTTCCGGGTGCTATGCTTCCCAGTTCATGATCCATCTGGAAGCACTGAGCGCAGTTGATGGTGACCATCTGAATGGCGGTCAGAACATCGATGCCTTCCTCCACGGCCCGGCGGACAATGTGATCTAAGTGCCCCTGGGACAAAAGGGTATGAGGATGGGTATCATCGGAGATCAGGCAGGCAAAACGGGTATCTACTTTATTTTCGGTAATGCTTCTGGCAACCTCCTTTAAATCATGCCACGCAGAGCCTTCCCGGAACATGGCGTACATTCCCAGGCGCATTTTGGCAAGAGCGTCCTCGGCCCTTGTGGATTCGTGGCAGCAGCGGACGCCGGAAGCAACGTAAGCGTTAAGGCCTTTTCCGTTTTCGGGCATGGAATAATGGCCGGTAACGATCTTTCCTGCCTTTAAGGTATTGCCAGTGATGGCGTGGGTTTCCTCATTGGAGGAAAGAATACCGGGGAAATTCATCATTTCGCCGAGTCCCACGCAGGTATCCCAGTCCATGGTCCTGGCCACATCCTCCGGTCCGATATGGGAGCCGGTGTCCTCAAATCCGGGGACAGCGGGCACACAGGAAGGTGTGGTGAGCATGGCTTTTAAGGGAGTGCGGGCAGCATCCTCCATCATACACTGGACGCCCTCTAAGCCAAGCACGTTGCAGATTTCGTGGGGATCCATATAAATACCTACGGTTCCATGGGGAATAACTGCTTTGGCGTATTCACCTACGCCCATCATGGAAGATTCCACATGGATATGGCCGTCCAGAAAGCCCGGCGCAAGATACTGGCCTTCTGCATCTACGACTTCGGTGCCCTCACCGATACAGTGTGCGGCGTCGCCCACTAAAGCGATCCGTCCGGCAGATATGGCAATGGATACATCAGGCAGGATTTCCTTTGTGCAGACATTGACCAGATTTGCGTGGACAATGACCATGTCGGCCGGTTTTGCGCCACCGGCCACAGCCGAGAGCTGAGCGCTTACCTCCCATAAGGGATGTTTACAAAAATGATTGATCATGATACCCTCCTTTGTAAAGTCTGTTCCTGCATGCTTGACGCAGGGGATTTAAGTTGATAGTATGATTATACCCTATTTTTACAGCAGTTGCCATACACAGGGTTTTAGAGAAGAAAAAAATGTGGTAGAATATTAAAAAATCTGAACAGGAGAAAGGCAGGATTACAATGGAACAGACCAATATAAAGGATATATTCCGGGAAAAAGAAAAATACGCAGATCAGGAAGTGAAGGTAGGCGGCTGGGTAAGAAGCAACAGAGACTCCAAGACCTTCGGCTTTCTGGTGATCAATGACGGAAGCTTTTTTGAACCGTTGCAGGTGGTATACTCCGACGCCATGGAAGGATTTGAAGAGATCACAAGGATCGGGGTAGGCGCCGCGGTCACAGTGACAGGCCGGATCGTGGTGACGCCGGGAGCCAAGCAGCCTTTGGAGATGCAGGCGAAGGAGGTTGTGCTGGAAGGTTTTTCCCCTTCCGATTATCCTCTGCAGAAGAAGCGCCACAGCTTTGAATATCTGCGGACGATCTCTCATCTGCGGGCGCGGACTAACACCTTCCAGGCAGTATTTCGGGTGCGCTCCCTTGCGGCTTACGCCATCCATCAGTTTTTTCAGGAAAGAGGGTTTGTCTACGTACACACGCCTTTGATCACTGGAAGCGACTGTGAGGGCGCGGGAGAAATGTTTAAGGTCACCACTCTGGATCTGGAAAATGTGCCCAGGACAGCAGAGGGGGCGGTGGATTACAGCCAGGATTTCTTTGGCAAGCCCACCAATCTTACGGTGAGCGGTCAGCTTAATGTAGAGACCTACGCCTTTGCGTTTAAAAATGTATACACCTTCGGGCCTACCTTCCGGGCAGAAAATTCCAACACCTCCCGCCATGCGGCCGAGTTCTGGATGATCGAGCCGGAGATGTGCTTTGCGGATCTTAAGGACGATATGATGGTTGCGGAGGCAATGCTGAAGTATGTGATCCGTTACGTGCTTGACAACGCGCCGGAGGAGATGGCGTTTTTCAACCAGTTCGTGGACAAGGGGCTGATCGAGCGTTTGCAGCATGTGCTGGATTCGGAATTCGGGCATGTGACCTATACGGAAGCCATTGAGATCCTGGAGAAGCACAATGATGAATTTGAGTATAAGGTACACTGGGGAAGCGATTTACAGACCGAGCACGAAAGATACCTTACCGAAAAGGAATTTAAACGTCCGGTATTTGTGACAGATTACCCCAAGGAGATCAAGGCCTTTTATATGAAGCTCAATGAGGATGGAAAGACTGTGGCGGCCATGGACTGTCTGGTTCCGGGCATCGGCGAGATCATCGGCGGCAGCCAGAGAGAGGATCAGTTAGAGCTTCTTGTAGAGCGTATGGAGGAGCTTCATTTAAATAAGGAAGATTATGAATTCTATCTGGATCTGCGCCGTTACGGCTCCGTGCGCCATGCAGGCTTCGGGCTGGGATTTGAGAGATGTGTGATGTACCTCACCGGTATGGCAAACATCAGGGATGTGATCCCCTTCCCCAGAACAGTAAATAACTGCGAGCTGTAAGCAACGATAACGGACGGATCAATGAACTGAGGAATACACTTATGATATTCGTCATTTCCGCCAATTACAAAAACGCCGGGATGCGGATCCGGCAAAAAATGGCGCTGCCCCCAGAAGAGGCGGCAGAGCTGCAAGGTGCATGTAAAGAGGCAGGTATCCTGGAGACCGTTTATCTTTCCACCTGTAATCGCTGTGAGCTTTATGGTAACGGTGATTACCGGAAAGCCTTAGAGCTTCTTGCCAGGCAAACCCAAAATGATATTTCAGAGCTGAAAGGCAGTATCCTCGTGAAACAGGAGGATGCCGCCATTCGGCATCTTTTTTATGTGGCAGGCGGAATGGATTCCATGGTGATCGGTGAGGACGAGATCTTAGGCCAGCTGCGGAGGGCTTACATATGCGCCAGAGAGGGAGGCTTCACCGGCTCCCGGTTTCATATGATTTTCCAGTCGGCCTTAGAAGCGGCAAAACGGGTGAAAACAGAAACTCTTTTATCCAAAAGCTCTGTCAGCATTGCCACCCTGGCCGCAGCCCAGTGCCACAAATTTTTCGACGGCGAAATGTTTGACGGCAAAATTTCGGGGCGCAAAAAGAAGGTTCTGATCATGGGCGGAAGCGGGGATACCGGAAGAAAGGTGATCAAAAACCTGCTTTCTTACGGGGACTGTGAGATCACGGCAACGGTCAGAGAGAGCCATTCTCTGGGAGAGGACGTGCGGATCGTGCCCTTTGCCCGGCGGTATCAATACATGGAAGAAGCCGATATTGTGATAAGCGCCACCACGAGCCCCCATTACACGGTTACCCGGGCGGGGCTTAAGGTGCATCAGGTTACGGAAAGACCCAGGCTTTTTGTGGATCTTGCGGTTCCCTGCGATATTGACGATTGCGTGCTGGAAATGGAAGGGACTTCCCTGATCAAAATCGATGATTTTCAAAGGATTGCCGAGGATCATAATCAGATCAAACAGGAGGAGCTTCACACAGCGGAGAGCATTCTTTTGGAGGAGCTGGATGAGCTTCGGAAGGAAATGGCGTTTCATGATTTTTATCCTGTGTTTGCAGCGATGAAGGAGAAGATGCCAAGGGAGATGGAACAGTTTATCTATCGGTACCGGAAAACGGCGAATGCAGATGAGCTGATAAGCTTTTTGGGAGTGCTGGAGAGGATGGGCGGCATATGAATTTATTCCCTTTTTTTGAGGATATAGAAGGAAAAATATTTTTGGTCATCGGCGGCGGGAAGGTTGCAAAAGGAAAAGCTTCCCGGCTTTTGCGCTTCGGAGCAAATGTTCTGGTGGTGGCACCGAAGACAGAGATAGCGGGAACCTGCATAGGCAGTTCCTGCACAGAAGGAGCAGACAGAGAAGGAGCATGCAGGGAAGAAGCTTGCAGGAAAGGCATGTATAGGGAAGAGGCGGAGCTTGCAGGACTGCGCGATGTGGTATGCCATACAGAAGGGATCTGTATTCTGAAAAAGGAATTTCAGGAGGAGGATCTTCTTTTGGCTGACTATGTGATTACGGCCACGGATGACCATGAACTGAACACCCAAGTGGCAAGGGCCTGCAGGGAAAGGGGCATTCCTGTAAATGCAGTGGATGATCCGGAATTATGCACCTTTATTTTTCCAAGTGTGATCAAAAAAGGGGCGCTTACTCTGGGGATTTCCACAGGGGGAAGCAGTCCTACGGCGTCCCGGCTTTTGCGGGAGAAGATCGAGGAGCTTCTGCCCCGGGAAACGGAGGATATTCTGGAGCGGATGGAGGGGCTTCGCAAAGGCTGGAAGAGCTGTCCTTCCATGGCCGCTAAGAAGAAAGCCAACCGCCGTGCGCTTCTTAGGCTTCTGGAAACGGAGAACCAGGCTTCCGAGGAGGAAATCCAAAGGATCATGGAGGAAGAAAGAGAGAAAAACTGGGCCATTGCCACAAGAGGAAGCGCCCTTGCCCTGGCACAGGCAGAGATCGTCCGGGAGCTGCTGAAGGAGAAGGACATAGACGCAGAGATCCGGATCGTTTCCACAAAGGGGGATAAGGATCGTATCCATCCCTTACAGGAAATCGGAGGTAAGGGACTGTTTGTAAAGGAAGTGGAGCAGGAGCTTCTTTCCGGCAGGGCGGATATCGCCGTACATTCCGGCAAGGATTTACCTTATGCCCTTGCAGAGGGCACAGTGATCGCAGGGGTTCCCAAGGCGGCGGACGGAAGGGACTGTCTGATCACCGTGAAGGGCAGAGACCTTCCCAAGGAGGCACGGATCGGAACCGGAAGTCCCCGGCGGATCCTGCAGATGAAAAAGCTGCTGCCGGATGCCGCCCCGGTTTCCATCCGGGGAAATGTGGATACCCGGCTTCAAAAGCTTCGGGAAGGAAGCTATGACGGGATTTTTCTTGCCAAAGCGGGGCTGGACCGGCTGCAGACGGATCTGTCGGAGTTTGATGTGCGGATTTTTTCACAGGAGGAATTCCTGCCTGCGGCCTGCCAGGGGATCCTGGCGGTGCAGTGCCGGGAGGAAGACACGATAAGAAGGAAGATCCTTGAGGAGCTCTCCGACTATGACGCTGCCCGAAGATTTGAAGCGGAGCGTTATCTGTTAAGACTGCTTAAGGCGGAATGTACAGATCCTGTGGGAGTCTGTGCGGAGGTAAGAGGAGAGCAGATCTCCATTCGGGCGCTGCTTGGAGAAAAGGAGGCACAGCGCTGCGGAGCCTGGGCAGATTATCAAAGGCTTTGTCTGGAAATTGCAGAGGAGATCGGTGTGAAAGGATAGCCACGGGCGAAGCCCGCGGCATGCAGGGGGGATCAAAATGCAGAAGGAAGGCAGTGTAACCTTAGTAGGGGCAGGCTGCGGAAAGGATCTGATCACGGTAAAGGGCCTGCTGGCTCTGGAAAAAGCCGATGTGGTGATTTATGACGATCTGATCGATCAGGGTCTGCTGCTGAAGACCCGGCGGGACTGCGAGAAGGTCTATGTGGGAAAGCGCAGCGGAAAGCATAGTAAGAGCCAGGAAGAGATCAACGTGCTTCTTGTAAAAAAGGCAAAAGAAGGGAAGCAGGTGATCCGCTTAAAAGGGGGAGACAGCTTTGTGTTCGGGCGGGGTGGAGAGGAGCTTCTTTTTTTGCAAAAAGAAGGCATTCCCTACGACGTGGTTCCGGGCGTGACATCAGGGATTGCTGTGCCGGGGCATGCAGGCATTCCCGTAACTCATCGGGGCGTGGCACAGTCCGTAACAATTGTAACGGGGCATTCCGCTTCCGGAGAGGAAGAGGATTATCAGGCGCTGGCAAAGCTGAAAGGGACTTTGGTGTTTTTGATGGGGCTTGGCCGGATCAGAGAGATCACCGAAAAGCTTATGGCAAAGGGAAAGGCGGAGGATACCCCGGCGGCTATTATTTCAAACGGATTTACGGCAAAGGAGAAGCGGATCGACGGGACTCTTTCCGATATTGCCGGGAAGGCGAAGCTGGCGCAGACCCCTGCGGTGCTGGTGGTGGGGCAGACGGCAGGACTGACTTTGGCGCGTACCCTTCGGGGAGAGCTTGAAGGAATTTCAGTGACCGTTACGGGAACGGAGCGTTTTGTGGGCAAAATGGGGAAGCGTCTGGGAGAGCTGGGAGCCGAGACAGATTGCAGACCCTGTCTCCGGGTGATACCGGATTATGAAAAAATCCCGGCTTCCCTTGAAGTTTTTGGCTGGCTGGTTTTTACCAGTGCCAATGGAGTGGAGGTGTTTTTTGAAGGCCTGTCCCGGCGAAGGATAGATGTGCGCAGGCTTTCCCGATTGAAGTTTGCCTGTATCGGTCCGGGAACAGCGGACAAGCTGGGAGAGTATGGGATTTATGCAGACCTTCTGCCTGATGTCTATAGGGCGGCAAAGTTAGGAGAAGCCCTGGCCTCTAAAGTGGCGGCCGGAGAAAAGGCGCTCATCCTTCGGGCGAAGGACGGCTCACCGGAGCTGAGAGCCGAACTGGATAAGGGGAGAGTTTTCTTTGAAGATATTGCCATTTATCACACGGAGCCCGTGGCAGAAGGGTCTGGGAGTTTTTGTGCCGGGACGGATTATATTATATTTGGAAGCGCTCATGGGGTGGAGAGCTTCCTGCAAAATGGTGATTTTTCTGACCGGACAACGCCGGTATGCATGGGGCCGGTGACGGCAGAGGCGCTGGGGAAGATGAGAAAAGGGACCCGCGCCGCAGGAAAAGAGGCGGCGGAGGAAGCGGTTTGCCTGATACCGGAGCAGTACACGGTAGAAGGGGTAGTGGAGACGATCATCAAGGACAGTAGAAGAAAAGAAATGAGGTTTGACAGAGAATGAGACGATTCAGAAGGCTGCGGCAGACGGAAGAGATGAGAAGCTTTGTGCGGGAGACCAGAATTGCGGTGGAGGATCTGGTCTATCCTGTTTTTGTTCAGGAAGGGACGGGGATCAAAGAGCCGGTACCTTCCATGCCGGGGGTATTTCGTTACTCTATTGACCGATTGGATGGAATACTGGATCAGATCCTGGGTCTGGGGATACCGGCCGTTCTGCTGTTTGGGATTCCTGCCCATAAGGATGAGAAAGGAAGCGGAGCCTATGACCCGGAAGGGATCACCCAACGTGCCATCCGCCATATCAAGGAGAGGGCGCCTTTTCTTATCGTGATCGCGGATATCTGTCTCTGCGAATATACCTCTCACGGCCATTGCGGGCTGGTGAAGGACGGACAGATACTCAACGACGAAACTCTGCCGCTTCTGGCCAGGGCGGCTCTGACCAACGCGGACGCCAGGGCGGATATCATTGCACCCTCCGATATGATGGATGGGCGGGTGGCGGCGATCCGGCGGGAGCTGGATGAGAACGGCCACAGAAATGTACCTGTTTTAAGCTACAGTGCCAAATACGCTTCCGGGTATTACGGCCCCTTCCGGGATGCGGCAGAGTCTGCCCCTCAGTTTGGGGACAGGCGTTCCTATCAGATGGATCCGGCCAACGCCCGGGAGGCGATACGGGAAATGGAGGACGATCTGGAGGAAGGAGCGGATATGCTGATCGTGAAACCGGCGCTGGCTTATCTTGATATTTTAAAGATAGCTCGGGAGAAATTTTTGGTTCCCATTATCGCCTACAATGTCAGCGGGGAATATTCTATGGTGAAGGCCGCCGCTCTCCAGGGATGGATCGATGAAAAGAGGATCGTTCTGGAAAATATGATCGCCATGAAGCGGGCCGGGGCGGACAGGATCATTACCTACCATGCGTTGGATGTGGCCGGGTGGATTTTGGGAAAGTAAAAGGAGTACACAGAAATGAAAACACAAAAATCATCTGCCGCCTTCCGTGAGGCGCAAAAGTATATTCCCGGAGGGGTCAACTCTCCGGTACGGGCATTCAAAGCCGTTGGGCGGGATCCCCTGTTTATAGACCGGGCTCTGGGATCAAGGATTTATGACATTGATGGAAACGAATTCATCGATTATGTCTGCTCCTGGGGCCCGTGTATTCTGGGACATGCATCGGAGCCGGTGATCGAAGCGGTGAAAAAGGCCTGTGAAAAGGGGCTTTCCTTTGGAGCGCCTACAGAGCTGGAAACGGAGCTTGCCGGAATGATCACGGAGGCGGTGCCTGCTATAGAACAGGTGCGCCTGGTATCCAGCGGTACGGAGGCTGTTATGAGTGCCATCCGTGCGGCCCGGGGGTATACGGGCAGAAACAAGATCGTTAAATTCAGGGGAAATTATCACGGACACAGTGACGGACTTTTGGTGAAGGCCGGAAGCGGCCTGATGACAGAATCGGTTCCGGACAGCGCCGGCGTGCCTGAAGGGTATGCGGCCTGCACCCTGACAGCGGAATATAACAGCAGGGACAGCGTGGAGAGGCTTTTTGAAGCGGAAAAAGAAGACATTGCGGCGGTGATCGTAGAGCCTGTTGCCGCCAACATGGGCGTTGTCCTGCCGGAAGAGGGCTTCCTTGCATTTTTGCGGGATATTACAGAAAAAAACGGGGCGCTGCTGATCTTTGACGAGGTGATCACAGGATTTCGGCTGTGCTATGGCGGGGCCTGCGATTACTTCCGTATAAAACCGGATATGGTAACCCTGGGTAAGATCGTGGGAGGCGGTATGCCTCTTGCCGCTTATGGCGGTGCAAGAGAGATCATGGAAGTGCTGGCGCCGAATGGAGAAGTTTACCAGGCAGGAACTCTTTCGGGAAATCCTATAGCGGTCACGGCAGGGATCCAGACCCTGAAGGAATTGAAGGCACATCCGGAGATTTACAGCCGTATTGACCAAAATGCCGAAACACTTGCCGGAGCCTTCCGTAAAAAGGGACTGCAGGTCAACCGGGCAGGTTCTCTTTTGTCCGCCTTTTTTACAGACCGTCCGGTGAGAGATTATGCTTCCGCCCTTACCTGCGATACGAAGAAATACGCGAAGTATTTTTCTGGCATGCTGGAGGCGGGGATCTATGTGGCGCCCAGCCAGTTTGAGGCCATGTTCGTATCTGCGGCGCATACACAGGAGGATATTCAGAGGACGGTGGAGGCGATTGCGGGGAATTAGATCGTAACCAGATTTTATGGAAGTTCTGTGTTTCCGTTCCAAGTGCGAAAAAACTGTTGGATAACGAGAATATCGAGGGCGCAAAATATGAGCGGAGATATAGGGATATTTTTATTCATTTTATAGTGTCTTTTGATCAATAAGCCGATTCGAGGAGCGAGAAAGTTCCCCTCTTTTTGGTTTACATGCCGGTACATGAAATGCTAAAATGACTTTATCGATAATATTGTGCTTCTATGTTTGGAGAGACAAAAATGAAACGTAAATTTAATATAACAGGCTCATGTAACCCGCAGCGGCATTATATGGTACGGCTTGATGACAGGGTAGAACAAATTAAAAAGGATTATGTGGATGAAGGCAGCTATTTTATCATCAACCGGGGCAGACAATACGGAAAGACTACAACCTTATCTGAACTGGAAAAGCATTTAAAAGATAAATATACTGTTTTGTCCTTAGATTTTCAGGAAATCGGAACAGAAGATTTTGCGGACGCGTCATCCTTTTCAACAACTTTTGCCAAAATGCTGATCGAAGCCTTTGAAATTATGGAAACAGATCATGAAGAAGCATTGAAGTTATTAAGGGATCTGGTAGGAAATCCCAAAGAAAGCAGCTTGAAGGGGTTATTTACAAATTTAAGTAAAATGTGCGCAAAAGCTTCTAAGCCGATTGTTTTAATGATAGATGAAGTGGACAGTGCCTCCAATAATCAGGTATTTGTTGATTTTCTCGCCCAGCTGCGGGGCTATTATCTTGCAAGAGATAAAAAGCCCATTTTCCATTCCGTTATCCTTGCCGGTGTATACGATATTAAAAATTTAAAGCTGAAGTTACGTCCTGATCAGGAGCATAAGTATAATAGTCCGTGGAATATTGCGGCTAAATTTAGTATCGATATGAATTTTTCTACGGAAGAAATTGCGTCTATGCTCCAGGAATATAAAAATGACAGGCAAATAGGAATTGATGTGCAGCAAATTGCAGGATGTATTTATGGCTATACTTCCGGGTATCCGTATCTGGTATCTGTCATTTGCAAGCTGTTGGATGAGGAACTGTCAAAAGATTCCCGCTTTACAGATATGGAAGAAGTATGGTCGGAAAGAGGAGTAACAGAAGCCGTAAAAATAATACTCCTTGAGCAGGCACCGTTTTTTGAAAGTATGGTCCGTCAATTGGAAGAATATCCGGAAATGAAACAGATGCTTCGGTCAGTTCTGTTTTTAGGGAAGCGAATATCCTATAATCCGGATTCACCGGCGATTTGCCTGGCATCCATGTTTGGCTACATCATCAATTCTGAGGGAAGTATACAGGTGGCTAACCGTATTTTTGAAATGCGGCTGTATAATTTATTTTTGTCGGAGGAAGAACTCTCTAATGTGATATATGATAAGGCGCAGGGGAATAAATCGCAGTTTATCCATGATAACAAGCTGGATATGGATTTGGTGGTAGAGAAATTTGTATTGTATTTTCATGATATTTATGGGGAAAGGGATGAAAAGTTCCTGGAAGAGCATGGCAGAGAATTTTTCCTTTTGTACTTAAAACCCATTATTAATGGCACGGGTAACTATTATATTGAAGCCCAGACAAGAGACGCGAAACGGACGGATGTGATCGTGGATTATTTGGGTGAACAATTCATTGTGGAACTTAAAATATGGCATGGGAACGAGTATAATGAGAGAGGCGAAAGGCAGCTTGCAGATTATCTGGATTACTACCATAAAGATAAGGGCTATATGATCAGTTTTAATTTCAACAAAAGTAAAACCATAGGTGTTAAAGAGATAAAAATAGATCATAAATTAATTATCGAGGCAGTTGTTTAATTTTGGGGACAAAAATGTTATGATAAATAAAAGGTATTTGTGAATGGAGGGTAAAGAATGAAGTATGTGATCCTGGGCGGCGTTGCCGCCGGAACAAAGGCTGCGGCAAAGTTGAAGCGTCTTGACCGTCAGGCCGAGGTGAAAATTTTTACAAAGAGTACAGATATTTCCTATGCGGGATGCGGGCTTCCCTATTACATTGGCGGGGATATTCCCACCAGAGAGGAGCTGATCGTAAATTCACCGGAGAAGTATGCCGGGCTGACTGGGGCGAAGGTAGAGACAGGCTGCGAGGCTATTGGCATTGACAGTGACAAAAAGCAGGTATCCATCCGGCCTGTAGCCGGGGATGTATTTGCAGAAGATTATGATAAGCTGATCATTGCCACTGGAGCAGTACCTTTTGTACCGCCAGTGGAAGGCGTGAAGCTGCCGGGTGTTTTTTGTGTCCGCACGCCGGACGATGCGGTAGCGATCCGTGATTATGCCGAGCAAAATAACTGCCATAAGGCGGTAGTTTGCGGCGCAGGCTTTATCGGGCTGGAAGTGGCAGAGAATCTGTTGGCTATGAAGATGGATGTGACGGTCATTGATGCGGCGCCCCAGATCATGCCCAATGCTTTTGATGAGGAAATGGCAGGGTATGCCAGAAAGCAGCTTAAGGCAAGGGGAATGCGGGTGCTGACTTCCGTAAGCCTTAAGGGAATCAACGGAAGTGACCATGCAGAAAGCGTGACCACAGAAAACGGGGTTTTGCCGGCAGATCTGGTGATCCTGGCCATCGGCGTCCGTCCTGCCACAGACTTTCTGGCTGATTCCGGAATTGAGATGGTTAAGGGAACAATTCTGGTAGATGAAAATTTAAAAACGAACCTTCCTGATGTTTATGCGGTGGGCGACTGTGCTATGGTGACCAATTCCCTTACCGGAAAGAGACAATGGTCTGCTATGGGCTCCACAGCAAATCTGTCCGCCCGGGCTATGGCAAAGAAGCTCTACGGAACCGGCAATGGCTACAGAGGATGCCTGGGAACCGGAGTAGTCCGCCTGCTCCCCGATCTGAACGGCGGCAGGACAGGGTTGACCGAGGCACAGGCCAGGGCGGAAGGATACGAAGCAACCTCTGTGGTCTGTGTGATGGAGGATAAGGCACATTATTATCCGGGAGCGGCTTCCTTTATCGTAAAGCTTACGGCAGAAACTGCTACCCGCAGGCTTCTGGGTATTCAGGTGCTTGGTGCCGGTGCAGTGGACAAAATGGTTGATATTGCCGTAACCGGGATTTCGCAGCAGATGAAGCTTGAGGATTTTGATACCCTGGATTTTGCTTATGCACCGCCTTTTTCCACAGCGATCCATCCTTTTGTAAGCGCCTGCTACATATTGGAAAATAAGATTGACGGTGTTCTGGAAAGCATCAGCCCGGCAGAGTATATGGCGGGAGCGGCGAAGGAATATACCGTTCTGGATTTACAGCGTGTGCCTGGGATTGCAGGCGCTCCCTGGATCAATCTTCCGGAGGTTACAGAGCCGCTGAAGGGCTTTGAAAAGGATGCAAAGCTTCTGCTGGTATGCAACAGGGGCAAGAGGGCGTACTTTTTGCAAAACCGCCTGAAAGCCATGGGCTATACCAATACCCGGGTGTTGGAGGGCGGCACTGCCTTTAATGAGGTGAAGGTTCCCCGCAACGGGCGCAAGCTTTCTGCGGAGGAGATCAAGAGGGTCAAAGGGCTTGGCTGCCTGCAGGATAAGCGCTTTGATGATGTATTTAACGTTCGTGTCATCACTCGGAACGGCAAAATAACCGCAGAGGAACAGAAAAAAATCGCTGAAGCGGCAGAGCGTTTCGGCTCCGGAGAGGTTACCATGACCACCCGGCTTACCCTGGAGATCCAGGGAGTTTCCTATGATGATTTAGAGGATCTAATGGCATTTCTGGCGGAGGCAGGCCTGGAGACAGGAGGAACCGGATCAAAGGTACGTCCGGTAGTATCCTGTAAGGGAACTACCTGCCAGTACGGTCTGATCGACACCTTTGGTCTGTCCCAGAAGCTTCATGATCTGTATTACAAGGGGTATCGCAATGTCTCTCTGCCCCATAAATTCAAGATCGCAGTTGGAGGCTGCCCGAATAACTGTGTGAAGCCCGACTTAAATGATCTTGGCATTATCGGTCAGCGGGTGCCGGAAATTGATCTGTCCAAGTGCCGTGGCTGCAAGAACTGCCAGGTGGCAAATAACTGTCCGATCCATGTTGCCAGATTGGAGGATGGAAAGGTAAGGATTGACGCAGGCGCCTGCAACCACTGCGGACGTTGTATTTCCAAATGCCCCTTCGGCGCGGTGAACGAATCCGCGGTGGGCTATAAGGTCTATATCGGAGGCCGCTGGGGCAAGAGGGTGGCGGAAGGCCGTCCGTTAGAAAAGATCTTTACCTCGGAGGAGGAAGTACTTGCAGTGACTGAACGGGCAATTCTGTTTTTCCGGGACGAGGGGATTTCCGGAGAACGGTTTGCAGACACCATTGCACGTCTGGGATTCGACTATGTGCAGGATAAGCTTTTGAACAGTGAGATCGACAGGGAAGAGATTTTGAAGAAAACGGTGGTCGGAGGAGCGACCTGTTAGAAATATAGTGAACGACAAAAATTTTTGTTGTTTACTATAAGAGGTATCCGAAGGCGGGGCTGTTCCATCAGGACAGCCCCGTTTCCGTATAAAGCTGATTCCTGTAGCCCTGGTCGGACAGCGCCCTTTGCAATTCTTCATTTCTGCCGCTGTCTATGAGCATCTGCACCAGCCGGGCAAGGCGGTTTTCACCCTCAGCTTTTCCCTGTCTTACATACTGATTAAATAATTCACACACTGTGATGTCATCCTCCTCTTGAATTTTTTGCTCTTCCAGCCATTTCTCAATATCCTGGGAATCCGTATCGCCTGAAAGTATCCGGATCATTCTGATCACGGCCGCCTTATGTATGATCTTTCTGTCGGAGCGGTAGTCATTTCCCTCTGCCAGGAAATCCACAATGATCCGCATATCACTCTGAAAAAGTGACCGTGTTTTTGGAGGCAGATATCTCATTTCGAATACATGAAGCTTTAACCTGTCAATATATTTCCAGGTTTCCTCCGGCAGCTTTTGCTTTCGGAACAGCATGCGGATATCGCGGCTTCCCCTCCATCTGGGATGCCCCCAGTACAGAACCAGTTCTACTACAGGAAATATGCCCCATGTTTTGGATTCATATTGTTCCCGATAGACACCACCGATATAGCCTGCTTTACGGAGCAGCATCCGGCTATCCGGTTTGCTCTGGTTGGCAATCAGATACATCAATATTATCTTTTCTCCAGACATTTCGTATTTGCATAGATCCTCATACTGATTTCGAAGTCTGGCTTCCCCCTGATAGATGCTTTCTGTGGGACCTGATAATAGTTTTTTGGCATTTGTAATCTTATTTCCCTGATACAGTAGCGCATTGATCACATCAGCAGCAACGTCCGGAAAGGCCAGGAACTCTTTCTCTACAATATCCTTTATTTCTTTTGCTTTTTGCACACGATTTCCTTTCTACAGGCAAGATAAGGTATTTTACAGAGGGTGTCCATTGCTCCTTGCCGTGTATGATTCCATAATCTGATTCACGAAGCACGACAGTGTCTGATCAATAAGTCGATTCGTGAAGCATATCGGCGTTTGATGGTAATAAAAGCAAGGATTCTAATACAGATAAATCACCCCGAAAAAGGATATTTATAAGATAGTCAGATAGTAGAACGGCTTTCCGCTAGAATTTATGCTTTGGTTTATTCTAGCAAAAACATGGATATCCCGTCAATGAAATACTTATAAAATTTTGATTAACTGATAACAGTACAGCCATGCAAAATCAGATATACAAAATGGCGTTGGGAGCTTGCTCACATAAGACATTTTATATATCTGATTTTATAGGGCGGACGCCCGACATGAAATAAGTTGTCGGAAATAATCCGAATGAACAGCCAAAGTGTATAAACCGACAACTTATGAATGGATGGCTGAACTGTTACATTAGCTGTTCATGTATTACAGATTTACAGGTGGACGCTTCAATGACATAAGCCGTTGCCAGATTACTTCAAGCCACCTATGCACTTTTTTCATGTCTTTGTTTTTGAATGCATTCATCAAGCTGTCCTCGTTCCACTTAATATCAGCACTCCAAAACGCATCTGTGACCGCATAAAGATATGGATACCAATTTTTCTGTTCTTCCGAAAAACTGCGGACAGAACAATATCCCCTTAAAAATGATGTTAAAATTTGGGATTCAATGTCGCCAGTTAAGGCCTTTGGATACTCCATAAGTCTTGCTTCGAATATAGCCAGCATAACAGCATCACAAAACAGATTGTTATCACCGCATCTGTTAAAGTTAAATATTCCAAGGAGGCTTTCTTTATCTTTGGTCGTTTCCTTGAGACAGGTCTGATATAAATTGCAGAAGCTGATATCTCCCTGTACGGTATATCTGGGTTGTGCCTTCAGCGGGGACAGGATCGCCATATATGTATTGTATTTCCCGACAATTTTATGAAATAGCAGCCTTTCATCCCCCTCAAGGGCAGCCTCCAAAGATTGAAAGGATTTGAAATCAAACAGATCATTGGCCGTAAACGGGTCAAATCATATCCTTTTATTTGATACCATCTGGCGAAAGAACCGTTTGACTGATATTGTTCCGGTGTCAGGATTCCATTTTTTTCAGTGCATCTGCAAAGCGGCTTTGGCTTTCGATGATCTCCAGCGTTACATCGGCTTCATTTTTGAACCGCACAACCAATGGAGAGCCTGATTTTAATTCTGCTTTGACAATAAGGCGTACCTCTTTTAGATCGGGATCATATCGCTCATAATGATATCTTTGCAGTTCGGAAATGCATTTAATTTCCGAATAAATTCCAAAATCGTTTAGTGCCTTGCGAATGTCTGTGTGATCGATAATAAACATAGTGCTTCCTCCCTGCGCGCACATCAGCACGCTTCATTATATTACAAAAAGCCGGAAAGGGGAAATTGCATTTCGCGTGTATATACTATAAAATAGTATAAACCAGTTTATTGTTTTCGGTGTCAGAAGGGGGTATGTAATATTATGGGAATGTATCTGAATATTGGCAATGCAGGATTTCGGTCTGTGAGGAAAGGGCTTTATGTGGATAAAACCGGATTGATCTCTTATATTAACAGTACCCTTGGGACAAAAGACAAATTAACGTGTGTCAGCAGGCCCAGAAGATTCGGGAAGTCATTTGCAACTCAGATGTTATGTGCCTATTATGATAAAAGCTGTGATTCCAGAGAGTTATTTTGTGATCTGGAAATTGCACAGGATCCTGTGTTTGAAGAATTTTTGAATAAATATGATGTGATATATCTGGACATTACATGGTTTATTTCTACAGAAAAAAACGCCAGAAACACCGTAGCTTACCTTGAAGAGCAGGTGATAGCGGAACTGTGCGTCATGTATCCGTCTGCTTGCAGGGAGGAATCTTTACCGGTAATGCTCGTCAAAATTGCTGAGATGACAGGACGAAAATTTATTGTGATCATTGATGAGTGGGATGCCTTATTCAGGGAGACGAAAAATGATGCGGGTCTCCAAAAGGAATATATCCAGCTCCTTCGAGGCTTGTTCAAAAGCAGCCTTACAGATAAGATGATAGAGGCGGCTTATATGACGGGAATCCTGCCGATCAAAAAATACGGAACACAGTCGGCGCTCACTGATTTCAGAGAATATACCATGCTCCAGCCAAAAAAACTGGCAAAGTATGTGGGGTTTACAGAAAAAGAGGTTAATGATCTCTGTATGGAATACGGAATGGATTTTGAGGATGCCAAAAGATGGTATGACGGTTATTCTTTTTCCAGAGTGAAATCAGTCTACAGCCCTAATTCTGTTGTACAGGCGATCAGCAATGAAGAATTTGGTGATTACTGGACAGAGACGGAAACCTATGAATCCCTGAAATTTTATATCGGGTTGAACGAGGATGGCCTGAAGGATGCGGTCATATCTATGCTTGGCGGGCAGAGGTACCGGATCAATACAAGAACCTTTCAGAACGATATTTCCAGCTTCAAGAGCAGAGATGATGTATTGACATTGCTTGTCCATCTGGGTTACCTTGCCTATGATTCGGTAAACAAAGAGGTATATATCCCCAATCAGGAGGTGGCGGATGAGTTTAGAAATGCAGTGGAATATAGCGGATGGGAAGGAATTTCCGAAGCGTTACGGGTATCGGAAGATCTGCTGAATGCCACATTACGGGGAGATGAGCAGGTCGTGGCCAGAGGAATTGATAAGATTCATATGGCAAATACTTCAATACTCGCTTACAATAATGAAAACTCTCTTAGCTGTGTTATTACAATTGCCTATTATGCTGCCCAGAGGGATTATACTCTTATAAGAGAGATGCCAACGGGTAAAGGATTTGCAGATGTTGTTTTTTTGCCGGGAAAGCATACGGATAAACCAGCTATCATCATTGAATTGAAATGGGATAAATCGGTGCAGGGGGCTATAGGACAGATAGAAGATAAGAAATATACAGGTGTGCTCAGTTCTTATGCAGGTAATCTTTTAATGGTAGGTATCAATTATAATAAAAAAAGTAAAAAGCATGAATGTAAAATAAAGAAGATGGAAATTGAAGGATGAAAAGAAAGATATTTTTACCGGCAGTTATCCTCTTATTGTGTATCGCTCTTGCGGCGGAGTCACCTGATGGAGAATTAAACGCAATTGGAGGAACCAAACCGGATATTTGGGCCGGAACATCAAATGAATCCGCATATGAAACAGATTTCACTATTACTTCCGAAAAACGATGAAATATTTTATAGAAACTGCCTATTTACAATGATTACAAAGGATAATATTATAATGGCAAAAGTGAAACCGATACCACATTATGCTCCTGGGATATGAAACAGTGGGTGACAATACATCTCAGAGCCTTACGCAGGTGAGGTTTCAGCTTTTGTTCATCAGGTCAGAGACTGTCAGGTGAAAGCCATCAGGTCAGCGGCCTGGGAAACAATCATCGTCAAAGGAGGAATAGTAATATGCAGCAGGTAAATGTTAAGTTCAGCAGTGTAGAGCAAATCAGGCAGTTTGTAAACATAATCGACAAGTTTGATACAAGTTTTGATCTGGGTTCCGGACATAGAATCGTTGATGCAAAATCTATCCTTGGAGTTATGACGCTTGATTTTTCAAGGCCTCTCCGGCTTAGGTATCACTCAAATGATGCCAATATTGAAAAGAAGATCGCACCGTTTTTGTGCCAGAGGGCATAGCAGTGGACCGGAAGATCATTTTTTTGGATATTGACGGCACATTGACACCGCCGGGGAGAAACATTCCGCCTGAATCTGCCGTGCGGGCAATTACCGAAGCACAGGCTAAGGGGCATTATGTTTTTTTGTGTACCGGAAGAAATTATCCTATGCTGCGGCCTCTCCTTAAGTATAACCTTGATGGAGTGGTGGCCAGCATGGGAGGATATATTGAATGCGGGGGCAAGGTGATCTATGACTGTCCCATGACAGAGAGCCAGAGGCTTTTGGCTATAGAGGTTCTGGAGAAGAACGGCGTGTTCAAAACTGTGGAATGCATGGATGGCACCTACACAGATGACGGGCTGAAGGAGTTTCTGCGAAGCCATAGCGCAGAGGGAAGCAACAGCGAGCTTTTGCGGATCAGGGAGCAGATCGAGAAGGAGCTTAATTTTCAGTCGATGCGGGAGTACCGGGGACAGCCTGTGTACAAGATCCTGGTCATGAGCCGGTCAGAGGAACAGCTTATCGAGCCGAAAAGAGTTCTGGTAAAGGATTTCTTCTTTTGTATGCAGGAGAAGAGCACAGACGGTTTTATCAACGGAGAGATCGTAAACAGGAAGTTTGACAAAGGGAAAGCCCTGATCCGGGTTTGCGAGTATTTACATATTCCGGTGAGAGACTCCATTGCCTTTGGAGACAGCATGAATGATAAGGAAATGATAGAAGCGGCCGGGACGGGGATCTGTATGGAGGACGGGAGCAGAGGACTTCAAAAATGTGCGGACGATATCTGTCCTTCCGTACAGAATGACGGAATCTATAAGGCGTTCCGAAAGTATCATTTGATCTGAAAAAATAGCAGTTCAGCTAAGCGCTTTACTGTTATAATAAAACTCATATATAATGGCCCTGATTTTTTGAACCGTTATGGAAGAGCGGATGAAAAGAGTGTGACATTAAAATAAATGAATATAGCAGAGATTGCGAAAATGGCAGGCGTTTCCAAGGCGGCTGTTTCGCGCTACCTGAATAATGGTTATATTTCCGAGGAAAAGCGGGAGCTGATCCGCAAGGTGGTGGAGGAAACGGGCTACAGGCCTTCAGTGCAGGCCCAGACTCTCAGAACCAGAAAAACAAAGATGATCGGGGTGATCGTGCCGAAGATCTCATCCACATCTGTTGCCAGAGTGGTGGAGGGAATACTTTCCGTACTCAACGAAAACGGTTATCAGATGCTTCTGGCGGTGGCCCAGAGTGATCCGGCAAAGGAGCTGGAATACCTTAAGGCGTTTCATTCCAAGCAGGTGGACGGCGTGATACTGCTGGCATCTATATTTACGCCGGAGCATAAACGTATGCTGAAGAATCCGGGAGTCCCGGTAGTGATCGTGGGACAGCATCTGCCGGGGCACTGTGTGGTATTTCATGACGATTATCATGCTTCCTATGACCTTACCAGACTGCTTCTGGAGAAGGGCAGAAAGAAGCTGGGCTATATCAGTGCTGACCTTCGGGATCAGGCCGCCGGGGCGGAGCGATACCGGGGATTTTGTGATGCAGTGCGGGACATGGACTGCAAAGAGCTGGTGGAGCATTTTGTGACAGCGCCTTTTACCGTTTCCGCAGGCTTTGAAAAGGCCGGGGAATTGCTGGATACCTATCCTGATCTGGACGGGATCATCTGTGCCAGCGACACCATAGCAGTGGGAGCCATGCAGTATGTGCGGGATCAGGCGGCAAAGTCTCCTGAGCAGATCCTGGTGGCAGGTCATGGAGATTCCGAAATGGCAAGAATGACCTATCCGCCTCTTATCACAGTTCATTATTTCTACGAAAAAAGCGGTGAGACGGCAGTCTGGATGCTGATGGAGCTGTTAGAGGGCAAGGAAGGCGCGGCAAGGGAAATTAAATTGGGCTACTATATTGTTGACAGGGCCTGCTGAAATTTGTCCTTTAAGGTATATTTCTAAAAGCTTTGGAGAAAATTCGGAAGATTGTTCCGATGGCAAAAAGAAGGAATAAAAGGAAAGCCGGGAAGTTTCAAATTCGTAACAGTGTAGGTTACAATTTCCAGGTGTAAACAGATAAATAAAGTCGAGGCTTCTTAGGAAGCCTTTTTTATTGAACATAAGGACTGTGCGCAAAGCGTGCAGTCCGTTGTTGTTTTATAGATTTGTCCATGCATTTATCACAGGCTTCCATGAGAAGATGGGAAATGTTAAAAGTGACTAAAAAATGCAATCATTATAGGCTGTTTGTGTGAAATAAGCCAATGATGATAAACGGTTGAAGATGGATAGAAAGAAAAAATATTGGGAAAATAATCAAATAGAAATTTTATGTGTTTAGGGTTGACAAATACGGGAAATAGAGATATATTGTTTACAACAATACTAAATGATGTTCAACAATAATAAACAAATGTATTAACACAGTAACAGGAGGAAGATGTATGCCAGTAAAAGCGCAGAAGAAGGATACATGGAAACATGTTCGAAGGAAACTTTGGAAGAGCCGATATTTGTATTTGATGCTTCTCATTCCATTAGTGTATTTCTTCATATTCAAGTATGGTTCGATTGGATGGCTTGCCATTGCTTTTAAGAATTTCAACGCCAAGGCCGGCTTATGGAAAAGTAAGTGGGTGGGAGTGAAATATTTTGAGATGTTTCTGAATGACCCATACTTTTTTACAGTGCTGAAGAATACCATATTTATCAGCCTGTGGAGTCTGGTATTTTACTTCCCGGTACCGATCATACTGGCACTGATGATCAATGAGGTGAAGGGGACGAAGAAAAAGAAATTCGTACAGACAGTGACCTATCTTCCCTACTTTATCTCTACAGTGGTGGTCTGTAATCTGGCAATGTACATATTTGCCACAGACGGTATTATCAATGACGTGGTGGTTAAGGTGTTCGGCGGTACTGCCACATCCTTTATGTCAGACCCGAACTGGTTTAGGCCAATCTACGTGATTACGGAGATTTGGCAGCAGGCAGGCTGGGGCTCCATCATCTATCTGGCAGCACTCTCCGGCGTAGATCAAGACCTTTATGAGGCAGCCTCCATTGACGGCGCTTCCCGATGGAAGCAGGTGCTGCACATTAGTATTCCTGGCATTGCTCCCATTATCTCAATTCAGTTCCTTCTGACTATGGGTCGGATGTTGAATGTAGGCTATGAGAAGATACTTCTTCTTTATACTGGAGCAACTTACTCTACAGCAGATATCATTTCCACCTATGTGTACCGGAGAGGATTGATTGACGCCAACTACAGTTACGGTGCAGCAATCAGTATCTTCCAGGCAGTGTTCTCGTTGATCTTGATCTGTATCGCGAACAAGGCGGCTGATAAGATTGGTGCAACAAGTCTGTGGTAAGAAGGAGGTTACGATGAGAGAGAACAGTAGCAAAGCGGTTAAGCATACTAAAAAGAAGAAAAGTCCGGGGGAAAAGGTGTTCAGCGCGATTGTAGCAGTGTTTTTGGTTTTCGCGTGTCTGATAGTCATTTACCCTATCTACTATATGTTTATTTGTTCCATAAGCGATGGCTATGCGGTGACCAGGGGGGAGATCTGGCTTTATCCAAAGGGGGTTAACCTGCGTGCCTATGAAATTGCATTGACCTATCAATCTGTAATGCGGTCTTTCAAAAATTCCGTCCAGTATACGATAGTGGGTACCCTGATTGCCACAATCATGACGGCACTCTGCGCTTATCCCTTATCCCGGAGAGAGCTGTACGGCAGAGGACTGTTTACCATGATCATCACATTCACTATGTTTTTTGATTCCGGTCTGGTGGCAAATTACATGGTGGTTTCTTCCCTGCATCTGAAGAATACGATCTGGGCGCTGGTTCTTCCGGGGGCAGTGAGTGTGTGGTACATGATCATTATGAGGACAGGATTTCAGTCTATACCGGATGCGCTGCATGAATCAGCCTATCTGGACGGCGCAAATGATCTGGTTATTTTTTGGAAGATTATACTGCCTTTGTCCAAAGCCACAATAGCCACCATCGTTCTGTTTTATGCGGTAGGAATATGGAATGCTTACATTCCGGGTCTGCTCTATTTGGATGACAGCGCTAAGTACCCTCTTCAGCTTCTGCTTCGGAATATCGTTATGAGCAGTAGCGCGGCGGGCAGCAGTGCTACCTCTGTAGCCGCTGATACGGCGGCGCTGGGTAAAAACATAAAATATGCAGTTATTTTTATCACCACATTGCCCATTTTGGTGGTGTATCCATTTGCGCAGAAGTATTTTGTAAAAGGCGCCATGGTAGGTTCTGTAAAAGGTTGATTCCGGTTAAATGACCGGTTTATATAAAATCAACACTAATCAAAAGGAGGAAAAAGTATGAAGCGGAAAAAAATCTCAAGATTACTGGCTATAGCTGCCAGTGTGAGCCTGCTTGCAGGAGCGCTTGCCGGTTGCGGCGGATCGTCCGATGGGGCGTCGTCAGATACCCCGGCGAGTGATACTTCGTCCGGCGAAGAAAGTGCGGCAGAGGATGAAAGTGATACCCAGGAAACACAAGACAGCACAGCTACCGATGCCAGCGACCAGGAATTGATCACAGTGACCTTAATGAGGTCAAATTCAGCGGCACAGCCCACAGCCGAGGATAACAAAGTAGTACAATTGGTGGAGCAGAAATTTAATATCCATTTACAGTTGCAGTTGATTCCGGATGCGGATTATACTACAAAGAGAAGCGTTGCTCTGGCATCTGCGGATTTGCCGGATATTATCATGGGAGTGACTGTTGATGAATTACGGCAGTATGCTCCTACAGGAGAATTTTTGAACCTGTATGATTATCAGGATTTGGTCAGCGATTATCTGGGTATTGTACAGGCGGATGACCGTGCAGCGGCAACAAAGACCTATGAGACGGATGGCGGCATGTATGGCTTCCAACGTCTGGAGTATAATCGTATTGATCTAGCGCCCCTGGTAGCTCTGCGTATGGACAGAGTGGAAGAAACCGGTCTTGGAATACCTACCACATGGGACGAGCTTTATGAGGTAATGTTGGCTATTAAGGCAAATTATCCGGATCAGTACGTGTTCTCCACAAGAAATAAGACAACCTATATGTTTGGTCAGTTGGCATACGCCATGGGTTCCGGCGGTTTCCCTTGTTTCAGTTCATCAGGAATGTACTATGAGCCCAGGGAAGACAAATGGCTGTATGGACCTACTAAGGAATCTTTTGTGCCTGTGATTACTTTCCTGGCTAATGCTTATGCGGATGGCCTGTTAGACCCTGATTATGCAACCATGGATAAAGATACCCTGCATGAGAAACTCAGTAACGGCAGCCTTTCTATGGTAGTGGATAATAACTCTTTCATCGGTCGTGTATACAATCCGGCTCTGGCTCAGGTGGACGAGAACGCCATGTTCGACATCATTGCACCGCTTGAAAGCAAAGAGAATGGAACCAAGAGAGCACTCAGATATGAAAGAGACTGGACTGAATTTACCTGTGTGAATGCAGATACGAAATATCCGGAACGTATCATGGAACTGTTGAACTGGATGTACACAGAAGAAGGCCGTATGGTGACCAACTTTGGTGAAGAAGGTGTTGACTATACAGTGGAAGCTGACGGCACCATCAAGACCAATCCTGACCTGATCGCAGAGCATCAGAATGATGCAGATGTGTTTTCCGGTATCCAGGGAGCTCTTGGTGTAGGGCTGCTGAGCCTGGGCGAATATATTGATGAGGCTCTCTATGCTGAGGTATCTGATCCCATCTTTATTGAGCAGGGGCAACAGATTCGTGAATGGACACAGGACGGCGACATCAATTACAATCCTGCCGTACCTTACTTCAATACAGAAGAGCAGGAAGAGGTGACTGAGCTGCAACAGGCAATCCAGAACGTTTTTGCAGCCGAGATAGAATCCTATATCAACGGCCAGAAGTCTTTGGATGACTGGGGAAGTTTGGTAGAGAAGCTGGAGAGTCAGGGAACAGAAAGACTGGAAGAGCTCTTCAACGCCGCATATGAGAGATCAAAAGGCTGATATTGATTCATGCGGCATTGATAGATTATTGTAAATATTACACATAAATAGTCATATTAAACATATGCCGAGATGTTTTGAAAGTATCCCGGCATATGTTATAAGGGGGTGTACTTATGTTTGATCTGGCAGGTGCGATCGTTTCCAAGACTCAATACATGACAGCATTTGAGAAAAAGACGGCAGATGTTTTCTGTGAGGAGTTGGCCGAACGCAGCGGTGTGGACCTTAGGAATAATCAAAGGGGCGCCGATACAGATACAATAGAGTTTTATAATGAGGGAAACCTGTCCGGTTATGAAGAAGATATTATGGGGATGTTCTCAGCTATCCCGGCGGCGGGCAAGGAAGGATCTCGCATCAGAATAGTTACGAAAGAGGGCAAAAGACGCCTGATTGTGCTTGGAAAGGATGAGAGGGGAGAGTTTTATGGAATGGCCCGTATCCTCCGCAAGGTGGCAGCAAAGGGCGGAAAGATTTTATGCCCTGAGGAACTGGACGGGGTAAGTATGACTCCTGAATATCCTATGCGTGGTCATCAATTGGGATATCGGGATAAAAACAATACCTACGGTGCCTGGACGATACAGGACTACGAACGGTATATCCGGGACATGGCTCTGTTTGGCGCCAATGCCATAGAATTGCTGCCGCCTAAAACGGATGATGCTCTGTTCTCCGCTACCTTTGTGGAGGACCCATTTAAGCTGATGATAGAGGTTTCTAAGATCATTCATTCCTATCACATGGATGTATGGCTGTGGTATCCTAATATAGGAAAGGATTATGATGACATTGACTGTCTGTATGAGGAACTGAAGGAAAGAGAGCTGATCTTTTCCTCCATTCCTTATCTGGATGCGATCTTAGTACCCTTAGGAGATCCTGGGTCCTTATGGCCTACCAGAGCAATGCAGGTTACAGAAGAGTGCGCTAGGATCATGCGCAAGTATCATCCCCAGGCGGGGGTATGGGTAGCTCCCCAGCATTTCCAGCCGGAGCCGGGCTGGTATGATGATTTCTACCGGCTGATAGCAGAGGAACCGGAATGGATTACCGGCGTATGCTTTGCGCCTTGGGAGCAGCATGAGATTACAGAGATGAAAGCAATGGTGCCTGAAAGATACAGGCATAACATCCGAAACTATCCGGATATTTCCCATAATACGAATTGCCAGTTTCCAGTGCCCATGTGGGACAATGCTTTTGCCCTGACATTAGGACGGGAGGGGAACAATGCGCGTCCTAAGGGAATGAAATACATCCATAATCTGATAGAGCCTCATACCTGCGGTACGATTACCTATTCCGAGGGAATCCATGACGATATGAATAAGATCATATGGGTGGATCAGGATTTTGACAGTAAGATGGATGCGGAAGAGACGGTGCAGGATTATGTGAGACTGTTGATTGATTCTGATATTGTGGAGGAACTCACAGATCTGGTAATGCGCACAGAGGATGACTGGGTAGGTCCTATATTGGAGAATGAAGGGATTGACAGAGTCTATGAGGATATGCTGAAGCTGGATGGCAAGGTGGACGAAAAGACAAAAAATAACTACCGTTACCAGATGATCAAGCTGCGTATCTTTACAGATTACTGGACGAAGTACAAATACGCGGCAGACCAGGAAAATGAGAAAATTGCAAGGTCTTTCCTGTTGCGGGCCAAAGAGCTGGGCTCCGAGACTGCCATCAAGGAAGCCAGAAGCGCCCTTAATCTTTCCAGGAATGTTCCTGCTATGGAGGATTTGCTGCACGAGATGCAGAGGCTGGCGGATTCCTTATATGAGAAATGCCGTATTCAGCTTACTGTGACACAGCATAATGGGCAGCGCTGGATCAGAGGTGCCTATCTGGAAACAGCGGGCATGCCGTTGAACGATGACCAGTATTTAATGGGGAAGATGAAAGAAATCGAGAAGCTGAAGTCGGAGGAGGCCAGGACGGATGCGTTGCTTGCGCTTATGGGACGGACGAATCCGGGTGAAGGCGGTATTTATTGTAACTTAGGTACAATAGAGGGCTTTGGTCATGTGACACAGTGGAGAACCTGGGAGGAAGATCCGGGCTATTTGAAAACACCTCTAAAGGATCACAGTATCTACAGTATTTTGGGTATGTTTCACCAGATGAAGGGCTGGCATAATGAATTTCCCATGCCGCTTTCCTGGGCATGGAATGCAACAGTCCTTTACGGCACACCGCTAGAAGTTTCCTTTGACGGACTTGATCCTGGCAAGGAGTACCGGTTAAAGGTGTTCTACCCCAATGCATTTTTGAAGGCGGTTCATCATATGCAGCAGCCCGAGGAGGACACAGAGTGTTACTTCTGGGCAGGAGATGAACTGATTGCGGATAGGATACCCAGGCGGGAAATCAGCAGTGATGCTGTCTGGGAATATGAATTGCCCAAGAGCAGCTATGCGGACGGAACCCTCAAATTGAAGTGGCAGGTATACGGAACGCTGAAAGCATTTGCTGTCAGTGAGTTGTGGATCATACAAAAATAGTTTTGATGAGAGGACTATAATATGGAATTATCAGGGAAATTTGCCGGGGGTGTATGGCCTGTCATGCTGACACCTTATACGGAAAAGAATATGATTGACGAAGAGGCTTTGGCTTCGCTTACGGAATGGTATATTAAAAGTGGTGTGAGCGGGCTGTTCGCCGCATGCCAGTCCAGCGAAATTTTTTATCTGAGTCTGGAAGAGCGGCTGAAGATCGTGGAGATCACTATAAAAGCGGCGAGGGGTCGTGTGCCGGTGATTGCCAGTGCAAATATATCGGAGAGTATAGAGGAGCAGGCGGAGGAAATCAACGCTGTGGGAGATCTTGGAGTCGATGCAGTGATTCTTTTGTCGAATCGGCTGGCAGGACAGGAGGAATCCAGTGAGGTATGGGTAGCGAATTTTTATAAGTTGCTGGATAAGCTTTCGCCTGATATTAAATTGGGTACCTATGAATGTCCCTATCCCTATAAGCGCATTGTCAACGAAAGGGAATTACAAGCGATGATTGACACGGGGAGGTTTTGTTTCCTGAAAGATACCTGCTGTGACAGTAAGATGATCCACAGAAAACTGGAGCAGATCAAAGGGAGCAATATGCAATTGTTCAATGCAAATACGGCAACGCTCCTGCAGTCCCTAAAGGATGGCGCACACGGATACTCCGGGGTTATGGCAAACTTCCATCCGGAGCTGTATGTGTGGCTCTGCGAACATTTCGCAGAGAAAAACGCAGAACATGTGAGCCGTGTACTGACTATGTGTGCTTTGATCGAGCGGCAACTGTACCCGGTAAACGCAAAATGGCATCTTAAGAATATAGAGAAGCTTCCTATACAGATTTATGCAAGATGTCAGAATAGTTTCCTGCTGACAGATACCTTCCAGCAGGAAGTACGGATGATGGATGAATTGATACAGGAAACGTATAGTATGTATTGTACCTGATATCCATGCCCTGGTACTGAGTGTTATGCAGGCTTGTCCAGACACAGAACTCGCTTGGCGGGTTCTGTGTCCGGCAGGTAGTTTGTTGCATGGTGGACGCGCTATTTGACATTTTTCTGTATTTGTCTTATTCTAAAAATGGAAAAACCAGTCAATATCAGACATCCACTTATTCTGCGTTTCACTAAAGGAGGGTAACCGTATGGAAATTTCAAATGACAAGAAAGCCTTAGAATTGGATGTAAAAGTAAAATCCTTGGTGAAAGCGATTCAGGTGTTGGAATGCTTTACTACGGAAAAGCCCAATCTGGGTATCTCTGAGATAGCCAATATGCTGGGCTATAACAAAGCCACTGTATATAATATCGCTGCCACATTCACATCTATGGGATATTTGGAACAGGATCCCGAGACGCAGAAGTATAGCCTGGGACTGAAGTTGCTGCATTTTGGCTATATTATCAACAGCCATATCACGTTGTCAACGGCCATGGAGCCTTATCTCCAGAAAATTGCCGATGCCACCCAGGAAACGGTTTATTTTGGAATTCCCCATGAGGGGAAGGTACTCTATCTGGATACCAAGACACCGAGCGCTCAGTTTCAGAGACCTATCCTTGGGGAGAAAGCCCCAATGTATTGTACAGGATTGGGAAAATGTATGCTGGCATATACCCCGGAGGAGTTTGGGAATCTGCCAGAGGAGCTATCCGCCTATACGGTTAATACGATTACCAGCAGGAATAGGCTGTGGGAAGAGCTGGGGAAGATTAGGGAGAGAGGCTATGCTATCGACAACATGGAGCATGAGTTTGGAATCTCTTGTGTTGCTCTTCCACTGTTTGGACAGTCAAGAAAGGTGATTGGAGCCGTCAGTGTTTCAGGACCATCTCTGCGTTTTACAGCACAGACAATTCCGACTATTTATGCGACTATGAGGGATACGCTGGCGGAAGTACAGTACATCTATTAGAGACAGGAAAACAGTCTGGAGAAGTGTGGACGATAAGGCTTTTATGAAAACAGATTCCGGTTTAGGCGGGATACTGTTTTTGTAAAAGCATTTTTTATATATGTGGCCTCAATACAATAGGTAATATCAAAAAGGAAAAGGAAAGACGAGGTCATAGATGAACGATATGCCGAAGATTTTGGTGGTGGGAAGTTTTGTTAAGGATTTGATTGTTTCCACCAGAAAGTTTCCGGAAGCGGGAGAAACAGTGTTGGGATATGATTTCCAGACAGCTTCCGGCGGAAAAGGAGCTAACCAGGCCATTCAGGCTGCCCGGCTGGGTGCTCAGGTGACTATGGTGGGAAAGGTGGGAAATGATGTATATGGAAGGGAGATGATCGCTTCCTGTACGGAAAGCGGCATTGACTGCAGCCATGTGGCGGTGGATACGGAAGTGCCGTCCGCCATAGGAAATGTACAGCTTCAGGTGGATGAAAACGGAAAGAGCCAGAATCGCATCATTGTGGTGTCCGGTGCCAATATGAAAATTCGGATAGAGGATGTCAGCTTCCTGGAGACGGAAATCGAAAACTACGATATGGTGTTGTTGCAACTGGAAATTCCTATGGAGATTAATGAGCTAGTGGCGGATATGGCACACCGGAAGAACGTGCCGGTAATGTTAAATTCGGCTCCTTCGGATCGCATCAGCAGTAAGCTTCTTTCTAAGCTTACTTACATATCGCCTAATGAGTATGAGGCGGCTGACCTGACAGGGGTTGCAATCCGCAGGGATGGAAGAGTGGTAAATGAGAAAGATGTAAAGGCTGCAGTGGAGAAGCTCTTGAAGATGGGGGTAAAAAATGTACTGATTACCTTAGGATCAGCAGGAGCAGCCTTGGGAAATGAGAAGGAATTTTACCTTTGCCCGGCTTTGGAGGGAATCAATGCGGTAGATCCCACAGCGGCGGGGGACTCCTTTGTGGGAGCGTTTTCTACCCTGATTTGCATGGGGATTGGTTACGAGAGGGCATTGTGCATCGCGAATCACGTGGGAGCTTTGACGGTATCCCGGATAGGAGCACAGCCTTCCCTGCCTTCTATGGATGAGGTAAAGGCGTTGCTTAGGGAGAGAGAGCATATAGATCTGTTGGAAAACTATGAGAGCGGAAAGGAGGATATAGATCATGAGAGAATGGGATATGGAAGCATTAGCAACCTTTGATCAGGTGGCGGCACGGGAAATGAGTGAGTTTATCGGGGGTGTGGATAATGAAGAATATTTTCGTGCAGCTTCGTTGATACTGGATGCGGAGGAAGCGGGAGAGAGGGTACATATCACAGGAATCGGAAAACCGGGACATGTCTCTGCTTATGGTGCCTCCCTTCTTTCTTCCACAGGAACGCCCACTTATTTTCTGCATGGTACAGAGGCGGTACATGGCTCCTGTGGGCAGTTAGTTCCCGGAGACGTAGTGATCGCCATTTCCAACAGTGGGGAAACAACGGAGCTGAAGGCAACCATCAATGCAGTAAAAAACAATGGCTGTAAGGTGATCGCTGTTACCGGCAATCCGGATTCCTGGCTGGCTAAGCAGGCGGAGGTTCATTTGTTTGCCGGGGTGAAGGAGGAAGGCGACCCTTTGGATCGGGCACCCAGAGCATCTATCCTGGCGGAGAACTTTGTGATTCAGAGACTGAGCCTGATTCTACAGACATATCGCAAGCTTGATCCAATCCAGTATGTGAAATGGCATCCGGGAGGCGCCTTAGGAAATTTGCGAGAAAATGAAAGGTAGAGAGGAAATATCATGGACCAAAGGGAATTGCTGAAAAAGATAACAGACGCCGTACGGGAAGCCGGTTCGATCATGTTGCATGCCGACAGAAGCCAAAGCAGCATAGATGAGAAAGCCGGTCATGGGAATTTTGTCACAGTATATGACAAAAGGATACAGAAGATGCTTAAAGAGAGCCTGCTCAAGATCCTGCCGGAAGCGGTTTTTGTGGGGGAAGAGGAGGATATTCACGCATCTGTTGAGAAGGGATACGCCTTTATCGTGGATCCCATCGACGGCACTACAAATTTTATCAAGGACTATCATATGAGCGTTGTCTCGGTGGGACTGATCCTTGACGGTGAGAAATATATGGGAGTGGTATATAACCCGTATTCAGATGAGATGTTTACGGCAATAAGGGGGCAGGGAGCGTATCTGAACGGTAAGCCGATCCGTGTTTCCTCCGAGCTCTTAGAGAACGGGATCGTCCTCTTTGGCACAGCGCCTTATTATGAGGATCTCAGCAGACGGTCCTTTGAGATGGCTTTTGATTATTTCAAAAAGGCGCTTGATGTGCGCAGGAGCGGCTCGGCCGCCTTTGATCTGTGCAGTATAGCTGCAGGAAGGGCCGAGCTTTTCTTTGAACTGAGCCTTTCCCCATGGGATTATGCCGCGGGAGCTCTGATCGTGGAAGAGGCAGGGGGAAAGGTGACTACGATAGAGGGAAAGCCGCTGTCATTGGACAGGGGATGTTCGGTGCTTGCCACAAACGGAGTCTGCGGAAAGTGCGAAGCCCTGGCTGAATAGTTGCCAGGATAGAGACTGATCTTGGAATATAATGATCTAAGCGTCAAAAGGTATTACGGATTGTTCCGTGCCATACGGCACTCCCACAATCCTGCCCCTCCATTCGGAATCCGTGGGGATGCTCCCCACTTCTTCCTTATGAAGGGGCGCGTCCCAAGGTCAAGTCCCCACTTACGTGCAAGCACGACGTGTGGATTGACCTTTTGACGCTGTAATCATATAATTTGAAAAATTACATATTCTATGATAAAATTATGGTAAATTTGGATTCGTAATCCGGATTTGCCATAAATGTTGTTTGGGAAAGAGAGGTATGGATATGGATTATATTTCCAGAGCATTAGAAAACAGACTGCATCAATATACGCAGACATACAAAGCGATACTGGTAACCGGTGCACGGCAGGTGGGTAAGTCTACCTTATTAAAAAAAGTATTCCCTGACAGGAAATATGTATCCCTTGACGATCCCTTTATGGAACAGCAGGCCAGGGAGGCTGGCAGTATGTTCCTGACATTAAACCCTCCTCCTGTCACAATCGATGAGGTACAAAGAGCAAAAGAGCTGTTCCGCTATATTAAGATAAAATGCGATGAGAGCGAGGAAAAGGGATTGTTTTGCCTGTCCGGTTCTCAGCCCTTTCATTTGATGCAGAATGTTTCGGAATCTCTGTCCGGGCGGATTGGCATTGTTGAGCTTTCCGGTTTATCTATGCGCGAGAGTATGGGGGATTCTTTTAATCGGCGGTTTTTGCCGACACTGGAATATGTAACAGAGCGAAGAATATCTGCAAAGAAACCGGAAAATATCTGGGAAATGATTCATAGAGGCAGTTATCCGGAGCTTCAGGAAAAAGAGAAAGAATGGAATGCATTTTATGCGGACTATGTAAAAACTTATATAGAGAGAGATGTTCGGGAACTGGGAGCTGTGCAGGATCTGAATGCATTCAGACAATTTCTGATCACAGCTGCTGCAAGAACCGGAGAAATGCTGAATTATTCCAGTATAGCCTCGGAAATCGGAAAGGATGCAGGAACGGTAAAAAAGTGGATTTCTATTTTAGAGGCATCCGGGATCATCTATTTATTAGAGCCCTATACTTCGAATGTATTAAAGAGGGCTGTCAAAACACCTAAACTATATTTTCGGGATACTGGTCTTGCCTGCTATCTTACAAGATGGCTTACGGCAGAAAATCTGGCTTATGGTGCAATGAGTGGCCCTCTGTTTGAGACATTTATTGTCTCAGAAATATTAAAATCCTTTTCAAACGAAGGGTTGGATTACCGGCATTTTGTGTCCTATTATCGTGGACGCGACAGAAAAAAAATAAAAGAAAATGAAGAAACGGTAGAAATGGAGGCAGAAATTGATCTGATCATTGAGGAAAACGGAACCCTTTATCCAATTGAAATCAAGAAAAATACGGCTGCCAAGGCAATCATGGCATCCGCGTTTCCAATATTAGACCAGATCCCGGGTAAAAAGAGAGGTATGGGGGCAGTGATCTGTAATTGTCCGGATGTAGGACTGCTCCGTGAAAATATCTTACAGATTCCTGTCTGGTATATATAAAATAACTGTTTAGCAACTTCACGGTTAACAATATATTCACCAAATTATATGCTCTGAAACTGTGCATAATGATGAAATCTGCTCATACCGGGGAACTTCCTGTTGACGAAAAAAGAAGCGGATTGTAAGTTTAATATAAGCTTATAAAACAAGGACAGGGGGTACCGGCATATGACCAAAGAAAAAGAACACGATCAGAAAAAAACAATGGAACATGGAAATCCACTGCTTCGGGAGGCGGATCGGACCAACCAGTTCATCACCATCGGTGAGATCATGCTCAGGCTGACGCCGCCTAATTACGAAAAGATCCGCATGGCTTCCAGCTTTGAGGCCAGTTATGGCGGAAGCGAGGCAAATATTGCTCTGGCGCTTGCAAATCTGGGAATTGACAGTACTTTTTTTACCGTCATACCAAACAACAGTCTTGGAAAAAGCGCTATCCGTATGCTAAGGAGTAATGATGTCCACTGCACGCCGGTGATTTTAAGCACACCGGAGCAGACGCCTACCCACCGCATGGGGAGCTACTATCTGGAGACGGGATTCGGAATCCGTGCCAGTAAGGTGATCTATGACAGGAAGCATAGTGCGATTTCAGAGTTCGATTTTGACACGGTGGATCTGGATCAGCTCTTAGAGGGTTATACCTGGCTCCACTTAAGCGGGATCACTCCGGCGCTTTCAAAGGGATGCCAGAAGCTGATTTTAAACAGCCTTAAGATCGCTCAGAAAAAGGGGATCACGGTAAGCTTTGACGGAAATTTCCGGAGCAGTCTCTGGACATGGGAGGAGGCAAGGGATTTCTGTACCCAGTGTCTTCCTTATGTGAATGTGCTGATGGGAATCGAGCCGTATCATCTCTGGAGAGACGAGGGGGATCACAGCAAGGGCGACGTAAAGGACGGTATTCCTCTTCAACCCAGCTATGAGCAGCAGGATGAAATTTTCCAGGCGTTTATAGAAAGATATCCGAACCTCACCTGTATCGCCAGACACGTGCGTTATGCCCACAGCGGAAGCGAAAACAGCCTGAAGGCCTTTATGTGGTATGAGGGGCATACCTTTGAGAGTAAACTCTTTACGTTCAATATCTTAGACCGTGTGGGCGGCGGGGACGCCTTTGCCAGCGGCCTGATCTATGCCATAATGAACGGGTACAGACCCATGGATATCGTGAATTTTGCCGTGGCCAGCAGCGCTATCAAGCATACCATTCGGGGGGACGCCAATATTACGGATGATGCGGCGGCGATCCGCAATCTGATGAATATGAATTATGATATTAAGAGATAGCTTATGCTATAGTAAACGACAAAATAATTTGTCGTTTACTATAGCCCCTCCGGGGGATGCACACGATTTTGCAAAGGTATTATTTCAGGGTATTTTCGTAATCTTGCATATCATGGTAAACACCAATGACATATACGTAAGTGCCAACAATCTTGTACAACATAAAATAGCTGTGTCGTTTTAAATGGATAGTCCTGTATTCCAGTGCCCGGAGATCTGGATCATCGCAAAACTTTAGATTACCAGCTACATAAGAAAGTCTGTCGATGGTTTCTTTCATATCCTGCTCGACACTATAAGCCGCTTGGGTATTTTCCAGTTCATAAAAAATATAATCTAGAATCTTCTGGGTTTGAACTTCTGCATTAACTGTCAGTACGACTTCAAAAATCGTATCTTTGTTCCAGTCCATCAAACACCTCTTCCGCTTTTCTGTACATGCCATTAGCAATTTCTGTTTCCGCGGTTTTTACATCATGCAGAAAATCCTTTTTTAACATAGGCTTAAGCACCCTGCCAACGGGTTCATCAGTAGATTCAGCTCCCCGTTGTTGGAAGAGCTTCTGAATTAAATCTTGTATTTTGATCAGATCAGCATCTGGTAATGTTTCCAGCATTGAGATTGTCTTTTCCAATGTACTCATTACAATCCTCCTCTCAAATGCATTTTACAGTGTATAATTTTGTTTAATATCTTTCCATTAATTATAACAATTAATTTGGCAAATATAAACCCTTTGAAGCATTTTCCTATTTCTATTGGAAAAAAGGTAGAAATGCGTTATACTAACCAAGAGTTATAGTAAACGACATTGAAAGAGGAAAAAGGCAATGGAAAGGACATGGTTATTAAAATGGATTATGCAAAAGAATCGCTGAAAATGCACTATGACTTAAAAGGCAAGCTGGAGGTGGTATCCCGGGCAAAGGTGGATTCCAAGGAGGCCTTAAGCCTGGCCTATACGCCGGGGGTAGCAACTCCCTGTCTGGAGATCCAGAAGGATGTAAACAAGAGCTTTGAGCTGACGAGACGCTGGAATACGGTTGCGGTAGTGACTGACGGGACGGCTGTTCTCGGACTGGGAGATATCGGTCCTGAGGCCGGGATGCCCGTTATGGAAGGAAAATGCGTGCTGTTTAAGGAATTTGGCGGCGTGGACGCCATTCCCCTTTGTGTGCGCAGCAAGGATGTGGATGAGATCGTAAATACGGTCCGGCTGCTGGCAGGAAGCTTTGGCGGGGTAAACCTTGAGGATATTTCCGCGCCCAGGTGCTTTGAGATCGAACAGAAGCTGAAGGAATGTTGCGATATTCCCATTTTCCATGATGATCAGCACGGAACGGCGGTGATCACCTTAGCGGGTATCATTAACGCGTTGAAGCTTGTGGGAAAGAAGCTGGAGGATGTAAAGATCGTCACTTCAGGAGCCGGGGCGGCAGGAATTGCCATTATCCGTCTCTTGATGTCTATGGGGCTTCGCAATGTAGTCATGACTGACCGTAAGGGCGCTATCTATGAGGGGCGCGAGGGGCTGAACGCCATCAAAGAGGAGATGGCCCATATCACCAATTTTGCACATGAAAAAGGGACTCTGGCAGATGTGATCAAGGGGGCGGATATTTTTATCGGTGTGTCTGCACCGGGAACATTGACCGGAGAGATGGTAAAGACCATGGCCAAGGATCCCATTATCTTTGCCTGTGCCAACCCGGTTCCGGAAATCTTCCCTGATGAGGCGAAGGCGGCAGGAGCAGCGGTGGTGAGTACAGGGCGTTCCGATTATCCCAACCAGGTGAACAATGTGCTCTGCTTCCCCGGCATCTTCCGCGGGGCTCTGGACATCAGGGCATCGGATATCAATGATGAGATGAAGGTGGCGGCCGCCTACGCTATCGCCGGTCTGGTAAGTGATGAGGAGTTAAATGCCGACTATATCCTTCCTGCAGCCTTTGATCCCAGGGTAAAGGATGCTGTTGCTGCGGCTGTTGCAAAGGCAGGACGGGAGAGCGGAGTGGCAAGGATCTGATGTAATAAGATGACACACAAGGTATGGCAGAGTCTGCGACAGGATCTGCTTCGGACAGCGCTCAGAAACTGCAGCGTTGCAAGTTTGACGCCCCGTTGCCTGCAGCGGGGTGTTATCTATAGGAGGAAAAGAAAATGGAAGTGTTGGAAAGATTGCAGCATGTGATGGATCAGGCTGTGGAAACCTGCGAGGTGGCAGGGGTGAATCTGCTTGTGCAAAAGGACGGGGGAGAGCTGTATTATGTCCAGGCGGGCATGGCGGATATTGAGAAGAACAGGCCCATGGAGCGGGATACGATTTTCCGCCTGTACTCCCAGACAAAGCCTGTAACTGCCGCTGCCGCCATGATCCTGATGGAGCGGGGAGAGATCGATCTTTGCCAGCCGGTGTCGGATTTTATCCCGGCCTTTGGATCTGTCAGGGTGCTTTCAGGAAATGTCCAGATTCCCTGTGAGATCCCGGTACGGATCTGCGATCTTTTGAAAATGACTTCCGGACTGATCTATCCGGAGGAAAACTCGGCAGCCGGTCAGATCGTGGGACAGGTGTTTCTGGAGGCTGTAGAAAGGCTCGGGACAGATCGGGAAATGACTACGCTGGAGCTGGCAAACCGTCTGGCGGCCTGCCCCCTGGCTTTTATGCCGGGAACCTCATGGCATTACGGCACTTCTGCGGATGTGCTGGGGGCAGTGATCGAGACAGCCACTGGCATGCGGTTTGGAGAGTTTCTGCATAAGGAGATCTTTGAGCCCCTTGGCATGCATGATACGGCGTTCTGGGTGCCGTCCGATAAGCAGCATCGTCTGGCAGCAGTCTATGAGACTGTGAAGGAGATGGACGGGAGCAGGAGCCTGAAACGTTTTGAAGGAAATCATCTGATCATCCGTAATTCTATGTGTCAAGATCCTGCCTATGAGGCGGGAGGCGCTGGCCTGGCTTCCACGCTGGATGACTATATGCGTTTTGCGCAGATGCTGCTGAGGGGAGGGGAGCTTGACGGGGTGCGTATCTTAAAACCCCGTACGGTCAGGTATTTCACAGGCGGAAAACTGCAGAAGTATCAGCAGAAGGCCATGGAGAGCTGGCTTGGACTTGAGGGCTTCACCTATGCAAACCTGATGAGAGTTTGTGATAAACCCTCCCGTTCCAGTCTTCTGACCCAGAAGGGAGAGTATGGCTGGGATGGCTGGCTGGGGGTATATTTTGCCAATTTTCCCAAAGAAAATATGACGATCCTGATGGGAACCCAAAAGAAGGATTCGGGTACCTTCACCCTGACACGGAAGCTGCGGAATCTGGTTTTGGGAGAGCTTCAATAACTATGAGGCTACAGGCTGAATAGTTACCTTTTGCGATTCTTCTATTTGAAAAAAGCGGGAAATGCATTATACTTATGGTAACAAATATGGGAAAGGCGCATGATCATGGAAGCAAAGGAATTAAAGAAAAGCAGAGAGTTTCATAATATTAATGATGAATATAAAATAGACTTTCAGGTGCCAGAGATCTTAAAAAATCTTATGTTGGAGGCAGAAGAGGCAGATATCAGGAATGATGGAAGCTATGATAATCTGGCGGATACGATAGATGTGTACGCTAAAAATTCGTTTGCTGATGGATTTATTTCGGAGGCGCAATGGGATCATATCGTAATGCGGTATCCGCAGGGGTGAAAGGAGCGGAATGATCAGGATTATTAATCTGGATGACTGCCCGCTTAGCATGAAGAATGGTACTTACGGAGGTGCAGCTGGCAATAAGGAAGGAATTTTATATGATGGCGAGTTCTGGCTTGTTAAATATCCCAGAAATATAAAGAGCTTACAAAGGACAGGGGAGGCGTCTTACTCAACATCGCCATTGTCGGAATATATCGGAAGCAGGATTTTCAGTATTTTAGGATATGATGTGCATGAAACTTTTTTAGGAGAACGTAATGATAAATTGGTAGTTGCATGTAAAGATTTTGCCGTCCGGGATATATTACTGGAAATTCGAACGATTAAGAATTATGCCAATAAAGAGCTGGCAGAACTCCTGGAAGCATCCTTTTCAGAAACAGGCAGCGCTCATCTTGTAAATATAGAAGAACTTTTGTTGCATTTGCAGCATAATTCTATTTTGAAGCAGGTGGAAGGAATTCAGGAACGATTTTGGGAGCAGGCAGTAATAGATATATATCAATAACAATGACCGGAATAATGGTAATTGGGGCGTTTTGAGGAATCTGGACGGTATTGATCGTATAGCGCCGGTTTTTGATAATGGAGGATGTCTTCAGACGAAAATTTCAGAAGAAAAAATCAGAGTTGTATTGGAAAACAGAGCTGACGCTGTCAAAAATGCATGGAATATACAAACGGCATATGGAGCTGGCGGTCATGCTCTGTCGGCAAAGAAATTTTTGGACTTGTATGAGACATACCCGGGATTACAAAAAGCTCTATGTAAGGTGGTTCCCTTGATTAAGGAAAGAGAGCCGTTAATTCAGGATTTGATTTCTGATATTCCAGATAAACACAGACTTCAAAATGGAGATGTAATCGATGTGTGCAGTAAAGAGAGAAAGTGCTTGTATTTGTTGCAGATGCATTCCCGGTTAGAAAACCTGCTCGAACCGTATCATACAAAATCGCAAAAATTTCAATAATTTCTCCGCAAAAAATCACTTGACTTTTTCCGGAAATTTCAAGTAAAATACCAAAGGAATCAAGAGCTGCCGCGTTTTAAGGGCAGCTTATTGATTGAAATAAATAGAGACACGGAAACGACACATGTGGTGCTTTAAGCACGTAAATCTGATTACGGGCGAAGTATTGCATGTGTTTTTTTGTGCGCCAAAATCAGCGGTCCTTCCATATATGACCGAAGGGCTGCGAGACTTGAAACAGGAGGAGATTATGGAAACAAGCAATTACTTAGGAACAGAGAAGACAGGGAAGCTTCTCGCAAAATTTTGTATTCCCTGCATTGCGTCGCTGATCATCTCATGTCTTTACAACATTGTGGATCAGATTTTTGTGGGGAATGGCGTGGGGTATCTTGGAAACGCCGCAACCGGAGTTATTTTTCCGATCACAGTTATCGGGTGGGGACTGGCGTTGTTCTTTGGTGACGGAGCGGCGGCATATTTAAGCGTGGCTCTTGGCAGGAATGAGACAAAGGATATCCATAGAGGAATCGGGAACAGTATTCTCTTTTCCTTTTTATCGGGTGTGGTGATCATTCTGATCAGCTATCTTTGGGGAGATAACCTGCTTAGGCTGATCGGTGCAACAGATGCAACGATCGCGCTGGCTCATGACTATGGCTTCATCATTTATATTATGATGCCTTTGGCTATGACCCAGAATACGCTGGCTTCCATTATCCGGGCAGACGGAAGTCCCCGCTATGCCATGGGAGCCATGATCGTAGGGGCGCTGATCAATATTGTGGGAGACCCTGTGGCTATCTTTGTGCTGGATATGGGGATCAAGGGCGCTGCCTATGCAACCATTCTGGGACAGTTTGTAAGCTTTCTGCTGTGTGCTTTTTTACCTGACAAGAAGCAAGACCTTCCGGCTGCATACAGGAAGCTTTGGAGTGGATCTCAGGCAGCTGAAACAGATCATGGCCCTCGGAACCTCAAGCCTTCTGACCCAGCTTTCTATTGTGGTCATTACGGTAGTGAACAATATCCTGCTGGTAAAATACGGGGCAGTCTCTGCTTATGGGGCGGATATTCCTCTGGCCGCTTTTGTTGTTATCATGAAGCTGTTCCAGATCGTACTTAATATTGCCATCGGTATCGCCGCAGGGGCACAGCCCATCGTAGGCTACAATTACGGTGCGCAGAAATTTGACAGGGTAAAGGAGCTTCTGAAAGCGGTTCTTAAATGGACAGCTATAGTGGGGATCCTGTGCATGTTTTTGTTTGAAGTATTCCCCGGGGTATTTATCAGAATGTTTGGTTCGGACGGAGAGCTTTATCTGGAATTTGCGGTCCGTTGTCTGCGCATCTATCTGCTGCTGATTCTGTTTACCTGTGTGCAGAAGGTCTGCGCCATCTTTTTACAGTCCATAGGACGGGCACAGGCAGCGGCTCCTCTTGCCATCCTGCGCGACCTGCTTTTGATCCTGTTTTTGATCATTATGCCTGTATTTGCAGGCGTAACCGGTATCTTCTGGGCGGCTCCCATTGCGGATGTGATCGCCATGCTGATCACAGCGGTTGTGATGATGGGGCTCTGGAAAGAATTACAGAAGGCGGAAGCACAGCATACACAGTCTGCTTCAACGGGGCATATCCAGCCCTCAAGGCCGGGCGTTATTGTCACGATCTCCCGTGAGCATGGCTCTGCCGGCAAGCGCATCGGACAAATGCTTGCAGAGATGATGCAGGTGCCCTGCTATTATAAGGAGGTAACCGCGCTGGCCGCCGAAGAAAGCGGGCATGCACCTGATCATGCAGAATCGTACCAGTATTGTAATCGCCCATCGCCTCTCCACGATCCGCGACGCAGATATCATTGTAGTCATGGATCAGGGAAGGATCGCAGAGAGCGGAGATCATGAGACGCCGCTTTCTCAGAAAGGAAAGTATTATGAGCTGTACATGACACAGTATGCCGGAAAGGCAACCTGAAAATATAGTGAACGACAAAAATTTTTGTTTTTGGCGTTCACTGCGCCGATTTTGCGCTGCGCGAAGCGCAGCAATTACCTTTGCAAAATCGTGTGCATCCCCCGGAGGGACTATAGTCAACGACAAATTATTTTGTCGTTGACTATAAGTCATTTCTGCTTTTCATAATCCGCAAGCGCCTTCAGGGCATGCTTAGAGAGAGGGAAGAGTGCGATCATATTGAAGATGGTCATCAGTCCGATCCCCACATCTCCTAAGTCCCATACAAAGGTATAAGCAGCCATTCCACCGATAAAGAGCATCACCAGGGCAAGGACTTTATATAAGGTCTGGGAAAGCCAGTTGTCGCCGAACAGATAGGCCACATTGCCCCTTGCATAAAATAAGATCCCTATAAAGGTGGAAAAGGCAAACAGCCACAGGATCACTGCGATGAAGATCACGCCGAAGCTCCCCATATGGTGGTGCATGGCGGCCTGTAAAAGATCCATGCCTTCCAGTCCGGCGGTCATTCCCTCCGGGGTCAGCAGCATGATCATAGCCGAGCAGCTGCAGATCACGATGGTGTCAATAAATACGCCGAAGGCCTGCAGAAGTCCTTCCTTTGCCGGATGGCTGATATCTGCGGCAGCGGCAGCGCAGGGGGCGGAGCCGGAGCCTGCCTCATTGGAAAACAGACCTCTTTTTGCACCGTTCATGATCACCGCCCCAAATCCGCCGGCAACCGCCTGTCTAAGGCCGAAGGCTTCCGCAAATATCCGCTGAAAAACGGAAGGGATTTGTCCCAAATTCTTTATGATAATAAACACGGTGATCAGAAAATAAAGACCGGCCATAATGGGAACGATGACGTCCAGCACCTTTACAGTGGCGTTTTTGCGCAGTACGATAATGGCTGCAAAAAGCACAAGCGCGCCGGTGGTATAAATGGGAGGGACCCGGAAGGCGTTCTCAAAGGCAGAGGATACGGAATTCCCGATGACCTGGCTGATACCGCACCAGCAGATCAGACCGGATAAGGCAAACAGTATGGCAATGACGGAACGCTTTCTTTTACTGTCCTTTTTTACAAAAAGCTGATGGATGTAGTAAGCAGGGCCGCCCCGGAAACCGCCGTAAAGGGGGTCCTTTTCTTTATAGATCTGAGCCAGTGTGGCCTCTGCAAATGCAGTGGAGGAGCCCAGCAGCGCGATGATCCACATCCAGAAGACCGCTCCTGCCCCGCCGGCAGAGATGGCGGCCACTACTCCCACCAGATTTCCCATACCCACTCTTGTGGCGGTGGAGATGATCAGGGCCTGGAGACCGGAGATGGAATTTCTGGAGGAAGAGGTTTTCTTTTCCACAGCGATCCGGAGCATTTCCGGAAAAAGCCGAAAGGGAAGAAACCTTGTCCGTATGGTAAAGTAGATCCCGGAGGGGATCAGGATGAGCACCAGCAAAGAAAGTCCTAAGGAACTGCCACCCGGAAGGGGGATCGTGATAATGTCTCCCCATAAAAGCTCATATACTGCATAAAAAATATTCTTTAAAAAATCCATTGTATTTTTCTCCTTTATCTCTTTTAATATATAGTAGAAACTATAATCTGTAAAATTGATAATCATGATAAACAGCATCGAAAAAATAGATCCTATAGTTACAGGAGCAGAGAATGGACATTAAAAATCTGGTCACTTTTATTCACGTGGCCGAGCTGAACAGCTTTACAAAGGCGGCTCAGAAACTGGGATATTCCCAGTCAACCATATCCTTTCAGATAAGGCAATTGGAAGCAGAGCTGGATTCCCAGCTGTTTGAGCGGGTCAACCATACCGTAGCCCTGACAGAAACGGGGCGGAACGTTTTGCAGTATGCGCACCGGATCCTCAGGCTCACCCGGGAGCTGGAGGAGGATATCCATAAGAAAGAGGAGATCAGCGGGCATATCCGTCTGGCTATGGCGGATTCTCTGTGCGACTCCCTTCTGGATGAAAAATTTTCTGAATTCAGAAAAAATTATCCCGGCATTACCTTAAAGATCGTTGCTGCAGGAACGGAGGAAATGTTCCGTCTGATGAATCACAATGAAGCGGATGCGGTTTTGACCCTGGATCATCCCATCTATAACACAGAGTATGTGATCGTAAGGGAAGAAAAGGTGGGAGTTCATTTTGTGGCGGGAGCGGAGCATCCCCTGGCAGAGGCCGGGGAGATTTCCATCAGGGAGCTTATGGACTATCCGTTCCTTTTGACTGAGAAGGGTATGAGCTACCGCCGGCTGATGGACGAAAAGCTGGCAAAAATGTGCCTGGAGATCCGCCCGGTCCTGGAGATCGGGAGCGCCGGTCTGATCTGCTCTCTCGTAGAGCAGGGGATCGGAATTTCTTTTTTGCCGGATTATGTTACGGAAAGAAAAGCATCTCAGGGAAAGATCGCGTATTTAAGGGTAAAGGATTTTGAAGTGAGTGTGTGGAAGCAGCTTTTTTATCATCGGGACAAGTGGCTATCACCTCAGCTGGAATCTGTGATACAATATTGCATCGATCGGGAATTTACGCAAAACAGTCCATAGTTGTGTCCCCTCCTGTTTTGTGGTAAATTGAAAAATAAAAATATACACAGGAAGTGAAGAGCATGTCCAACACAACAAAGCTGGCGCTGGAGGCGTCTCTCAAAAATCTTTTGCTGCACAAGCCCATCGATAAGATCACCATAGCCGACCTGACCGCAGACTGCGGGATCAGCCGCATGTCCTTTTATTATCATTTTAAGGATATCTACGATCTGGCGGAGTGGGTGTGCTTAGAGGACGGAAAACGGGCCCTGCAGGGCAAAAAGACCTACGATACCTGGCAGGAGGGGATGAGGCAGATCTTTGAGGCTGTCATGGAAAATAAGCCTTTTATACTCAACGTGTACCGGGGCGTGGGCAGGGCAAAGGTGGAGGATTATCTGTATAAGCTGACCTTTGACCTTCTGGCAGGCGTGGTGGAGGAAAAGTGTGCCGGGAGCAGCCTCACCCAGGAAGATAAGGGGTTTATTGCGGAATTTTATAAATTCGGTTTTGTGGGGATCATGCTGGACTGGATCGACCGGGGAATGAAAAATGATTATGAGGAGATCGTCCGGAGGATGAGCATTACGCTCCATGGGAATATCACCAATTCCATCCATAATTTCGCCCGGGAGAAGGAATAAGGCCTGTCGGGGGATTTCAGGAAATTTATTGCGGGGCACAAAAGGTTTTCCGGAACTGCCGGGGATTATATCCGGTATAATGCCTGAAAAAACGGGAAAAGGAACTGATATCATCAAAGCCTACCTGCTGCATCACATGGGATATGGGCAGGGAGGTATTTTCCAGCAGGGATTTGGCCCGCTCTACCCGAAGCTTTGTTAAGTAGTTTAAGGGCGGTACGCCCATGTGGGTCTTAAAGAGCCTGATAAAGTAATTGGGGTGGATATGCATAAGCTCCGCAAGCTCTGCCACCGTGATCTTCGAGGATAAATGACTGTTCATGTATTCGATCACCCGGAGGATATCTCCCTCGGGAGAAGAATGAAGGGGGGAGGCAGGAGTATAGCCTGCCTTTTGGGAAAGACGGATGTAAGTGCCGATCAGCTTTAAGATCGCCGCTTTTTCCTGCATTCTGGAGGCTAAGTCCATCTGCCTTGAGAGGGTAATGATCTCCCTGAACAGATCGTCTAAAGGCTCTTTTTCGGAAACAGTGACATAATAAGGGAGACCCAGGCTTTTGAGGGCCTGGTCGTCTCCTGTTTTTAATTCAAAATGCATCCAGTATTTTTCAATATAGTTGGTATTGATATGATAATAAGAATGCTTTGTGTGGGCAGGGATCAAAAAGAGCATTCCGGGAACTGCACGGAAGACTTCTCCTTCTATCACTAATTCGCACTCACCCCTTCGGATGTAATAGAGCTTGCTGAAAGGGCAGTTAATATGGTATTCTTTCCAGTTTTCGCCGCATCTGGTATAGCTGCCGTAATAGTAGTGGAGATAGAGATTGGAGAAAAAGTCCGCATTGGAGGTTCCCATAGCTTTTGTTTCCTTTCTTATACAGTAAAGCGCCGCAAGGCGGTGCATGAAGGTTCACTATAGAAGCTCAAGCTCCACCACAGTATCCCGCTCGTCATAAAGGCCGGCAACGCCCAGATCCGCATAGGCGTCATCCGGGTAATTTTCGCCGTTCCAGGGGCGGAAGAGGGGGAGCTCCGACCCGTCCTCCAGAAGGCGGGCTTTTTTTAGTTTGCCTTCCAGGCCCTCCAGACGGAAGCCGCCTACGCGTCTGTCATAAATGTGGGCGTAGAGCATCTTTCCATTCTGGGTATATCTTCCCCACTCCGGCTTGGGCTGAGAGCTCTTGCCGCAGCCATAGATGCTGTCGGAATTGACGCGCATCCACTCGCCAACTTCTTTGAGGATCCGGATGCTGTCCTTAGGGATATCACCCTTGGCGTTAGGACCTACGTTGATCAGCATATTTCCGCCCTTGCTCACACATTCCACCAGCATGTGGATCACATTTTCCGTGGTCTTGTAATCCCAGGGCTTATTTTTAGCATAACCCCAGTTCTCATTTAATGTCAAACATAATTCCCAGGGAACATCTCTTCCAAGCACATCCGTTTCGCCCTCTGCCGGCATCATGCATTCCGGAGAGACAAAGTCGCCGGCATGGAGGTCGGGCTCTTCCTTCCGGGCGTCGCCGCCAAGCCGGTTGTCAATGACGATATCGGGCTGGAGGGAACGCATCATTTCGATCAATTCCTCAGAATGCCAGGTTTCGCCGCTCATATGTTCAAACTGTGTGCCCTTAAGCCGTTCATTGTCATAGGAAAAATCAAACCACATAATATCGATCTGACCGTAATTGGTGAGAAGCTCTCTCACCTGATTGTGAAAATAAGCAATATAATTATCCCAGTTGTGCACCACATCCTTGTAGGCCTCATTATCCCTCATGGGATGCTGCCGGTCTCCATAGTGGGGAAAATCAGGGTGATGCCAGTCGATCACGGAGTAATAGAATCCGATCCTTATCCCCTCTGCACGGAAGGCATCCACATATTCTTTTACCAGGTCTCTGCCGCATTTGGTGTTGGTACTCTTATAATCGGTGTAAGCGGAATCGAACAGACAGAAACCGTCATGATGCTTGGTGGTCAGCACCGCGTATTTCATGCCGGCTTCCTTTGCCAGCTTCGCCCACTCCTTCGGATCATAGCGGACCGGATTAAATTCCTCAAAATACTGCTGATACTCTTCCGTAGAAATTTTTTCATTACTTTTTACCCATTCTCCCCGGGCAGGAATGGCGTAGAGCCCCCAATGGATGAACATACCGAACCTGGCTTTTCGGAACCATTCGGTGCGCTTTTCTCTTTCTTCGTAACGTCCCATAATTTTGCCTTTCTGCGTATAGCCGCCGCTTGGATATCAGTTTCATTTTTATAATGAAAGTTTACCATGTATGGCGGAGAAAAGAGAGCGGAAATTGTAACGGAAAGTTGGCAGAAATTAACTTAATTCTGATTGGTTTGGCCTTCTTTTTGATCAAAACCTCCGGAATGATCAAAAACTTATCATTCCGGCCATTTTGTAAGTGGAAACCTTTCTTTAAAAGTAATAGGATATGCTCATGACAGAGATGTGAAAGAAATTCACAGCAAAAATAACGGGTAAAGTGTATCACAGACAGCCCTTAAAAAAGAAAGGTGGAAATTATTATGGCAAACAAAAAGAGTGTAGGATTTGGAGCAGCAGTATTGGCAGCAGGCGCAGGGGCAGCAGTCGTTGCGGCAAAGAATCACAAAAGAGCAGGAGCAGGTACATCAGGTGCCGCTAAGAAAAAAGCGGAGACTGCAAAGCAGGACTACCGCAATACGGAGATCGGCAGGTATGAAAAAAACAGCAAGGGAATCTACTACACAAACGGCAACTATGAGGCGTTTGCAAGACCCAGAAAGCCGGAAGGCGTGGATGAGAAAAATGCTTATCTGGTGGGCAGCGGACTTGCTTCCCTGGCGGCAGCGTGCTTTCTGGTGCGTGACGGACAGATGCCCGGTTCCCACATTCATATTTTAGAGGCCATGGATATTGCGGGAGGCGCCTGTGACGGCATCTATGATGCCACCAGAGGCTATGTCATGAGAGGCGGACGGGAAATGGAAAACCATTTCGAGTGCCTGTGGGATCTGTTCCGCAGCATTCCTTCTCTGGAAACCCCGGGAGTATCGGTTCTGGATGAGTATTACTGGCTGAATAAGGAGGACCCTAATTACTCCTTATGCCGGGCCACAAAGGAGAGAGGAAAAGACGCCCATACAGATGGAAAATTCAATTTAAGCCAAAAGGGCTGCATGGAGATCATGAAGCTGTTCATGACCAAAGACGAGGATCTCTATGACAAGACCATAGAGGATGTGTTTGATGAGGAGGTTTTTGATTCCACCTTCTGGCTATATTGGCGGACCATGTTTGCTTTTGAGAACTGGCACAGTGCTTTGGAAATGAAGCTGTATTTTCAGAGGTTCATCCATCATATCGCAGGACTTCCGGATTTCAGTGCGCTGAAATTTACCAAGTATAATCAGTATGAGTCATTGATCCTTCCCATGCAGAAATATCTGGAGGATGCAGGAGTTGACTTCCAGTTTAACACGGAAGTGACCAACGTAATATTTGACATAAAGGATGGCAAAAAGATTGCCCGGACCATCGAGTGCAGAGTAAAGGGCGTTGAAAAGGGCATTATGCTCACCGAAAACGATCTGGTGTTTGTGACCAACGGAAGCTGCACGGAAGGCACGGTATACGGGGATCAGAACCATGCACCCAACGGGGACGCAGAGGTAAGGACCAGCGGCTGCTGGAGCTTGTGGAAAAATATTGCAAAACAGGATCCGTCCTTTGGACATCCCGAGAAGTTCTGTTCTGATGTGACAAAGACCAATTGGGAATCCGCAACCGTTACCACTCTGGATGATAAGATCCTTCCTTACATTACAGAAATCTGTAAGCGGGATCCCAAGTCCGGCAAGGTAGTTACCGGCGGCATCGTCAGCTGTCAGGATTCCAGCTGGCTGATGAGCTGGACCATCAACAGGCAGGGACAGTTTAAGGAGCAGGATAAGGATAAGGTCTGCGTATGGGTGTACGGACTGTTTACGGATGTCCCTGGTGATTTTGTGAAAAAGCCCATGCGGGAATGTACCGGTAAGGAGATCACCGAGGAATGGCTCTATCACCTTGGAGTCCCCACAGAGGAGATTCCGGAGCTGGCAGAACACAGCGCTGTCTGCGTTCCTACCATGATGCCTTATATCACGGCCTTCTTTATGCCCAGGACAAAGGGCGACCGCCCTGATGTGATCCCTGACGGCTGCGTGAATTTTGCATTCTTAGGACAGTTTGCCGACACCCCCAGAGATACCGTATTTACCACAGAATATTCGGTGAGGACCGCTATGGAGGCTGTGTATGGTCTGCTGGGCGTGGACAGAGGCGTGCCGGAGGTTTGGGGAAGCGTTTACGATATCCGGGAGCTGCTTTCCAGCAGTGTGAAGCTTATGGACGGAAAATCTCCTCTTGAGATCGAACTGCCCGGCCCGCTCAATGCATTGAAAAAGCCTGTACTGCGTGTGGTGAAGGGAACAGTGGTAGAGAAGGTTCTGCGGGATCATGATGTGATCAAGGAAGGGATGATCTGATCTGTATTTTGTAAATGATTGTGTTTGAGAATCAGAGTGTTGCTGAAATTGGAGCGGTTCGTTTCGACGAACTGCTCCATTTTCGATAAATTTATCGAATGATTGATTGAATAACTGGGGAGACTATGTTATGCTCTTTTTACAAGTAGACCGAAAGGATGTGAGTAGATGCCAACAATTGCACCTGTTTCAGATTTAAGAAATTATGGAAGCGTATTAGAAAAGGTAACTGCCGGTTCGCCCGTATATTTAACGCGAAATGGACGTGGAGCATATAGTATACGCGATATGAAGGATGAAGAGAATTTTCAGAAAGCAGAGGCTATGATTCAACTTCTGTGTGAACTAAATGCCGGTATCCGTTCAGCAGAGAAGGAAGGATGGATTTCGGAGGAGGATTTCCGCAGCCATTTCAAAGGTAGAGGGAAAGATAGATGATGCTGTACAAAATTCGCTATACGCCGGAATCGATGCACGATATGGATGCAGTTTGGGAGGGTGTGTACGAAGCATCAAAAGAGTATGCGACTGCTGACAGGTATGTCAATGATTTCATGGACGAGATAGAAAAGAAAAAGAAATTTCCGTTTTCAGGAATACCTCTTTTGTACAGAGGGCTTTTTACAGGTTTTTATTCTATAAATTTTAAAAAATATAAAGCCTTTTATCGCGTGAACGACAACTATATAGAAGTTATCAGAATTATAATGGAAAAAAGGGATTACATGAAGATTCTGTTTGGTGAATCCGAATAACTGAAGATGGAAGAACTTGCAAAAGCAAATTCCAGCAGAGAGTTGGCCGTTTGACCAACTCTTTTTTTACCTTATAGGAAACTGCTTATTCATAGTTTGTAATTGCATCTATCACCTTATTGATACTTGTTTCCAAAACCTTCTCACCCCAGCCAAGATCCCAATCATCTCCGGAGCCGGAATCCGATATTATATAGATTCCGGTTGCACGGCAAGAACGGAATTTTGCTGCTGCAAACAGACCTGCTCCCTCCATTTCAACACAAAGCACGCCCTTTTCCTCATAATATTTTGCACTCCAACATGGCTGAACATACCCCGCATCGGTAGTCCGATGAAAGCCCCTGCGATATGTGATCCCTTTTGCATCCATTTCTTTGCAGAGTAAATCGGTGAGCTCCTTTGTCGTCCGGACAATCTCTTCCTTACAGCCGTATAAGCCTGCAACCGCTGTATCGTGAAATGCTCCGTTAGTTATCACCACATCTCCGATAGATGTTCCCGGATATCCTCCCGCAAACCCCACATGAATAAGTTCTTTTGCTCCTGCGGCGATCAGATCCTCAGCCTGGGTTGCGATTCCAGGCGAACACATTTCCCCCTTTGCAAATCCGACCGAGTTGTCATGGTCCATAACATACACCTTGCCGCCCACATGATAGGTAAGCGTTCCTGCATTTTTTGCAAGCATCGTATCGTAGAGGCTGTCTGCAAGAAGGTATAATCTCTTTGGAAAAACCTTTCTCAATTCGTCTAAATCGATCCCCTGTAATTCCATTTCACGTCTCACAAGCTGAGAAGGAGCATTGTATTCATCAGGATTGAGTGGAAAATGATTCCGGCACATGATCCCATAAGCCAGCGCTTTATCATTATCGAGCGGATATTCCTCATATCTATTAATGATATACCCGCGATCGTGATAAAATTTCTCCGCAGGAAGCGAAGCTTCCAGCCATGCAGCGCCATGGCTCTTTATGATTTCAGCTTCAAGGAAATCCATAATAAGCGTACCGATCCCCTGCCCTTGAAACTGAGGCAAAATGAATACGCGTTTAATATGATCCCCGTCCAACGTGCCTGTTCCAATCACATCCTGATTAAGAGAGACCACGAATACTTTTCCCGCCGAAATATCGTTCGCAATATTTTCTTTACTGTGAAGTTCCAAAAAGAACTTGACTGCCTCATCCGAATAATACTTTGGGTATATATCATTAATCGTCATATGAACCAATTCATAGATATCCGAAACCATGTCCATGTCTGCCTGGATAACTGTAGGCTCATATACCTGTTCTTGTCCCATATCTGTTTCTCCGGTAAATCCTTGTTTAACATTATTTCCATGCATAACACGTTTTCCTTGCCTTCGTCCAAAGAAAAGAAGAATCTTCCAACCCCGTTGCTGACTTGTAGCCCATCAAGTCGTCTATCACTTGTTGTCCGTTGTCAGGTCAGCCCCGCCAGCTTGCGCCATTTTCCGCTTATATATCTTAAAATAAAGCAGGTGATCCGGCAGATCCAGTCCAGCACCATGGCAATCCATACGCCGATGGCTCCATACCCCAGACAGGCGCCGATCAGATAACTGAACCCGATCCGGAAGATAAACATGGAGGCAATGGACACTACCATAGTGTAACGTACATCGTTGCAGGCCCTGAGCATATTGGGAAAGGTAAAGGCCATAGGCCAGAGCAGGCAGGCGCATCCGTTATGGATATAAACCAGTATCCGGGTCAGCTCTGTGGTTTCCGGCGCAAGACCGTACAGATCCAGAATCCAGTTTAAATTCAAAAAGAGGATCGAATTTACGATGATGGTAGGAATGTAGGTGATCAGCAGCAGCTTTTTGGTATAAAAGCGGATCTGCTTTTCATCTCCTGCTCCCACACACTGTCCGATCACTGTGATCATTGCAAGGTTAAGGGCGTTGCCGATGAGGCACCCTACACTGTCCAGATTATTGGCTACCCCGTTAGCAGCGATCTGCATGGTGCCAAAGCCGGAAATAATGCTGACCACCAGCACACGCCCCAGCTGAAAAATCCCGTTTTCTATTCCGCTGGGGATCCCGATATAGAGAATTTTTTTTATCAATGTAAAATCCAGGTGAAAAGGTTCCTTAAGGAAGCAGATATCCAGGGAAGGATTCTTAAGGAGAAAATAAAGTACAATACCGCCCACGGCTCTGGAGATCAGGGAGGGGATCGCCACTCCGGCGGCACCCATGTGGAGTCCGAAAATGCAGACGGCATTTCCGGTTACATTGATTAGGTTGATCAGGATAGAAACCTTTAAAGTAATCTGGGAATTTCCCATGGACCGAAACAGTGCGGCGCAGGCGTTGTATACTGCCAGAAAGGGAAAAGAAAGCGCAGATATGGTCAGATAGATCAGCGCATTTTCCATAACATCCGCTTCAATGCTCCCGAAAAACAGGCGCAGCATAGGCTTCCTTATAAGGATCACCGCGATTCCCAGCAGGGTCCCGGCAAAAATTACGGTATACAAAAGCTGCTTTGCAGACTTTCGCGCATCTTCCTTTCGCCTGGCTCCCAGACACTGGGAAGTCACAACAGCGCCTCCGGTAGCCAGTGCCGCCATAATATTGAACATAAGCATATTGATCATGTCCACCAGAGAAACGCCGGAAACAGCTGCCTCCCCAACGGAGGAGATCATCATGGTGTCCGCCATGCCCACCGTGATGGCCAGGGCCTGTTCAAAGATCAGAGGGATGATTAATTTTTTTAAATCTTTTCCGGAAAATAATGGTTCCATTTATACTCCTGTCTACTTGGTGCGTCCCTGTGTCAGGGCGAGAATCTGTCAGGCTTTGAAAGTTATCTTTTAGAGATCTGTTTTGTTTGATTTTGGCTGATTGGACGAAGCCTGCGCGGCCGAAAGTCCCTGAAGCTCCTTTACGATCATGACCACGATCACCTGGGTAAGCGCGAAGGTGAGGCCGTCAGCCACTGGCTGAGCCAGTTGAAGCCCAAGTATTCCAAAGGCTCCTGGCAGGATCAGGATTGCGGGAATAAAGAACAGTCCCTGTTTACTGATGGCAGTTAATGTGGCACGGAAGCTATAGCCGATGGATTGGGCCAGCATATTTCCGATGATGGAATAGGCCTGAAAAGGAAGAAGGCAGCACTGCATTTTCAGCGCCAGAGAGCCGATACGGATCACCTCCGCATCCTCCTTCCGGAACATTCTCATGATAGGAGTGGATATGGCAAACATTACTACTGCCATAACAAGCAAAAACGCCAGAGCCACCCGGCGGCAGAAGAAATAGGCCTCCAGCACCCGGTCATAGCGTTTCGCACCGAAGTTAAACCCGCATACAGGCTGGAAGCCCTGACCGAAACCGATCAGGGCAGAGTTGATAAACATCATAATCCTTGTGACAATGGACATGGCGGCTACTGCCGCATCCCCAAAACCGGAGGCCGCTACATTAAGGAGCACGGAAGCCACACTGGCCAGTCCCTGCCGCCCCAGGGTAGGCATACCGGCAGAGAGGATTTCTTTGTAGATCCAGCCTTTGAAGGTAAAATACCGGGGCAGAGGCTTCAGCACATTTTCCGAACGGATCACCAGCACCAGCAAAATCACAAAACTCACAAACTGACTGAAAATCGTAGCAATGGCGGCTCCGGAAATGCCCATATGAAAACCGAAGATCAAAATGGGATCCAGGATCACGTTCAAAATACCGCCGGTGGTGATGCCGATCATGGAAAGGGCGGCGTTTCCCTGAGAACGCAGGTGGTTGTTTAATACAAAGGAAACGGTCATATAGGGGGCCGCAATCAGTATGTACTGTCCGTAATCCTTTGCATAAGGCGCAATCGTTTCCGTAGCGCCTAACGCAAGTACCAGACTGTCAATATTGGCAATCCCCAGAACCGCCAGCAAAAGACCGAAGGTAAAGGCGGTATACACGGCTGTGGAGCAGGCCCTCTGGGCCTTTTCCTGCTCCTTGGCCCCAAGCATCCGGGACATGAAGTTTCCGCTTCCCATTCCCAGGGTGAAACCGATCGCCTGGATCATGGCCATCAGGGAGAAATTCACGCCCACCGCTCCGGAGGCGCTGGTACTCAGCTGGCTGACAAAAAAGGTGTCGGCCATATTGTAAATAGAAGTGATCAGCATACTGATGATGGTTGGCACTGCCAGTCTGGGAATCAGACGATTAATGGGAGTCTGGGTCATCATCCGGTATTTTTCTTCATAGCTCATCGCCTTGCTCATTGCTTTCATTTGGTGTTTTCTCCGTTTCGCTTAAGTTATAGTCAGAATCAAATAAATTTAAAACGTAAATCCTCCGTGAATTTCCCTCGGCCCGGATTTTTTTCGCATCGATAAATTCTCCTGTGTTTCGGATCATAAATCACAGACCACACCGTGTCTTTTCCAGTGCTGCGGTCATATTGACAGAGAAATCCGTATTCCCCGGAGAGCAGTCCCCGTGCAAAGGAGAGACCGGGGACAGAGGCCTTATCCGTGAGGGCAGATTGCAGAGTCTCATAGCGTATTTGGGCAAACCAGTCATCGATTTCTGAGAGATTGCCTGATTTTGTTTTCATCTGCGAAAGATCAGACTTTGCCGTGTCAGGTAGATTATACGGCTCCATTTGCGGAAGATGAAAACGGTTTGTGGCGCATACAAAGCCTGTGCAGGATATTTCCGTCCGCTCCGCACAGCATTCGACCACGGCGATTTTCCCGCCGGAATCTGCCAGTGTCAGAGTCTGAGCCGATCCAATGGGAAGCTTTTCGATGCAGGAGATGGCTTCCGGTACGGTTCTGCACTTTTCCAGAAGATACCGCAGCAAAAGTCCTGCATTGAAACCGGGCTTTCGGACAACGGGAAATACGGACGTGAGTCCGATGGCAAGTCCGTACTCATTGATACCGTCCTCAATTTCAACAAAGGCAGTGGTATTTCCGGTAAAGGCATAGGCACCGTCGGAAAGACGGTAGATCACATTCATATTCAGTTTTTCCAGATCGGTGAGAAAATCACTGTTGCGCCCCAATAAGATGGTATTGTCATCGGTGACTGCAAAGCAGGAACAGCAGCAGGCGGGAGGAATGGCGTACATGCTCAGCAAAACAGCCTGAAGAATGCCTGTATCACAGTGCTGGGCGTCTGCAAGCCCCCGGATTTCCTCCAGGATTTCCGGATAATATTTCTGATAAACGGGAAGGCAGGAACGTGAATAATCCATCCTTTCCGGAGTGATTTCAAACGGAATATTTTCCAGAATCATATTTTGGTGCCGAAACAGCAGACTGCCCCAACGAAAGCCAGCTTCATAGTGCGTCCCTTTATAGTGTACATGATACATTTTTATGCTCCTTATGCAATAGTTTAATTGTTATGGTAACCATCCGGTCGATCCGGAAATTACCTTTCATAAGGAGCCGCCGGCAGCTCACAGATAAAGAGTAGCGGAATAAAAAATTTATGTCAATAGCTGTAAAAATTATCTGTTGTCGTTTTTTTTAACCATTGAAATATTGTCTCTGCAATACTGTTTACAGTAAATTCTATAAAAGTATTCAGATCATTTGCTGACAGGTAATGATATTTCGATATATCTACCATATCAACATTATATTGTGCATTTAGCAGGTGGTTTCGCTGCCGTTCCACATCCTCCTTATTGATCAATAAGCCGTTGGTAGTCCCATCCACATCCATTGCAAGAGCTTCTGAAAGGAACTTCCGGATGGTTTTGGTATGCTCACTGTTTTGATAAAGCCATAAATCAATACCCCTGGCCTCCGGATAATATACCTTTCTGAACTCGTCCACATTCATTGGCGGAATATATTTACTCTGAAGTCTTCTCCAGATCTTTATGTCATTCCAATAATCTGTCAGGCAGTGAACGCATATCCCAATACCATAGTCTCCGTAAGGATGTTCCTGCCCGGCAATACTTTCACAGAAGCAGCAGATATTTTTTTCCCACAGCGGATAATCCTGGGTATCACTCCATGGGCCGCAGCCTTCAAACATATGTGATCTTATTTTCATATTAATATTGTAATCCGGATTCATATGTACGGAATCAGGCGCTACAGAGCCAAGAATAAATTCTGCAGTATTTACTATCTGTGGAATCCGCTCTGACAGCCTGTATGCAATCTCCATATGGATCATCTGAAAAGCCATAGATTTTATTCCTCCTTACGACCTACGCGTGCATCAGCACGCTTCATTATATCATGTGTAGACTAAAAAATCATCGGGAATTCATGAACCGCATGATTTATAATTTTTTACCCCATACTGCCACAGGCAAGAGCAGATCAGCAAAAACACCGCAATTCCAAAGGGGCTAAATGCCAGGTAAATACTGCCTTTTTTCCCCAGCAGAAACTGTAAGGGGTAATATTGGATCAGTGTGTAGGGAATTATATAAGTGCAGAATCTCAAGATTCCTTTCCCGTAAATATCTATGGGATACTTGCCGTGGGTCTTTGCCCCGTAGGTCAGCACATTCATCAGGGAAGTATCTTCAATGGAAAAGAAGCACATGCTTGCCTCCAGAATGAACAGCCCGATAAATAATAAGGTGCCCCCTGTAATCATGGCGGCCATCGTCCAGACCTTCGCAGCACTCCATGTGATCTGACTGTGCCTGATCCCCAGCACCAGCGTAATGACAGCGGTCAGTAAAGGCCCTGTCCTTCCCACTTCAAACCTGCTTCCCATGACCTGAAGGATCAGACTGCAGGGCCTGAGCATCATCCGGTCAAATTCCCCTTTTCTCACTATTCCCGAAAACACCTTGAACCCGTTGCCAAACAGTTCCGCAAAGGTAAAGGACATCTGGATCACGGAAAAGCACAGCAGTACCTCCCCATAGGTATATCCCTTAATCTGTGTCAGATCAGAGAATAAAAAGCGGATTCCGATCAGCTCACAGAATGCGATGATAAACCGTCCAATAATCATCAACAGAAAGGATAGCTTGTACTGCATGATGCTCTTCGTACATACAGATGCGTATTTCATATACAATTTTAAATTTTTCCTGATTTTCATCATAACCTCCATGCCGGATCCGGCTCTGTGTCAGCCTCCCTGCAATGCCACTCTTTTTTCCGCCTTTTTCCACAGGGCAATTCCCAGAAGCATTAATACCGCCAGCCAGAAAATCTGCTTTAAGATACACAGATATACGTCCCCGCCCATCAAATCACCACTGTAGATCCGGAATGGAACATTTTGCATATAGGCAAAGGGGGACAGCTCCAGCAAAAACAAATATTTTTTTGGAAAAAAGGGCAGCGGGATCACATTTCCTGAGAGGAAATCCACTGCTCCTGTCAGTACCATCCTCCACCCCTGAGGAGAAATCGTAAAAAAGCACAGCATATAGACGATCATACAAAAGGTAACAGTGATCCCAAGAGCCAGAAATACCGTCAAAAGAAACAGCAAAAAGGAAACGCCGCTTACCGGAAGAGTCATTCTATAGGCCTTCGGCATCAAAAGAAAGGCACAGAATAACACAGGCACACACCTCATGAAAGCTTCGGCGATTCTTGCCCCAACTGTTCTTGAAAACCACATGGAATAGATGGACAGAGGACGGCACAGTTCATATGCAATACCGCCGTCTGTTATCATTGCAAACAGATCATTGTCCGCCGCCCAGGTATTGAAAAGAACCAGCAGCCCTTCCTTCAGCCATATGTATGTCACAATGGATGAATAGTCCATAGGCATTTTACCGCCGGATGCCTCCGCGATTGCCCGGTAGGCCAGACACTCCATCAGACCCCAGATCAGCTGCGTGGTCAAAGCTGTGACTGTTGCCATACGATACTGCATTCCGGTGGCAAACCGGAGCTTGAAAAAGCAAATATATTTTTTCATGGCCTCCTCCTACACAATATTTAATTTGGCATAGAGGCCGGCTATGATATGGTCGATGTCCGTTTCCTGGCTCTGGCCCTCTGATCCCACCGATTCTGATGTGAGTCGCAGATCCTCCAGGGTTCCGTCCATCAGCTTCTGCCCCCTGCCAATCAAAATCACGCGTCTGGCAATCGCCTCAATATCCTGCATATCATGGGTTGTCAGAATGACCGTGGTCCTGTGTTCTTCATTCATCTTTTTGATAAAGCCCCGAACTGCAATCTTGGACACCGCATCCAGTCCGATGGTGGGCTCGTCCAGAAACAGCAGCCTGGGATCGTGCAGGAGCGATGCCGCAATTTCACAGCGCATGCGCTGTCCCAGGGATAACTGCCTTGTAGGGGTTTTTAACAATTCCTCCAGGTGCAGCAGCTGTGTCAGTTCTTCCAGTTTATTGCGGTATGCCGGTACAGATATAGAATAAACTGCCTGCAAAAGCTCAAAGGAATCTATCACCGGGATGTCCCACCATAGCTGGGAGCGCTGCCCGAAAACAACTCCGATCTGCCTGACATACTCCTTCCTGTCCCTCCAGGGCACCTGACCGTTTACCACACAGCTGCCGCTATCCGGCGTCAGGATTCCGCTTAAAATTTTGATGGTGGTGCTTTTGCCTGCCCCATTTGGGCCAATATAGCCCACCATTTCACCCTCATTTATGGTAAAGCTGATGTGATCGATGGCATTGACAATGTCATACTCCCTGTTGAAAAGAGATTTGACAGCATTGCCGAATCCCGGCTCACGCCTGGCAACCCGGTAGCGTTTACAGATATCCTGAAATTCTATCAAAATAAATCCCTCCTTTTCCGCAGAAAAAGACCAGGCCTCCGGATGCCTTATCCATACTGCGGGGATATTTTCTGGTATTGATCAGCTGATAAAAAAATTATAGCAGAAAACAAAAAAAGAAGTAGACTTGTAATTGATTTTGTGGTAAAGTATATAATTAGTATCGCCCAAAAACAGAACGGGATGAAAAACCGGAAGCATCTGCCGAAGCTTCCGGTTTTTTCGCTCTTATTTTCCTGTCCAGGTATCGCATCTATGGCATCTGAAATTTACCGCTTGGCAATGTGGCAAAGTTCATGATACCGCAGTCTCAGAAGCGTTACACCCACTATTTTTTGATAGCCTTTGGGGAAGGATTCCGCTATAATGAAATTGCTGACAAGTTAAAGAAAAAGAAAACATTGGATGAAAGGGAAAAGTATATGAGCATATTAAAAAACGGAACCCTATGGAAAGACACAAACGGAGATCCCATCCATGCCCATGGCGGCTATATTATTTTTCATGAGGGGTATTATTACTGGTATGGAGAGGACAGGCGGGAAGACTTTTATGTAAGCTGCTACCGCTCAGAGAATCTGGTGGACTGGGAATTTCGCCGTCATGTCCTCACGACCCGGTCAGCTACAGAAGGCTATCGTGTCAGGACGAATATACAGCTTAGAAATGTTGACGGAGGAAAGGTCAATTTAGAGCGACCCAAGGTACTCTATAATAAAAAAATAAAGAAATTTGTAATGTGGGTACACTTTGAAAACGGGAAGGATTATCTTGACGCGGCGGTGGGGATTGCCACCTGCGACAGTCCGGACGGGGATTTTGTGTATCACGGACATTTTAATCCCTATGGGTATATGTCCCGGGATTGTACACTGTTTCAGGATGATGACGGGACCGCATACTTTATCTCTGCATCACGGGATAATGCAGATTTACATGTTTACCGTCTGACGGATGATTATATGAATGTAGATACGCTGGTGCACAGACTCTGGCAGGGAGAGTACCGGGAAGCACCCGCTGTAGTAAAGATAAAAGAAAAATATTATATGCTTTCCTCTTTTTGTACCGGCTGGGCGCCCAACCAAGGCAAATATGCCGTGGCAGACTCTATGGAAGGAAGGTGGAGCACGCTGACAGAGATTGGTGACGAGACCACTTACCGCAGTCAGCCGGCGTTTATCCTTCAAAAGGACGGCCGCGTCCTGTATTATGGGGACAGATGGGATGGAGAGGATTATTTTAACTCAAGCTATGTGATCTATCCGCTGACGGAAAAAGACGGAAAGCTTACCATGGAGTATGCGGATGAGATAGAAATCTGATTTTCGCAAGGGGGCAGAGGATGAAAATCAGGTGCTTATTGATCTATAAGGAGAAGCTTTTATATGGTTTATATAAAGAAAGTGGAGAAAGATACAATAAAAAAATGTGCAGGAATCTATAGAAATGCATATCGTGAAGAACCATGGAATGAGGAATATGATGTTGATGATGTAGAGGACTATATTACCCATTTTTTGGACTCTGAAACTAAATGTGCCTTTGCATTTGTATTAGGAGAGAGCATTATCGGAGTGGCTATGGGCTTGCTTGTTCCTGTTATTGGGTCATGCTATTTTAGAATGGAAGATATATGTATAGAACCTGCATATCAAGCAAGAGGCTATGGAAGACAATTCATTGAGTTAATGGAAAATAACCTTAAAATGAAAGGATGTGACTCCATACTTTTGGGAACTCAGAGAGGATTTCCGGCACATAAATTCTATTTAAGAAATGATTTTAAAGAGATAGATTCTGTTTTATTATATCGGGAAATAAAAAGGTGATATATTTTTACTTGCGATAAAGAGAACACTGTTTTGAAAGGGGCAGAGGATGAAAAAGAAAATAAACCAACTATTAAATATTATCATGGGCTCCTTTTTAGGAGTGTTCATTGGCTCAGGATTATATAAATACTGGCATTTCCGTCAACATCCGGACTTATATGCCATGCAATCTGCTCCCTGGTATACCGGCATTTGGATAAATGGACTGTTTATGCTGGTGCTGTTGGCAGCTTGTATGACAGGAAAAGTCATTCTCATGGAGAAGGTGGGGATTAGGAAAAAAGCAGCATTAATTTTTGGAATTATGTTTCTGACTTTAACCTTTATTGGGGGATGTTATGTACTTGATAATCATGGGCAGGTTAATGCAGGATATGCAGTAGTCCCGGGGGTTTGGGCTATGATATGCTTTGCATATTACCGAAGTGGGAAGCATGACTGATTCCAACAAAATAAATATCCAGGGTTGCCACGACTTTGGGAGCAGATCTTTATCTGACCGGAATCAATCCTGATGATGCTTCTGTTCACAAGGCAAAACCATGTCCATTGTGCGCAAGAATGATTATACAGGCAGGTATCAGAAATGTAGTTCTCAGGCAGGGAGATGGGATGGGATAGGATAGATAACTATATTATTTTGCCTGCTGATGAACTCAAGTGGTGTTTATAGAGAGTCACAGGGAATCTGCCTGATTAGGATTCCTCTGGGTTTACTGTATGATTGGTATTAATCAGATAAATATTTTTGCCTTACATATTTTTTACCGCTTCTTCAAATTCCTGTTCTGTTTCCAGAAAATGATATGGTTCATATTCCCCATAGGCAGATGGACGGCTAATTGTTACCAACTGAATGGTATCATATCCTACTGCATTTAGCAGTTTTTTCTTGAAATTTGCCAGATGCTGCCCATGCTCTGTTTGCAAAGCATAGCATCCTGTATCATTGAATTTCTTCGCTATCAGATAACACATGCCAAAGTGCCTCCTTAAATTTGTTTTCATTTTTTATGTTACCATGTTCGTATTCTTGGCGCAAATAAAATCCGATTTGGTCTTTATATTTTCGTTTGTACACATATTTATGCAGCCAATTATTAAGTTGACGGTCATAGTAAGTATTGTATTGGATTTCTATTGGATAGTGATAATTGCTTAACTGGATTCATAATTATCACAAAGAGAACGGAAACCCAAAAGATCATTAAGTACTTTCGCTGCCTGATGAATCGGCTCTGAGTCTGGCACTTTATTATTGTCATTAGATAACAGTTATTTGTTAGTTCTCTGTGTCAGTTAGATTATCCTGTCTGTACTTCAGCAATAAAGAGGAAAAATTTTCAACTTTGTTTTAATTCGCAATATCAATCCCTTTTTTGTGTTGCATATGTATGCCTATATGACCGATACCCAAAATAAATACTGCTATCAACATACATACAACTTTTCCATATATTCCTAAAATAAAAAATATAATAACCGGCAGAGTTGCCCCGGCAAGGGGTATACCTGAAAAGCTGCTGTAAAAGTCTGATAATGTGCGTTCGCTCCGAAAATAGCGTACCCACCATATTTTGTACATTATCATTAAAATGAATGCTGCAATCAGCCATAAAGACCAAAGCGTCCATTTATGTATATTAAAATCGGTAAACACCAATGCACAGCAGCAGGTCAATATTTCTCCCAATCTTTCAAAGACCTGCAGGATTTTATTTTCATTTTCAGCTGTATATCCTTGCGGCATTCTTTTTGACCACATGATATTGGGAATAAATAACATCATCAAAAAAAGTAGTCCTATATATGAAAATCCCCAATTTCCAAACATACTATCATCCTCCGCCCCCAATTTTTGCTTCCTCACACTATTGAAAATAGCTCTCGTTTATCAGCAATTCTGATGTAAGGCCTTCATTCATTTCATCATATCATGGATCCGGGAGCATGGAAATGAACTTTTTTGTCACCTTGACAGCAAAACTTTCATTGGAATAGTATTTGGTATCCATTGTGATCTGCTTTTTATGCTCCGCAGACTTAAACAGTTTAAATTTTAGGCGGAGCAGAAAGGGAATCTGAACTTTTTTGTGTCCAGAGCGCACAAAGGATTTTACATATGAGGATGGCCTCGGACAGCCGGGACCTTCAAAAAGGATTTGACAAAAATTGTATTCGTGTGTACAATACAAACCGTAAAAGACAAGGGCGTCGAAAGAGTGAGAAACTCGGGAAGACGCCCTTTCTTTTATAAAGAAATTTATCTGCGCAGAATATAAAGCGATAGTTTAAAACAAAAAGGGTGATAAAGGCAAAGGCGTCTTTGGTGCGGTTAGCACAAAAGACGTCTTTTTCTTTACAGCAAGGAAATTCCGGCAAGGACTGATGCCAAATGGCATAAGCTTTTGTCGGAAGGTGAGGAGGATGATCTAAGTGGCAATTGAAGAAGTTACAACGATTGTGCAAGAAGCAGTTACAAGTGAGGTGTTCGGCGTCTGGTTCCTGATCGGAGCGGCGCTGGTGTTCTTTATGCAGGCAGGGTTTGCCATGGTGGAGACGGGCTTCACCAGAGCCAAAAACGCCGGCAATATCATCATGAAAAATCTCATGGATTTTTGTATCGGTACGGTAGTGTTTGTTGCATTGGGCTTTAGTCTGATGATGGCGGAGGATTATGCCTTTGGTTTTATCGGGATCCCGAATCTGAAGATTTTTACGGATTTCGCAGGGTTTATTGAGAGGAATGCATCCAGCTTTGTGTTCAACCTGGTGTTCTGCGCAACTGCGGCAACCATTGTTTCCGGCTCCATGGCAGAGCGGACAAAATTCATTTCCTACTGTATTTATTCTGCAGTGATCTCGCTGTTTGTCTATCCGGTGGAGGCAGGATGGGTGTGGAACTCCCAGGGCTGGCTGGCACAGCTTGGGTTCCATGATTTTGCAGGCTCGGCGGCGATCCACTCCGTGGGAGGTATGACTGCGCTGATCGGAGCGATCATGGTGGGCCCCCGTCTTGGCAAGTATGTAAAAGATCAAAAGGGAACGGTAAAGAAGGTCAACGCGATTCCGGGACATTCCATTACCCTTGGCGCGCTGGGGTGCTTTATCCTCTGGTTTGGCTGGTACGGATTTAACGGTGCGGCAGCCTGGAGCGGCGCAAGCCTTGCATCCATCTTTTTGACAACCACCATTGCACCGGCAGTCGCTACCTGTGTCACCATGATCTATACCTGGGTGAAAAACGGGAAACCGGACGTTTCCATGTGTCTGAATGCCTCTCTGGCCGGACTGGTAGGTATCACTGCGGGCTGTGATGCACTGGATGCATTTGGATCTATTGTGGTAGGCGTGGTATCCGGGATTCTTGTAGTAGTGGTAGTGGAATTCCTGGATTTAAAGCTTCATATTGACGATCCGGTAGGCGCTGTAGGCGTACATATGGCAAACGGTATCTGGGGAACACTGGCAGTAGGGCTTCTGGCAGATCCCGCGGCCCCCGCAGGCTTAGAAGGACTTCTTTACACGGGAAATCCAAAGCTTCTCGGGATACAGGCAATGGGAATCGCTGCCATACTTGTGTGGACAGGAGTTCTTATGACCATTGTATTTGCGGTGATCAAAAAGACCATCGGGCTTCGGGTTTCCGGGGAAGAGGAAGTGAAAGGACTTGACAGCACGGAGCATGGCCTGCCCAGCGCTTATGCAGATTTTGTTCCTGCAGTGGAGAGTCTGGATTACGGCTTTGAGGATGCTGTGGCAGTGACGGGCGATACTCCTGTTGCAGAGGCAGTTCCTGTGAAAAAGGTGCCTTCTTTTGAGGAAGGGACGCCGAAATTTACCAAGATTGAGATCGTCTGCAAGGAGGCAAGATTTGAAACCTTAAAGGCAGCGCTCATGAACATCGGGATTACCGGTATGACGGTTTCTCATGTGCTTGGCTGTGGCATTCAGAAGGGTAAGCCGGAGTTTTACCGTGGCGTTCAGGTAGAGGCAAACCTTCTGCCTAAGATCCAGATCGACATCGTGGTCAGCAAGGTTCCGGTTCAGCATGTGATCGAAACGGCAAAGAGAGTTCTTTATACGGGTCACATCGGCGATGGCAAGATCTTTGTGTATGATGTGGAAAATGTAGTGAAGATCCGCACAGGCGAGGAAGGCTATGACGCCCTGCAGGATGTGGAATAGAAGTATAAAGTAATGAAAGGCTTCCAGCCCGCCGCCGATTCAGCGGTGGGCTGGAAATTTGTCGTTGCAGATTGCCGGACAGATCAATGAACATTGAAAGGAGTATAGTAGAAGATGGATTTACATGAGGAATGCGGCGTATTCGGCGTGATTTCGCCGCAGACTGCCATGATGGCAGATATTACCTATTACGGTTTGTATGCTCTGCAGCATCGGGGCCAGGAAAGCTGCGGGATCGTGATCAATGATGACGGCGTGTTTTCTTCTTATAAAGATATGGGGCTGGTAAGCGAGGTTTTTACCCCGGATATCCTTTCCGGACTGCCTCAGGGAAATATGGCGGTGGGACATGTGCGTTACGGCACCACGGGAGGTACCAACCGCAGAAATTGTCAGCCCATTGAGGTTAATCATCAGAAGGGGAAGATGGCCCTTGCCCACAACGGAAATCTGAGCAATGCGGCACAGCTTCGGGATCAGTTAGAGCTGTCCGGCGCTATTTTTCACACCACAAGCGATACGGAGATCATCGCTTATATCGTGACCAGGGAACGGCTGAAGACCCCTTCCATAGAGGATGCTTTAAGCTCTGCCATGTACACCTTAGACGGCGCTTACTCCCTTGTGCTGATGTCATCCCAGAAGCTGATCTGTGCCAGAGATCCTTATGGATTCCGTCCTCTTTGCTATGGAAAAAAACCTGACGGGATGTATGTTGCGGCTTCCGAAAGCTGCGCCCTGAAGGCCATAGGCGCTGAGTTTGTGCGTGACTTAGAGCCGGGAGAGATCCTGGTGTTTGGGCCGGAGGGCATCATCTCCCGCAGGGAGCACTGCGGCAGAAAAGGGAAAAAGCTCTGTATTTTTGAATATATTTACTTTGCACGTCCGGATTCCGTGATTGACGGAGTGTCTGTCCACGGAGCAAGACTGCAGGCCGGAAGGATCCTTGCCAGGAAGCACCCGGCAGAGGCGGATATCGTGGTGGGAGTGCCGGACTCGGGACTGGACGCCGCCTTAGGCTTTTCCATGGAATCCGGGATTCCTTACGGTATAGGTCTGATCAAGAACAAGTATATCGGCAGAACCTTTATCTCTCCCGGACAGAGCACTCGGCTGGATCAGGTGAGGATCAAATTAAGCGCCGTTGAAGAGAGTGTAAAGGACAAAAGAGTGGTTCTGATCGACGATTCCATCGTGCGTGGAACTACCAGCAGGCGCATTGTAAAACTTCTTCGGGAAGCCGGAGCAAAGCAGATCCACATGCGCATCTCCTCGCCACCGTTTCTGCACCCCTGTTATTATGGCACGGACATTGATTCCGAGAAGCATTTGATCGCCTGTCATCACAGTGTAATGGAAACCGCAAAGATCATTGGTGCAGATTCTCTTGGCTATCTGCCGGTATCGGAGCTTGGGGCGCTAGTCGGGGAAAAGGAAAAAAGCAGGCAGGGGGCGGCCGCCAGCACCGGTAAAATGTGCAGCGGCTACTGCAGCGCCTGCTTTGACGGAGATTATCCTACTGCCATTCCTGACGATACGCGGAAGGATCGGTTTGAACAGAAGCTTGGCAAAAGGGGCAAAGTCCTGGGCTGAACTGATAGTTTTCCCTATGGGTCAGGCCGTGACCTGGTGGACGTTTTAATTCTTCTGTATTATAATAAAATCATGTGACAACAAATGGTTATTACAGAGGGGGATTGTTGGGACATAAACGAAAAATGACAGGAGGGTTACAGATGAACAGGATCAGGATTGAATCACCTGAGGTGCAGGGCTTTGAGACAGAGCACATAGAGGCAGTGCGGAAATTGTCTCCGGAGTGTATGGTGCTTCTTGAAAATGACGGTACGCTTCCCCTTAAGGGGACAGGAAAGCTGGCGCTTTATGGAAGCGGCGCCCGCAGGACCATCAAGGGAGGCACAGGCTCCGGGGATGTGAATGTGCGCCATTTTGTGACAGTGGAGGAGGGGCTTAAGAATGCCGGGTTTGAGATCACTACCGGCAGTTGGCTGGATGGCTACGATCAGGTAGTGGAAGAGGCCAGAAAGGCATTTTTTGCAGCGATCCGGAAAGAGGGGGAGGCCGCAGGAGTGACGGGAAGCCGTCTTGCCATGTTTGCCATGGGAAAGACCTGTCCGGAGCCGGAGTATACCCTGGCCCTTGAAGGGGAAGGAGATACGGCGGTTTATGTGCTTGCCCGTAATTCAGGAGAGGGGGCAGACAGAGCGCCTGTAGCAGGAGATATTAATCTGACAGAAACAGAGATACGGGACATTCTTGCCCTGAATGAGAAGTATGAGAAATTTGTACTGGTATTAAATGTAGGCGGGATGATCGACTTAAAGCCGGTGGAGGCAGTAAAAACCATCCTTCTTTTGGGACAGCTTGGTTCTGCCACAGGGGATGCGCTGGCGGATGTGCTTCTGGGCAGGGCAAACCCTTCCGGGAAGCTGACTATGACCTGGGCACCCATCGGAGATTATGCATCTACAGAGGGCTTTGGGGATCCCAACGATACCTATTATAAGGAAGGGATTTATGTGGGATACCGGTATTTTGATACCATCGGCTACCAGCCCACCTATCCCTTTGGCTATGGTATGAGCTACACCACATTTACCGTAGAGCCTAAGGAAATGACGGCGGATGCTTCCCGGATCAGTGTTACCGCATCGGTTACCAATACCGGCTCTGTGGCCGGAAAGGAAGTGGTACAGGTCTATTATTCCGCTCCGGCAGGAAAGCTGGATAAGCCCTACCAGGAGTTGGCGGGATACGCCAAGACAGGGGAGCTTGCACCGGGAGAAAGTCAGGATGTGACGGTGACCTTTGAAACAGAATCCATGGCCTCCTATTGTACGGAATGCGCTTCTTATGTGATGGAAGCAGGCGTTTATTATATCCGCGTGGGAAACAGCTCCCGGAATACTCATATTGCAGGGGCGGTGGTATTGGATGAGACCAGGGCCGTTGAAAAAGACAGAAATATCTGCGGGAGCAGCGGCTTTGAGGATTTAAAGCCCCAGGGCAACCCGATTACCTATGAGGGCGAAGCAGAAGAAAAGGCCGGGGCAAGAGTAACAGAGATCAGGGCGGCGGATCTTGCAGTAAAGGAGATTGCTTATCAGGAGATCCCGGAGGAAATCCCTGCAGGCCCTGCGGTGCAGTGGGAGGAAGTAATAAGGGGCGTTAAGACAGTGGATGAGTTCGTGGCAGGCCTTACGGACGAACAGCTTGCTTATCTGTGTATCGGCGCTTACAAGGATTCCGAGGATCTGATGGAGGTGATCGGAAATGCGGCCTCTACGGTAGCGGGAGCGGCGGGAGAGACCACCCATCGCCTTGAGGATATGGGAGTACCGGCGCTGGTAATGGCAGACGGTCCGGCGGGTATTCGTTTAGCCCCTACCTATAAGGTGGTAGACGGACAGGCTAAGGCGGTTTCTGCCTCTCTGGGTGGAGATTTCATGGCATTGTTTACGCCGGAAGAGCTTAAGGCAATGGCAGAGGCGGCGCCTAAGCCCGGTGAGGAAGAGCTGGCGGCTCCTGTGAATTACCAGTATTGTACGGCAATCCCTATCGGTACCGGCATCGCTCAGTCCTGGAACCATGAGCTTGCAGGACAGTGCGGCGATCTGGTAGGAGAAGAGATGGAGATGTTCGGAACCCATCTGTGGCTGGCACCGGCAATGAATATTTATCGATCTCCTTTGTGCGGACGTAATTTTGAGTATTTTTCCGAGGATCCTCATCTCTCCGGATGTGTGGCCGCAGATATTACAAACGGTGTGCAGGCCCATGAGGGATGCGCCACCACCATCAAGCATTATGCCTGCAACAATCAGGAGACCAACCGCTACTTCTCCAACAGCAATGTGGGAGAGCGGGCGCTCAGGGAGATCTATCTGAAGGGCTTTGAGATCTGCGTGAAAAAGTCCCAGCCTCATTTCCTTATGACCTCCTACAATCTCATCAACGGCGAGCACGCCTGCAGCACCAGGGATATCCAGACAGGTACCCTGCGTGATGAGTGGGGATTTGAAGGGGTGGTCATGACCGACTGGCTGGTAACCGGCGGTATGGGGCCGAAAGGCGAGAAGTGGCCATGCGCATCCTGTGCAGGCAACATAAAGGCAGGAAACGATATCACCATGCCGGGGATTCCCTCCGACAAGGCAGATATCATGAAGGCTTTAAGCGACGCTTCCCATCCCTATGCCCTGACCAGAGCAGAGCTCCAGCTTTCGGCTAAGAGAGTGCTTAAGATGATCCTGAAGCTGGCATAAAATCAAACGCCGCCCCGCTTCGCAAGATGGCTTATTGATCAAACACTGACACGCTTCGCGAGTCAGCTTATTGATGAAAAACGGAACCTTCCGGGAGGAGGGTTCCGTTTTTGGAATACGCTGCTATTTTTCAGAGATATAAGCGTCTGCAATTCTTTTCAGGGTATTGTTCTTTCCAAGGAGAACGAAAACGTCTTCCTTTTGTGTGGGGTCATCCGCCGGCGGATTGATGCAGAGGGCGCCGCCCCGCTTGATGGCGATCACGTTTACGCCGTACTTTTTCCGGAGATTCAATTCCTTGAGAGTTTTTCCTACCCAGCTTCCCAGTACGCCCACATCGGCCATGGAGTAATCCGAGGTCAGCTCCGTGGTGTCAAGGAGATTGTTGAAGGCCAGATTGTTGGCCAGATGGACGCCCATTTCCTTTTCCGGATAGACGATCTCATCCACGCCCAGCTTGGTCAGGATCTTTCCCTGCATATCGTCATAAGCCTTGGCAATGATCTGTCGGATCCCCTGTTCCTTTGCCCAGATGGCTGCCAGCACGGAGGCATCCAGGCTGTGTCCGATGGAAATGACGGCTCCGTCAAAATTTCTGCCCCCTAATTCCATCAGGGCATCCTCATTTGTGACATCCACGCACATGGCCAGGGTCACATATTCGGCGATCTGGTTGATCCGCCTCTCGTTGTGGTCAATGGCAAGCACTCTGCAGCCGTTTGCTTCCAACTGCTTTGCCACACTGCTGCCGAACCGGCCGAGACCGATCACAATATATTCCTTTTGATTACGCTTTCCCATAATGATTTTTCCTTTCTTTAAAACAATCAGCCGATAATAACCTTTCCTTCCGCGCAGGAAATATTTTCGGCGGGAGTGCGGCTGTTGAATGCCAGCGCCAGAGTGATAGGGCCGATCCTTCCCAGATACATGGCCAGGGCTACCAGAAGCTTTCCGGCAGGAAGCAGGGCTCCTGTAAGTCCCCTTGAGAGACCTACCGTGGCGATGGCGGAGGTCATTTCGTACAGGGTATCCAGAAAATCGCTTTGCTGGACGGCAAGCAGAGCGGCCGTTAACAGAAACAGTGCGGAAAAGCTGAAGGTTACAATAGCCACGCATCTGCGGATGGTTTCATCGGCAATCTTTCTGTGCATGACAATGACATTTTTCTTTCCTTTGATATTGGCAAGCATGGATGCAAATAAAAGGACGGTGGTTACGGTCTTGACGCCGCCTGCGGTGCCTGCCGGGGAGCCGCCGATAAACATGAGAGCCAGATAGATCAGGCAGGAGGCCGGGCGGAAGGATTCCTGGGGAATGGTGGCAAAGCCGGCAGTACGCAGCGTAACAGACTGAAAAACCGCCGCCATCAGCTTACAGGGCCAGTCCATAGGGCCCAGAGTGTTGGGATTATCATATTCAAAAAGCAGTGTCAGTACAGCGCCAATGAGGATCAGGGATAAGGTGGCCAGCAGGACGATCCTTGCGTGAAGGTTTAATTTGCGGGGAGCTGAATGGTTCTTTCTTACACGGGAGGAAGCAAATCCGGCAACTTCCCAGTAGACCGGAAAGCCCAGGCCGCTTACGATGATCAGAAAAACAGTAGTGATATTCATAATGGGATTATGGACGTAGCTGCACAGGCTGTTGCCGCCAAGAAGATCGATCCCGGCGTTGCAGAAGGCGGATACCGCGTGAAAAATGCCGTACCAGATGCCGATCGCTCCATATTCCGGAATAAAAACAAGAAAATAACCGATAGCCCCCAGGCCTTCCAGACAAAGGGTTACCTTCAGGATCTGGCGGGTCAGTCTCACCAGTCCGGAGAGTGTGTCCAGGTTGTAGGCGCTTTGGATCAGCATACGGTCAGAGAGGGTGATCCTGCGCCGGAACAGGATCAGGACGATGGTGGTGAAGGTTACGATCCCCAGTCCGCCAAACTGGATCAGGAGCAGAATGACTGCCTGTCCAAAAGGAGAAAAGGTCTGCCCGATGTTCACGGTGGACAGTCCGGTAACACACACACTGGAGGTGGCCACAAACAGGGCGTCAAGAAAATCTACCCTCTGTCCCTGCCGGGCGCTGACCGGAAGCGAAAGGGCAAGAGCGCCCATAAACGCCCCTAAAAGAAAACCGAGCATAATGATCCTTGTAGTGGTAAGTCTGTGTCTTTTCATGCCTGTGCCTGCCTCTGGGTAAAAATATCGCTTTCTGAATTATACAATGATTTGGGGAGCATGACAATAGTAATAGTGCGCTTCAGTGCTGCCGGTAACAAATGAATTGGGGCAAAACCATCGCAAAACCCGTGAAAATGTGATAGGGTATTTTTATCAGTAGTACCAGGAGGAACGGACATGAAGCAGATATTGATGATCGAGGATGACAGCGCGATTGTGTATGGACTCTCGGAGCTTTTCAGGGAGGAGGGTTTTTTGACGGTAACGGCAAAAACCCTGGAGGAGGCCCGCAGGGCAGAACCCGGCAGTGTCAGTCTGATCCTTTTGGATCTGGGGCTTCCGGATGGAGAAGGGTGGGAGTTTCTTACAGAGCTTCTGGCGCGAAAAGACGCGGCGGTTATGCCTCCGGTGATCATCTTGACGGCAAGGGAGGATGAAGGGGACATTATTAAGGGACTGGATATGGGGGCGGACGATTATGTGACCAAGCCCTTCAGGACGGGAGTTCTCATGTCCCGTATCCGGGCGGTGCTGCGGCGCAGGGAACGCCCGCTGCAGGCTAAGGAGACGCTTATCTGCGGAAATATCCTTCTGGATAAACACAGGACAACCGTTACTGCCGCCGGGGAGAACGTGATCCTCACTGCCGGGGAGTTCCGCCTGCTTGCTTATCTTATGGAAAATAAAAACAGAACGCTGACACGGAATTTGCTGCTGGCACATTTGTGGGACAGTGAAGGAGATTATGTCAATGACAATACCCTGACAGTGACCATAAAGCGTCTTCGGGAAAAGCTTGGAGAAAATTCCCGGCAGATGCTGAAAACAGTGCGGGGGATCGGCTATCAGATGGAGGATTTAAATGACTGAAAGGAAACCGGAGATTTTGTTGCTGACCGGAATTTTTGCCGTCAGCTTTTTATTCTGCAGCATTGTATTTTATGGGAACTATCGGCATAACGAGAAGATATTTTATGACAAAATGGCTGTGATCGCCGCCTCTTTTCCCGGAGAAGAACATAGGCTCATGAGAGTGCTGAAGGAGGAGACAGGCTGTGATCCGGCAGCAGGCGAAGCGATCCTGCGCCGCTATGGATACGAGGGGCGTCTGCCCGTAAAGGGACAGAATCTGAGGTTCGGGGCAGGGGGGCTTTTGTTTGCCGGTATCTGCACAGCCGCTTTCCTTTTTTATCTGCGCAGAGAAAATCAGAGATCACGGGAGCGGATCGATCATCTGACGGAATATTTAAGGCAGGTGGAGGAAGGCGAATACTGGCTTTCCCTGGAAAAGGGGCAGGACAGCTTCTCGAATCTGGAGGATGAGATCTACAAAACGGTGCTGGCCCTGCGGGAGAGCCGGGAAAGCCTGCGCCGGGAAAAGCAGCATCTGGCGGATGATCTGGCGGATATTTCCCATCAGTTCAAGACGCCTCTTACTGCGCTTTCCGTGCTCGGGGAGCTTTTGGAGCGGCATCTTTTTGGGACAGAGGATGCCGCCCTGGTTAGCAGGATGGAGGGACAGATCCGGCGGCTGACGGAGCTGACCGCCGCTCTGCTTACTCTTTCTAAGGCGGATGCGGGGGTACTGACCTTTGAAAAGCGGCAGGTGCCGGTAAGTGAGCTGATCGGGTGCAGCCTGGAAGCCGTGGAACCACTTTTGGAGGAAAGAAAACAGCAGGCGGAGTGTGCCGGGGAGGATTTTCTTCTGTGCTGTGACCTGGGCTGGACAAGGGAGGCTCTTGGAAATCTTATAAAAAATGCTTCCGATCATGGACCAAAACAGTCAACGATCAGCATACGGGCGTGGGACAATCCGGTATTTTCAGGGATTGTCGTGGAGGATTCCGGGCCCGGATTTTCGGCAAAGGATCTGGGACATTTATTTGACCGTTTCTATCGGGGAGAGAATGCGGCAGAGGACAGCACAGGGATAGGCCTTTGTCTGGCAAAGTCTCTGATCGAAGGGCAGGGCGGAGAGATCCGGGCGGAGAACCGGAAAGAGAAAGGGGCGCGGTTTATCATCAAATTTTATAAACATGTCTGAATGTCACCGGAATGTCATGTTGGGCTGTTATACTGCGCAGATGAAGAATGCGGCAGTCAGGCGCATCAGGACTGTAATGAGAAAGGGGCACAGGCATGGAATTATTGAAATGTGAGAAATTATCTAAGATTTATGGCAGCGGACAGACCAGGGTCACGGCTCTTAAGGAGGTGGATCTTTCGGTAAAAAAAGGAGAATTTGTAGCGATCATAGGAGCCTCCGGGTCCGGAAAATCCACACTGCTCCATATGCTGGGCGGGGTAGATCGGCCAAGCGGAGGCAAAATATGGATCGAGGGGACGGATATCTCCACTCTGAATGAGAAACAGCTATCCATTTTCCGGCGGCGCAAGGTAGGGCTTGTCTATCAGTTTTATAATCTGATCCCTTCTATCGATATCAGGCAGAACATTCTCCTGCCTATGCTTCTGGATGCACAGAAGCCGGACGAAAAAAGATTTGAGGAGCTGGTGGAGGTACTGGGACTGAAGGAGAGGCTCGATCATTTGCCCAGCCAGCTCTCCGGCGGGCAGCAGCAGAGGGCGGCCATTGCAAGGGCGCTGATCTACCGGCCGGCGATCCTGCTGGCCGATGAGCCCACCGGAAATCTGGACAGGAAGAATTCCGAGGAGATCTTAGGGCTCCTTAAGCTTTCCAACAAAAAGTATAAGCAGACCATTCTTCTGATCACCCACGATGAAAGGATCGCACTGGAGGCGGACAGGATCATAGCCATTGAGGATGGAGAAATTCTCTCCGACAGGGAGAACCTCCCGAGGGAGGTGAAGAGATGAAGACCTTATTTTGGTACACCTTAAATACCATCCGTCAAAATAAGCGGACATCCCTTTCCATTATGGTATCCGTGCTTTTGGCATCTACCCTGCTCTGCGCCATGTGTACCTACGGCTATACGGAGATAAAATGGCGGGTGGAGATTGAGGAATATGAAAGCGGCCAGTGGCATGGAGAACTTGGAGGCGAGATCCCGGCGGCAGAGCTTGGGATCGTGGACGATAATCTTTATGTGGATGCGACCATGGTCAAGGGTCCCTTTTCCTGCTTAAGGCTGCCGGAGGGGAGCAGGCTTCCCTATCTGTTTCTTCGGGATGCAGATGAAAATTACTGGAAATACATGGGTGAGCGAAATTCCATCCTGGAGGGGCATGTACCCCAAAAGCCCGGAGAGATCGTGGTATCCAAGTCTTTTTTTGAATATCACCCGCAATATCATCTGGGAGATACCATAAGCCTTCCGACAGGAGAAAGACGTCTGGGGGAGGAACGTCTGGAGGAGCTGACGACCCGGCAGGAGGGCGAGGACTTTTTTCAGACCGGTGAGCAGACGGTAACCCTGGTAGGAAAAATGGATGCTGCCACCAGTACCACGGTACCCGGCTATTACGCCATGGGCTATATGGACAGAGCGGCTCTTGAGGGGCAGGATGAGCTGGTGGTTTATGTAAAGCTGAAGGACATCCGCAAGACTTATGAGGTTATGCCGCAGATCGCAGACGCGATGGGGATCGCTAAGGATGAGTACGGAAAGTATATCAATCATTTTGCATATCATACCATGCTTCTTACCTTAAATTTTGTGTTTCCGCCGGATACCGCCTTTTCACTGCAGAATATGGGACAGGCGCTGGTCTATGGGGGCATACTTCTCCTGGTGATGGGAGCCTTTGTAATGATCATATGCGGGGCGTTCCAGGTATCTGCCGGGGCACGGATGAAGCAGCTTGGGATGTTCCGGTCAGTGGGGGCAACTCCCGGTCAGATTGTCGCATCTATTTTGATGGAAGGGGTGATCTTGTCAGTCCTTCCCATTTTGTTAAGCCTTGGACTTGGATATGGCTTTACGGTGGCAATCCTTAAGATTTACACGGAAATTGTGGGGGAAGCACTGTATTTTCCCATTACAGTGCGGTTTTCGCCTTTGATCGCCCTGCTTTCCGGGGGGCTTTCCTTTCTGACGGCGCTGGCGTCCGCATTTTGGCCTGCTCTTAAGATTTCCCGGCTTTCACCCTTAGAGGCCATACGCATGCAGGAGGGAGAGGGCAGAAGGGCAAAAAAGAGGGGCAAAAGAAAAAGGGCAAAGAAAGGTTCAGGCCTTATGGGCAGATTTTCAGGTTATGAGGGAGAACTGGCCAGGGCTTCCCACCAGGCCAACAGAAGAGGATTCCGTGCAGGCGTTTTGTCACTGGCCTTTTGCCTGATGCTGGTGCTGGGATTTTTTGCATCCATATGTCTCAATGACTTTATAACGGAAAGAAACAGGAACGCGGAAGAATTTAATATTTTTGGCAGGCTTGATATGGCGGCGGAAGCGGACAGGGAGCTGCTTAAGGATCTGCAGTCGGTTCCGGGAGAGGAAAAAAGCATCTATTTTAGTGTGGCAAGGCTGGCTTACTGGGCGTCACCGGAGGAAGAAACGGAAATTTTCCGGCAGCAGGGAGGCTTTGGGGGCCTTGACTTAAACAAGTGGGCTCTTGTGGAAAGAGATGGCAGGTACAGGATCCGGGTTTATCTTTACGGGCTTTGTGAGGAGCTTTTTGATGACTATTGCCGGGAATGTGGGGAGGACCCTGCAGGATTTTATGATGAGGAAAATATTAAGGCCGTGGCGTGGAGCGCAGCGCCTGTGTATCCGGATGTGGTGAACCATGCTGAAAAATCCGCACAGTCCTACTCCCATCTGAAGCTCTCTAAAGGGGAAGAGCTGATGATAGAGGAAAAAACAGAGGATTCCATGAACACCGACCTTGTATTTCCCATAGAGGTGGGCGCCGTGGCAGAGGCTGGCCCTGAGATCGGGGATATCAGAAACAATTATACGATCAACCTTTATCTGCCTCTTTCGGTGTATTATTCTATTATTGAGGATTTCTCGATAGAAAAGACAGGAAACTATTCTGTCCATGTGAAGGTGAAGACTTTGCCTGAGAATGATATTATGGTGACGGACAGATTAACAGAGCTGTGCGAAGGGGCAATGACCAGAGAGGATTTCTATCTGATCAGTGCGGCAAAGGAGGAAGAAGAGAACGCGGCAGGAGAACGGGCGATGGAGACAGTGGTGAACTGTATCGGTATTTTGCTTGGCCTGATCGGCGTATCTAACACCCTTTCCGCAGTTTCCCACACCATGATGAGACGCCGCAGAGAATTCGCCATGCTCCGCTCGGTGGGAATGGATCCGGAAGGGATCGGGAGGCTTCTTTTTCTGGAGGGGATCCGGATCGCCGTGACGCCGGTGCTGATCGCAGTTCCGGCGATCGTCCTGATGCTGCAGCTTTTGATGGGAGTGGTGGATGTTTCCTGGAGGGAATTTCTGCCCTGTCTGCCCTGGGCAAAGATGGCCATAAGCGTTGCTGCGGTCATGACGGCTGTGGCAGTGTCCTACCGGATCTCATCGGGGAAGATCAGGAAGGACACGATCATTGAGGCGGTGAGAGAAGAGAATGTGTGAATGACTGTAGTGAGCAGAAGCGGACAAAAGACGCACTGAAAATGACAGGAAAAGAGGCAGGAGAGGAGGCATAATGGTTTCAGAGAGGAAGGAGGGAGCAGACCTTGGAGTGGCTTAAAAGTATACGGAAGGCAATTTCCTGTTTAGAGGAGCATCTGCTGGATGTGGACGGGGAGTATGATGTTTTCCGGGAGGTAGGGATTTCGCCTTTATACCTGCAAAAGGGATTTACGATCATCACCGGGTATACAATGGCAGAGTATGTAAGAAACAGGCGGCTTTATCTGGCAGCATTGGATATCATTGCGGACAGGGAGAAGGTGATCGATCTTGCGTTTAAGTACGGGTATGATACGCCGGAGAGCTTTTCCAAAGCCTTTGTCAGGTTTCATGGACTTTCACCTGTGCAGCTGAGAAAGGCCCCCTTCAGGATGCATGTGTTCCTGCCTCTGAAGATCAATATTACAGTACAAGGAGGGAATGAGATGGATTTTATTGTGGAGAAAGAAAAGGACTTTCAGGTGATCGGATTTGAGAGAGAGTTTTCTGTGGAAAACAGCTATACGGAAATCCCGAAGTTCTGGGATGAGTATTTGGAGAAGTATTGTCTCAAAGGAGGCAGGAAACCGGAAGGGGCTTTGGAGGAAGCGGTCTTTAATTATCATGTGGGAATGTTCGGGGTCTGTATTGATGACCTGGGAGAGTGCGGCAGGTTCCGCTATCTGATCGCCGGAAGGTATACAGGAGGTACGATCCCGGAAGGGATGAGTGTGTATGAGCTTCCTGAGATGGAATGGGCGAAGTTTCCCTGCAAGGGTCCTATGCCCGGCGCACTGCAGGCGGTCAACACAAGGATTTTTAAGGAATGGCTTCCGGGAAATCCGGATTATGAGACAGCCATGTGGTGTAATATCGAGTGGTATGGTGACGGGGATACCCAGTCGGCAGAGTATGAGAGCGCGATCTGGATCCCGGTGAAGAAAAGGCCGGAGGAAGAATAGTTTTAAGGAGATATTGTGCAGAGCCCCCGGGCACTATATAATAAAATCAGTAAATATGCGCATGTTGACTTCTTTAGTCAATATGCGCGTTGGAAGGGAATCAGATCAATATGGGAAGTTTTAGATTTGCGGTCATGGGGGCAGGGAATATCTCCCATAAATTTTGCGACGCGGCAGGCAGGCTGAAAGACTGTCAGGTGGCGGCTGTTGCCAGTAAGTCCATGGAAAGGGCCAGGGCTTTTGCAGATCAACATCAGATAAACGCTGCCTATGACAGCTACGAAGAAATGCTGAAAAAGGAAAACCCGGATTGTGTTTACATTGGAGTGGTGACAGGGGCTCATTATGAGCTGACGATGCTGTGTCTTGATCATAATGTGCCGGTTTTGTGCGAGAAGGCCATGTTTATGGACAGCACACAGGCAAGGGAGGTTTTTGCGCAGGCGAAAAGGCAGCAGGTATTTGTGATGGAGGCTATGTGGAGCCGTTTTCTCCCCGCCGTGAAAAGGGTAAAGCAGTGGGTGGAGGAGGGACGGATCGGAACAGTCAGATACTGTGACACCGCCATAGGGTTCCTTGCTCCGCCGGAGAAGACAAACCGCTATCACAATAAGGCATTAGGCGGCGGTGCGTCATATGATATTACGGTTTATGCCTATGAACTGACCACCTATATGCTGGGTACGGAAATCCTTAAAACGCAGGAGGCTGTGATATGGGAGGACACCGGCGTCGATCTGACAGAGCATGTTACCCTTCATTATCCAAATGCGATTGCATCCCTTACCACTTCCTTTGCCGCCCCTTTGGAGGAAAAAATGATCCTTTATGGAGAGAAAGGAAAGATCATCCTGCCTACGCCTCATTATGCCTCCGAAGCTTTTTTGTATGATGAAAACAGGCAGCTGACAGAGCATTTCAGGGATGAGGTGACGGAAAACGGGTTTGTGTATCAGGCTCTGGAGGTGATGGAGTGTATCCACAGCGGGAAGCTGGAGAGCAGTGTGGTGCCCTGGGCGTGTACCCTTTCCTGCGCGGAGCTGTTTGACAGGATTCTTGCAACGAAAATGGAGACTTATGGGGAGGCTGCTAAAGAAGGCAAATAGATGCTGGTTGGAGTAACAACTGAGTAACTTGAAATAGTGATGAGAAAATTTGGATTTTTTGGGGAAGATGTTGACTTTTTATCTCTATTTGCATATACTGAAATTCAGAAATTGGTTTTTCGAAACTGGTTTCTAATAGATATCAAACGGGCTTGTGTGTTTTATACATGCAAGCCTTTAGATTTATGGAGGTGTATATGTTAAGAGGAATGGTCTTTATTGATCACATGAATTTTGATATTGCGTTACAAAAATATTATAAAGGCCTTAACAAGCCAACGATAAAATTGGATTATAATAAGTTATTTAAAAATGTTTGTACTCAGATCGCAAATATAGTTTTTTGAAAGGATTTATATTCGTTCCTAAGCCAGATGATTTTTTGATGAAAGATAGAAATCTTGAAAATTATTATAATTGGGTTACAGGAATGAAAAATGCTCCATATACAGATGTAATAGAGGGAAGGTATGTTGCACGACCGGTTAGTGAAAGTATCCCTATGGAGATAAACAAGAAAGAGACATATTATAAAGTAGAAAAGGGAACAGATATAAATTTAGCTGTTCATGCTATAAGTAAAGCATTTTATAATTCATATGATATAGCATTCTTTTTGAGCGCAGATACAGATTACATAAAAGTGTATGAAATCTTAAAGGGCATAGGAAAAATAACAGTGGTAGTTGGGGTTAAAGGTCAAAATGTAAATAGTATAAGACCAATAGTAGATAATACAATAATTTTGGAGGAAGATTTTTTTGATAAATGCAAAAGAGAAATTGCAGTCAAACACTAAAATGAGGGAAGCAGATCATGAATATCTATGAAAAATGTCCGGTATTGGAAAGTGATAATTTTATCCTCAGATTGACACAGAAGGAAGACTGTGATGATCTGCTGGAGGTTTACAGCGACAAAAATGCACTGCCGTTTTTTAACAGCGACAATTGCCATGGGGATAATTTTTATTATGCAACCAGGCAGAGAATGGAGGAAGCGCTTTCCTTTTGGGACATGTCCTACCAAAATGGCTGGTTTGCAAGAATGTCCATTATAGATAAGAAAAGAGCAAAGGCGATCGGCACGATCGAGGTGTGTTACCGGGCTTCGGAGGACGCCTTTAACGGTATGGGAATCCTCCGTGTGGATGTGAGGAGCGATTACGAAAAAGAAGCAGTCCTGTGGGAGATCTTTTCTCTCATCCTTACTCCTATGTACGAGATGGTCGGGTGCAGGGAGGTACTCACCAAAGTGCCGATCTATGCGGTGGAAAGGATGAAGGCGGCGGAGAAAGCGGGCTTTCAGAAATCAGAGCATTTACTGATCGGCGGACAGGATGGATATGCCTACAATGGTTATTGGACAGTGAAACAGTAACGGGAGCCGTCTGTCAGGCCGGATGTTAAAACTCTTTGCGCAGGTTCCAAAGATGTTTGGTTGCTTTGCAAATACCAATGCGCCTATAATATCCGTAAAAGGAGGCAATGATCCATGGAACTTGGGAAAAATATCCATACCTTAAGAAAAGAAAAAGGCTTTTCGCAGGAAGCGCTGGCAGAAAAAGTGAAGGTGACACGACAGACGATCTCCAATTGGGAGCTGGAGCAAACGCAGCCGAATCCTGAGCAGCTGATGCTTCTGTCTGACGCATTGGAGAAAAGCATAGATGAATTAGTGGGCAATGCCACTGTACACAGTTCAAAGGAAGATTCCGCCTGTACCAAACTGATAGAAAAAATCTATATCAGCTTTATCCTGCTTTGCGGTACCATTGCAGGAATATGGTCCTTTTCGGCCAATCGATTCCGCTACAGTGAGATCCTGGGGATCATAGTGGCAGGAATGCTGACAGGCTTCTGTCTGGCGGCCCTGTATATCAATACTTTGAAATACCTGAAAAACAACGGGAAAGGCAATCCATGAAATATTTAAAATATTTAAGTGTGATCCTGGGCATTTTCGGCCTGGAGTGGAAACTGAAAAACCACATAGAAGAAACCGGAGTGGAGGGAGAAACCCGCAGAAAGTGCGGCGGCTTCCTGCTCATAAGAAAGCACCATAACAGGGGTGCCTTCTTAAATGCCGGACAGCGCAAAAGGCGGTTGGTAATGCTGATATCCGTCCTTCTGACGGCAGTACTGACGGCGGTGTTTATCCTGACCTTGGGCAGTGCCGGAAAGGGGCTTCTCAAGTGGGGGCTGACTCTTCTTCTGGGAGGCGCTTACAGCAATACCTATGACCGGCTGGTGAGGAAATATGTGGTAGACTATGTGAGCTTTAACGTTCCCGGCCGCTTAAATAAGGTGATATTTAATGTGGGGGATTTCTGCATTATGATAGGGGCACTGCTTTGTGTGATGGGATATGAGGGGTAAGAACAGAATCCTGTAAACATATAAAAGAGATATTTTATGATTGAAAAGAGGCTGTGGGAATGGAACAAAAAATAACATTCCCGCAGCCTTTTATCCTTCAGCCTGTTATCCTTTGGGGTGGGGATGACCGGTAATATGTATTACTGCCGTATACAAAAAGCAAAGTAACCGTTTCCGCCTGTGCCAAACAGCAGGCTGTAAGGCGGATAGCCGTCCTGAAAGGTGCGCAGGATCTGGTCGAAGGTGAGTACATTGGTACCCTTAAGCGTAGGGGTTTCATCAAAAATGAAATGGCAGCCGATCCAGTCCATAAACTTTTCGGAGAGCATCTGTGTGGCATACTGCACTGTTTTATCCACCACCTTGATCTGTTTGCCGATGATCTCGCTGAGGGCATAGAGGATCAGCTTCTGCTCATAGATCATGAATATCTGTACGGTTTTTCCGCCCTCAAGGCTATAGGTCAGGCGAAAGCAAAGGGCATTGCCGGAGGAAAAATCCTCTCCGCTGTAGCGTTTGCTGATAAGCTCGGCCTTTACCCGGTACAGGCATTGCATAGCAGGCAGGATGGCTTTTACCAGAGAGTCGATCTCATTTTCTGCGGGCTGATGCACCCATTTGTAAGGTATCCTTCCGGTGATCGCCCGGTCCTCTACCATAATATGACTGTTGAGCCAGCCTACGCAGATGCCCAGAAAATGCTGGACAGAGCCTTCTGAATAATTTTGCTCCTCTAACTCCTTTTCGAGAGCGGGAAGCGTGTTCTGGCGCATATTGTCATGAAGGCCCTTGTGCACCTCATATCCGCTGTAGTTGATAGAGCGCATATAGGCTTCCTCTTCAGCGAAATGCTTTAAGGCATAGCTTTTAAAGAATTTGATCCCTTCCTGACAGGCGTGCTGGCGTTTCGATTCATCCGTATTCAGGTTTAAAAGCTTACCGACGATCGAAAAAAGACGCTGATGCGCACTGTCAATGAAATCTACACCGATATTTAGTCGAGTATCCCATTTTAATTCATTCAATGTTCCGGTTTCCTTTCTGAATCGTTATTTTTTTGGCAGATCATTGGGGCAAGAGCAAAAAAGGATTGCCCTGAGAAATAATGTAGCACATCTTTTCTTATTTCACAACCATCATGCGGAATATTTCAGGCAAGGTCTTGACAAATCCTTCTGTATGGTATATTGTATTAATAACATAGTACAGTAATACAAAGAAAGGAAGAAGAAATGGCATGGAATTTAGATTCTGACCGTCCCATCTATGCGCAGATCCTGGAGGTGATACAGCTCAGGATCATAGCAGGGCAGTATCCGCCGGGGGAGAAGATACCCAGTGTGCGGGAGCTGGCGGCTGAAGCCGGAGTAAACCCCAACACCATGCAGAAGGCCTTATCGGAGTTGGAGAGAGAGGGCCTTGTGATGGCGCAGAGAACAAGCGGAAGGATAGTGACGGAGGATATGGAAATGATCAGGACAACCCGCAATCAGCTGGCCCGGGAGCAGGTACAGATGTTTGTTGACAAAATGGAAAGGCTGGGCTTTAATAAAAAAGAAATCGTTGCCCTGCTGGAGCAAATGGAGGAAGGAGAACAGTTGCAGAGATGAGTGAACTTGTAGAAGTAAATAATCTTACTAAGTTTTACGATAAGAAAAAGCTGGCGCTGGATCATATGAATCTTACCATACCCCGGGGAAGGATCATAGGACTGCTCGGCCCTAACGGAAGCGGCAAGACCACGCTGATCAAGCTGATCAACGGTCTGCTCGTGCCTACGGAGGGGGAGATCCTGATCAATGGAAAAAGACCCGGGCCCGAGAGTAAGGGATGTATTTCTTACCTGCCGGAGAGAACTTATTTTCAAAACAGTATGAAGGTCAGCGAGCTGATCAGCTTTTTTGCTGATTTTTATCAGGATTTCAGGCCGGAGCGGGCCAGGCAGATGCTCGCCAATTTGAGGATCAGCGAGGATGCCCGGCTGAAAACTCTTTCCAAGGGGACCAAGGAAAAGGTGCAGCTGATCATGGTCATGAGCAGGGAGGCGCAGCTTTATATTTTGGATGAGCCTATTGCCGGTGTGGATCCGGCGGCCAGGGATTATATTTTAAGGACCATCATTTCCAATTACAGTGAGAGATCCTCGGTCCTTATTTCCACCCATCTGATCACGGATATCGAGCAGGTTTTAGATGAGGTGGTCTTTATCCGGGACGGAAGGGTGCTGCTGCAGGATAGCGTGGAGCATATCCGGGAGAGCAGGGGAAAATCAGTAGATGCATTTTTCAGGGAGGTGTTCGCATGTTAGGGAAATTGCTTAAACACGAGTGGAGAGCGGTCTGGAAGGTGCCGACGCTTTTGCTTGGGATATTGATGCTGATCGGCCTGATCGCAGGACTGACCTTCTCAATGCCCATCTGGGACAGTGACTGGGTAGGGCTTCCTATGTCAGGTGTGATGCTGATCATGACGTTTTTCTTTGCCTTAAGCGGCATGAATATAGGTATTACTATTTATCTGGGAGTGCGGTATTACAAGAGTATGTTTACAGATGAAGGGTATCTGACCCACACACTTCCGGTCTCCGCCAGGGAAATTTTATTGAGTAAGGTGATTACCATGAGCGCATGGAATTTAATTGCAGTGGTTGGGATTGTGGTCAGCCTGATGCTGTTTGGCGGAATGGGATTGCTTTCTTTAAGGTCTGCTCTTGGCGATTTTTCCAGAGAGGTGTTCCGGGCACTGGCAGAATTACCGGGGCTTTTGAGGGAGCCGGAAATGCGCGGATTTCAGAGCTTCTGTGCCAGTATGATATTGATGATGCTGTTATCCTGTTTCAGCGGAACCATGATGCTGATCGGAGCCATTACCCTTGGTCAGATGGTGCGCAAGCACAGGATATTAGGGGCGATCGGCGCTTACTTCGGGATCAATGCGGTGGTACAGACGATCAACACAGTGGTTTTGATGCCGCTGATGTTTGGCACCATGAACAGCTATCGCTGGGATATGGAGTCACCGTTTCCTATATTTACTACATTTTATACGGCCATGTCGCTGGTGTTTGTTGCGGTGGCCATCGGCTTGTATTTCCTGTGTGAGTATCTGATCAAAAGGCAGCTGGAGCTGGAGTAAATAATTTATGGCGTTAATCAAAAACTCCCTTTCGGGGTGGCAGGAAGTAAAACCTGTTCCCGGAAGGGAGTTGTTTTTTATGCGGTGATAACGGTTCCGGCCTTTCCCTTCAGGGCATCGGCAACGGATTCTAATGAGGTGATCAGTACGCTTCCCTCCGGATGGACGGAAAGATAGGTGATCGCCGCTTCTATTTTGGGAAGCATAGTCCCTTCCCCGAATTCACCCTCTGCAGCCATTTTTTTCGCTTCACTTAAGGTGAGGGCAGAAATGGCTCTCTGGTCTTCCTTTCCAAAGCTCTGATATACATTGGGGACAGAGGTCAGGATAATAAGCTGGCCGGCATTTAAGTCGGCAGCCAGTTTTCCGGCAATGGCATCCTTTTCGATTACGGCTGAAGCACCCTTTAAGGCGTGCTGCTGTTCAATGACGGGAATTCCGCCGCCGCCGCAGGCGATCACGATCTGCCCCGCCTCTGCCAGAGTGCGGATGGCTTCCAACTCCACGATTTCAATAGGCTTGGGAGCAGCGATAATGCGGCGGAAGCCCTTGCCGGGTTCCTCCTGTACATAATTGCCCTTCTTTATTTCTATTTCAGCATCATCTGCGGACATATGACGGCCGATCAGCTTGGTAGGTTCATAAAATGCCTCATCGTAAGGGTCTACAGTCACCTGGGTTAAAATGGTGGAGACAGTCTTGCTGATCCCCCGGCTTAAGAGTTCTGCCTTCAGGGAATTCTGGATATCATAGCCTACATACCCCTGGCTCATGGCGCTGCACACGCACATGGGAGCAGGGGTGTAATCAAGGTAAATACGACGCAGCTCTGTCATGGCCTTGTGTATCATGCTGATCTGGGGGCCATTGCTGTGGGTGATGGTGAGCTGACAGCCTGCCTCCACCAGATCCGCAAGGGCTCTGGCAGTTACCTTGACGGCGCTGCGCTGTTCCGTGGTGGTGTGGCCTAATGCGTTATGTCCTAATGAAACTACTGTTTTTTTCATAGTCATGTCTTAATCCTTTTGATGGTTTAATCTTCTTTTATTGGCGGTTGCTGATAGAGCTTTCTGTTGATTTCCTTTTTGATGATTTCGATTTCAGCTTCGGCGGCTTCCTGCCCTCCACGCGACCTACGCATGCATCAGCATGCTTCATTATACCACAATCAACCGGCAATAGCCATAGAATTCTTGAGTCGTGTTTTGAGTTGTCCGTCTTTGGAGGAACTGTTATAATGAAAAATAAAAAGACAAAGGAATGAAAAATGAGAGAGCTGTGCAGGGCAATTGAAATGCCGGAGGAAGTGACAGAGTGCGTGGTGGAGATTGAGGCCGGGATAAGGAATGAGGCGGCCGAAAAGGCTATGGAGAAGCTGTTCATACCTGAAACCTGGATGGAGGGACTGGCAGAATTGAAAAGGTGTCTGGGGGAGGATGAAAGAGGATTTAAGATGCTTGCTGGTATGCTGTATTGCTGCCGGAAGACCTGGAGATTTTATGAAGAACATGGGATTTCGGGGCAGATTTTTGTGGAGACCATGAAATGTTTCAGCAGGTTTGTAAGGGAGCATAAAGAGAGCTATGGGGTCTATGGCTTTGACCGGGAGTGGTGGACGGTAAGGCAGCTCTCGGGCAGACTTTTCAGGATCGGGGAACTGGAATATGAGATGAGAACGGAAGGCGGAAAGGCTGTTATTGACCTTCATATCCCTTCCGATGCAAGGCTCGAACGGGAGAGGGTGGTTTTATCGATCCGGCAGGGACAGGCGTTTCTGGAAGAAAAATTCCCGGAGTATGGAGGCGCCAAAATGCAGTGCCATTCATGGCTGCTTTCTCCCACACTGAAGAAGGTGCTTCTGCCCGGTTCCAATATTTTGGCGTTTCAGGAATTATTTGATATCGAAATCCTGGGGGAGGATAAAGAAGGGGAATATAAGGTGTGGGTGTTTAAGCGGCCGGATCTTTTGCTGACAGATTTGCCGGAAGACACTTCGCTTCAAAGAAGGCTGAAAGGCTTTCTGCTCTCCGGAGGAGAAGTGTTGGAGGCCAGAGGGTATTTGAAGAATATTTGAAAAAATAGAGGAAAGTATATGAATACAATAAAATTTAATTTTCTGGAAAAGGAATTCTGGTATGGCGGAGCGGTGTATACCGGCTATTTACAGCCTATAGGAGAAAGTGACTGCAGAGAAATGGACTTTCGGGAGAATCCTACAGCCAATCAGTTGATGCCATTGTTTGTATCTACAAAAGGAAGATACCTGTGGAGTGAAGAGGGATTCAGGATACAGTTTGCTGATGGGATGATTCGGGCGGAAGGGATGACGGATATCCTGCTGGGAGAAGGCTATGAGAATCTGCGGGGCGCCTATCTGGCAGCTATGGAGCGGCACTTCCCGTTTCATGAAATTAAACTGTCCAGAAGGTTTTTTGAGGCACCGGTGTATAATACCTGGATTGAGCTTACATTTTATCAGGCACAGGAGAAAGTTTTGGAGTATGCCGGAGGAATTTTGGAGCACGGGCTTCCGGCAGGTATTCTCATGATTGACGATGGCTGGTCGCCCTACTACGGCAAATGGGAATTCCGCAGGGACAATTTTCCCGATGCAAAAAAAATGATCGAACAGCTTCATGAGATGGGATTCCAGGTGATGCTGTGGATTTGTCCGTTTATAACGCCGGATACGGTGGAATACAGGGAGACCAGAGGGAAAAAGCTGTTGATTGAGACACCGGAGGGAAAGGCGAGGATCACAGAGTGGTGGAACGGACATTCTGCGGCGCTGGATCTGACAAATCCGGCAGCGCTGGAGTGGCTGAAGGAAAAGCTTGAAGCGCTTCGGGACATTGGGGTAGACGGATTTAAGTTTGATGCGGGAGATCCTTATTACTATTTCGAAGAGGATCACATGTACAGGAAGGTCAGCATGAATGAAATGTCCCGTCTTTGGGCTGAGTTTGCAGAGCAGTATGAGTACAATGAAATGCGTGCCAGCTTTAAGGCAGGCGGATATTCGCTTATGCAGAGACTTTGTGACAAACATCACAGCTGGACTGAAAATGGTGTGGGAGGACTTATGCCGGGAATCCTGCTGCAGGGCCTGACAGGACATCCTTTTGGAAGTCCGGATATGATCGGGGGCGGAGAATATTTAAGCTTTTGGGAAAACTATGAAAAGAACTTCCAGCAGGAGCTTTTTGTGCGTTACTGTGAGGTGGCAGCACTGACACCGGTTATGCAGTTTTCCGCAGCGCCGTGGAGACTGCTTGATGAAGAACATTATCAGAAAGTTATAAGAGCGATGGAAGTCAGAAAAAAATATCTCCCGCAAATATTGGAAGCAGTGGAAACAGCCTGTAAAACGGGGGAACCTATTGTGCGTCATATGGAATATGTATTCCCCGGTGAGGGCATGGAGACGGTTATGGATCAGTTCATGATCGGAGAAAATCTTCTTGCTGCACCTGTGGACAGGCAGGGGATTACCAGAAGAAAGGTAAGGGTTCCCGGAGGAAGATGGAGAGTGGGAGATGAGGTTCTGGAAAGCATCGGAGAGATATTTGAAATAGAACAGACAGATGGGCCATTGGTTCTGGAAAGGGTTCAGTAAGGTAAAGGAACACAAAAAACTTGTCCTTTTTATATAAACAGCAGCAGTTTTTGATTGGTGCAGGGGATACTGTACATGGCTTCCCGTGGACTGTCAAGACTGCTGCTCTTTTTAAGTTTAACCTGGGAAGGGAAATTCCTGCATTGCACGGAATAAGGCTTTATGTTAAGATAGTAAGGGCTTGAGAAAGGTATGCTTTAACATGTGACATAATAATACCGGAAACAGACGGTAAGAACGTGTGGATTCGGCTTGGGGTTTTGCAAAATGATACAGGAAGAAATGAGGTCAGAGGAACGGATGGAGACGGTCATTCAGATTCAGAATGTAACGAAAACCTTTGTGGGGAAGGATAACCGGGTGGAGGCCCTTAAGGGGATCAACCTGGAAATACATAAAGGGGAGATTTACGGCATCATCGGTATGAGCGGCGCCGGGAAATCAACCCTGGTAAGGTGCCTTAACTTTTTGGAGAGGCCGACATCGGGTACGGTCCTGATCGAGGGGAAGGATCTCTCGACCATGAGCGACGGGGAGCTGCGCAGTACCCGGACCCAGATCGCGATGATCTTTCAGCATTTTAATCTGCTGATGCAGAGAACGGTCATTGATAATATATGCTTTCCTTTAGAGATCACCAAGGTGCCAAGGAAGGATGCCCTTGCAAGGGCAAGAGAGCTGCTTGAGATAGTGGGACTTTCGGAGAAGGAGCTGGCCTATCCGGCCCAGCTTTCCGGCGGCCAGAAGCAGAGGGTGGCCATCGCCAGGGCCCTTGCCACAAATCCCAAGATCCTGCTTTGCGACGAGGCCACCAGCGCCCTTGATCCCAAGACCACCAGAGCAATTCTGGGGCTTCTGAAAGAAATCAACGAAAAGTACGGGATCACTATTGTGATCATTACCCACGAGATGGCGGTGGTGCAGGAGATCTGTTCCCACGTGGCCATCATAGATGAGGGTGTGCTTGCGGAAACCGGTACGGTGACCGAGGTGTTCCAGAGACCGAAATCCAGGGCCGCCAAGAAGCTGGTGTTCCAGGGGGAAGGCGAACAGCATCTGGAAATGAAAGGAAAGCGGTGCATCCGCATCGTCTTTACCAGTAACTCCTCTTTTGAACCGGTGATCGCAAATATGGTACTGACCTGTAAGATGCCGGTGAATATCCTGCTGGCGGACACCCGGGATATCGGCGGCGTGGCCCACGGGCAGATGATCCTTCAGCTGCCGGAGGATCACAAGACGGCAGAGAGCATGATAGAGTATCTGAAAACAAGAAAACTGGAAGTGGAGGAGCTTGATAATTATGTGGGATAGTCAAACGATAATGATGATAGTGGAAGGGACGGGAGTGACCCTTTATATGACCCTGGTTTCTACCCTGATCGCCTATTTGCTGGGGCTTCCCATAGGCATTTTGCTGGTAGTGACAGCGCCGGGAGGCTTAAAGCCGGTAAAGCTCCTTTATAAAATATTGGATGTGGTGGTAAATATTGTCAGGAGTATTCCGTTCCTGATCTTACTTATGCTGATCATTCCTTTTACACGGTTTATTGTAGGGAAGAGCTACGGGGCTACGGCAACTATCGTTCCGCTGGCTCTGGCGGCGGCGCCTTTTGTGGCAAGACTGGTGGAGTCCTCCCTGTTGGAGGTGGATCATGGGGTCATTGAGGCCGCCCAGAGTATGGGAGCAGGTCTTGGGACAATTATCTGGAAGGTGCTTCTGGCGGAGGCCAGAGTTTCTCTGATCGTAGGGGGTACCATTTCTCTCGGGACGATTTTGGGCTATTCGGCCATGGCCGGAGTGGTAGGCGGCGGCGGCCTGGGCGACATTGCCATCCGGTACGGATATTATCGTTATCAGGGTGATATCATGATCGTGACGGTAATATTGCTGGTGGTATTGGTGCAGGTCCTTCAGATGATCGGCACAAGGCTTTCCAAAAAGCTGGACAGAAGGATCACAGGCTAAAGCAGGAAGAGGGGAGAATTATGAAAGCACTGGTTTTATCAAGCGGGGGCATTGATTCTACTACATGCCTTGGGCTTGCGGTGGATAAGTACGGGAAGGAGAATGTGATGAGCCTTTCCGTATTTTATGGACAAAAGCACGTAAAAGAGCTTGCGGCGGCGAAGAAGATCGCCGCCTTTTATCAGGTAGAGCACAGGGAACTGGATATGGGAGTGATCTTTGCAGATTCCGACTGTACCCTGCTTCAGGGGCGGGGGGAGGTTCCTCAGGGAGATTATGCAAGCCAGCAGCAGGAGGCGAAGGGAGAGCCGGTGTCCACTTATGTTCCATTCCGGAACGGACTTTTCCTGGCAGCAGCAGCGTCCGTTGCTCTGGCAAGGGGCTGTGAGGAAATTTACTATGGCGCCCATGCCGATGACAGCGCAGGTAATGCTTATCCGGATACCTCTGAAGCATTCAATGAGGCGATGGGACAGGCAATCCATGAGGGGAGCGGCAAAGCGCTGAAGGTGGTGGCTCCTTTTATAAGAAGCCGCAAATCCCAGGTGGTTGAGACGGGGCTTAAGCTTCACGCGCCCTATGCGCTGACCTGGTCCTGCTATGAGGGCGGCGAAAAGCCCTGCGGAAGGTGCGCCACATGCATCGACAGAAAGAAGGCTTTTGCAATAAACGGCGTGGAAGATCCGGCGGAGTACACGCAGGAATAGAAGAATAAAAGAAGAATAGAAGAATAGAAGAAGGATAAAAGAAGGAACGAGGGAGGAGGACTGTCGATAGAAGGCAGGTTATGAAAAATGACTAATTCAATTTTATTTGTGGGATCTATTGTATTTTATTTATGTGCGGTGATCGCGGCCTATAAGTGGTTTGGAAAGACAGGGCTTTATGTTTTCACAGCCATTTCGGCAATCCTGGCCAATATACAGGTCTGCAAAAATGTGGACATGTTCGGGCTTTCTACCACTGCCGGAAATGTATTGTATGCGGCAAGCTTTCTGGTGACAGACATCCTGTCCGAAAAATACGGAAAAAAGGCCGCCAAAAAGGCGGTTTATGTGGGGATTTTCACAACGGTGATATTTTTAGTGGGAATGCAGGGGATGCTCTCCCTTACCCCCAACAGCAGTGATATCATGGATCCGGCCATGCAGCAGCTCTTCGGGCTGGTACCTCGGGTTGCCATAGCCAGTATTGTAGGTTATATGTGTTCCCAGACCATTGATGTAACACTGTATCATTTTATATGGAAAAAGACCGGTGATAATGAAAAGTGGCTCTGGACAAGGAACTGCGGGTCAACCCTTACCTCCCAGGCAGTGGATACGGTGGTCTTTACCTTTATTGCCTTCTGGGGGATTTATGAGACAGGAGTTTTTGTGAGTATTCTGCTCACCACTTATCTGTTCAAGGCTATCGTAGCCTTCTGCGACACTCCTTTTGTCTACCTGGCAAGGAAGCTTAAGGTGAAGGAAGAAAACTAAACGCTGCCACGCTTCGCGAGTCAGCTTATTTATTAAGGAAGGGGAATCAAAATGGATCAGCTAAAAGCACTTGGAAAGAAAACAGAATATAAGATGGATTACGCTCCGGAGGTTTTGGAATGGGTGGAAAATAAGCATAAGGAGAATGACTACTTTATTAAGTTCAATTGTCCGGAGTTTACCTCTCTTTGTCCTATTACCGGTCAGCCGGATTTTGCCACGATATACATTTCCTATGTTCCGGCAGAGAAGATGGTGGAGAGTAAATCCTTAAAGCTTTATCTTTTTTCCTACAGAAATCATGGGGATTTTCATGAGGATTGCTGCAATAAGATCATGAAGGATCTGATCAGGCTTTTAGATCCGAAATATATCGAGGTTTGGGGCAAGTTTTTGCCCAGGGGCGGTCTTTCCATCGATCCCTACTGCAATTATGGCAAAAAGGGAACCAGGTGGGAGGAGGTTGCCTTTAACCGCCTTGCCAATCATGATCTTTATCCGGAGAAGGTGGATAATCGGTAATAGTCATCACAGTATCCTTCGGGGCGTTTCCGCCCGGCGTATCAGTCAGTATTTCAGATCAACAAGTTAATTCGGCTCAGATTTCTGTTGCACGGTACAGAGTCTGAGCCTTTATATTGTGCATTGTTCACAAATTATTTGCGGAAAAAATAGCAATAATTTTAAATTGACAGTCAGAGTGAACAGTGTTACTATAAAGTTAACACGTGTAAACAGAACATATACTCTAATGAATAGCGTTTGGGGCGTTACAAAGCAAAAAGGCAATTTCTAATGTTGTTGACTACAGAAAGTGAGCAATGAATGGAAAAGATCACACGGATGACTTTGGAGGGGATTGCCGCAGAGATCGGTATTTCCAGAACTACCATCTACAAGGTGCTGAAGGACAAGGGAAATGTCAGCGAGAAGACCAGGGATACGGTGATGGCGGCGCTGGAGAAATATCATTATGTGCAGAACAAAAATGCCAGGAATCTTGCCCTGAATAAGAGGTACCCTATTGGCTATGTGGGATTTCGCTCCAGAAGCTCCAATTACTTTTCTCCCAAAATCCGGGAGGGCTCCCAGCGGGCGATCAGGGAATTCGGAGATGATGGCCTGGAGGTGCTTTTTGCAGAATTTGATGTGGAAAAGCCCCGTCAGCAGATCGATGAGGTGGATCGCCTTTTGAAACAGGGAGTGAGAAGCTTTGTACTGGCTTTTTCCGATGAAGGGGTAGTGGAGGAGATCCTGGGGAAATTGCGGGAAGAGAATTGTCTTGTGGTACTCCTTAGCCGGGATTGGGGAAACGACGGTGGGGATTATTATGTGGGCGTGGACTATTACCGCAGCGGCCGGCTGGCAGCAGAGCTGTTGGGCAAAATGCTGCCGGAGAGATCCGATTCTGCCGGGCGGCTTCAAAGCAGGAAGATCTATATTCCGGTGACGAAGGAATATGACAGCAACCGGGACATCCATGCGAGACTGAAGGGATTTCTGGATAAGCTGGAGGAATTTCCGGCCTGTCAGGTTCTTCCCATCCGGCATGGGCTGGTGGAGGAGGAACAGATTTATCAGGAGGTCATTTCCCATATTAAAAAGGAACCGGAGCTGGCGGGCATTTTTGACCTGACCTATCGTCTTGATGTGACGGCCAGAGCACTCAGGGACTGCGGCAGGACCGGGATCAGGCTGGTAGGCTTCGATCTGTTTCGGGAGATTGAAAAGGATATTGCGGATTCTGTGATCGATGCGGTGGTGTATCAGGATCTGAGCAATCAGGCATATCTTGGGATCAGGCTTCTGTTTGAGGAGATGTGCTACGGGATCACCCATGAGAAAAAGAAATTTTACTCCAAGCCGGAGATCGTCACATCAGAAAATCTCTGTTACTTTGGCGGGAGTGAGCTGGAATGACAGCAAAGAGAGAAAGGAGGATTATCATGCTTTATATAGGTGTTGATTTAGGTACCAGTGCAGTGAAGCTGCTGCTGATGGACGGGGAGGGAAAGATCAGGAAGATCGTGTCCAGAGAATATCCGATCTTTTTTCCGAATCCGGGATGGTCGGAACAGAATCCGGAGGACTGGTTTACCCAGACCATGGAGGGGATCAGGGAACTGACGGCGGAGATCGATAAGGAACAGGTGGCCGGTATCAGCTTCGGCGGACAGATGCACGGGCTTGTAATTCTGGATGAAAAGGATCAGGTGATCCGGCCGGCGCTTTTGTGGAATGACGGCAGGACCTTTGAGGAATGCGATTATCTTAATCAGGTGATCGGAAAGGAAAAGCTTTCCGAGTATACGGCGAATATTTCCTTTACGGGATTTACCGCGCCCAAGATTTTGTGGGTAAAAAACAAGGAGCCGGAGAATTTTGCACGGATCGCAAAGATCATGTTGCCCAAGGATTATATTGCCTATAAGCTGACCGGCGTGCACTGCACGGATTTTTCGGATGCTTCGGGGATGCTGCTCCTTGATGTCAAAAACCGTCGCTGGTCACAGGAGATGTGCGAGATCTGCGGTATCCGTCAGGAAATGCTGCCTGAGCTTTTTGAAAGCTATGAATGTGTGGGAACTCTGACAGAGGAAATTGCCGGAGAGCTTGGACTTTCCCCGTCCGTTAAGGTGGCGGCAGGAGCCGGGGACAATGCGGCGGCAGCTGTGGGAACCGGAACGGTAGGCGAGGGAATGTGCAATATTTCTCTTGGTACCAGCGGAACGATTTTTATTTCCTCCCAAAAATTCGGAGTGGATAAGTATAACGCCCTTCATGCCTTCGCCCATGCGGACGGTCATTATCATCTGATGGGCTGCATGCTCAGCGCGGCATCCTGTAATAAATGGTGGATGGAGGATATTGTGGGGACCGGTGATTATGCCCGGGAGCAGGAAGGGATCCAAAGATTGGGCGAAAACCATGTATTTTTCCTTCCCTATTTGATGGGAGAGCGTTCTCCTCATAACAATCCCAATGCAAGGGGAACCTTTATCGGTATGACTATGGATACCACCAGGGCGGATATGACCCAGGCGGTGCTTGAGGGGGTTGCTTTTGCACTGCGTGATTCCCTGGAGGTGGCGAAGTCCTTAGGGATCCGGCTTGAAAGAACCAAGATCTGCGGCGGCGGGGCAAAGAGCCCTCTCTGGAAAAGGATGATCGCCAATATCCTGAATCTGAAGGTGGATGTGATCGAGAGTGAGGAAGGGCCTGCCTTAGGAGGCGCTATGCTGGCCGCAGTAGCCTGCGGGGAATATGAAAATGTGGAGGCTGCTGCCGCTAAGATCGTAAAGATTGTGGATACGCTGGAGCCCGAGCCTGAATTGGTAGAAAAATATGAGGCCAGATATCAGCAGTTTAAGGAGATCTATCCGGCCTGCAAGCCCTTATTTGAAATTTTAAAATAAGTATCACGCATTGTCAAAGAGCAGTGCAGAAAGAGGTGGAAATGGAGATTTACAAAGTAACGGATGAACGCTTTAAGGCCTACGGCAAGGTGATCAGAGATATTGACTTTTCCGATATGGTCAGGGTTTTGAAGGAAGAAACCCCTGTGCCGGAGGATGTGGCTTATGTGCCCGGCCTTAAAGCCCTTGAGTCTCTTCCGGTGATGAAGGAGCTGACACAGAAGATATATGGAGAGATGCCGATCCAGATTGGGTATTGCAACGGCCACAACTCTCTTCTCAATGCACTGGAGTATCACAGAAGCTCCGAGGTCAATGTGGCTGCCACCGACGCCATTTTGCTGGTGGGGAAGGAACAGGATATCACAGAGGATTTTACCTATGATACCGCACTGGTGGAAGCATTTTTGCTTCCGGAGGGAATGGCGGTGGAAATGTACGCCACAACTCTCCACTATGCGCCCTGCGGCGTAGACGGCGCAGGATTCCAGGTGGCGATCATTCTTCCTGAGGGTACCAACCTGGATCTGGAGGAAGGCCATCAGGGCGGAGAGGACGGTCATTTGACTGCTAAGAATAAATGGCTCTTAGGACATCCGGAAGGCGGACTGCCGGAGGGAAGCCCTATGGGACTGGTGGGCAAGAACCTTTGCGTCACAGAGTAAGAAGACTGCAGGTGTACTTTTACAGCAAACAATAAGGACATATATTATAAGGAGGAAATTAAAAATGAACAATTTACCCAAGGTAAAGATCGGAATTGTGGCGGTAAGCCGCGACTGCTTCCCGGAGACCCTTTCCGTAAACAGAAGAAAGGCTCTGGTGGAGGCTTACAGGGCAAAGTACGGTGAGGAGGATATCTATGAATGTCCTGTCTGCATCGTAGAGAGCGAGATCCATATGGTTCAGGCTCTTGAGGATGTGAAGAAGGCAGGATGTAACGCTCTTTGCGTGTACCTCGGAAACTTCGGGCCGGAAATCTCCGAGACCCTTCTGGCAAAGCACTTTGACGGGCCCTCCATGTTTGTGGCAGCGGCAGAGGAAACCCAGAATGATCTGGTAGGAGGCCGCGGGGATGCTTACTGCGGTATGCTGAATGCAAGCTACAACTTAAAGCTCCGCAATATTAAGGCATACATTCCTGAATATCCTGTAGGAACTGCCGCAGAGTGTGCGGACATGATCCGTGAGTTTGTTCCCATAGCAAGAGCGATCGTGGGACTTAAGAGCCTTAAGATCATCAGCTTCGGCCCCAGACCCTTAAATTTCCTTGCCTGCAATGCGCCCATCAAGCAGCTTTACAATCTGGGAGTTGAGATTGAAGAGAACTCTGAGCTGGATCTGTTTGAGGCCTTCAATAAGCATGAAGGAGATGAGAGGATCCCGGCAAAGGTAAAGGAGATGGAGGAAGAGCTTGGGGAGGGCAATCAGAAGCCTGAAATTTTAAGCAAGCTGGCGCAGTATGAGCTGACCCTTCTTGACTGGATCGAAGCCCATAAGGGGTACCGTGAGTATGTTGCCATTGCCGGAAAATGCTGGCCTGCTTTCCAGACCCAGTTTGGCTTTGTTCCCTGCTATGTAAACAGCCGTCTGACCGGCATGGGAATCCCGGTTTCCTGCGAGGTGGATATTTACGGATGCTTAAGTGAGTTTATCGGAACGGCAGTGAGCGATGATGTGGTTACACTGCTTGATATCAACAATTCCGTTCCCGAGGATATGTTTGAGGAGTCCATCAAGGGTAAGTTTGATTACACCCACAAGGACACCTTTATGGGATTCCACTGCGGAAATACCTGTTCCAGAAAGCTGGCCTTCTGCAGCATGAAGAACCAGATGATCATGGCAAGGTCTCTTCCTGTGGAGGTGACCAACGGCACTTTAGAGGGAGATATCCTTCCCGGCGACATTACCTTCTACCGTCTGCAGTCCACTGCTGACAATAAGCTTAGGGGCTATATCGCTCAGGGCGAGCTATTGCCTGTGGCAACGAAATCCTTTGGCGGCATCGGCGTATTTGCCATTCCCGAGATGGGAAGATTTTACCGTCATGTGCTGATCGAGGGAAATTATCCTCATCACGGTGCAGTTGCCTTTGGCCATTACGGAAAGGCTCTCTTTGAGGTATTTAAGTATATCGGAGTGGAGCTTGAAGAGATCGGTTTCAACCAGCCGAAGGGAATGCTTTATAAGTCTGAGAATCCTTTTGCATAAGGGAGCCTGATAAAAACGTCCTGTTAAGGACAAAAAAATACATTGCAAAATAAAGTCCATGTGATTATACTACTTTTTTGTGGTTTGTCGCATGGACTTTTTCTGTGCGGTGTTATTTGAAGGTATTATTTGAATCGGTAAGCGAAGTGTTTGCTGGGAAAGGAGTTCATTTAAGATGGCAAAGGATTCTACAAAGGACATGACAGTTGGTTCTCCCATGAAGCTGATCCTGGGATTTTCAGTTCCGCTGCTTTTCGGCGCCCTTTTTCAGCAGTTTTACAGTGTGGTGGATACGGTGATCGTTGGGCGGTTTCTGGGCGTAAACGCACTGGCGGGAGTGGGGGCTACAGGGTCTTTAAACTTCATGATCATGGGCTTTTGCATGGGAGTGTGCAGCGGTTTTGCAATCCCGGTGGCGCATAAATTCGGGGCAAAGGATTATTCCGGCATGCGGCAGGTGGTGGCCAACAGCGTGTGGCTGTCATTGTTTTTTTCCATAGTTATGACTACAGCAGTGACAGTTTTGTGCAGAAATATCCTTACATGGATGAAAACCCCGGAGGATATTTTTGATTATGCATATTCTTACATATTTATTATCTTTTTGGGGATACCGGCTACTTACCTTTATAATATTTTAAGCGGAGTGATCCGGTCCATGGGGGACAGCAAAACGCCGGTGTTTTTCTTAACCCTGGCTTCCGGCTTAAATATCGGGCTGGACATTTTGTTTATTGTGGTGTTTGAAATGGGGGTTGCCGGTGCGGCAGCAGCAACGGTGATCTCACAGCTGATTTCCGGTCTTTTGTGTCTGGCTTATATGATCAAAAAATTTGAGATCCTGCATATTACAAAGGAAGAATGGAGGATGAATCCGGGACATATGGGGCAGCTCTGCAGCATGGGGCTTCCTATGGGGCTGCAGTATTCCATCACAGCTATCGGCTCGGTGATCCTGCAGACCTCCGTGAATACCCTGGGCGCTCTTGCAGTGGCTTCTGTTACGGCGGCAGGCCGGGTGAATATGTTCTTTTCCTGCCCCTTTGAGGCAATGGGCTCTACCATGGCAACCTACGGCGGACAGAATGTAGGAGCCAAAAAGCTGGATCGGCTGGGGAAAGGGCTTAAGTCCTGCGCTTTGCTGGGAGCAGGCTATGCTGTGCTGGCCTTTGTGGTCATGTATTTCTTTGGGGACAATCTGGCAGCCTTGTTTGTGGACTCCGGCGAAAAGCAGATACTGGCCAATGCAAAGCTGTTTCTGACTATCAACAGCGCTGCCTATGTGGCCTTGGCTATGGTGAATATTTTCCGTCTTATGATACAGGGAATGGGATTCAGCACCTTTGCAATCCTTGCCGGCGTGTTTGAGATGGTGGCAAGGTCATTGGTGGGTCTTGTATTGGTTCCGAAGCTGGGGTTTCTGGGAGTGTGCTTTTCCAACCCGTTGGCCTGGGTGTCCGCAACGGCGTTTTTGATCCCGGCTTACCGGCATGTGAGGAGGAAGCTGGATAAGATGATGAACGGGGCTGAGATTTGAAGTTTTGATAAGTAATCTGCGCTGATAAAATATAATCGGTAAGGAGAAGGAAAACAATGATACGGCACGCAACCTTAGAGGATGCTTCCAGAATAGCGGAAATATTGATCTTTACGAAAAGAGTAAATTACAGGCGGATCTTCCAGGATGACGCTGTATCCTTTGGAGTGATGCAGGTCTATCCCCTTGTGAAGGATTACATTGATCATCCGGAAAAATTAGAGAATATCTGGGTCTATGAGGATGGATTTGTGAAAGGGATGATACACATTAAGGGGACTTGGATTGAAGAACTGTATGTAGACAGCTTTTTTGAAAATCAGGGCATTGGCTCAGAGCTTATGAAGTTTGCCATTGACAAAATGGGCTGTAATTATTTATGGGTTCTGGAAAAGAATTCCGGAGCGATCCGCTTTTATGAAAAACATGGTTTTTCGTTTACCGGAGAGAGACAGCCGGAAGAGGGGACGGCGGAGTTCCTTCTCAAAATGAGGCGGTAGCTTTGGATGCTCGAGCAGGAAAGGTTGCTTTTTCCTGCATATCAAACGCCGATACGCTCCGCGAATTGGCTTATTGATAAAAAGCCCCCGGGCCCGAAGGACACCGGAGGACAAACTGGCAATCTCTTGTACAAATATTATACCACATGGGAACAAGGAAGGATTAAGTGGAGGCTTTTTAATCCAGACAGTGGAAGCTGTCAGCTAAATACGGCCATTGTTTCAGCCACATAAGACATCCTCCAGATATCGATTCAACAGGTAATCCTTATAATCATTCAGCCCGAACGCCTTGTTTGAATGCGCATCTCCATACCTTGCTGCAAGCTCCTGCATTGTGACCTCTTTTGCAAGCTTCAGTGCAGGAATGTCCTCCTGCAAAATCCTGCGGATTAAATCCTCCCGGCTGTCTGTCTTTAAATTTCCGATTTTCCATTCTTCCGACATATGTGTAAAGTTAAAGAATACATCAAATGAGTTTGAAATTAATAAGACCACCACATCCCCATTATGATGTACTCTATGCGTAGCATCCTCCCTGAGTAATTCGCAGCATTCCTTTTCCGTAAGAAGAGATTCGTAATTCAGATAATATGGTATCAAAGCCTGCGGAATATTTTCTTTTTCAATCCAAATGTTATATTGGTTACAATTTTCGCCGTCACATCCGCCGGAATGCACAAAGAATCTGAATTCTGCCCCGAAGGCCTGACAGCGTTCTTTCAATTTCAATTGTTCGCTTAATTCCAATAACGCAACGATTTCTTCTTTATTTTCTTCATAGATAAACGCCTGCCATCTGGGAGCGATTTTATTTGCAATCAGTAGTTCCGTTGCTTCCAGTAACTCCCGAAAGGCTCCTGGACGTCCCACATATGTATCCGTCATTTTGTCCAATCCAAAAAAGGTAAGCTGGACTGTTTTTACCCCGACTTCCCTTAAAAACCCTACATATTCCGGGTCTCTGACAATTCTCCAGAAGCTTGCCAGCTCATACCGCTCCGGCGAAATATTAACGGATAATTCAATATCCCTTTGCCAGCGTTCCCTGTAATCATCGCAAAAATCCGGTTCACGCAGCCAGCTGTAAAAGCTGATACGTTCAAAATACGGTTTGAAATAATCTATAATCCATTCATCTGATCCGGCTTCCATTTTTTTGTTTGGCATATGTCCCAGCCAGCAATGCTTACAGCGATTGGGGCAGCCATACATATCAACAGCCAGTGACAGTGTTTTATTATTCATGATAAATTTCTCCATTTTTTGAAATTACATGACAAATTTTACTTCAGCCATTACATTTTTCTGCCAACCAGGCATATCCAGCTGGGCAGAGCCATCCTTGGATTTTCATGCCAGTCATACATTTTGTCTACGTCTTCCTTATTGATGCTGATACCGTTAATAATATCCTCTGTCTTTACCCCAAAAGGCCGTTCATAGTTCTTTTCGTCAAACATTTCCTCAAAATGCTCAAGATGAATTCCCGCATCCATAACCGCATTCATAATATCCTGCAGTCTCCAGTGAAAATTTACGGTCTTCTCATCCTCAAAGGGCCCGGTTGCATCATAGGGTTTTATAACCTTTAAATCTTCACCAAACGGCCGTAGATAAGGGTGGATTTCATAAATAATATTGAGTCCTCCCTTTTTTAATACCCGGCTTATATTTGTATACATGGAAGGCAAGTCATTCAGCCATACATGCACGCCGTTTGACGTATATACCAGGTCATATTTGCCATCCGGTATACCTTCCAATGTCATGGTATCCGCGCATACAAATTCAATTGCGTCGCTAAGCCCTTCTCTGTCTGCGATTTGTTTGGCATATGTCAATTGATGTTCAGAAATATCGCAGGAAGTTACTTCTGCACCTGACAATGCAAAGGCAAACACAGCATGGTTATCGCCACTGGATGGCACACAAACCCGTTTTCCCTTCAGGTTAGGGATATATTTCTGAATGATCTCCCAGGTTTTCTTATGAAATGCTTTTGACGGGTCGTTTAGAATTGGACGGAGTATTTTTTCTGAATGATTAAAAGCCGACCATTTTTCTGAATAATCATTCCAGTCTTTCCTGTTCTTTTCGCTCACTTTATTATAGGTACTCATTGTGGATCCCCTTTAATGATCATGTTATATTCTGATGTCATTACATTATTTCTATCTATAAGAATACCCAAGCATGTATGTTATTTCAAGTCTGAGAACAGCTATAGTCAATTTTCCCCATACGTAGACAGGAGAGCATGCGCTCTCCTGCTTAAGTGTAAGCTATATGACAATTTTTCTGATTGTTTCTTTGGACAGGCCATAGATCTTTGAGAGCTCATCCAGTGTTTTTCCCTGCAGAAATAATTTTTTCATTTCACGGTTTCTTTCAAGGTAGTATTGCTTAGAACCATTTTTTTCTCCCCATGAAACTTTTTCATTAAGGGTTGGTACATATAATAATTTGCCGCCTGAGTATTTCGATACTTCTATCAACAACTCATACGGTAATATATCTGCTGCATTTACATATTTCATCTTAACACCCCTGACTTTTTATAGTGAACGGCAAATTATTTTGTCGTTTACTATATGTGTGCTGGAACACCGCGAAGCGGCACATAAATGTTCAATGATAAAATGCAGAACAGCAGATGATGCAACATCATTTATTTCCCCATACAGTTTGTTGCATGCTCTCTATTCTGCATGGGGTAAAGCATTATTGAATCTTACAAACAATTTTCTTTTATTCATGTTGGCCTCCCTTCTTCATATCACTTTTTCCTCCACAAACCGATATCGGCTCGTTGCTGATTCCAAGCATAATTCGGCTCTCCCGCAGTGTGCGGGCAGAATCATAATCATATTCCACAGTCTGTATATTCACGTTTGGATATCGTTCGTGAAGCTTCTTTAGAATACCCCGTTCGGCATCTCCTTTTCTGCACTCATAGGGTCTTACCTGCTGATAAAGTGTCATAAGCAGATCGCCAAAGCAGATGGCAAAATTGTGGTAAGACCGATTTCAAACATCAAATAACGATACAAGCTGCAAACATTCAAAGTGGCTATTTCTTAACTGTAATCCAATATCTTTTCATCAGACACCCATCAACATCTATCGTTTTCTCATAGACTCCGCCATTAGCAAGTATTGTATTTTCACTGGCTTTATTCTTAACATCACAAGTGATAAGAAGTTTTTCTATTCCTATTGATTTTGCATTTTGTATATTTAAACGAAGCATTTCTTTTGCATAACCTTTGCCTCGTTCGGTGGGACGCACGGAATACCCACAATGTCCTCCCCACGTTCCAAGAATAGGATGATTTATATGGTGACGCAAATCTATTACACCTACAACTTTGTCATCGCTCTTGCGTACAGCTAAATAGGTATGTGAAGGAACCATTGTTCCTGACTCTCTGCATGTTTCTTCATTTGACATAAGGACAGTCCGCGAAGCGTGCTGTCCGTTGTTTTTTCTAAGTTCACATATTTTTATCCATTCCTCGGCAGACTTACTTACATCGAGCGATTTACAACCTGCAAATTGGTCTTCATTTTGTGCATCATATTCCAGAATTTCCTGACGAAATTGCCATATATCATGCACATACTTCTTCTGAGGCTCTATCAATGCAATTTGTTCCATTCTAATCTCCCCAAATTTCGATTGTTACTTTGGTTGTGCGATATGTCGCAAGGAGGGACCCACCGTAGGTAGGAGGATTCCTTACGACCAATGTCATAAGGGGTACCATCGAAGATGGGGGATTCCTTATGACCAATACACGTATCAGCGTGCTTCATTATATGATGTCGCAAGGAGGGACCCAACGTAGTTGGGAGGATTCCTTACGACCTGCGCACGCATCAGCGTGCTTCATTATACCATAACATCACTTTAGCATTCAAATGCTGTTATATTTTTCTTGTAAGACAGAAGCTATCGTGCTATAATTCAAGTCATCAATTAAGCATTGAGTGAAAACGATCTGTAAGGCGTTCTTTATCAATAAGCCAGCTCATGAAGTGACGGCGTTTGATATCTACAGGAAAACTATTTCCAGTCTGATCAATTCCATGCTTAATCAATAAGCCGATTCGCGTAGTGCGATGGCGTTTGATTTCCATTAAACTTATTGTTACCAAATCACATGTGAAAAAGGCAGGAGATTTCAGACAGGATGGAAATGTTCCGAATAATGAAAGCTTTATCAGGATTTGCCGTAAAACAGGTTCCTTTATATCCCAATGCCTCCCGCAGAAGGAGAAAGAATGGGAGTATCCAAAGAGAAAAAAGACATTGTTGAGAAAGAGTTCCTGTCCTACCCTGATATTGCGGCGGACACGATCGGAGCCCTGCTATACTGCGGCAAAGCCGCCATAGATGCCGGAAAGCTGTGGCCGGGGCCGACAGAGACCATTTACCAGGGAAAGGATAGCTTCCGGAGCCAGTTTGAGGATGTCTGCAAATACGAGATGGGGGAAGGGCAGCAGGTCAGGCTCATGTATCTGATCGCCAATCAGACCCGGACGGATGGAAAAATGCTTTTCCGAAAAGCAGGCAATAAATGAAGCACGCTGATGCGTGCGCAGGTCGTAAGGAATCCTCCCACCTGCGGCGGGTCCCTCCTTGCGACATTATACATAGGAGGCGTTTACCGGGAACAGTACGAGGGCAGGATGAAAAATACTTTCCCTGTGATAGAGATCGTACTCTATTGGGGTAAAAGTAGATGGATGAGTAGCCGGAACCTCAGACGGATATTCCGAAAACGGGGACTCACGGATGAGGAATGGAACTACATAGACGAGCTGAAGCTCCATGTATTCGAAATGAGGTATTTACCGGAAGAAACAAGGGCTCTGTTCCGGAGTGATATGCGGATCGTAGTAGATTTTCTTGCGGAAGGGGAGAACTACCGTTCCACACAAAAGATCACCCATAAGGCAGCATTGATCAAAATGCTCAAAGTGCTTTCGGGGGATGTGGATACAGAGGGTGTTGCAGGATGGCTTGAGGAACAGGGAATCAGAGAGGAGGATGAAATTACCATGTGTGAATTATTTGACCAGTATGAGCGGAAAGGCAGAAGTGAGGGACTTATTGAGGGAATAGAAAAAGGAACGTCCATAGGAATGGACAAACAGCTGGTAACCGATATAGACAATGCCATGAAATTTTTTAAGGTTACGTTGGAAAAAGCCTGTGAGGGGCTGGGAACGACAGTCAGTAAATATGAGGAAGCCAGAAAGCTTGTTTAGCTTTAAAGATAGAATGCATTAAAACTGGCGGATCTGCAGCAAGGAGGAACCTGTCACAGATAGGAGGATTTTTATGAGTTCTTTGTTTCAATCGACAAGAAACACCCGAGTGTTGCCGACAGGTACCATGCGATACATCCGAAGTGATGTGCCGGAAAATCTGACTGCCAAAGAAATGCAGTGGTTGCTGGATAATCATATTACCACTATTATAGACCTGAGATCGAAGGAAGAAGCTGCCAGAACACCGTGCTGTCTCAAAGAGCAGAGTGGGTTCAGGTATGTTCATCTTCCGGTCACAGGTGGCGGCGATTATTTTGAAAAGACTTGGATTCTGTGATGAAGTAATTATTGATGATTATATGCACTATAAACTCCAGTGGGATTGAACGAGGTAATCAGCATGCTTGTTTTATGTTCAAACGGTTTGTCAGCGCAAAATATATTAAAGGAAATGGGTAAAAAACTAAAGAATGAAAAAACTGCGGCATTAGTAGTAACAGCAGATCATGAATATAAAGAAAAGAATTATCATGTAGAAAGAGTTGCAGGCGAGTTAGAATCATTAAATCTAGGTGTCTCTATAGTTGATTTGGATAAATTTCCCGCAGAAGAACTTCTTCGTTATGATGTTGTAGAGTTCATAGGGGGAAATCCCTTTTATCTATTGAACTCAATAAGAAAAAATAATGCTTCAGAAATATTAAAAACTATTGCGGATACCAAGGTATTGATTGGGTGGAGTGCTGCAGTGTTTGTTTTTGGTCCTACCTTAGAATTGGTAAATATGTATTCTCCGGAGATGAATTTTCTGGGCTTGACAGATTTAAGGGGAATCAATCTCACAAAAGTAGAAGTTTTGCCACATTACAATAAATTTTTGGATCGTTTTGAATGTTTTGAAGAAAAATGTAAAGCATATGAGAGAAAGCACAATGTAAACGTAATTCGATTGAACGACGGAGAAGGTCTTTTTATCGAGGATAATATCATAAGTATATGCCGGGTATAAATTTACGCCCTTTTCGTAATTATGTATCTATTGGAAAATGGCGATAAGGCCAATCCTTCAAACTATTAGTAATCAAAAGAGTTTTTATCTACATGGATTGTAGTTGTTAATTTTTCATTTTTGTATGGTCTTCTTATTTCAAGCATGTTCAAAACGGTATATCCTTTTGAACGAAGAAATTGAATCATCCCTTCGTTGTTTGGATGTACATAATTAAATAAAGTATCTCCTCCCATAGAATCAGCAATTTCTTCAGCCTTTTCAAAGAGCATCGTTGCTACGCCTTTCCTCCTGTAGTCGTTAGATACATAGATATGCTCAACCCATAAACAAGAACCTTCAATTTTACAAACGATGTAGCCAGCTAACCTATCCTGATCTTCCACGGCAAAGATTGGATACCCATATTTTAAAAATTCATTTACTTCTTCCCGGCTAGCTTCAATATCCGGCTGTGATGCGATTCCTTTATAGGATCGCAAGGTCACTCTGAAATCAGCAACCAGCGGTGCAACTGCTTCTGTATTGATCTTGTTGATTCTAATGATTTTCACACTTCTCCCTCGCAGTTTACAGATAATTAAATAGTTCGTTAATATGTTTCATATGATGATCAGCATATTTGATAATAGATTTTCTCTGTTTGGCATTTTTCGTTTCAAGCATTTCAGAAAAAACAGTACCCATTCCTGCTAATCTCGCGCCTTGTAATTCATTTCAGAAAGCTTGTTTAGCTTTGCTGTGACGATGGCGAAGCAAAAAGATAGCTGTATTTCCGCATCTGCCAGCGCATGGTTTCCCGGACACGTTCAAGGATGGGAGCTTCGTAGATTCCCGCAAACTCTTTTAATATTGCATCTACATCTTTTATTGTAAAGGCAGCCTGAAATGGGGTGTTTTTATACAGTGCTTCACAGGCGTCCAGCTGTTCATCAAAGCTTCTGGAAAAAGGCTTGGCGCTGATCTTTTCAAAACATTGGGACAGGCTCATGCTCAGCGGGTAATCACCTTTGATATCAGAAAAGAGGGCAGCGCCATTGTCAAAGATTGGACATTTTCCACAGGAACCATCTTTTTTCTGGATGATTGCAAGATTATGGAAGTGCCGGTCTTCATTCAGGAACAAAGCATCAATGGTCAATATCATGCGTAAATAACCGCCAAAATCCTGAAGACCGGTAAGGGATTCGATGCACTCCGTCATATAGGCTATCCGATCCCTTGCATCTGTATAGCGCAATATGGCTTTGGACGCGCTTTCACCATAAAAGGTCTGGAACAGCCGTTCTACAGACACCACTTTGTCATCCTCCGGTTTCATGAAATCCATGGACCGACAGCCGTGCAGAAAAGCCCCTTTTCTTTCAAGGCATACATAAGAATATTGCACAAAGGGTATAGCATTGGTTTTTTGAAGCAGGCGTGATACCAATACTTCTGCCAATGCCTCATAACCAAGACTGTCCGCTTTGTACCAGATTCCATGATCAGTCCACTTGCTTTGATTTCCCTTAGAGGATGACCGATTCGTTTCTTTCATCATTAACCTTTCCGCTTTCCTGCTTTAAAAGCGCCAAAATTCTCCTGCGCAGTTCCGTTTCGTTCGGAGCGGATTCCCGGATGGAATCATACTGTGTGATCCATTCTTGGCTCATTCTCCGAAGCCACTGCCCGTCTCCGTAAACCCGTCCGGCAGTCTTTTCTATGATCTGAAAAGGGTCGTAGGTATCTACTCCTAGTTCCCGGAGTTCATCCCGAATCCCGTGACGGGTTCTGGGCATACATCTGCTTTCCAGAAAATCCTCATAATCGTTCCAGTCTGGATTTTCACGGACGCCAAAGGCCCGACTTAGCATATTGTCTGTAAGATTGATGATCTGTACGCTTTGTGTGACTCCGCAGACATCAATAACAGTAGCAGGTTTTTCACGATCCATAAAGATAAAGAGGATACGGGATCTTGCAGATGCCTCGGCAATGATCCCACGCACCTCTTCTATGGGGAGTCCGGTTGCAGTGCTGATAGCAGAGGCAGTCTGTCCCTGCTGACAGAGAGAGAGTATTTGGGGGATAAGAATCTTTTGGGAAAGCATTTGTGCGTTTTCCCGGTCTTTGGATCCTGTCATTTATCATCCTTTCTTTTTGCCCATAAACTTTCCACTATTATACATTTTCCGTATCATACAATCAATGGATTTTTGCTGTAAATCCGCTTTGTATCATGATAAGTAACAGTGGTTACATTTATTGGCAAAATGCTGTTATATTTTGTTTGTAAGGCAGAAACCATCATGCTATAATTCAACTTACCAGTTAAGCATTGGATGAAAACGATCTATAGTAGGTATTATATCAATGAAAAAACTATCAGTTACTGTTATCTTAATAATCTTTATCGGTTTACTGGCTGTTTTGGCAGCATCACCTGTCATAAATAACCGTATGGCGAAGAACACGGCAGATAAGCTGGTGGATCAGCCGCTTCCCGATGACACTGAATTTATTGAGAGCATATACAGGGCAGGAAAATTAGTCGGAAATGGCAATGGAATGCAGTATTTTGGAGCTATTCTGATCAAAAGTGAACTTCCTGTGGAAAAACTGAAAGAGTATTATTTAAGCTTTGCGGGAAATGAGTGGGAGTGTATGGTTGAAAAGCAGACAGATGCAGATATAAAAATTATCGAACATGAGCAGCTTACATTTAAAACGGCTATAAAGGGAGATGATTATTATATTGTTTATTCATGGGGAGACAATAACACTGTTTTTCATGAATTTGATATAAGAGGGCACTGATAGAAATTTGCCAGGCAGCGGATTATAGAAGGGAATATGTCACATGATTACAGGAGAAAAACGGTTATGGAAAAGTTGAGTAAGGAAGCTGAAAAGATTATGAAGGAACGTTTTGGAAAGGATAGTGTGATCGCGCTGGCCACAACGGAGGACGGTGTTCCCCATGTGCGCAGTGTAAATGCTTATTACGAAAACGGGGCGTTTTATGTGATCACCTATGGGCTTTCCAACAAAATGAGACAGATCAGCCAAAATCCCCTTGTGGCGATTGCCGGGGACTGGTTTACTGCTCACGGAGTCGGGGAAAATCTGGGATATTTTGGAAAGACAGAAAATGCAGATCTTGCAGGAAAGCTGAAAAAGGCATTTGCACAGTGGATAGATAATGGGCATAATAATTTTGACGATGAGAATACCTGTATTCTCCGTATCAGTCTAAAGGATGGACTCTTGCTTTCTCATGGGACAAGGTATGAGATTGATTTTCAAGGAGTTGAGTAAATGATCAGATTTTTTACAACAGCATATCTGCTTGATATTCAGGACAAAAAAACACATTTATCTGAGTAAGATAATACATTTCTAATTCGAAGATATCATTATAATATGATGCCAGAACAAGGAAAGTTTATTCGGAAAGGCATGGTACTGTTATGGAAAGACTTATGCTTGATATGAACTGGTTTTTGGGACGGCTTCGAAGGATTTATTTTATGGCGCTGCCGGAGAGTGAGGCAGATTATGAAAAGAGCCGCAGACGTTATATCGTAGGAGATTCGGCGGCGCAGACCATTGGACAGCTGGCAGGCGGTACGTTTCTGGTATCGCTTATGCTTTCTGTGGGCTTTTCAGATGCACAGGCGGGAGTTCTGACCTCTGTGGCCAGCCTGGCGGCCTTGTTTCAGCTTTTTACCATGGGAAAGGTCAGTCATCTGAAAAAGAGAAAGCTCTTCATCTGCCTTATGACGGTGCAGAAGCTTTATCTGGCTTTTATTTTCTTTATTCCTCTCCTTCCGGTATCAGATGGTATCCGGCAGTTGCTTATGATCGCAGGCTACTTTGTGGCCCAAATCTGCGCCCAGATCGGAACGCCTGCCACTCAGGACTGGATCGCCTCATTGGTACCGGCGCGGCTGCGGGGCAACTATTTTTCCCGGAAGGATGCCATTTGTGTTTTTGTTACGGTGACCATGATGCTGCTTTCAGGACTTTTGATGGATGCCACGGCAGGAGAGAGGCAGAATGTAGGGTTTACTCTGAACGGAAGTATGATCCTGGCGCTGGTGCTTTTGAATGCATGGGCTTTCAGCTGTATGAAGGAGCCGCGGCAGGCAGGAATCAATGCGGAAGGGAAGGAAATCCACGGGAAGTTGAAAAAGAAGTATCCCGGAGCGGAGGAATTGCCTAAGAAAACCCTTCTGACAGAGATGAAGGAGGCTTTCGGAAGGGCTGATTTCAGAATGGCTTTTACACTGACCCTTCTCTGGCAGACCTCCTTTTACTGTGCATCGCCCTTTAACACCAGCTATCAGCTTGGAGAACTGGGGATGTCCTTTACCTTTATCATGGTGATCAGCTTTCTGGGGAATCTGCTCAGGATCGCCATCACACCACTGATGGGAAAGCTGGGGGATAAGCACGGCATGGCTTTTCTTTATAAATATTCTCTGGTGGGGATCCTGATGTATTATGTATTTTTTGCCATGGCAGTTCCTTCTAATGCTTATCCCATGGTCATTTTGGGGACGGTCTGGTCGGCCCTTGGCTGGAGCTTTGCAGGGATTGGCCTGTTCGGGGTACAGTTAGAGCTTCTGGAGGAAAGAAAAGAGAAATTTATCTCTCGAGATATCCAGCTCTCCATTTTGTCTGCTCTTTCAGGAGTCTATGGATTTTTGGTTTCCCTTGCGGCAGGGAAGCTTTTGGACTATCTCCAGAAGGTACTGGTCACGCTGCCCGGAAAAAGGCTCTACGCACAGCAATTTACCAATACCTTAGGAGTGTGGTTTCTCCTGCTCACCATTCTTTACCTGAAATTTAAAGTACAGAAGAGGGAGCGGGAGCTGGAGGAAAGGGCGTGATCCGACGCTGTCACGCTCTGTGGACCGGGTTTGCCGTATCATGCTTTGACTACACGGGTCACTGACGGTCAGCTCAGCTTCAGAACCTTCCGGTCATAGGTCATAAGGCCGTTGACTTCCTCTTCCACATCGGAAAGCTGTGTATACACAGCGCCGCTAAGTCCCTGCTTTTTAAGAGGAAGCAGGGATTTTTCTATCAGCTCCCGGTAAGCGGCGGCAAATTCCTCCAGGCTTTCATAGCGTTTGTAGCCGAAAATCCGCTCCAGGCTGGAATGGTCTTTGATATGACAGGCATAGCCGCCATACTCGGAGAGGAAAAAGGCTCTCCCGTCCTGCCATTTTTCCCTGGAAGGGACGGTAAGGGGACGGAAGTAATTATGTACGCTGACGAAATCCCCGCAGCCCTGGTCGAACCAGCCGCTGGCAGAGTCGATCAGCCGGGACGGGTCCTTTTTTCTGACAAGCTCAGTGATCCGGGAAGCGTCAAACTGCCCCCAGCCTTCATTGAAAACGGTCCAGATGGCAATGGAGGGAAAGAATCTCAGATAGTCGATGGTCTCCAGGCATTCTTTTTCCCATTCTCTGCGGAATTTCGGATCCTCCATGGCCAGCAGGTCATAGTGGGAGTCCTTAAAGCCGGCGGTAAATCGGGAGGACAGGGTGGGAAGATAGCTGACGATGGAGGAACGATAATGTCCGCCGCCGTTGACCATATCCTGGCAGACGATCATGCCGAGACGGTCGCAGTGATAGTACCATCTGGCGCTTTCCACCTTGATGTGCTTACGCAGCATATTGAAGCCCAGATTTTTCATGACAGTGATGTCATAAATGAGGGCTTCCTCGGAAGGGGCGGTGTAAAGACCGTCCGGCCAGTACCCCTGGTCGAGTACGCCCATAAGGAAGCAGGGCTTGTGATTCAGACAAAATACCGGCGTCCCTTTTGGTGCTTCAATGGAGTAATGGCGCATGGCAAAGTAGCTTGACACCTGATCTTCCCCAAAGGAAAGCTTTACCTGATACAAAAAGGGAGTTTCCGGGCTCCAGCTGTGGAAGGCTTCCTCCGGGATGGTGAAGGAGAGGGAAGCGGTGTATCCTGTGGCAGCATCGGACGAGTCAGTGCAGGACGAAATTGGACTTTGGGAAGCAGCGCCTGGGGAAATCGTTTCCGGGGTGGGTGTCTTTTGGGTGCAGGAAATACCAAGGGATATACTTTGCCGGAGTAGCTCCCTTCCTTCACAGTGGACAGACAAACAAAGGGAGGGAACCTCTTTTCCTGTGACTGCTTCTATATGGGCGGTTACCTGTCGGGCATCGTAGTCTGTCTCAAACCACAGACTTTCCAGGTGGGATTCGGGAACCTGTTCCAGCCACACGCTTTGCCAGATGCCGCTCTGGGCTGTATAAAAAATGCCGCCACGGTGCAGGGACTGCTTTCCTCTTGGCTGCCCCCCTTCCTCGGTGGGATCCTGTACTCTGATAAGGAGATGATTATCTTTATCCTTCAGAAACTCAGTGATGTCCGCATGAAAGGGCAGATAGCCTCCTTGATGGGAGATGACCGGATGGCCGTTCAGGTAAACTTCGGCCAGATAATCCACTGCTTCAAAGTGCAAAATGGTGCGACGCCCCGAAGAAAGGGGGAATTCGAGGCAGGGAAGTGTTCTTTGATACCAGAGATACTCACCGGGCCGCAATTGCCGGTTCACGCCGGAGAGGGTGCATTCCGGGGAAAAGGGTACAAGAATTTTGCCGTCAAATTGTGTAGGAAAAGCTACATTTGGAGTGATGGCATAGTCCCAGTACCCGTTCAGGGACAGGAAGGAATCCCGCTGAAGCTGTGGGCGGGGGTATTCGGGCAGCACATTTTCAGGAGTAAGAGCTTCCCCCCAGATCGTGGTAAGAGGGATAAGCCGGTCTTTTTCGTGAGGACGGATGATGCTTTGGATAGCGCTTTTTAAATTCATGGTATCTCCTTTGATGCCAAATTAAATGGATTTTGATCATTGTAACATATGTCGTAAGGGGTACCATCGAAGATGGGGGATTCCTTACGACCAAATGTCATAAGGGGTACCATCGAAGATGGGGGATTCCTTATGACCCATACGTGCATCAGCACGCTTCATTGTAACATGTTCATGCAACAATTACTATTTTTAAATGGAATTATTGATTTCTGGATACTGAAGTTGTATGATTATGTTGAAAAGTAGCATCATATTAAGAGTAAGATTTCAATGGAGATTATTATGGAGATTAAAAGGGACCGTTACTTAAATAAAGTCATATCCTTTATGTGGGATGGACAGGTTAAGGTGATTACCGGCATCCGCAGGTGCGGAAAGTCCTATCTGCTCAACACATTATTCAAAAACTATCTCAGTTCGCAAGGCATTTCAGAGGACCATATCCTTGAGTTCGCGTTAGATTTGGTGAAGGATATCCGATTTCGGAACCCATTGGAGCTTGCAGGCTATGTGCGCAGTATTGTGGAAGCGAGTAAGGAGCAGTTCTATCTCTTTGTGGATGAGATTCAGATGTCGGATGAGGTGGCCAATCCTTATAACCCTAAGGGGGCTGCCATTACCTTTTATGATGCGCTGAATGATCTGAATTCATTGCCAAACCTTGATATTTATGTTACCGGAAGCAATTCTAAAATGTTGTCCAGCGATATCTTAAGCCAGTTTCGCGGCCGAAGCGATGAAATCCGTGTGCATCCGCTGAGTTTTTCCGAGTTTTATAATGCAGTCGGCGGGGATAAGGAAGATGCTTTTGAGACCTATGCATTTTATGGCGGTATGCCTTTGATTCTGTCCCGTCCGACAGACGCGGCAAAGATGAACTACCTGCAATCTCTTTTTTCAGAAGTTTATCTGAAAGATATTGTGGAGCGTAAAAGGATAAAGAGGGAGGATGTCATTTCGGCAATCCTTGACCTGATCTGCTCATCGGTGGGCTCGCTTACGAACCCGACGAATATTGCCAATACTCTCAATACAAGGCAGAAACTCTCTGGTGAAAACCTGGTGTCCGGAAATACTGTCCGCAGCTATATGGGGTATCTGGCAGATGCTTTTTTGTTTGGTGAATGCAAACGATTTGATGTAAAGGGAAAAAATTATTTCGATTATCCGAATAAATATTATTGTGAGGATATAGGGCTCCGTAACGCCCGCATTGGTTTCCGGCAACAGGAAATGACCCATATAATGGAAAACATTCTTTATAATGACCTCGTCATCCGTGAGTGTGCCGTGGATATCGGGGTGGTTTATTCGCCGGAAAAAGATACAAATGGACGTGTTTCACAGGTAACACGTGAGATTGATTTTATCGCCAGCTTTGGCGGAAAGAAAACCTATATCCAATCCGCTTATGCGCTTCCTACAGAGGAAAAAGCAAGGATTGAGAATAAGCCTTTTTTTCTGACAGGAGATTCTTTTCCGAAGATCATTGTCCGCCGTGATATTCGAAAACGGTGGTACGATGATAACGGCATACTGAACATGGGCATTATTGATTTCCTGTTGGATGATTCTATCGTTTGAGTTAATAGTGAAATAGTGTAATACTCCCGTACGCCAAAAGTAACTGTTCGGAATACGGGATGAAATCGGGAAAGGCAGACAATCATATGGAAGCAGAAGAATTGCTGAAAAAACGACTGCGGGAGCTTGCAGAGAAATGTTATCGTAACAATCAGTATACCTTTACGGGATTTTTGAGCCCGGCGGATATGGCGTGCTTTTATGAGCTGGAAAGAGAGCTTTCTTATGTCTCTTATAAGATCTGGGGCGGAAGTGAGCTTTGTGAGAGGGTGATGATCCGGTTCGGGGCGGAGGAAGAGCTGGGGTATGAGGAAGAATTTCCGATCACCTGTATTCAGGCAAAGCCTCTGGCGGCCAAATTTGCAGATGCACTTACTCACAGGGATTTTCTGGGAGCCCTTATGAATCTGGGGATCGAGAGGAGTACTCTGGGGGATATCTGGCTGGTGGATAATGTAGGGTACATTTTTTGTCTGGAGAGCATGGCGGATTTTGTACTGCAGAATCTGGGAAAGGTGAAGCATACCTCGATTCTCTGTACCAGGGCCCAAAAGGTGCCGGAGCTTGCAGAGACGGATAAGCAGGAGCTTAAGATCCAGGTGGCCTCCGGTCGCATCGACGGGGTGCTTGCCAGGGTGTACAGGCTGTCCCGGAGCGAGGCCCTGGAGCTTTTCAGGCAGAAGAAGGTACTTTTAAACGGCAGGGTCTGTGAAAACAACAGTGCGCTTCTTGCGGAGGGCGACAGGGTAAGCGCAAGAGGCTATGGAAGGTTTGACTATGCAGGAGAGCAGGGACTCAGCAAAAAGGGCAAGATCAATGCGTCCGTGATCTGTTATGGAAAGCGCTGAAAAATATTTTTGATAAGGAAAGTAAGAGGTAGGACGAAATGTTATTGCTGCAGCAGATGATCGTGCTTTTTATTCTTATGGGGATCGGATATTACTGTTACAAAAAGGGGATCATTACGGATGAGGTGAGCCGGAAGCTGTCGGCTATCGTGGTCAATATTGCCAATCCGGCGCTGGTTCTGGTGGGCGGTATGGGAGAAGAGAGAATCTCCGGGGAGGAGCTTCGGGATACCATAGTGATCGCCCTGTTTATGTATGCGGCTCTTTTGATACTGGCAGCGGTACTGCCCGGGCTTTTGCGGATAGAGGAGAAGAGCCGGGGAACCTACCGGGCCATGACGGTTTTTTCCAATATCGGGTTTATGGGCTTTCCGGTGATCAACGCCCTTTACGGCACCAGCGCCCTGCTCTACGCCACCTTTTTTGTGATCCCGTATAATATACTGATCTATACCTATGGGGTGGCGGCCATAGCCGGCAAGGCTTCGGAGGGGAAAGAGGAGGGGCAGAGGTTTTCGATCAAAGGGCTCCTTAACATTGGCTTTTTGTCCTGTGTAGTGACGATCGTAATCTATTTTATGGATCTGCCTGTTCCTGTTTTTGCCAAAAGCACCCTGACCCATCTGAGCAATCTGACCTCACCCTTAAGCATGATGGTGATCGGTGCCTCCCTTGCGGCCATTGACCTGCGGGAGCTGTTTACGGACGGGAAGCTCCTTTTGTTTTCTGTGGTCAAGCTGATACTGATACCGGTCATGGGGCTTTTGATCATCCGGCAGTTTGTGGATAGCGAGCTGCTTCTCGGGGTGTGTCTTGTGATGCTGGCAACGCCGGTGGGAAGTATGACCGCCATGCTCTCCCAGCAGTATGACGGGGATTATGAAATGGCCTCTAAGGCGGTGGCTCTCACCACGATCCTGTCGGTGGCTACTATGCCCTTGGTGTCGGGGATCATGGGAATGTGATAGCTTTGAAAGGAAAGATAGTGAATGATTGAATTAAGCAAAGGTTCCTTTGAAATCAATCTTTGTCGGCTTGCGGATAAACTGTTTTTGCTTCCGGAGATTGAATGTATCAGGATTAAAACAATGGAAATTTGCCGTAGCAATAAAAATGAAATGATCAAGTCGGCCATAGATAAGTGTTATCATGATAGCTACAGCGATATTGACCTGAGCGTGGTGGTCAGATTATCAGCTGAAGGAGGAATATCTTCCGATGAGTATGTGAAGCATATTGAGCACTGGGGATTTCCGGCGGAGACGATTCTGGGTATGTAATTGGTTCCCCAAAATAATGTGTACAGGATCATACTCAAAAACGGGATAAGATATGACCTAGGATTTGAATTTGTGTTTCATGAGAATGGCCCTGTGATCGATTTGAAGCCAATGAATGAGCAAAACTATAATGACGCTTACCCCATTGAGAATGTTGACAAATTTTGGTTTATCCAGATCCAGGCACTTGGAAAGCTTTATCGTAAGGATCACCTGATCAGCAGCCATCTTGCCAACAGGAACATAAACGAAACGTTGGTTCAACAGATGATATTACGTGATCTGAAATACCAAACAAATCATCACAGATATGGTTATGAAGAAGAACTTACATATTTAAAATATACAATGCTTTGCCCCTATCAATCTGGAAACGTTGTTTTTGATGATATTGCAGACAGGATTTATGCCACAGCGTTAGCCTGTGATGAGTTGGCAGCCCTTTTTTATGATAGTTATGAGCCGAGAAGCAAGTGTTTTTTTGATATATGGGAATATTATGAAGAGGAAAGAAGCAGAGTACAGGCTGAAGAAATGCATGGATAGGAACGTGAGAAAGAATGGAGCATTGGAGAAATCTGATGCTCTTTTTCGTTCATCAGATGGTTTGCGAGGACTGATAGTGGTTGACAGGAATGTCTAATGGTATTAGACTATAGATGCAGGGTGTCTAATATGATTAGACCGATTTAAAAAGAAGAAACCCAAGAGGTGCAGACAGATTATTTACGATAGGGAGACAAACAGGCAGAGGAGGATAGCAGTACATCATGGAACAATTCAAATTAGGAGAAATGGAGCAGCGTTTTGCGGAGATGATATGGAAGAAGGCGCCTATTGCCTCCGGAGAGCTGGCAAAGCTGTGCGGGGAAGCCTTCGGGTGGAAGAGGACTACGGCCTACACCATGTTAAAAAGGCTTTGCGACAGAAGGATCTTTGCAAATCAAGACGGTATGGTGGTGGCGCTCATGTCCAGGGAGGAATTCCAGGCCGCCAGGGGGGAGCAGTTTATCAACGAGGCTTTCGATGGTTCTCTTCCTCGGTTTCTGGCAGCCTTTTCCCAAAGGAAAAAAATGAGCGAAAAGGAAGTGGAAGCCCTTAAGAAGATCATTGAGGAGATGGAGTGAGGGCCGGCAGGGCTGAAGGGTTAAGCGAGAGGAGGATGAAGGATGGAACAGATACTGATCAGGGTTTTGAATATGAGTCTTACAGCGGGAGTGGCGATTTTAGCTGTGCTGCTGATCCGGCTTTTGCTTGTGCGGGCGCCGAAGATTTTTTCTTATCTGCTGTGGCTGCCTGTGCTTTTCAGGCTGCTGTGCCCGGTTTCCTTTTCCATGGATATTTCATTGACGGGGCTTTTAAAAGCACCGCTTTCTGAGGAAGGGGAGCTTCAGTATATTCCCGCAGACATTGGATTTATGCAGGAACCGGAGGTGACGCTTCCGGGAAAGATGATGACCGAAATGGTCAATTCTTCTTTGCCGGCAGGAACCCCGGCGGCGTCCATGAACCCTATGCAGGGGATTTTGTTTGCGGGAGCGGTGCTTTGGCTTGCAGGGGTACTGCTCATGTTGATCTTCAGTGTGGCAGCCTGTCTAAGGCTGAGAAGAAAGCTGAAGGGGGCGGTAATAGAGGAAGGACAAGGGAATGTTTACCGGACGGACCAAATATCCATGCCCTTTGTCTGCGGTCTTTTCAGACCTGTAGTCTATCTGCCCGCCGGCCTTGCCGGGGAGGAGAAGGATTATATCCTGCTCCATGAAAAGATCCATATCCGCAGGAAGGATCAGCTCTGGAGGGTTCTGGGCTACCTTGCCTTAAGTCTCCACTGGTTTAATCCTCTGGTATGGCTTGCCTTTTATCTGAGCGGAAAGGATATGGAGATGTCCTGCGATGAGGCAGTGATCCGGAGGATGGGTATTTATATAAGGAAGAAATACTCTGCGTCCCTTTTGTCCTTTGCCTGCGGCAGGCGGGTAATGCCGGGGCTTCCCCTTGCCTTTGGGGAAGGACAGACCGGCAGCAGGATCAGAAATCTGCTGCACTACAAAAAGACAGGCCGGGCGGCTATGGCGGTCTTCGGAGCCCTTTGCCTTGCGGCAGCAGTGATTTTGATTGCCAATCCGGGTAGAGGGGGACAGACGGAAAAAGGCGGCGGGCTGAGCTGTTATGAGATCCCTGTGGGGGATGATCAGCTTTTTTGGGGAATGAGCCGGGAGGAGCTTACAGCAGTTTTTGGGGAGCCCTCTGAGGAGGAAGCCAATGAATACGGGACCACAATGACCTACGATATGCCCATACAAAGCAGGCTGGGGGAGAGCTCTCAGATGATCCTTTATGTGGGGATCCGGAATGTGACTGATCCCGGGGCGCCGGAGGGCGAGAAGCTCTCTAACGGGCTTTGCGGTATTATGATGACTCTTGCGCCCACCACCAGGGAGACAGTCCTGGAAAAAATAGAGGATTTTTATGGGGAGCTGTCCTCCGAAGGAGGCAGTACCAAGATGGAGGCGCAATTGCAGCAGGGAGTTCCTTCCTATTTCAATGAGGTTCATTTTTGTGAAGACTGGCGAGTGGGGAATCTGCCGGAGGAAGAATACCGGGAGCTTGCGGAGCGCTGTGAGATCAATCGGGGGCGGAAGCTTGGTGAGGATGATCTTCTGATGTCCGTCTATCTCTGGGGCGTGGAGGAGGGAGAGGCTTACCCCTGTGTGGTGCAGCTGGATGTCTCCATGATGGGTGCGCTGGCCTATCTCTGAACAGGGAGTAACTATAAAGCCGAAGGATGAATAGACAAAAAGAATCTAAAACAATTGTTGATGCCCCTGGAACGTAGTATAATAGGAAGCGCACTGATGTGCGCGTAGGTCATAAGGAATATTAAAAAGTCATTCCGCAAAGGGGTATAAGCATGAAAACAAAAAAATTTAAAGAGCCCATAGATCTGCTGCCCGACTGGGGGCCCTATTCCAAGAAATATATGGGGATCTCAAAGGTAGTATCTGACGCACCGATCCCGGGGGCCAGGTTTGACTGTGTGGTGCATCCTATGCTGGCAAATACAAACCAGCCTGCGCCTAATGTAACCTTTCCCTCCTCCTGGCATATATGGGAGGCGGCGCCTGATCTGTCCTATTATGCCTGCCGGGTGGAAATGGAGTGGAAGGATCAGGTCTACGCGGATGTTTCCTTTGCGAAGGTGGACGAGCATACGAGGCTGATCCGGACGGAGTATGTAAACCATACGGATATGGATCAGAACTGTGTGCTGAACTATTACTTTTCCATGGAGTATCCAAGGAAACAGATGGTAAGGATTTCCGGCGACGGGCCCTTTGTGTATCAAAAGCTGACAGACTATGATACCCTGGAATTCGGAACGCCCCGGCCATGGGATCACCTGATGCCGGACGGACTGCACAGAGGCGAGTTTTTTGACCCTCTGTTTCTGGAAGGACGGGGACTGGGGGACAGAGTTGTGGGGAATTTCCATTCTACGGATGGACTGAAGGCCTTTGGACAGGAAAAAGGGGATCGCGTGAGTTTTTCTATGGAGACGGAGGAGGACTTTGACAGGCTTACCTTCCGTTACAGGACCACCGGAGATGAGGATGGAGTCTTTATCCTGACGGTAAAAGGGGAGGATGGCAGCACCTGCATTTCTCAGAGGCTGGTGTTTCCTGCCTCACAGGAGCTTACGTTTCTCGCTGATCCGGTGGATTTTTCTGCGGCGCCTGTGAAGGAAGCTTTACAAGCAGGCTCCAAAGAGAAGAAATATAAGAAAAAGCTGCAGATCCTCCTTGAAGCGGAAGGAAAGGGCGGGATTGAATTCGATTTTGCCGCTCTTCATTACAAAGAGGCCCCTGTAAAAACCTCAAGTTGCAAACCCGAATTTGAACCGGAATGCCGGAAGGCAGGAGATGGCTTTTGCTTTACCTATGAGGGCGTTCCGGAAACCTTTGGTTTCCTGCCCTTGACAGGGCAGCTGCGGGAGAGGCATCTGGCCACCGGGACCATCGAGGATGCGCTGGTGTCAAGGCTTTCTCAGGCAGATCCTTCTTTTGACCGCCTGACGGAGACCTTTACCTCTGCTTTTCAGCAAAAGCACAGTGACGAGGGGTTCTATGAGAACTTCATTGTCCATTCCATTTTTATCCCGGCAGGACAAAGCCATGTGGAGTATGCTCTGGTAGGAGATGTTTCAGGGAAGGAAGGGCTAAAGCCCATAACAGCTGATGAGGCGGAGGCAATCTATCAGAATGCGCGAAAGGCAGTAAGGCCTCTTGACTATAATCCGGACGGGGAGAGCTATACCTTAAGCAACCGGATCCTGCAGGCAACGCTGTTGACTAATGTGGTCTATCCTATTTACCGGCATGGGGAATGGATCAAGCATCACACGCCGGGAAAGCGGTGGGACAGCCTTTACACATGGGACTCCGGCTTTATCGGACTGGGGCTTCTGGAGTGTGAGCCGAGGCTGGCAGAGTATGTCCTTGATCTGTATTTAAGCCAGCCGGAGAATCCGGATTTCGCTTTTTTGATGCATGGTTCCCCGGTTCCCGTACAGGCCTATCTTTATCTGGAGCTGCTCCAGAGAAGCGGGGATAAAAGCAGGCTCCTTTCCTGGTATCCCAGGCTGAAAAGATATTACCGTTTCCTGGCAGGGAAGGGGGAGGGCTCGGTGACCGATTCCTTTAAGAGCCGTCTGACCACCACCTTTGACTATTTTTATAATTGCAGTGGTATGGATGACCTTCCGCCTCAGGTAGAAATGTACCGCCTGGGAAAGAAAGCTGACTGTGCGCCGGCCCTTACTACCTCCCAGCTCATCCGCATGGCGAAGGTTTTAAGGATGACAGCCGCAGAGCAGGGGCTTTTAGAGGATGTCAGAGAGTATGAGGAGGATATCGCCCTGCGTACAAACGCCCTGCAGAGCTTTGCGTGGGATGAGGAGAGCGGTTATTTTGGCTATGTGGTCCATGACCAGGACAAAAATCCCATCGGAGTGTTCCGGACGGCAGAGGGAGAGAACCTTTCCAAGGGAATGGATGGCATTTACCCGCTGATCGCCGGCGTCTGCACTAAGGAGCAGGAAAAAATACTGCTCTCCCATATCTTTTCCGAAAAGGAAATGTTCTCCCGGGTGGGTGTCAGCGCTGTTGACATGTCCGCCGGCTATTATCAGCCAAACGGTTACTGGAACGGGAATGTCTGGTTTTCCCATCAGTGGTTTATCTGGAAGACCATGCTGGATTTGGGGAGAGGGGAAGAGGCGTACCGGATCGCCCGGACGGCTTTAGACGCCTGGAAGCGGGAGGTGGACCATTCTTACTATACCTTTGAGATGCTCAATATCGCCACCGCAAGAGGAGGATGGTTCCATCAGTTCGGAGGGCTTTCATCACCCGTCAATATCTGGGCGGCGGCTTATTATAAGCCCGGCACGGTGACCTGCGGGTTCGACCTGTGGATACAGTCTCAGGTCTATGACAAGGAGACGGATGGATATGAGCTGACAGTGACAAACTACGGGGATAGAGAAGAGATTCTTCTGGCAGTGACAAAAGCCCATTCCCGGCCGGAGGCCTATGTGAACGGTACGCCGGTTCCTGTGGTTTGCCGGACGAAGGGGGCGGTAGAGGTGACCATCCCGGCAGGGATCAAAGAAGGAAGAATTGTAATAAAAAGTTAATAAAAATTGTTTTTAGAAAAAATTTTGGAAAATGGAGGATATAAAATGTTTGTATATAATAAAGACTGTGGTATGACCAATTGCGAGCCTGGCGTTGTCAGGAAGGTTATGGGGTATAATGATGATGTGATGATGTGCGAGATCTCCTTTGAAAAGGGAGCCCGGGGGAATTCTCATTCCCATCCCCACACCCAGGTTACCTATGTGGCGGAAGGAAAATTTGCCTTTACCGTAGGCGGGGAGACTAAGGAGGTGTCCAAGGGAGACTGTGTCCTTATGCCTCCTGATGTAGAGCATGGAACGGTATGCTTAGAGGCCGGAAAGCTGGTGGATGTGTTCAGCCCTAAAAGAGAGGATTTCTTAGGGTAAAGGAGCTGACAAAATGAAAAATACAGAGGATTTATTGGACACATTATATCAAAGCATGATTGCTTATTATGCAGGGGATCCTGCAAGGATCCAGCACTTTGTAAAGGTACACAGCTTTGCCCGTCTGATCGGCCGGCTGGAAAATCTGGAGGAAGAAACTCAGCGGATCCTGGAAGCAGCCGCTTTTGTCCATGACATCGGGATCAAGCCTGCGGAGGAGCTTTACGGGAACTGTGACGGAAGGCTTCAGGAAGAATTGGGACCGGAGCCTGCAGGGAAAATGCTGGAGGAATGCGGGTTCGGGAAGAGAGAAAGGGATCGCGTGGTTTATCTGGTGTCCCATCACCATACCTATACAGATATTGAGGGAGCTGACTACCAGATTCTGGTGGAAGCGGATTTTCTGGTGAACCTTTTTGAAGGCGGCAGTTCGCCGGAGACAGCGGCAAACGCCTGTGAACGGATTTTCCGGACAAAGGCAGGGAAAGAAATCTGCAGGACTATGTTTGGTCTTTAAACAAAAGTTATTAAAAGGAGTTTTTCATGAAAGAAGTAAAATCACCCAAGAAACCTTTGATCTATTACTATGGGATGGCCATGCTGATCATTTTTTTGTTTAACATGGTGGTATCTCCCATGCTCATGAAGGGACGGATCGTGGAGGTTGACTATGGTACCTTTATGAAAATGACCGATGAGAAGAATATCGGCAGGGTACAGATGGACAGCGCGGAGATCATCTTTACGGATAAGGAGGAGACGGCGATCTATACCACCGGCATCATGAACGATCCGGGACTGACTGAGCGTCTTTATGATGCGGGAGCCGTTTTTGCAAAGGACATTGAAAGGCCCACCTCGCCTCTTATGAGTATTTTTCTTTCGGTGATCCTGCCCATGCTGATCTTCATCGCCTTAGGACAGTATGTGGGACGCAAGCTTACCGAGCGGGCAGGGGGCCCTAACGCCATGATGTTTGGCAAGAGCAATGCCAAGGTTTATGTCCAGTCCACGGAAGGGATCCATTTTGATGATGTGGCAGGGGAGGATGAGGCCAAGGAAAGTCTGAAGGAGATTGTGGATTATCTGCATAATCCCAAAAAGTACACGGATGTAGGCGCTTCCATGCCCAAAGGCCTTTTGCTGGTAGGCCCTCCCGGTACCGGTAAGACCATGCTGGCAAAGGCAGTGGCGGGGGAGGCAAACGTCCCCTTCTTTTCCATGTCAGGCTCCGAATTCGTGGAAATGTTCGTAGGTATGGGAGCCTCCAAGGTGCGGGATCTTTTTAAGCAGGCAAAAGAAAAGGCGCCCTGTATCGTCTTTATCGATGAGATCGATGCCATCGGCAAAAAGAGGGATGGGCAGATCGGAGGAAATGACGAGCGGGAACAGACGTTAAATCAGCTGCTCACCGAGATGGACGGATTTGAAGGTAATAACGGGGTGATCATTCTGGCGGCAACTAACCGTCCGGAATCCTTAGATCCTGCTCTTACAAGGCCCGGGCGTTTTGACCGGCGTGTTCCTGTGGAGCTCCCCGATCTGGCAGGCCGTGAAGCCATTCTTAAGGTCCATGCCAAGAAGATCAGACTCTCTGATGATGTGGACTTCCACACCATTGCCCGTATGGCTTCCGGTACCTCCGGCGCGGAGCTGGCAAATATTGTCAATGAAGCCGCCCTGCGGGCAGTGCGCAGTGACCGGACCGTAGTCACCCAGGCGGATTTGGAGGAAAGCATTGAGGTGGTGATCGCCGGATACCAGAAGAAAAACGCCATCATGTCGGACAGTGAAAAGAAGGTTGTGTCCTACCACGAGATCGGCCACGCCCTTGTGGCCGCCATGCAGAGCCATTCCGCTCCGGTGCAGAAGATCACCATCATTCCCCGGACCTCCGGCGCCCTTGGCTATACCATGCAGGTAGAGCAGGGGGATAAGGTCCTGATGACCAAACAGGAGATCGAGAATAAAATTGCAACCTTTACCGGCGGACGGGCGGCGGAGGAGATCGTTTTCGGAGAGATTACCACCGGAGCGTCCAATGATATCGAGCAGGCCACAAAGCTTGCCCGGGCCATGATCACCCGCTACGGCATGAGCGAGGAATTTGACATGGTGGCCATGGAGACGGTGACCAATCAATACCTGGGCGGAGATACAACTCTTGCCTGCTCGGCAGATACCCAGAAGGAAATTGACAGACGGGTGGTAGAGCTTGTGAAGGAGCAGCATGAAAAGGCGAGACAGATTTTGAAGGACAACCGAGGGAAGCTGGACGAGCTTGCCTCCTTCCTCTATGAAAAGGAGACCATCACAGGAGAAGAGTTTATGGAGATCCTGGGGAAAGAGGAAGGCTGAATAGTTACAGGCTGAAAGCTCTCCGGTATCACAGGGTTTCCATCATAAGCACGCCTTCCTGATTCCCGTAGGTTTCCACGATCTGGGGGAAGGTCATAGCCTTGTTAAAGCGCAACGTGATCACAGCAGAGATGACAGCAGTGTCATCTCTGTTTTTGATGCGGGACATTTCCAGATGCTCCACAATACAGCCCTTGCTTTTGGCAAAGGAAATGAAATTGCTCATGTCGCCAAGGGCGGAAAATTCCACCCGAAGAGACACAATATCAGAGTTATTGGAGTGAAGATGCCGGTCTACGATCCGCAAAAGCTTGATGGAGATCCAGATGGCGGCAAAGCCGATCAGCGCCCCGGTATAAAAGCCGGAGCCCAGGGCCAGTCCGAGGCACGCCACCGACCAGAGCCCGGCAGCAGTGGTAAGCCCCCGTACCTGATTGGTCCTGGTGACCAATATGGTACCGGCGCCCAGAAATCCGATGCCGCTGATGACCTGGGCAGGGATACGCCCGGCATCGGAGGAGCCGGTGGTATTGCTGATAAAAAGGCCTACCATCATGGCAAGAGTGGAGCCCAGGCACACTACCAGATAGGTACGAAAGCCTGCAGGCCGGTGTCTTTTTTCTCTTTCATATCCCAAAACCCCGCCAAGCAGCATGGCCAGAAAGGTTCTGAGCAAAATAGAAACCAGGGTCAGTTCGCTGAGGATAGGAATCTGTTCAAGGATCATTTCGGCGGTTCTCCCATTTCTGTATAGAGATATATGATGTAAGTACATGATCTAAATACATTGTACAATGGCAGGTGCCTTTTTCCAAGCCTCTGGAGGACTTTTTTAGAAAATGCAAACTCAGTCGCATTTTTTACTATTGACTTTATCAGCGCCGCATTCAATAATGGAACCGTTCGAATCGCGATCGGGCAGGTATTGCCCTGCGTGAAAATAGATTTTGGTAAGAGGGAAAGAGGATGGGAGTAAAGGAAGAAAAAAATTTTCTTAAGGGAAAGCAGGCGGGCTGGCTGTTCGGGCTGTGTTTCCTGGTGTATTTCAGCACTTATTTAGGAAGGCTTAATTATTCCGCTTCTCTGGCGGAAATGATCCGGGTGGAAAATATGGATAAGGGAGCGGCTGGACTGATCGGGACGCTGTTTTTCTTATCTTATGGTATGGGACAACTGGTCAGCGGCTTTCTGGGAGATTATCTTGACGGACGTAAGATGATCTGTACAGGGCTGCTGGTGGCGGCAGTGTGTAATCTGACCATGAGCCGGATGAGTTCGCCTATGATCATGGCAGTGATCTGGTGCATCAACGGATTTGGCCAGTCTCTGGTGTGGTCGCCTCTGCTTCGGCTGCTTTCGGAGAATCTTGAGGGCGAAACCAGAAGAAAAGCCTGTCTGTATATCAACGGCTCCATGCCTCTTGGTACCATGTGCGCCTACGGGATGAGCGCCCTCTGCCTGAAGACCACGGGCTGGCGGGGAGCCTTTGTGGCGCCGGGGATCTGGCTGCTTGTGCTTGCCGCAGTGTGGATGGCAGGAAGCGGCCGGGTGGGATTGCCGACAGCAGCTAACCGCAATCCCGAAAAGGATGGAAAAAAGAGCGGAGACAGAACCGGAGCTGTAATGCCTTCAGGCAGCGGGGCTGCAGCGGCAGGCAGCAGGGCAGCAACGGAGCAAAAAGAAGGCGTATGGCGTCAGATCCTGTGGGGATCGGGGCTTTGGCTGTTATTCCCGGTACTCTGCATTCAGGGAGCCTTAAAGGACGGTGTGACCACCTGGGTTCCGGTTTATCTGGAGGAAAGCCATGGACTTGGGGCGGTTGCCGCTGTTCTTGGCACCATGATCATTCCCATGTGTAACTTGCTTGGTGTCAGCGCCGCCTCTCTGGCGGCACGACGTATGGGAGAGGATGAGGTTCGTGTAGCCCAGCTGTTTTATGGGGTCAGCTTTGGAGCACTGCTTGTCCTCTGGCTGGGAGGTGACAAAAGCGGTGTATTGGCCCTGGCGCTTCTGGCCATCTCCACTACCTGCATGATGGCGGTAAATACCATGCTGATCTCCGTACTGCCTGCCAGATACGGTAGTATAGGGAAAACCTCAGGAGTATCAGGGATCCTGAATTCCTGTGTTTATGCGGGAAGCTCTGCATCCACCTATGGCATCGGCGCTTTGTCCGCATCAGCGGGCTGGAAGATCACAATCTTTATCTGGGTATTCGGAGCTGCTGCCGCCTGGGGAATCTGTATGCTGTGCCGGTTGTGGGCACGAAAAGCCAGGCAGGATAGAAAGGATCAAATATAAAAGTATATATAATTAAGAAGAAACAGGAGGAGAAACAAATGTCGGTTATCAACCTGCTCCCTAAAGGGGTCAACTATTACAAAGCAAATCTTCACTGTCATACAGTGCTTTCGGACGGAAAGCTGACGCCTGAAGAGGTAAAAAAGCTGTATCAGGAACGAGGCTACAGCATCATTGCCTTTACGGATCACAGAACCTATGCCAACCATGCGGAGCTGAATGATGAGAAATTCCTTGCCATCGCCGCATTGGAGACGGACCTGAACGAATACGGAAGCTATCAGGGGGGATTTGACAGGATCAGAACCTATCATATCAACTGGTACGATACAGACCCGGAGGCTTATAAGGAAGAAAAGGCGCATCTGGCCCAGCCTGAGAGACGTTATCATGATATTGAGTGCCTGAATCAATATGTGGAAAGGATGAGAGAGCTTGGATTCCTGGCCTGCTATAATCATCCCTACTGGTCATTGCAGACCTATGAGGATTATAAGGACTTAAGAGGCTTCTGGGGAATGGAGATCTACAATCATGGCTGTGAGTTAGACGGTCTCTACGGATATCATCCCCAGTCCTATGATGAGATGCTCAGAAGCGGACAGAGATTATTTGCGGTGTCTACCGATGACAATCATAACAGCTTTTCCCCGGAGGAGGCGCTGTGCGATTCCTTTGGCGGCGCAGTGATGATCGGGGCGAAGGAGCTGACTTATCCGGCAGTAATAGAAGCCCTGCAGAAGGGACATTTTTACAGTACCATGTCGCCTGATGGCCGCTCGGAGGGCCCGAGGATCGAGGAGATTTCCTTAGAGGACGGAAGGCTGCATATCCGCACCAGCCCGGCAGACAAGATCTTTGTGAAAACCATGGGGCGTTTCTGTCACAGGGCAGCGGCCGCTCCGGGCACAACTATAGATGAAGCGGAGTTTACCCTGACAGGAAAAGAGGGATATATCAGGGTTTCTGTTCAGGATGCCCATGGAAAACATGCAGACTCCAATGCCTATTTTTTGGATGAGCTGCTAAGAAAATAAAGGGAATTTGTATAAAGAATGCCGGTACGGAAACGTACCGGCGGGGAATCCTGCTATGCAGGATTCTTTTTTTGTTGTTTACTTGCAAGTTGTTTTAGATTAAAATAGATGTATAAGCGGCCTTTTGTTTTTTGATATCCATAGGGAGGTAGCCTATGAAAAACTGGAGCGAGTATCGAAAACTGTATCTGTCCTATGCCTGTATTCTCCTGATCCCGCTGGTGATGGCGGTGTTTTTTTATTTCTATTCTTATCAGGTGGTGCAGAGGCAGGCAGATGCTTCCAATATTAATCTGATACATACCATTAAGGAGAGTTGTGACAGGGAGCTGCAGTACTATGAGAATGTACTGGTGCAGCTTGCCCTGGATAAATCGATACAGGAGCTGTCTACCGTACGGGGAGATTTTAAAGGTGAGGAATATTATCAGCTTTATTCTCTTCACACAAAGATCGCGGATCTGAGGATGGCCATCAATCAGAGCGGGGATTACTGCGATGATATCACCGTTTATTTCAAGAATAACGGAAAGCTGGTCTCCAGCAACGGCTGTATGGATCTTGATCTGTACTGCGATCTGTATTGCTTTGAGGATAAAGAGTCCATCCAGTGGCTGGAAAACTATTTTTCGGAATATCATGTGTGGGAGGTGGCCAGGGCAAAAGAGAGGCTGAAGAACGGAAGCTTGCCGCTGCTGCTTACCATGACCAATGTGAAGGGAGACTTTGGAGAAACTACCGCCATGATCGGTCTGTGGATCGATATCGATTCCCTGACTGGCAGTATGGAATTGGAGCACGGGGGAAACGGCATGGACTGGCTTATGATCAGCAAAGATGATCAGATCATGAGCCGATCAGAGGAGTTTGAGAATATAGGGCTTACCTATGAGCAGCTGGAAGAGGGAAACGACGGACAGCTGGAGTTTGAAGGAAACAAATATATTCTGCGCAGCCTGCCTTCTGAGGTTTTTGACTGGAAATATGTGTTGCTTATGCCTGAACGCAGTATTGGCAGCTCTGTCAGAAGACTTCGAAACTTTTTTGCCATATCCATTGTCTTTTCTCTTTGTATCGGATTTATAGCTGCCAGCCAGATGACAAAGAAAAGCTATGATCCCATCAAAGCCCTGCTGGACATGTTCCGGAACTACGATAAGGAAAACCGGCAGGTAGAAAATGAATATGTATATCTGCGGGAAAAGGCAATGACCCTTTTTGAAGAGCACTCCGAGTTCCGTCAAAGGCTCCATCAGAGCCTGGAGGTGGTCAGACAGTATTATCTCATCGATATTCTGATCGATCCTTTTGGTGAGCAGGAAAACAATACGCCGGAGAGGATGGAGATCTGCCGAAAATTTGAACAGGGACATAATCTGGTACTCCTTCTGAAAATAAGGACAAAGACCGGGGGATCCTCCGGTGAGGAACAGGAAAATGATACGGAAACGAACAACCTGCAGAAATTTATAGTAGGAAACGTATTCGGAGAGGGGCTCTCGGAGGTCTTTGATGTTGAGATGGCAGAGCTGGGGGATGTAATGGCAGTATTGATGAATATCAGGCAGATGATGCCCGGATTCGAGGAGGAATTGCTGGAGACATTAGACAGACTGCAGAAGTTTATTTTTGATAATTTTGGGTTCCGGGTCGCGGTGTTGGCAGGGGAGCTCCATGAAGGAATCGGGGGGATCCACCTTTCTTACAGAGAGGCGAGGGAGGCAGAAAGCTTTCTTCCCCTTTTGGATCCGGATTATATCAACTACCATGAAATACAGAATACCTCTAACCAAAACTATAAGTATTCTATGTCCCAGGAGGAGCGGATCATAACAGCAATCAGGAATAATGACAGCCAGCTGGCAGTTTCCTGTATCAATGGAGTTCTTGATATGAATTTCAAACAGCTGAAAACCTCCCCCGTCACCCGCAGATTTCTTTTGTATGACCTGGCCGGAACACTGATAAAGGCAGCTCAGGAAATGGAGGGAGCATTGGGAGAAGAGATTGATTTACAGACCATTTCCGTCAAAATGAGCTATCAGGAAATACAGGACTGGTTTAAAGCCGCTGTGGAAAAAATGTGTCATCCCGTAGAGGAGGAATCGACAAATGACTCTGGCAGTCAATTGTGCGAGGAGATCAATAAGTATATCCGGGAGAATTTCGGTAATGTGGAACTGAACGTATCACAGATCGGGCAGCATTTTCACATGACACCGGCTTATCTTTCTTCCCTCTATAAGAAAAATACCGGAGAAAGTCTTTTAAGGGTATTGAATCAGGTCAGGATCGATGCTGCCGAAAAGCTTCTGGCGGCAGGAGCAAGTGTGCTGGAGACAGCGGAGCAGACAGGCTTTCGGGACAGCTCTACCTTTATCCGGGCATTTAAGAAGGCCACAGGGACGACCCCCGGACAATTAAAGAACAGTAAGCGCTCATAAAGTGTGCAAAAACTAAAATTTCCATAAAGTTTTTTATTTTTGTCAATCGATTCTTATTTTTGCCTATATAAAAATCGTCTTTTGTCATGTAAAATGCAAAGCAGTTACACAGGTAGCCAAAATCAAAACGAAAAATCATGACAGGAGGAAAAAAATGAGAAAGAAATCGACAAAGCTACTTGCATTATTGACAGCCGGCATTACAGCGGCTTCCCTCTTAGCAGGGTGTGGTTCAGGAAGTTCCGACAATGCAGGAACAAGTGATGCAGCACAGGAGAGCGCAGCCTCCGAGGATGCAGCAACCGAGGATGCAGCAACCGAAGACGCAGCAGAGGATACCGCTGCAGAAGACGCTTCTTCTAATGAAGATGCAGCAGATACCTCTGCAGATGCATCGGTTTATCCTTTATCAGAAAGCGGGACACTTACATACTGGCTTCAGTTAAACGGTAATGTATCTGCTAACTTCACCAACCTTGGAGATACCGAGCTTGGTAAGAAGTGGCAGGAGGATACAGGCGTAACCATTGAATTCCAGCATCCGGCAGCCGGACAGGAAAACGAGCAGTTCAACCTGATGGTAGCAGACGGAAACCTTCCCGACATTATTGAGCGTGGTTGGGTAAACAGCTATCCCGGTGGACCTGAGAAGGCGATCGCTGACGGCGTGATCATCGCATTAAATGATGTCATCGATCAGTACTGCCCGAACCTGAAGAAGTATCTGGAAGAGCATCCGGAAATCGACCGTATGGTAAAGACCGATAGCGGTACCTATTTTGCATTCCCCTTCATCCGTGGTGAGGACGGGCTCTGCTATACTGTAGGCGCTTTCCTTCGTCAGGACTGGCTGGACGATCTGGGCATGGAAGTTCCTACCACCATCGATGAGTGGCATGATGTACTGACAGCTTTCAAGGAAGAGAAGGGTGCAACCTCTCCTCTGTGCTTTGATTATGCAAACTTCAAGATGTCTAATCCTTTTGCATTTGCGTATGGCGCCGGCAGCGCAAGCTCAAGCTTTATTCTGGATGACAATGGAGAGCTTGTTTATGTTTACGCAATCGACGGCTACAAGGATTATCTCACAACAATGCATCAGTGGTATGAGGAAGGCCTGATCGATGCTGACTATGCAACCTTAAACGGTGACCAGGTAACCGCTAAGATGACAACTGATGAGGCAGGCGCTTCCGTAGGTTGGGCAGCCAGCCGTATGCAGCTGTTCATGACTACTGCACAGCAGAATAATCCGGATTATTTATTAGTACCTGCTCCTCAGCCGGTTCTTAATGCCGGAGACACTCCGGAGTATGGTTTTGTAGAGAACAACTTCCCTGATGTGGGAGCTGCTATTACCGGAAGCTGTGAAAATGTAGAGTTGGCAGCAAGATTCCTGGATTATGGTTACAGCGAGGCTGGCCACAATCTGTTCAACTTCGGTACCGAAGGCGTTTCCTATAACTGGGAAGGAGACAGGGCTGTCTATACAGAGACCATCACCAACAACGAAGACGGATGGCCGATCGCACAGGCTCTTGGTAAGTATATCCGTGCCAACTATAACGGACCTTTCGTACAGGATCTGAACTACCTGGAAGAGTATCTGCAGCTTGAAACTGCTAAGCTGTGTCCCGGAACATGGGGAGTTGCCAATGCAAGAAAGCATATTATGCCTCCTATCACACCCAGTGAGGAAGAATCCAAGGAGCTTGCAACTATCACCAACGAGCTGGGTACCTATGTAGATGAGATGGCTCTGAAGTTCATCTTCGGTACAGAAAGTCTTGATAACTGGGATTCCTATATCCAGACTCTGGAAAATATGAACCTTTCAAGAGCAATTGAGATCGAGAAGGCAGCTTTAGAGCGTTACAACTCAAGATAGTAGACTGTTTTCCAAAAAGATATTCAAAGAAGAGGATGTTCTGAAAGCAGGCGGATGCTCCGGGCTTCCGGAGCATCCTCTTTCTATTATGGATTTTGGCACCTGGAACGGGAGATTCTTTCAAAAAAAGAAGGAAGGGGATAGATGGATGAAAGGAAAGATGACGGGGGACAGGATTAAGAAGGATTTCCAGAGAAACTGGTCGTTATATCTTCTTGTTTTACCTGTAATTGTATTTTATGCAATCTTTATGTATAAGCCCATGTACGGGGCGATCATTGCATTTATGGACTATACGCCGGCAAAAGGAATTTCCGGCAGCGATTGGGTTGGATTTGCGAATTTCAGCAGGTTCTTTTCCAGTCCTTATTTCTGGAGACTGCTGCGCAACACGTTGCTCCTTAGTGTGTACAGTATTGTTTTTGGTTTTCCGGCTCCTATTATTCTGGCGCTTTTGTTAAATGAAGTGGGGAGCAAAAAGTTCAAGAAAATTTCTCAGACGATTACCTATCTGCCGCACTTTGTTTCCATGGTGGTTATCTGCGGTATGATCAAGGATTTCTGTCTCTCAACGGGACTGATCAACGATATCATTGCATCCTTTGGCGGAACCCGCGCGCCTCTTTTACAGGATCCTAAGTATTTCAGGACGATTTATACGGTTTCCAGTATCTGGCAGGAAGTGGGCTGGGGATCGATCATATATCTTTCCGCATTATCCGGCGTGGACGCTCAGCTCTATGAGGCCGCTTCCATTGACGGAGCTAACAGATGGAAACAGACACTGCACGTAACGCTTCCGGGAATCATGCCTACGATCATCGTAATGCTGATCCTGAGAATGGGCTCCCTGATGAGCATGGGCTATGAGAAAACGATCCTGTTATATAACTCTGCAATTTATGAGACCGCGGATATCATTTCTTCCTATGTATATCGTGTCGGCCTGATCGAACAGGATTGGAGCTATTCAACGGCCATCGGATTGTTCAATTCCGTGATCAACTGTGCCCTGCTGGTGGTTACTAACATAATTTCCAAGAAGACTACCGAAAACAGTCTTTGGTAAGGGGGGAGCAGAATATGAAAGTAAAAAAATCAACAGGCGAAAGAATATTTCAGGTTTTTAATTATATCCTGCTGACAATCATAACACTTGTTTGTCTTTACCCTATGTGGCATGTGGCAATGGCTTCCTTCAGTAACAGTAACAGACTGATGTCACATTCGGGATTTTTGCTAAAACCTCTGGGATTCAGTGTGCAGGCGTACATAAAGGTATTTCAGAATCCCATGATCTTAAAGGGCTATATGAACACGCTGTTTATATTAATAACAGGCGTTATATTGGATTTGATCCTGACAAGTATGGCAGCCTATTTCTTCTCCAGAAAGAATGTGTTATTTAAAAAGCCCCTGATGATGCTGATCCTGGTCACCATGTTCTTCTCGGGAGGTACGATTCCTTTTTACCTCACCTTAAGAGATTTACATATGATCGATACCAGATGGGGATTGATCATTCCCTTTATGATCAGCACCTACAATATGATCATCTTAAGAACCTCTTTCGAGTCTATTCCGGAGAGTCTGACAGAGGCTGCAAGGATTGACGGTGCAGGACATATGACGATTCTGGTTAAGATCATCCTGCCTTTGTCCAAAGCGACCTTAGCGGTTATGGTTCTTTACTACGGCGTAGCGATCTGGAACGGATGGTTCTGGGCTACCGCGATCTTAAGAGACAGAGAGAAATATCCTCTGCAGGTAATATTAAGAGAGATATTGATCTCCAACGACAGTCAGGGTATGAATGCGGGAGCGGGAGGCGATGCCGAGGCCATCGCCATGAGTATCCGGTACGCTACCATCATGGTTGCTACCGTGCCGATCCTTGTGGTTTATCCTTTCCTTCAGAAGTATTTCGCCAGCGGCGTTATGATCGGGGCTGTGAAGGAGTAAGAGATTTACTGTTTGGATTATAAAATTGATGTGTTGAAAAAAGAAAAGTGTAAAGTCGCCGGTGAATTTACGGCAGGCTTTGCACTTTTTTGAATTAGTAAGCTGACTTGCAAGGAAGATCTTTATATACCCCAATATGTTGCCACTTTTTGCCGTGCAGTTTCAATGTCTGTGTTGCACTCTGTAATGACTTCCTGAATAGCTTCTTCTTTGGAATATGTCAGTTTTTTACAGAATTTAACAATAAGCCTGATTTTTTCTTCCAAAGAGTTTTTTTTGAAGGTGTTCAATTCTTCCTGAGCTTTTTGGGCTTCCGTACGAGCTTCGGCTGTATTACGCCTTTCGGCCTGTATATCCATTTTTTCCATATTTTCAAACAAATAACCCATTCTGCGTTCCCTCACTTTGTTCACACATTCCTGCGTTTCTGCTTCTGTTGCGTTGATTTTCCTGCATAGGCTCTCTATCACGGAAACTATGATATCAAGAACTGTTTCCGGGGTTTCCTTTATCATATCATCCAGTTTTTCCTGAGGGAGTTCCAGAAATGCAGGTATATCATAAATGTTCTGTATCTTGTTAAAAAGCATGATCAGTGACATTTCATTACCACGAGTAAGCAGTTCTTCATTACTGTAGTCATGAAGACGTACCACCTCATAGGTAAAATCCGGTATCCAATCCGAAAACAGATCCTTTCGCGCAATCCTGTCACCAAAATGTCGATCTGCTGTCCATGGCGCTTTCCCTTCATAATATATGACCGGAATGATGGTAGGATAGCGGAAGCTTTTTCTGCCGGATATTCCAGCCCTTTGCATATTCATTTCTTTGCTGTAATCCAACCAGATGCATACCATATACTTTAAAAGCTGCATGGACACATCATAATCTACCCTGCTCTTATGCTCTGCTAAGGAAATCAGAAAAAGAGGCTCCTGAATGGAGCAATCTTCTCTTTTTTCGGTGTGAAGCCGAATTCGTTTTACCGTATCCGATTCAAATTCTGTTCCAAGGTAAGGGATATATCTTTCGGATATATCTTCAATATCTTCCGGCTGTACATTTTTAAGAAGAGGAGTATTTAGGTTATCCCTTAGAAATTGAGCACAGAGAAGTGGATTGCCTAATACTTTTTTGCTGCTGATATCACGTTTCTTGCCGGCTTGTAGCCTGGTATTTTCCTGCATTCGGTGTCCTCCTGTTTATGGCACAAGTATATACTTGCCAATGCGTGTAAGGTCATAAGGAAGCCGTTTGGCTTTATTAGCATTTTCTTATGACATTTTCCCTGCCGACAGGAGAAAGCCTTTTCGCCTGCCTGCATCTCAGTGACTAATTGCTTTGAATGAGTGGCGAAAAGCCGGAACTCAAGATTTTCTTTTGTTTTTTCAATTAAACAAAAGAAAAAAGGAACACATCATGAGAACTTAGAAATGTATGATGCGTTAATTATTAATTAGATAACATATTTACCTTAACATATATTTTGGGCGGCTGCAAGTGTTTTTTGCAATAGGTTCCCGGTATCATCAGCAACCATTTTTTTTCACGGGCAATGCCGATAAACCAGCCCGGACAGGGGCAACGTAGGACTTTCCCTCTGTCCGGGCGGCCTGCTGGTGCACCCGTGAAAAGTAAACGGCAAACCGATTTCTTAAATTTATTCTCCAATCATCAATTGAACTTCTGGAAAAATTGTAGTAAACTTAATCCAGAGATAATTTCCGGCTCAAACCTCAGATGGGAGACTGTCGATGCAGCTTGCAATGTAAGATTTGATCTCTTCACGGGGCTTGTCAAGGGCAACTGCTAACTCTCCGTAAAGAGAGGTTTCCGCAAGGCTGAAGTACCGGCTGTCTAAGGCAGTCACCTTGTAGCCCTTCATGATCCGTTTTTCTTTGCGAAGATAGATTGTTTTGATAAGCTGTACCCAGGCCTTGCTGCTGTTGGAACGCATGTATTCCTTATAAGTTTTTTCAAGCGTTTTTTCATCGGAAATAGGGATAAGAGGAATGTCGGGGATTGACCTGATCAGGCTGTCGGCCTCATCTTTCGATAGTGCAGGACGCAGGAGAGTCTCCGCCGTATCCACAGGAGTATATACCGTACTCCCCGACGCATATACAGGCTTAAGCAGATAATACTTTCTCTCTTTGTCAACACCGGGAATACTCAGCGTGGTAATATCCTGAACGCGGCATATTCCATTGTTACCGTAGATTACATAATCTCCGTTTTCAAACATTGATAACACCTCCTTTAAAACACGTTATATCTTTAGTATACCAAATTTTTGAGGAAAATGTCAGCAGAATGTTCTGATCATCGGTGATTTTGTTAAAAATGCCGAAGAAATTTTCGTATAGAATTGTGTAGGAAGATAGAAAAGAGTATAATTAGTACGAGAAAAGGGAGGGAAGAGTTGGTCATTTTGGAATATGAAACGTTATATGGATTTTGCAAATCAGGGAAAGGGTATGGATTTTTAATTTGAGGCTTTATTTGGTCAGACATGGGGAAACAGATTGGAATATCGAAAGCAGGATTCAGGGAAAGACAGATATCGAACTGAATGAGAAGGGCAGAAGGCAGGCAGAGGAGCTGGCTGCCGTGCTCAAGAAGGGCTACGGGATCAAGAGGATTTACACCAGCAGGCAGAAACGCGCAGCAGAAACAGCAGAGATCATCGGACAGCAGTTAGGGATCAGGCCTGAGGTTAAAGAGGGTCTGGAGGAAATTGACTTTGGCAAGTGGGAGGGGCACACCTGGAAGCAGGTCAGGGAGCAGTTTCCCAAGGAGTATTTTATATGGCATGGGAACAGACGCTATGAGGTCCCGCCGGAAGGAGAATCCTATCAGCATCTTCTTAACAGGCTTCTGCCGGCTCTGGACGATATCATAAACAGAGACGGGCAGGATGCGCTTAATATCACTCACAGCGCAGTGATCATGACATTGATGTCCTATTTGTACGATACCCCCTTTGAGGATATGGCAAGGAATTATAAGACTGGAAATACCCAGATTGTAGAGCTGGATAAAGAGTTATTCTATCAAAGATATAATCAAACATAAAATCAAAGATTTAGAATCAATTAAAGGAGGACAAGACAGTGAGATTAGGAGCATTAGAGGCAGGCGGGACCAAAATGGTGTGCGCAATAGGTGATGAGACAGGAAAGATTTTTGAGCAGATTTCCATTCCCACAGAGACGCCCGAGATTACAGTGCCTAAAATGATCGAGTATTTTAAGGGGGCAGGGATTGAAGGATTAGGGATTGCGTGCTTCGGCCCCATTGATCCCGATAAGAGATCCGCCACCTACGGGTACATCACCAGTACACCCAAGCTGGCATGGCAGAACTATAATTTTGTGGGCGCTTTTGAGGAGGCACTCGGATGTCCGGTTGGCTTTGATACTGACGTAAACGGTTCCGTTTTGGGAGAGGTGACCTTTGGCCAGGCCAAGGACAAAAGCTGTGTGGTTTATGTTACCATAGGAACCGGCGTGGGGGCAGGTATTTATATTGAGGGGAAGCTTCTCCATGGCATGCTCCATCCGGAAGCAGGACATGTACAGATCCAGAAAAGACCCGGAGATCAATATGAGGGCAGATGTCCTTTCCACAAAAACTGCTTAGAGGGACATGCAGCAGGACCTGCCATTGAAGCCCGCTGGGGAAAGAAAGCCATTGAGCTGAAGGATAACAAGGAAGTGTGGGATCTGGAGGCATATTATATTGCACAGGCTCTTGCGGGCTATGTTCTGACCCTTTCACCGGAGATGATCATTCTGGGCGGAGGCGTTATGCATCAGGAGCAGCTCTTCCCCATGATCCGTAACTACGTAAAAGAAATCCTGAACGGATATATTAAGACAGAGGAGATGGAGCATCTTGACAGCTACATCGTGCCTGCCAGCTTAAACGATGACCAGGGAATCATGGGATGTCTTGAGCTTGCAAGAAGAGCGGCGGTGGAGAAATAGAGGTCACCTATACTTTGTAGGTCTTTGCCACATTGTCAAGTGAAGAATTCATTCTTTTTGCTTTTTCATACACGGAATCTTGTAGATGTTCTATAAATGTGATAAACTGAACGCAGTAACAAATCGAAGCTTGTCGATTTGGTAAATTTCGATTTCGGAACAATAACAATTTTAAGGAGTTTTTATGAAAACTATAATAACAATACAACATACACAATCAGTTCATCACACAAACGGAATGGTTGGTTCTTGGACGGATTGGGAGTTGTCAGAATTAGGGGTAAGTCAGGCAAAAAATATTGGAGAAAAATTGAAAACTGAATTAGCTGGAAGAAAATTTGTAATGTATTCTTCCGATTTGTTACGAGCAAAACAAACAGCAGAGAATGTTGGAAGTTATTTAGAGTTAACTCCAATATTAAGAAGTGAATTGAGAGAAAGGAATCTTGGAAAATGCTGCGGAAAGTCAGTTCAATGGTTGCGTGAAAATATTGAACAGCAAGAAAAGACTATTGATGATAGATTGTTTTCAGATGCTGAAAGTCGCAGAGATGAATGGAACAGATTAAAGCCTTTTTTTGATGAAATAATGTTAAATAATGAAGAAAACATTATTATTGTATCACATGGGGATTTGTTAAGTGTGTTCAATACAATGTTTTTGGGACTAAGTGTTGAAACAATAAATATTTGTGAAATGTTTGGTCTGGCAGGTGGAGTTTCTTATATGTTTGAGAATAATGAAGGAAAGAGATTTATTAAGCGAATTAGTGATATGTCTTATATTTAAATAAAATTCGGTTTGTTATCTCAAAACGAGAGCATAGGAAATTTTATTCATGTGAAGAACTCGACAGATTCAAATTTGTGAGGATGAATGTGATGCGTGAATTGATGTTGGTTAGGCCGTCTAAACTATATGCAGAACAAGTCATGTCATATAAAGAAGAAATGTTACAATGTG
>CANDAG010000002.1 GCA_947382625.1 uncultured Lachnospiraceae bacterium
CTAATGCCCAGATAGCTCAGTTGGTAGAGCAGAGGACTGAAAATCCTCGTGTCGCTGGTTCGATTCCGGCTCTGGGCATTTAAGCTCTTAAATGTTGCGATGGCAATGTTTAAGAGTTTTTTGGTTTCTATTGCATTTTTTCCTGGTTTATAGTATTTTGATAAAGGAATTTTATTTATTGGGGAAGAAAATTCTTAAAAAGTGTATAATAATAAAAAGTTCATAGAATCTATAAAACTAAAAAAGGTGGAAGTATGAGGGACAGGGCCAAAAAGTATGGTAAGCATCTTGAAAAAATAAGAAAGAGATATGAACAAAAAAAGGAATTTTATTTATTGCTGAAGGAATATGCGCCTGATATTTTGGATTCAGAGAATTTTCAGAATACAAGAAATTATATCCAGCATGGTACAATACCGGTACGGAGACATTGCCTTGATGTAGCAAGGCAGAGTATTGCCATCAGTAAATTTCTTGGAATTCATTGTAATGAGAGGGATCTGATCAGAGGCGCTCTTCTTCATGATTATTTTTTATATGACTGGCATGATAAAACCAGAACGAATTATCAGAAGCTGCATGGATTCTATCATCCCGGGATTGCCTTGAGGAATGCCAGCAAGGAGTATTCTCTGACATTAAGGGAAAAGGATATTATCAAAAAGCATATGTGGCCTCTTACAGTAGTTCCGCCTCTTTGCAGAGAGGCATGGATCGTTACCACAGCGGACAAATATTGTTCCTTGTTGGAAACATTGAGACTGCGTAAAGGAGCGAAAAGAGCACAGGTTAAGGTGACAGGATGAATCAGAGGCTTTTTGAAAGCCTGAAGGCTTATAGTGAAAGTGATAATTATCCGTTTCATATGCCTGGGCATAAAAGAAATCCTGAAAGCGGTTCTCTGGCGCAATTTTATCAATATGATATTACGGAGATAGATGGATTTGATAATCTGCATGAGCCGGAATCCTTAATTAAGGATGCACAGGAGAGAGCAGCAAAATTATATCATTCAAAAGAGACATATTTTTTGGTTAATGGAAGCACGGCGGGGATTCTGAGTGCAATTTCGGCATCGGCGGTGCGGGGTGATAAGCTTATTATTTCCAGAAATTGTCATAAAGCCGTATATCATGCGGCTTTTTTGAATCGTATGGAGCTTCATTATGTGTATCCCCAAAAAGTAAAAGGATATGAGATTGGTGGACCTGTTATAAAGGAAGACATAAAGAAAGAGATTGAGTGTATTCTTAGCAGGGAAAAAAACGATATAGAACGATCAGAAGTCAAAGAGGGGTGGAAGAAAATTGCAGGAGTAGTAATCACTTCACCAACTTATGATGGGATTGTTTCAGACATAAAGGGAATTGCGCAATTAGTTCATAGCTATGATATTCCCTTGATCGTAGATCAGGCACATGGAGCTCACTTTGGTATGCATCCCGATTATCCGGCAAATGCAGTGGATGAAGGAGCGGATATAGTGATCCACAGTGTTCATAAGACATTACCGGCGCCTACCCAGACAGCGCTTCTTCATAGTAATGGGAAGTTGATAGATGAGGAGATTTTGAAAAGATATCTTCGGATCTATCAGACAAGCAGCCCTTCCTATTTACTGATGGCGGGAATTGACGAGGCTGTTTCTCTGGCGCAGAAGGAGGCCGGGAGTCGGCTGGATGAGCTTCTTTTTTTGAGAAATTCCTTTTTAAATGAGATGAAAAAGTGCAGGAATATTCAGATTTGCCCGTTTACAGAACCGGGGAAGCTGGTCATATCTGTAAAGGAATCTGCTATGACCGGACAAAGGCTTTACGATATCCTGCGGGAAAAATATCATCTCCAAATGGAGATGGCTGCGGGAAGCTATGTGATCGCAATACTCTCCATGATGGATCAGAGGGAGGGCTTTGAGCGTCTTTTGAGGGCTTTGCAGGAGATTGATGCCTTAGCGGCTGCTGAGGAAGATATTTCTGATCAAGAAGCAGAGTATTGGGAGAGCAGCTGGTGGCAGGCAGATCTGCATCCGCATATAAATATGAATCTTTGGGAGGCATACAGAATGCCCTTTGAGGAGCTTACATTTGAGGAGGCAGAGGGAAAAACAGCAGCAGAGTTTATCAATTTATATCCGCCGGGAATCCCATTGCTGGTGCCGGGGGAGAGGGTGGAAAAAAATCTGATAAAGCTTATTTGCGATTATCTTTTGCGAGGCTATCATGTGCAGGGAGTGTATGATAACAAGATCAGAGTTTTAAGAAACAGCGGGATTACGCTGCTATAGAAGGGAAGAGACATAGAATGAGAAAAACAAAAATAATCTGTACCATCGGACCGGCCAGTGAGTCGGAAGAAAAACTTCGGGAGTTAATGCAGGCAGGGATGAACGTTGCCAGATTTAACTTTTCTCATGGTACTCATGAGGAGCATAAGAAAAAATTTGACAGGGTTATGAAGGTCAGCAATGAACTGGGAGTCCAGGTGGCAACTATGCTCGATACCAAGGGTCCGGAGATCCGGCTGAAGGATATAGAAGGCGGCAGGACGGAGCTTGTAAGCGGGCAAAGGTTTATATTAACCACCGAGGAGCTGTTGGGGAACAGCGAAAAGGTTACGATCACATACAAGAATCTGAAGGATGATATATCGGCAGGCACTACTATTTTGATCGATGATGGTTTGATCGAGATGGTGGTGGATGCCATCGAAGAAACCGATATAATATGTACAGTGATAAACGGCGGTCCCATATCTGACCATAAGGGAGTAAATGTTCCGGGGGCTGTGCTGTCCATGCCTTATATCAGTGAGACAGACAGAAGCGATATCCTGTTTGGCTGTGATATGGGTTTTGATTTCCTTGCGGCCTCCTTTGTAAGGGGAAAAGAGGATATTCTGGCTGTACGGAAGATCCTGAAGGACCGGGGCAGTGATATGAAGATCATAGCCAAAATTGAAAATATGCAGGGAATCCGTAATCTGGAGGAAATAATCTCTGTTTCTGACGGTATTATGGTGGCAAGAGGAGATATGGGGGTAGAAATACCTTTAGAGGAAGTACCTGTAATACAAAAGCAGATGATCAGAATGGCAGAAAAAGAAGGAAAGCATGTGATCACAGCCACTCAGATGCTGGAGTCCATGATCAAAAATCCCAGACCCACCAGAGCAGAAGCTACAGATATAGCCAATGCGATCTATGATGGAACCACTGCGATCATGCTTTCAGGAGAAAGCGCTGCAGGTCTTTATCCGGTAGAAGCAGTAAAGACTATGGCAAGGATTGCAGAGAGAACAGAGCAGGATATTGATTACAACGGGCGGATGAAACGTAGAGAGCTTAGCGGAGAGGTAGATGTGACAACAGCGATTTCCCATGCCACATGTACCACGGCCATGGATCTGAAGGCATCTGCCATTATCACGGTTACAATCTCCGGATTTACAGCAGGAATGATCGCAAGATATAAGCCTAAATGCCCGATCATCGCCTGTAGCGTCAGTCCTGGGGTATGCAGGCAGCTTAGCCTGGCATGGGGGGTAACGCCGGTCTGGATCGCCAGAGAAAACACGGCAGATGATCTTTTTGAGGTGGCAGTGCGTGCGGCGGAGAGTGCAGGATATATCAAAAAAGGGGATAAGGTGGTGCTTACCGCAGGCGTTCCTCTGGGCGTGTCAGGAAATACCAACATGATTCGTGTTGTAGAGGTTTAATTGTCATGGGAAAAATGGTATACTTAATGGGGAAGAGTTCATCGGGGAAGGATACCGTTTACAGGCATCTCCTGGAATGGGATGAGATTGCCCTCAAAAAAGTAGTGCCTTATACTACCCGTCCTATACGGGCGGGTGAGGTATCGGGAGAAGAGTATTACTTTACCGATGAAGATGGATTTAGAAGGCTGGAGGCCGCCGGAAGGATCGTGGAGGCAAGAGCCTACGATACATACCATGGTTTGTGGCGCTATTTTACGGTGGATGATGGAAAAATAGATCTGTCATGCAATCATTACCTGATCATCGGAACCATAGAATCCTATTTAAAAACAAGGGAGTATTTTGGAAAAGAAAAGATAGTGCCAGTGCTGCTTGAACTTGATGACGGAGTAAGGCTAAAGCGTGCGCTTGAACGTGAGATGCAGGAGAAAAATCCACGATACCAGGAAATGTGCAGACGTTTTCTGGCGGATGCGGAAGATTTTTCAGAGGAAAGAATAAAGGAAGCAGGGATCACAAGGCGGTTTACCAATGATGAGTTAAATAGCTGTCTTGGAGAAATAAAAAAATATATTATAGATAATCTTTGACAGTATACATAGAAGGTGAAAGCTGCAATATATGGTGAAGACTCAAAGAGAGGTATTGTAAGTGGATATTAAAGTGAACCAGGCTGCCCCTGTGATACAACCGGAGGCAGCGGCTCCGGTGCAGGAGTCAGACGGAGCGTTTAAATTTACATTAGTCAGTCATATCGAGGAACAGGAGCTTCAGGCCAGGCTGAATACCCTTATGGAGGAAATTACCATGCAGGGAGATAAGCTGGCAAAGAAACGTGATATCAGAGATATGAAGAAGTACCGGGGGCTGATCAAGGAATTCATGAATGAGATCGTCAGCCGTTCTCATTCTTTTTCCCGCGAAAATTTTCTGGACCGTAAGGGCAGGCACAGAGTTTACGGGATCATACGTCTGGTGGATGAAAATCTGGATGAGCTGGCGCAGGAGCTGATGAAGGATGAGCAGGATCATCTTGCAATCCTTAACAAAATAGGGGAGATCAGAGGACTGCTTCTTGATATTTTAACTTAAGCTGACAAAAGACCGCATGGCGCGGCAGAAGAGAGGGGTATATGCGCAGATTTGCAGATATTGTGGGGCAGGAGCATTTAAGAGAGCATTTGGAGAACGCCATTAAGATGGACAAGGTATCTCACGCCTACATCATTAACGGGGAGAAGAACGCCGGAAAGGAATTCATTGCAAAGACCTTTGCCATGGCATTGCAATGCGAAAACAGGCAGGGGACAGAGCCTTGCGGAGAATGTCATTCCTGTAAACAGGCACTGAGCGGGAACCATCCTGATATTATTTTTATCACTCATGAAAAACCCGGAACTATTGGGGTGGATGATATCCGCAGGCAGATCAATAGTGATGTGGCCATCAAGCCCTATAAGGGTCCGAAAAAAATTTATATCATGAATGAAGGAGAGAAGATGACAGTTCAGGCTCAAAATGCTCTGTTAAAGACATTAGAGGAGCCTCCGGAATACGCCGTACTTCTCATTCTTGCAGCAAATATGGATTCCCTGTTGCCAACTATATTGAGCAGATGTGTGGTTCTTAATATGAAGCCGGCAAAGGATGCCCAGATCAAAAAATATCTGATGGAAACCATGGAAATTCCGGACTATAAGGCAGATATCTGTGTGGCTTTTGCGAGAGGGAATGTGGGAAAGGCAAAGCTCCTTGCAGGCAGTGAGGAATTTGACAAAGTAAAGGAAGAGGCCATCACCTTGTTAAAGTATATCAAGGAGATGGAGTTAAACGAAATTGTCGCAGCAATTAAGAAGATCAACGAATACAAATTCGATGTAAATGATTATATGGATATTCTTTCGATTTGGTATCGTGATGTGCTTTTGTTCAAGGCAACCCATGATGCGAATCATCTGATATTTAAAGAGGAGATACAGCATATCCGGAAGGTAGCGGATAAGAGCGCCTATGAGGGTATTGAGAGAATCATAGATGCATTGGAGAAGTCAAAGCAAAGGCTGAATGCCAATGTGAATTTTGACCTGACGATGGAGCTTTTGCTTTTGACCATCAAAGAAAATTAAAGTGAGGTTTATAGATCATGATAAAGGTAATAGGAGTACGTTTCAGAACAGCAGGAAAAATATATTTTTTTAATCCGGGGAAATTTAACATCAAACGCGGAGACCATGTGATCGTGGAAACTGCAAGAGGGATTGAGTATGGTACGGTAGTGGGGGATCCCAGGGAAGTAGAAAACAGCAAGGTGATCCAGCCGTTAAAGCCTGTACTTAGGATCGCAACCCAGAGAGATGACGAGCAGGAGGCCGGAAATAAGATAAAGGAAAAGGAAGCCTTTAAAATCTGCCTGGAAAAGATACAGAAGCATAAGCTGGAAATGAAGCTGATCGATGCGGAATATACCTTTGACAACAATAAGGTGCTGTTTTATTTCACGGCGGATGGAAGGATAGATTTCCGGGAGCTGGTGAAGGATCTGGCCGCCGTGTTTAAGACCAGGATCGAGCTGCGTCAGATCGGAGTCAGGGATGAAACCAAAATTCTGGGCGGTATCGGGATCTGCGGCAGGGAATTGTGCTGCCACAGGCATTTATCAGAGTTTGTTCCTGTTTCCATCAAGATGGCGAAGGAGCAGAATTTATCCTTAAATCCCACCAAGATTTCCGGCGTATGCGGCAGGCTTATGTGTTGTCTTAAGAATGAGGAGGAAACCTATGAGGAGCTGAACCGGAGGCTGCCTAATGCAGGGGATCATGTGACCACAGAGGACGGATTAAAGGGAGAGGTTCACAGCGTTAATGTCCTCAGGCAGCTGGTAAAGGTAGTCGTTGATGTGGGGGATGAGAAGGAAATACAGGAATACCGTGTAGAGCAGCTCAGGTTCCGCCGGAAGCATAAGCATAATAAAGTGGATGTCCAGGATGAAACCTTAAAGAAGCTTGAAAAGCTGGAAAAGGAAGAATCCAGATCAAAGCTGGATGATAACTGAAAGTGTAATTAAGAATGGCAAATGAGGATTTTGATCAGAAAATAAAACAGGAAGTATCAGAGGATTTAAAGCTCCTGAAAGGAAATGAAAGGATAGATGATCTCCAGAGGAATCATTACAGGATCATACAGGATCCCGGGAGATTTTGCTTCGGAATGGATGGCGTGCTTCTTTCCGGCTTTGCAAAAGCAAAGGAGGGCGCACGGGTTCTGGATCTGGGGACAGGAACGGGGATTATTCCTATCCTGATGGAGGCCAAGACCGGGGCGGCGCACTTTACCGGTCTGGAAATCCAACCGGAAAGTGCGGATATGGCTGCGCGCAGTGTCAGGCTGAACCGTCAGGAGAAAAAAATAGAGATTATCACAGGCGATATTAAGGAAGCAGTCAGTCTTTTTGGCGCTGCTTCCTTTGATGTTGTAACCAGTAATCCCCCATACATGACAGAGCATCACGGGATCACGAATCCGGAGGAACCAAAAGCCATTGCGAGACATGAGCTTCTTTGTACATTAGAGGATGTGATCAGCCAGAGCAGCAGACTGTTAAAGCCCGGAGGAAATTTTTATCTGGTACACAGACCATTCCGGTTGGTGGATATTCTGGTGCTGCTCAGGCAGTATCGGTTGGAGCCAAAGCGGATGCAGCTGGTTTATCCTTTTGCAGACAAAGAGCCTAATATGGTTCTGATGGAGGCTAACCGGGGCGGAAAGGCCCGGCTAAAGGTGGAAAAACCACTGATCATATTTAAGGAGCCAGGAGTATATACGGATGAGATCACGGAGATATACGGTTATTAGTAAGGAGAGTGACAGATGACAGGAACATTATATTTGTGTGCAACGCCCATTGGTAATTTAGGGGATATTACCTTTCGGGTGCTCGATACCCTGAGGGAGGCAGACCTGATCGCGGCAGAGGATACGAGAAACAGCAGGAAGCTGTTGACCCATTTTGATATCCGGACGCCAATGACCAGCTATCATGAGTATAATAAGGTAGAAAAGGCGGAGCAGATTCTGGCCTGGATAAAAGAAGGAAAAAATATCGCCCTGATTACAGACGCAGGAACACCGGCGATTTCTGATCCGGGAGAGGTTTTGGTAGAAAGATGTCTGAAGGAGGGAGTACCGGTTACTTCCCTTCCGGGATGCTGTGCCTGCATCACGGCATTAACGCTCTCCGGCCTTTCTGCCAGGAGATTTTGCTTCGAGGGATTTCTCCCATCGGATAAGAAAGAAAAAAAACAGATCCTGGAGGAGCTGCGGGAGGAGACACGGACGATCATTATGTATGAGGCTCCCCATCATTTAAAAAGAACCCTGGCAGAGCTTTATGAAACGCTGGGAGAACGCCGCATTACTTTGTGCAGAGAATTGACCAAGCGTTTTGAAACAGTTTTTCCCACCACAATAAGGGGGGCCGTTTCCTTCTATGAGGAGAATGAGCCCAGAGGGGAATATGTTCTGGTGATAGAAGGGGTAAGCCGAAAAAGCCTGAAGCAGGAGGAAGAAAAGAAATGGGCGGAGCTTTCTGTGGAGGAGCATATGCAGATCTATGAAGAACAGGGCCTGGAGCGGAAGGAAGCCATGAAAAAGGTGGCTGCAGACAGAGGGATCAGTAAGAGAGAGGTTTATCAGGCATTGCTTTGAGATTACAGACATAGAATGCTAAAAAAGGAAAAGAGTAATCTATGTTAAACTATATTTGGGCGGCAATGATCGTATTAGGAGTTCTCTTTGGAGCTGTAAACGGAAACATGAAGGAGGTCACGGAGGCGGCGCTGGACAGTGCCGGAGAGGCAGTATCCCTTTGTATTGCCACAGCGGGGATCCTGGCTTTTTGGGTTGGACTTATGGAGGTGGCCCAGAGCTCCGGGCTGATCGCCAAGCTTACAGATATGCTGTCTCCTTTTATTTCCTTTATGTTTCCGGGCTTGCCAAAGGAGCATAAGGCGAAAGGGTTTATCTCTATGAACATTATTGCCAATGAATAATTTATAATAGGACTAAATAAAGAACCTTTAACTACGAGGGCTTTATTAGTCCTATTTTTTATGCGAAAATCGCGGAATCAGTGGAGATACAAGACAGACAACCTTTTCTGTAATGGTACGCCCGGCGCATTCTACATCAAAACTGAACGGGGCGCACTCCGCTCCGTCAATCTTTACAAAAATGTGACTGTTTCCTTTATTTTGGTATTCATAAGAAAGAAATGCTACTTTATATCAAGGTATTTTGAAAATAAAATGGTATTAAATAGTGACAGGTTTGTGCTGGAGCGTCACAGATTTGTTTGATGGCAGATATAAATTTGAGATTTGCACCACCTTTATTGCGTAAACGCTCCAGAATGGAGGCTAAAATGATAATATCAGCGTTAGAAACAAAATTAATCGTGCGTCCTCTGATAGGATGTCTGACGCACACCCACTTCTGGGAGGGGCCATGTAGGGCGGGACTTCCGGAAAACATGACGGCTGAAGCAGAGAGTGCTTCTGCGGACAGGGCCTTTGCCAATGCAGTTGAGCTGCTTCAGCAGGCAACGGACGAGATTACATTTCTGGATCCCATCGATGTGAGGTATACGGAAAACTTTGTGGTGGGAGAGGATATTTTTGCCAAAATTGAGGAAGATTTGGATAAGGTGGATTTTTTCCTTTGCATAAACTGGCGTATTCCCAAGCTGGAGAGATATAAAAAGACGGTGGTGATCATGCAAAACGGCAATGAAGGGATTGATTTTGCATCTTATTGCAACTCCATTGGGGTAGAGGCCTTTGTGGCTATGGACATGAAGGATCTGAATGAGATTGCGCATACGTTATGGGTAAGAAAAGCAGTTGGAAATACCAGGGCGCTTGTTCTGACTGCAGGAGGCCTGCCTACCTTCGGGATGCAGAGCCTGATAAGGGATCCCGAAATCATCAGGCAGCGCTATGGAATGGAAATCATTAAGTTACCCTTCCATGATATTTTTCCCTATATGGATCAGATTACAGACGAGGAAGCGCGACCTCTGGCAGAGGAAATCATTAACGGAGCCCGGGAGGTAAAGGTTAATACAGATTGGTTCCTTAATGATATTAAGTATTATCTGGCTGCTAAGAAAATGATGGAGGTGTATCAGTGCAATGCATTTTCAACAGCCTGCCATGAGCTGTGTACCTCAGAAATCCCACAGCAGCGTAAGTTTACGCCCTGTATCTGCCATTCACTCCTGAAAGGAGAGGGAATTCCCAGCGGATGCGAAGAGGATCTGAATGCTTTACTGGCCATGACGATCATGCAATATGCTGCTTATCGCCCTGCATTTATGGGGAATCCCAGTATGGAAAGTGAAGAAATACTATTGCTCCACCATGCGGTGCCGGCGCTGTGCATGAACGGTTATGGTTCAAAGCCGCTTTCCTATAAGCTGTGGGCATTTACGGGACAGGGATTTGGTGGAAAACTGCAGGTTGACTTTACGGAAAATGAACAGGAAGAAATCACACTGGGAAGATTCAACACCATGGGGGATACTATGTGTGTGAAGGTGGGAAAAGTGCTTCGTTCGGAATACAGGGAAGTATACTGCAGCCCATATTATTACATACAGATGGATAGTGCAAGGAAGTTCATGCATAACCTGGCAGGTTTTGGCCACCATCAGGTTCTGGTTTTTGGAAATTACATGGAGATGCTGAAAGAAATCGCAAAGATCATGCACTTCAACATTCTGGAGGGGTAAAGAGGAATGATATACCTTAACAATGCCGCCAGTTCCTGGCCGAAACCGGAATGTGTCAGGAAAGCGTTCCTGGATTATATGGATGCCCCTCCCTGCGGGCAGATGCGCGACAGCGGCCTGGGGGAAACCGGGGATATACCGGACAAATGCCGCAGAAGTCTGGGCAGGCTTCTCGGCATTCGGGAATGGCAGAGGATTTTCTTTACTTCCGGTGCCACGGAGGCCGCGAACCTGTTTATCCAAGGGCTTAATTGGGAAGGATTTCATGCCCTGGTATCTCAGACAGAACACAACAGTGTTCTTAGGCCGATCCGAAATCATCCTTTGTTGCAGGAAAAGGTCACGATACTGCCCTGCGACAGAAAGGGGTATGTGTCTGCGGAATCTATCATAGATGCAGCGCCGGAGAGGGCAGTCGTATTTATCAATCATTGCTCTAATGTGACAGGGACACTGCAGCCAATGGAAGAACTGGGGGCGGCGGCAAAGAAAAGGGGATATCTTCTGGCTGTGGATGTTTCTCAGAGTGCCGGCTGCGTACCGGTGGAAGGCGATAAATGGCAGGCTGATATCCTGATCATAACCGGCCATAAAAGCCTGTCAGGCCTGCAGGGGACGGGTGGGATTTACATCAGGCCCGGCCTTAATATCAAACCGCTGAAATATGGAGGAACCGGAAAAGACAGTGAAAAACAGGTTTATCAGGAGGGAGAATATGAATATGAGCCTGGTACCCAGAATATGGCGGGGATTGCAGCGTTAAAAGCCGGTGTGGATCATATCCTGAATTTAGGGGTAGAAAATATCCATGAAAGCGAGCAAAGAAAAATGGAATGGCTTTTGCAGGAATTGAGCTCGATCAGAGGAGTGCAGTTATATGGACCAGGACCGGATGAAAACAGGGGGCCGCTGGCAGGATTTAATATGAAAGGCTTGTCCCCCTCGGAGCTTTCCTACCTTCTTGCCTATGGATATGAAATTGCAGTGCGGTCAGGACTGCAATGTACCCCATTGATGCACACCGCGCTGGGAACAGGAGCTTTGGGACTGGTCAGGGTAAGCATATCACATATGACCGGAATGGAGGAACTGATGGCATTGGTAAATGCGTTAAAAGAGATCAGTGCGGGGATGATGAAATGAAAATCACAGAAATCAGAAATTCCATGGAGCAATGCAATGAAGCGGGATGGCAGGCTTTTGATTTTTTTGTAGAAAGACCGTTGCAGGAGGAGGATATTATGAAGCTGAAGCCTATGGGAAGCTTTTTGTATCTTTCTTCTCTAAAAACTCCTTTTTTCAAAGTTGACGGGGATTATTTTCATATAAAAGGGATAAAGGGAAACGGTCATTTCAGAGTAGCGCTCCATAGAGAGCATCTTGGTTATATTGATGAAATAAAAATGACAGCTGAGTCATAATATAAAAATAAAATCATAAATACGAATGGAATTTTACAGTATGACGGTAATTATTACTATGTGGTTCTTTGAAACGGGAATTGAGACTGTTAACAGAAGTACGAAATTGATAGTATGAAGACATCAAAAACGGAGGTGTAAGAAATGAAGAAAAGGCAACTAAAGAAATTAGCAAGTATTATACTTGCATGTACAATGGTAGTAGGAATAGCTGGATGTGGAAGCTCTCCAAGCTCCTCGAGTTCACCTGATTCTGATACGGCATCATCTGAATCAGAAAGCGCCGTCGAAAGCAATGATAATGCAGAAACTGTTGCGGAGGAAGAATCTGGGGCTTCACGTAAATTGACTATGGCAATTATGCAGAGTTCTTTTGTGGAAAACTATGATACTAATTATCTGACCAGGAAGTTGGAAGAAGATATGAATGTTGATATTGAATTTGACATCCTTCCGGCTGATGCAAATGATGCAAAAACAAAATTGTCAGTGATGGCTAATGGCGGTGGGGAAATGCCGGATATCATTATGATGGCTTTAGGAGGATCTGAAATTTTACAATATGGACAGGCCGGAGTATTTCTTGACCTGAAGGATTACTTGAATGATAGTTCTATCACGCCTAATTTTAATGCGATAAAGGAAGAAAATCCGGAAGATATGGAAGCGATTATAAAGGCAATTACCAGTCCGGATGGTGGGATTTACTCCCTGTTTGACTGGAGACCGGAAGAATGGAATTTTACTCCGTTCCGATGCTGGATCAACAAGACATGGCTGGATAATCTGGGGTTGGAGATGCCGACCACAACGGATGAGTTTGCCAAAGTAATGAAGGCATTTGCTACACAGGATCCTAATGGGAACGGTGTTCAGGATGAAATCCCTCTTACTGGATCAAATGCAATATGGGGTGGATACACACCGAATTTCCTCATCAATTCTTTTGTATTCTATAATGGGGGTCTTGCCTTAAGTGATGACGAGAAAACAGTGATTGCGCCGTTTGTTTCAGATGGATGGCGTGATGCCCTAACGTATATGAAGGAATTGTGTGATATGGGAGCACTGGATCCTGCAATGTTTACTATGGATGCTACCATGTGTCAGGCACTTTTGGATCAGGACACCAATGTAGTAGGATGTGTTTGTGCCGGAGGCTGGGGATATTGGAATGGTGGACTGGACAGCCCGAACTTCCAGGATTTTACACTGCTTGCTCCGTTGGAGGGACCGGAAGGTCTTGACTATGCCTTGTATTATAATTTTGACCCCGGCAGAATTTTCTTTATCACAAGGAGCTGCGAAGATCCGGAACTGGCCATGGCAGTGGGGGACTGGTTCTTGAAACGTGAAAATTCCATATCAGGCAGATATGGAGAAGAAGGTGTTGACTGGTCTATGGAGGAAGCAGATACATCAACCAGGACAGCATTGTATGCGGCAGAGGGGTATGATTGTAACTTGGCAATCTTAAATAATGTATGGGGGTCTATGCAGAATAAAATGTGGCAGTCAGTGAATCCGGAGTATGTAAACATTGAGTACTACAGAGGGAAGGATTCATTAGCAGTGGAAGGTGATACAAGGGATGCTGATTATAGGGCCCAGGGATATGCACTCTACTCAAACCATCCGACATTATTACCAGCTTTATCATATACTGAGGAAGAAAATAATGCAATTTCAGAAATACAGACAAATATTATGGAATATGTTGACGGACAGTTGGCAGAGTTTGTGACGGGTAACAGATCTTTGGAAGAATGGGATCAGTATCTGGCAGATATCGAAAATATGGGTCTGCAGACATGGCTTGAAACAGCCCAAACGGCATATGACAGGATAAAATAGTAATTTTAATTTATAACAGGATTCCTGTATGCTTTCTGTATACAGGAATCCTATTTTAATATTGGAGAGATAAATATGAAAAAAAAGAAACTGAAAAAAAGGATTTTGGCCCGTTGGCAGATTTACCTGCTTTTATTATTACCGGTGGCTTATCTTATTATTTTCTGTTACGTTCCCATGTTCGGGCAGATTATTGCATTTAAAGATTATAATGTGAAAGATGGAATTTTTGGAAGCCGTTGGGTAGGTTTGGATAATTTCAGAAATTTTTTTGAATCTTACAATTTTTCAATGGTATTGAAAAATACTTTGACTCTATCTATTTATAGTTTTCTGGCGGGATTCCCCATTCCCATATTGCTGGCACTTTTGCTGAATGCCCTGCCGGGACAGAGGTTTAAGAAGTTGGTTCAGGGAACAGCTTTCATACCATATTTCATTTCCACAGTAGTTATGGTAGGACTTATATTCAGGCTGCTGGATTACAGAACCGGTATGTATGGCACAATATTTACGGCGCTTACCGGGCAGACTGCTGTTGATCTGTTTTCAAAAGGAAAATGGTTTAAGCATCTGTATGTCTGGTCAGGTGTATGGCAGTCTATGGGATATAATACGGTAGTTTACACGGCAGCTCTTGCCAGTGTGGACGAGAGCCTTCATGACGCTGCAAGAATTGACGGTGCAAGCCGCTGGAAGAGAGTTCTGCATATTGACTGGCCGACCATAAAGCCGACGGTGGCAATCCTGATGATCTTGTCCTTAGGGCATATTATGAGTGTAGGGCTTGACAAGGTCCTACTAATGCAGACAAGCCTTAATATAAGCTATAGTGAGGTAATATCTACGTATGTTTATAAAATTGGTCTTGCTTCCGGATTAGGAAATTTCTCACGGTCAACGGCGGTGAGTATGTTCAACTCAGTGATCAATCTGATTATGTTGTTCATTGCCAATACGATATCGAAAAAAGTGACACAGAGTTCAATATTCTAAAGGGGGTGAATTGTGATGAAGTTTCGAAAGTATTGTATAGAAGATAAATTCTTTTATTTGATGTCTTACATAATTGCCATATTTGTATTTGTGGCTGTATTGTATCCGTTCATTTATGTGGTGGCAGCTTCTTTTTCATCAGGGAACGCTATATCCAGTGGCAAGGTTGTTTTACTGCCGGTAGAGTTTACCTTGCAGGGCTATGAAATTGTGTTTAATAATTCGGCTGTACTCACCGGATTCTTAAATTCGGTGCTTTATACGGTGTCCGGGACAGCGATTAACCTTGTGATGACAATAACTGCAGGTTACTGCCTATCCAGAGATGATGTTCCGGGTGCAAAGGTAATTTTGTTTTTATTTACATTCACCATGTTTTTTGGCGGAAATATGATCACAAACTACATGCTGGTGCGTAGTTTGGGATTTTTGGATACTATATGGGCGGTTATTATCCCGGGGGCCATCAGTGCCTATAATCTGATCATTGCACGGACATTTATGCAGACCAGCATCCCGAAGGAGCTGTTTGAGGCCGCCGTGGCAGACGGCTGTTCTGATATCAAATATTACCTGAGTATTGTACTCCCCTTATCAAAGCCGGTAATGTCTGTCCTTCTTCTTTTTAGCGCGGTAGGGCATTGGAACTCTTATTTCGGCCCCATGATCTACCTGAATAACCGGAAGAGGTTTTCCCTGCCGTTGATTTTGAAGGAGATCCTGATTTCCAGCCAGATCGACCCATCTACGGTAACAGACCCTGAGCTTCAGATGAAAATAGCTTCTATGGCTATGTCGATACAGTATGCTTTGATCGTGGTGGTGATTGTCCCGATCATCATCATCTATCCGTTTATCCAAAAACATTTTGCAAACGGAATTATGTTAGGGGCAGTGAAGGGATAAAATCTGATTGGGGAGAGGAAGGTAGAAAAAGGACATGGAATATCGTGAAACAAGGGTGATCAATGACGCGTGGGAATCCATATTGGCAGAGGGAAGCGCACAGGATTCTTATCAGGATGTGGAAGCAAAGGAATGGAAGAAAGTGACAGTGCCCCATAACTGGGAAGATTATCAGGGGTATCACAGGGTTTCTCATGGAAATCTTCATGGTACGGCGTGGTATCGAAGGAATTTAGGATATGATGAATGTTGGAAGGGGAAAAGGGTATTTTTGTTTTTCGAGGGAGTGAGTTCTTATGCTGACGTATGGGTGAATGAGCAGTATGTAGGCGGGCATAAAGGCGGCAGAACCTGTTTCAGCCTGGAGATCACAGACGCATTAGACCCTGCCGGCGCCAATAAAGTGCTTGTCCGTGCAAGGCATCCGGAAAAGATCAATGATCTCCCCTGGATCTGCGGGGGGTGTTATGGGACTCCGAATACGGAGGGTTCCCAGCCCATTGGCATTTTCCGTCCGGTACATATCGTGGCAACCGGTGATATCAGGATCAAGCCCTTTGGAGTATATATTACGACCCCCAATTTGACAAAATCATATTCCGATGTCCATATAGAAAGTGAAATCGTAAGCTTTCAGGCAGGAGGAAAAACAGTTATTCTCCGTCAGGAACTTATTGCCCCACAGGGAGCGGTGGTTCAGAAGGTGGAATCGGAGTTTTGGGTTGATGGGGAGGGGGAATTTACCTGTTCCCAGGAGCTGAAGGGTGTCAAATCCCCCTCTCTCTGGTATCCGGATGAGCCTTCTTTGTACAGGGTCAGAACCACTGTATTGGTGGAGGGCCAGGTGATGGATGTGGTTGAAAACAGCTTTGGATTTCGGAGCATCACATGGGAGAATTTCGATACCAGCCTGTCGGAAGTCATAGATGCGGAAAAACTAACCGAAGAGCCAAGTGAGGAGAACCGGTATTTTGTTACCTATACCAGAGGAAACGAAAATGCAAAGGTGGCTATTATTCCCGGTGGGGTAAGGGTTCATCTTGCGGAATTTACAAAAGAAAGAACAGTGATTGTTATTGACACAGTCCTGAAGAATCAGGATGGGAAGGAGCACACTGTCCAGTTGGAATCCTTTGTACAGACATTTAACAGGACAAAGTCCATAGCAAACCTGATCACTGAAATTACCCTTTTGCCGGGAGAACAAAAGACCATTACACAAATTTGTGAGCCGTTGGTATTCCCGGATCTATGGTCTGAGGAAAATCCTTATCTGCATAATGTCATGAGTACAGTGAGGGGAATCGATGAATTTTTAAAAGAATATTGCCAGACCAGTACTTCTTTTGGTATTTTTATGTGTGAAGGGATAGTCAATAAAGGAAATCCCTGGGTTCCGGGGCCAAATAAAGCAGGATGGGAAAAGCACCGCTTTCTGATAAATGGCAGACATTATTTTTTGAACGGAACCTGTGAGTACGAACATGAGCTTGGCAACGACCATGGGTTTGCGCAGGAAATGATACGTACAAGAATGAATATGTTTCAGGCAGCAGGGTTTAATGCATTCCGGGAAGCCCATTGTCCTCACAATTTAAGATACCTTGAAATCTGCGAGCAGGAAGGGATTCTTTATTGGCCGCAAATGGGAGCGCACATTTATTTTGATACAGAGGAGTTTAAAGAAAATTTCCGGAATCTGACAGTGGAGTGGATGAAGGAAAGAAGGAATTCACCGGCAGTGATCTTATGGGGGATCCAAAATGAATCCATGCTGCCTGTAGATTTCACGAGGGAGATCACAGAGTTGATCCGCAGGCTGGATGTAACATCTCCCGGGCAGCGCAAGGCAGTTACCTGTAATGGCGGAGCAGGGAGTGACTGGAATATCCCCCAGAACTGGTCAGGAACTTACGGCGGTACGGTGGAAGCTTATGGGGATGAAGCCATTAAGATGCGCCTGATCGGGGAATACGGCCAGTACCGCGTGAAAGGGAAACATGCAGAAGGAGATATGGAGAAGTGCCAGAATACAGGCGGAGATGTCAGTGAAGAATTATTTGCCTACTGCCTTGAGACAAAGGTCAGGGAAGCGGAAAAGGTGCGTGAATATTTTTACGGGCATTTTCAGTGGATCATGGTTTCCCATGCCAATCCGGGCAGGGAAGTACAGTATTGCTTAGATGGATCAGGGAGTAACAGTGTAGGCGTGATCAACAGCAAAGGGATATTTACAAACTGGGGAGAGCCGACAGATGCCTATTATATGTACCGCGCAAATTATACCCCTCCGGAAAAGGAAGCGGTATTATATTTAGTTTCCCATACCTGGCCGGACCGGTTTACAGCTCCCTGCCAGGCGGATATCGTTGCTTATTCTAACTGCGAAGAGGTAGAATTATATAATGATTATGGAGAGATCCTGTCAGGAAAAGAAAAGAGAGGAAAAACAGGGGAGCATTTCACCTTCCGGAATGTTCCGGTAAACTACGGGATATTGACGGCAAAGGGCTACAATCAGGGAAAGTGCGTGGCAGTGGACCGGATCCTGTTCCCGGCCCTTCCCATGCCGGTGCAGGAGGGTGTGCAGAAAGAGAAGGAATTTCAGATTTATTCGTCAGATGAGGATGTGTACCGGGTAAATTGCGGCGGTATGGATTACACAGACCGGAATGGGAAAATCTGGCTGGCGGATCGGAGATTTGTTCCCGGAAGCTGGGGATGTATTTCATGGGGCACGGAATACGAAGATGTGGAAGATGAGATTGGAAGCATGGCGAGGGTCTGGGATAAACCGGAAGGCTGTGCTGATGCCCTGTTGATGCAGCAATTCCGTTATGGAAAAGACAAGCTGGCCTATTATTTCCCGGTGCCGGAAGCAGAATATATGGTGGAACTGTATTTTATGGAACCATGGTATGGCCTTGCAGGGGAAAATGCTGCAAAGTGGCGGGTCTTTGATGTTGCCATGAATGATAAGGTATGCATTCGCGGCCTGGATATCTGGATGGAATCCGGCGGGGCATTGAAGCCGTTACGGAAACAATTGTTTGCCAGAGTAAAAAAGGATCAGGGCATCAAAATTTCCTTTCCCAATGCGATAAGTAATCAGGCTGTGATCAGCGCAATGAGGATTGTAAAGGTATAACGATATATGAAGGATGTAAGAAAACTGTTTTACAAATATCTGGTAGTTTATTTTGGTTTGTTCCTGATATTGGTGTTAGGGAGCTTCATGATAGTCCGGATGACAGAACAGATCATATGGGATGACCTGATTGCCAAAGAGGAATTAAAGCTGGAAAAGGGAAGTCTTGATTTTGGACAGATGATCGATGCTATGAGGCATATCAATGATAGCTTAAGTAACAGCGAAAGCATGGAAGCACTGAATAAAGAAAAAGGTAAACTGAGCATATTTAATTTTGTGGAAATGAATTATGTAAAAAAGCAGTTCAGAAGCTTTCGGTTTGCCGGCGGGCTTCCGTATGGCTTTGTCCTGTTCCGGGATAATCCGGTGTTTATGTCTGATTCGCAGGTATCGCCGGATTATGAAAAGTATTATAGCCAGTATATGGGAGCAGATTCTTATACGGCGGAGCAGTTCAGGGAATTAGTTTTCAGCCAGCCGGGTATTGTTTCTTTCATCCGTCTAAACAAGATGGAATATTATGACATCGGGCGTGTGTCTTTAGAAAATCCTGTTTTGGTTGTGCTTAAGCCAATATTGAGTTCCGGAGTCGTGCAGGAAAGCAGGCGCTGTGTTTTCGTGTTGCCTGAAGAGGAGATACTGGATTACTTTCTGGCAGATGATTTGCTAAACAGTGCTATTGTACGTATGTATGATTCCTCCAGACAGGTTTTAGTGCAGCATGGTAATGGTGAGGGGGAGTTACCTTTTTCTTTGGAGGAGGCAAAAGATGGGGAATACCAATTGATGCATACGGAAATTGACAGCGGTATGCTGTCATGTTATGTAGGGATCCCTTATACAGCGGTTAAAGTACAGGTTCAGGATTACACCAGGGGAATTTATCTGGTTTTGGCATCCTCTGTCATTTACACGGCCCTTGCGGTGATCTTCCTTGTGTGGAGAAGATATAAGCCTACCAAACACATGCTGGAATATATCCATGAAACAGCCGAGGAAGAGATAACAGCATCCAATGAATATGAGTATGTGAAGAACACGGTAGATGCGCTGTCACGGACACGAAAGGATATCCAGCGTCAGTTTTCTGAATTGAAACTGGAAGTGAATAACAGTATTTTAGTCAATCTGCTTTCACATGGTATCGTAAATGAAGCGGACAGAGACAAAATAAAGGATATCCTCCCGCATTCACTGGGATATTATTTCGTGATCGTGTTCCACTTAAATGAATTATGTGAGGGAAATCCTTATGAAGTGGCGCAGTGCCTGATTTATAGTTTTGCCCAATTTTATGGGGAATATATCTATGCGGTGAGGATGAATCTGTTGGAAGAGGTTTTTATTGTACCTTTATCAGAGACAGAGCAAATTGATATGGACCAAATAGAAGAACGTCTGAAGTCTGTTGTACATGAAGTGACAAGGAAGACGAATAAGATATTCAGCGTCGGCATAAGCGGAATTGGTAAAGGGATCGACACTATGAATATCAATTATAATCAGGCTTGTCAGGCATACATCTATACGAGACGTGACTATGAGAATACAGTTGGAAGCTATTCAAATGTAAAGCTGGAGATTGGGGATAGCTCTCTTGAGATCACATTGCTCTTCCAGATTTATGACTTTATTTTGATGGGAAACAAAAAGGCAATCAGAAATAATCTTGGCAGGCTTGTCCGATTTTGCGAAAGGACAGGGGATTACCAACAAAACAAAGAGTTTTTTTATTCCCTGTCACGGATCTTATCCAGCGCCTATGAAACCTTAGGCATTGAGGAACAGAAGGAGAAGCATCTTCAATGGAATGGAAATTGTAGTCTGGGAGAGCAGATAGAAGTGATCAGGGAGCGCATAGATGCGTTGATTGATGATTATGACAAAAGTAAAAAAAGCCATAACACGGAATTGAAGGATGGGATTATCCAGTATATGGAAGAACACTTTCAGGATGCGAATCTGACAATGGTACAGGTATGTGAAGCTATGCATATTTCAGAAAAATATCTCGCGCAGTTTTTGAAGGAGCAGACCCTGAAAACCTTTTCACGATATCTGGAGGAGCTTCGCATCAATAAGGCAAAGGAATATCTGGCGGATACCGAATGGAGCAATAAGGTGATAGCCGAAGCAGTGGGGTTTGGCTCCCTGACTACCTTTTACCGCGTGTTTAACAAGGTGGAAGGAATCTCCCCGGTAAACTGGAAGAAGCTGTATATTGACCATAAAGGCGTTATGGATAAGGCGGCTGACGAGGAACAGACAAAATAAAAATGCTATGGAGAAGAGTTTCTTACCAAAAGCAGATTTCGCGGTAATGCTCCAATCCCCTTTAAATTAAAGTAATAGCGCGAAAGGAATATGAGTATGGAAAAAATAGTGAAAACAGACACTTACCTGGAAATAGGAGTGGGGGAACTTAGGCATCGCCTGATTCCCGTTACGGATAGGATCATCCGCTGTATCACATCAAAAAAACAGATACAGACGGGTGAGGATTCTCTGATTATCGAGAAAAAGCAGTATCCGCAGGTAGATTTTACGGTGGAAGATGACCTGGAAAGAGTGATTTTAAAAACGGATAAGGTATGGGTATCCGTTGAACGGCAAAGTGGTGAATTTACATGGATGCGTCCAGATAGTTCCGTATGGCTGAGAGAGAGGGGAAAGGAGCTGGCGGAAATTGATGTAGTACACTATATGGCAGATGGAGATGCATCGGAAGTAAAGCGTGTGAAAACGGTGGATGGAGAACGCAGTTTTGTTTCAAGTCTAAAGGCAGAAGTTGTACGGAAAGCTTACAAAGGCAGGATTTTTTTTCATTGGAAAGAAGAGGAAGCAATCCACGGACTGGGGCAGGCAGAAGAAGGAATTTACAATTACAGAGGCCATAACCAGTACCTTTACCAGCACAATATGAGGATTCCCATGCCGGCGTTTGTCTCTACGGAAGGGTACGGTATCCTCTTTGACTGTTGTTCCCTGATGACCTTTTGTGGTGAAGGAAAACAGCCTTATCTGTTCCTCGATACAGTGGAACAGATGGATTATTATTTTATGGGTGGAGAAACAATGGATGGCATAGTTTCCTGCCTGCGCACTTTGACAGGAAAGGCACAGCTTTTGCCGAAATGGGCCTACGGCTATATACAGTCTAAAGAACAGTATTATACGGCGGAGGAACTGGCAGATGTGATCAGACGATATCGGAATCTGCAGGTTCCTGTAGATTGCGTTGTACAGGATTGGAATACATGGGAAGCTGGAAACTGGGGGGAAAAGATTGTCGATCCAAAGAGGTATGGGAATTTAAGAGAATGCATGGAGGAAATACATAGTATGAATGCCCATGCCATGGTTTCCATTTGGCCCAATATGAATGTGGGAGGAAAAAATCATCAGGAGTTTTTAGAGGCGGGATATCTTTTAAATGACAATTCGACCTACAATGCGTTTGATGAGAAAGCGCGGGAAATGTACTGGAAACAGGCGAAGGAAGGACTTTTTGATCAGGGATTTGATGCATGGTGGTGCGATTCAACGGAGCCTTTTTCCGGTCCGGACTGGAATGGGGAGATGAAAAGGGAGCCATGGGAAAGATTTGCCCTGGTGGGAAATGAACATAAAAAATATTTAGACCCGGCGCAGGCAAACGCCTTTGCCCTGATGCATGCAAAGGGAATGTATGAAAATCAGAGAAAGGATTGTGAAGACGGGCGGGTTCTGAATCTGACTCGTTCAGGATATATTTCCGGCCAGAAATATGCGGCCATGCTCTGGTCCGGCGATACCAGCGCGTCATGGGAGTCTTTAAGGATTCAGATTGTGGAAGGTTTAAATATGGGGCTAAGCGGGTATCCCTACTGGACGCTGGATATTGGCGCTTTCTTTACGGTAAAGGATGCCTGGCAAAACCGCGGCTGCGGAAATAATACTAATTCCAGCAAACTCTGGTTTTGGCAAGGAGAATATAATGAGGGAGTGAGGGATAAGGGATACTGCGAGTTATATACACGCTGGCTGCAGGTAGGAGCATTTCTTCCTATGTTCCGTTCTCACGGGACGGACACACCAAGGGAAATATGGAATTTCGGTGAGAAAGGTACTATGTTCTATGATGCAATTGAAAAATTTATCAGGCTCCGTTATCATCTGATGCCATATATCTATTCATTGGCAGCCTCCGTTTGTATGAGGGATGATACGATGATGAGAAGCCTTCTTTTCGATTTCCCTGGGGATAAGGAAGCCGGGAAAATAGAAAATGAATTTATGTTTGGATCCTCGTTTCTCGTGTGCGCTGTGACGGAACCCATGTATTATGAGGCAGAGAATAAAAAACTGGATAGGGAAAAGAAATGGAGGTGTTATCTTCCGGAAGGGTGTAAGTGGTATGATTACTGGACGAATGATTGCTATGAGGGCGGGCAATACGTTACAGTGGACGCACCGATCGACAGGATTCCGCTGTTTGTCAGGGCAGGAGCGATTATCCCGACAGTCAGGGGATTGCAGTATGCATCGCAGAAGCCGGAGGAGCCGGTGGAAGTGTACGTGTATTCCGGTGCAGACGGAAAGTTCATTTTATATGAAGATGAGGGAGATAATTACAATTTTGAAAAAGGAATTTACGCTACAACGGAATTCATATGGAAAGAAAAGGAACACAGGCTTGTGGTAAAAGAACGTCAGGGAAGCTTTCCGGGAATGGAAGAGATGGTCTACAAGACTGTAATTATTTAAATGGATGTGATGAAGAAGGAAGAGTAAAGGACAGTATCAGGTAGATATTTCAATGATGATTTTGTTTTCAAATTAAAGAGAATAATGTATTAACCGTAGCTCCTTTTGGGGTCCAGGAATAAGAGACTTGGCCCCAAAGGGGCTTTTTTTATGGATGGAAAGGGGAAAATACCGGATATAAAAATTTTAATGAATGCACAGACGAGAACAGCATATTGCAGATAAGCCATGGGCAACCTGCATATGTACTAAATGGGCGAATACCGGACAAGCAGAGAGAAATATATTAAAGAGAGCAGGGAAGGGATTGATATGCTGATGGACGTGCAGACATTAAGAGAGCTGGCAGATGTGGACATCTGTACGGTTCCAAAGGAATCGCTGGTGGATATACGGAATGTGAAGATAGACGGGGCAAAGGAGCGTAATGAGAGGATTTCTGACTATATCAGGCAGGTAAAAAATCCATACTGTTTCCAGTGTAATGGCATTATTGTAAAAATGAATTTCAGCCAGTCAGAAGGGACTCTGGAAGAAAAGCTGGCAGGCTATTTCCTGTCAGTGTGAGACAATGGAGCAGAAAACCAAACTGTCGCAATTTCGTAAAGTAAACCTTAAACTATTTGAGGTGATCATATGAATACATATCTAAAAGGTGTCTATACGGCTGACACTTATTTCCGCCTGTCAAAGGAAGACGGGGACAAGGCGGAGAGTGACAGTATTGTTAACCAGAGGGCTCTTGCGAAAGAGTTCCTGAAAACGCATCCCGATATTCAAATTTATAAGGAGAGAGTTGACGACGGTTTTTCCGGGGTCAGTTTCGAGCGCCCTGCATTTAAGGAAATGCTGGAGGATATTAAGTCCGGAAAAGTAAACTGTGTGATTGTAAAAGACCTGTCGAGGTTTGGCAGGGACTATATTGAGGCAGGACGGTATATTGAGAAGATATTTCCATACCTTGGCGTCAGGTTTATTGCAATTAATGACAATATAGATACGGCTTCCGGGTTAAGCGGTGCAGAGGAGATGCTGATCCCGTTCAAGAACCTGATCAATGATGCCTACTGCCGGGATATTTCCGTAAAGATCAGGAGCCATCTGGATATTAAGAGGAAGAACGGACAGTATATCGGCTCTTTTGCCCCTTATGGCTATCGGAAGTCCCCGGATGATAAAAACAAGCTGATTGTTGATGAAAAGGCGGCTTCGGTGGTGCGCCAGATTTTTAAATGGAAAATAGGAGGCATGAGCGGGGAGAGGATAGCGGAAAAGCTGAATGAGCTGGGAATCCCCACGCCCATGGAGTACAAGCATAAGAACGGGGAGAATTTCCAGTGCGGCTTCCGCAGGAAGGCAGACCCGAAGTGGCAGGCAAACGGTGTCAATTACATTTTACGGAATGAAGTATATACAGGCGTGCTTTTGCAGGGGAAAACATCTTCCCCCAACTATAAGATAAGGAAGCGGACAAAGAAGGACGAGAAAGACTGGATTCGCTGTGAGGACAGCCATGAGGCAGTTGTATCGAAAGAGGATTTCATGGTGGTTAAGGAAGCCTTTGGGGCGGATACAAGAGTTGCACCGGAAGAAAAGATATTATATTTGTTTTCAGGCTTTGTAAAATGCGGGCATTGTAACGGGAATATGACCAGAAAGACAATTCCGGTAAAAGGCAAAAAATATGTTTATCTGGTCTGTATTGAAAATAAGAATAAGACGGGCTGCACGAATAGTAAAGGGGTTCCTTTGGAGAAATTTGAAAAGGTTATCCTGCAGGTAATCAACCTGTATATAGAGAGCGTTTTTGAATTAAGCCAGTTGCTGGAATTAGTTGATGAAGTTTCTCACCATGGATATTTTGTGGAAAAAATTCAGGAAAGTATTATGGATAAGGAGTTGGAGATAGAAAAGAAACGCCAGTATGCGTCTTCTGCTTATCAGGATTATAAGGAAGGAGTGTTATCAAAAGAAGAATATCTGGAATTAAAGGATTGTTACAAAACAGATATTGAAAGTCTGCAAAAAGAAATTGGAGCGCTGGAAGCTGAGTATGAAGAAACCGTAAAGAATAGAAGAGATCAGGCAGGATGGATGCAACGCTTTATCGAATACAGAGGATTCAAAGAGCTTTCGCGGGAATTGTTGGCAAGGCTGGTAGAAGAGATAAAAGTATATGATAAAGACAGGATTGAGGTTACATTTAAGTTCAAGTCAGAGTATGAACAGGCATGGACCTATATAAAAAAGGTGGAACAAAGCGGAATGCCGGAAGGAGGGGCAGATGGCAAGGAAAAGCAGGAAGGCCGGCAGGGGCGTAGCTGGGAAAGTTTCTGTTGCTGTCCTTGCTAAAAATTTTGTAGGTATTTACACCAGATTGTCGATTGAAGATAACGGTTACGAAAGTAAGGATTCCATACAAAATCAGATCGCATTTTTAAAGGAATATATCGAGAGGCATGAAGATAATTTTGAGCTTGTGGAAGTCTACGTGGATAATGGGGCTACGGGAACCAATTTTGACAGGGAAGAATGGAACCGTATGGTCAGCGATATAAAGGCCGGGAAGATCAACTGTGTAGTGGTTAAGGACTTTTCAAGACTGGGGCGGAATTATATTGAAGTGGGGAATTATCTGGAAAAGGTATTTCCATTTTTAGGTGTGAGGGTTATTGCGGTCAACGAAAATTTTGACAGTGAAAAGCAGACATTTGAAAATAGTATGTTGATGAATTCCCTGACTAATATAGTGAACGAATATTATGCGAGGGATATATCAAAAAAAGTTACACAGACGAAGCGTACCATGCAGAAGAATGGAGAGTGTGTCAGCGGGGTGCTTCCGTATGGTTACACGCGCGCAAGCAGGCGTGAAAAGTCGGACAAGGATAGAAAGAAGCTGGTTATTGATCAGGAAGGCGCAGATGTGGTGAAAAAGATATTTGAATGGCGTCTGCAAAAGAAAGGCTGCACTGTAATCGCCAATTATCTAAACGAGCTTGCCATACCGTCACCAGGGCTGTACCGCTATATGAATGGAAATCAATCTTTTAAACGCAGCAGTAATGCAAAGTGGAAGTCAAAACATGTTGCAGGGATTTTGTCAAATCCGGTCTATCTTGGACATATGGTTCAGGGAAAGACGAGATGCAGTTATTTTGAGCAGGAGGGGAAGCTGCGGTTTCTTCCCAAAGAGGATTGGATCATTGTAGAGGGAACGCATGAACTGCTTGTCACACAGGAACAATTTGACGCAGTGGCCGCAATGGCGGAGGAAAGCCGGAAAAGGCACATACAGCAGATGGAGGCTCATAAGGATATTGCCCATGTGGAAAATCCGCTGCGTAAAAGGGTTTTTTGTGGACAGTGTGGTAGCATGATGACAAGGCGGAGCAGGGTGGAAAATGGGAAAAGAGATTACTGTTTCTTTTGCGGTGCGCCTAAATTAAAGCTGGGCGTTCATTGTACAAATACCCATATACATGAGATGCCGCTTATGGAGGCGGTAACAGAAGCAACAGACCGACAGCTTCGGTTATTGGGAAAAATAGAGAGTGGTTGGAACAGGCAGAAGCAATCTGAAGAACATAAGAAAAAGGAACAGACGACAGAAAGCAGAAAAAGGGATTTGGGAGAAGCTATTGACAGGGCTAAAAAGCAAAAACAGGAAATTTACGCTGACAGGAAAGAAGGGTTGCTTTCACCCGATGATTATGAGTACGAAAAAAAACGTCTGGTAAAAAAGCTGGAAGAGTATGATGCCGCAATGGAAAGTCTTATGAAAGACAGCAGAATGGAAAAAAAACTGGAAGATGTATTGGAGCGGCATTGCAAGAATGTTTTAAATCTGAAAGGCGAGGGAATAGCGGATGATGTGATTTCCATGGATTTGCTGGATGCATTAGTTAAAAAAATAGTGGTCTATTCACCGGAAAGAGTTAAGGTCACCTTTGCTTTTTCAGATGAACTGGAAGAATGGACCAGAAAATTACAGACAGATGCGCCACGGGAAAGGGAGTGGAAAAGTTGATAGATGGCTATGTTGCAGAGTATCTTAGAATATCTGATGATGACGTGGATGTTGGAAAGGGAAAGGACGAGAGCGGCAGTATCAGCAACCAGAGAAGTGTGCTGAGGCACTTTATCAGTAATCATGAAGAATTGTCAAAATATCCGGTCAGGGAATTTTTGGATGACGGGTATTCCGGGGTGAATTTTAATCGTCCCGGGGTTCAGAATCTGCTTAGGGAAGTAAAAGAAAATAAGGTTGCATGTATCGTAGTCAAGGATTTATCCCGCTTTGGAAGAAATTATATTGAAGTGGGTGATTACATAGAACAGATATTTCCATTTCTTGGGGTGCGTTTTGTTGCTATATCAGATAATTATGACAGCTTTTTAAACTCAGGTGGAATAGAAGTAGGATTTAAAAATCTAATCCATGATATGTACAGCAGGGATCTGTCTAAAAAGATAAAGTCTGTAAAGCGTATGCATCAGAAAAAGGGAACTTATATAGGCGGAGATGTGCCTTATGGGTATATGTATAGCGGAAACAAGAAAGCTGAAAAAGGCATTGGTATCTATCAACCGGATTTGGATGCGGCAGTGGTGGTAAAGAAGATTTTTGGACTGGCGGCGGAAGGGAATACGCCGGTCAATATTGCAAAGTATCTGAATGATCAAGGGATTCCTACACCAGGTGCCTATAAGAATCAGACAAGGAATTATAATTACCGGGTGAAGAATACAAAAAGTAATTTGTGGGTGGGCAGTAAGATTAGAGATATCTTGCAGAATGAAGTATACATTGGAACTTATATTTGTCACAAAGCTACTTCAATCAGGCCAAGAGAAATGAACCGGAATGATGTGTCAGAGTATCTGCGATTTGAGAATGCCCATGAGGCGTTGGTTTCGAGAGAAATTTTTGATGCTGCACAAAGAGTCATAAGGTCCAGGAAAAAAAGAGATATCTATAAGAAAGCAGAGAACTGCCATGCATTACAGGGAAAGGTGAAATGCGGATATTGCGGGTATGCCATGAGCAGGAGCAGTAATAAACCGGATTCCGATTATCTATGCAGAATGGGTGACAGTTGCGGTTCCCATTTACGGATCAAGGAGCAGATTCTGGAAGCTGCTGCTCTGGAAATTTTAAAGAAGCTGATTTTCATTCAGAGAGATGCTGAACTTAAAAAAGAGAAGAACGGGGGTAAAGTGCTGTCAGAACTTACAAAAGGCAGGGAAGAAACAAGAGTTCTGGAAATGAAGATAGAACATTGTAAGACCAGTCGTTTAAACCTGTACCGGCAGTGGAAAGAGCAGCAGATTACAAAAGATGAATATATAAGGAAGAGAGATGAATACACAAAACAGGAGGAAGACCATAAGGCAAGGATGCAGCAGTTAGATGAACAGTTAGGCAGGCTGATCGAAGAACAGGGGAAAAAGCCGACTTGCGATTTACTAGGATATAGCGGTGTCCAGTCTTTGACGAAGGAATTAGCGGATAAATTAGTAGAGAGAATTGATGTATATGATGGGGATAGGGTGGAAGTGACTTGGAAGTTTGGGGATGAGTATAATGTATAAAAAAGTTTAGTCCTATCTCGACACCGGTTAATTGCCAGTAGTGTAGATGTGAAATTTATTTTGCGAAAAATATGCAAAATGTTTATATAATCGTTGACGTTTTGGCATACTAAACATATAATTGTATTATTATTTTGCAAAAATACTGCAGAATGGAGGAGATTATATGCTGTTGGAATTTAAAGTGGAAAACTATAAATCATTTTTAGAGGAAGTAACATTTTCTATGGTGGCAGCGCCGAAACAATCAGGATTGGATTATAGTCTGCTGAAAGAAAAAGTGAAGGGTAAACTAGTGAAGGGATTGAGTTCTTCTGTGATTTACGGGCCGAATGCTGCCGGAAAAACCAATATTATAGGGGCGATAGATGTACTTCGGGCAATCATCATAAGAGGAAATATAAGAAATTCAGAAGAAAAAAATTCTCCCAATGCTGCAGCTGCAGCATTGGAATTGATACCAAATAATAGATTGACAGCGGCTCGTCCGGTAAAATTCTCAATTACATTTTTAGAAAAAAAGATGCAAATACAATATGAGATTTTGATGGATTTGGGAACATTCCTTGATGAGGAATATTGTAGAGAGATTAAGGAAGAAAGATTGAGTGTTAATGGAGAGGATATTTTTATCAGAAGCGAAAATTTAACGATTGGTAATTTAAAGGGAATTGAAGATTTTCTTTCTGATATTACTAATCAAAATAAAGAGAATGTAATGGGGATTGCACGAAACAGTCTTAACAAAGATGAATTGTTTTTGACCAATGGATTCAAGCTGATTTTTTCACAGAAACTTGTGAAATTAATAGTTGATTGGTTTACAGATAAATGTATGGTCATTTATCGGGCAGATACGATACAGTTAATTAAAAGATTTTCCGACCCAAAGAAAAAGGCTGTCTATGTAGAAAGGACAACAAATCAGGCGGCAGAATTATTTGGCATCAATTCAAATGCAGTAGGTTATGTAGTGAGTGATGATGAGCCGGAGGCAAAATTATATTCTATCTTTAAAAATGCAGAAAATGAAAAGAATACGGCAATTGTTTCTGAAATTTTTGAGTCTTATGGAACCATCCGTTTTATTAACATGTTCCCATTGGTGATAAAAGCAATCATAACGGGAGGAACACTTATTGTGGATGAGTTTGATGCTTCTATTCATCCAATGGCTTTGATGAGCATTATTAATATTTTTCATAATGATGATATAAATATTCATCATGCACAGTTGATTTTCAATACACATAATCCTATTTTCCTGAATTCAAATTTGTTCCGCCGAGATGAGATCAAGTTTGTAGAGAGGGATGATGATAATCATTATAGTACTTTGTATACTTTGGCATCATTTGGAACAACGGGAGAAAAGGGAGTGCGTAAGCATGAAGATTATATGAGTAAATATTTTATCAGCCAGTATGGTGCAATCAAAGATATTGATTTTACACCAATCTTTGAACAGCTTATAGGAGACGAAAGCGAGGTTTGACCATGGCAGAGCGGAAACCAAATAAGAAGTATTATTTCAGCGTAGAGGGCGAGACAGAACATTGGTATTTAAAGTGGTTGCAGGATTTAATCAATGAAACAGAAGAAGCGGCATACAAAATTTCGATTGACTGTCCTGTTAGGAAAAATCCTCTGAAGCATGCAAAGTCATTAACCGTAACAAGGAAAATAGAGGTATATCATTTTTTCGATTATGAAAGTGATGAGGGAATACATGAGCAGAGTTTTAAAAATGCTATGGATAATATGAAAAAAGCGCAGAATCTTGGCAAGCAGATAGTATACAGATCCGGTTACAGTAATTTTACATTTGACCTGTGGATTATTCTGCATAGGCTGGACTGCAATAGTTCTTATGCACATAGAAAACAGTATATTACTGCAATAAACAGGGCATATAATGAAAAATTTCAGGATATGGAAGAATATAAAGAAGAAGATAACTTTAAAAGATGTTTGAAAAAATTACAGCTTTCCAATGTAAAAGATGCGATAGGGAGAGCCAAAGGCATTATGAAGAAAAATGAAGACAGTGGATATATTTTACATCACTACAAAGGTTATAAATATTATAAAGAAAATCCATCTCTAGCAGCGTGGGAGGCAATAGAGAAAATTTTGATGGATTGCAAATTGACTTAGAGTTAAAAATTTTTAGTCCTATCTAGACACCAGCTAATGTCCTGGGGCTGGGGTGGGCGGCTACGCCGGCGGGCTTGAAGGCCATGGAGGAATTGGCGAAGCTGGAGGAGGAGAGAGGGAATCCGGCGTATGCGGCTTCCGGTGGTTCAGGTATAGAAGCAACAGGCGGAAAGACTGGCAGGATTGCCAGTAATGAAATGTGTACGTTTTTGATATTGAATATTTCTTCTTTGCAATTGATACCGGTTAATATGATTGCTTACCGGCAGCAGTACGGGAGCGTGAACCCGGCAGGGATCATTGGACCGGCGATTGTGGCCACGGCAGTGAGCACGGGTGTGGCAGTAATTTACTGTAAAGTTATGGGGAGAAAATAAAGGAATATTTATCAGAATAAATGCAACCGACGGATTTATTAGAATAAGTGCAACAAGATGTTGCATTTAATTTGAAAAGTTTTAAATTTTGTATTTTTGATGTAATATTTTATCTTTAGGTTGTGGATATGTGGATAATATTGTATAATCAAAAAAACAAGTTTCTTTTCGTAAATTATAAGCATAATAATATTGAAATAGCTTGAAATATCTATAATAGTATGGTATATTTCATTAAAAGAACATACGTTCTAAAGGGAACAGCCATTTATAAAGAAAAGGATGTGAGAGAATGGACAATGCAACAAGAACTATGATAAATTCATTAGCTCAAGATATCTTGAGTTCATTTGACATTCAAGTTCCTATTCAAGATATTGATGAGTTCGTTGGTATGTTAGGGGGAAGTATACAAACAGATATTAGTAGCACAGATGGTTCGGTAGTGAAAGAAGGAGATTCATTTAGGATATTGGTTTCACCTTTTCAGGACGAAAGGAGACGTAGATTTACAATTGCACATGAATTAGGCCATTTATTTTTGCATATGGGTTATTTGACTAATATGGAATTATGGGAACGTCAAGATGAGAATATTTATCATAGATTGGGCAGTTCTGAAAAAGAATATCAAGCAAATGAATTTGCAGCTGCATTTTTGATGCCACAAAATGAATATTTTAAGGTAATGAATGAGAATATAATTGGTAATAAAGTAAATACCTCCAAAATAGCGGAGTATTTTAATGTATCGGTAGAGGCAGCATCAAACCGAGGAAAATTTTTGGGGTATTTAAAATGGTAGATAAAAAAATTTCAGCTAGATTGCAGGGAAATTATAGTGCTCAAATTCAAAACTTGAATCAAGAAAGAGAAGAACTATTCGAACGAAGAAGTGTTGAGGTGTTCTTCTCTTTTGATATAGTTAATTCTACGGCATACAAAACATTGAATTTTACGGGTTGGTCTCAAGTAATATTTACCTTGTTTAGTAAAGTACAACAGTTGGTTGCTAAAAAGATACCGAGTGCGGAAATGTGGAGAATTTTAGGAGATGAAGTGATTTTTATTGTACCAATTAAGGAAAAAAACGATATCTTTGTATATGTGAATAGTATTTTTGAAATTTTGAATATTATGGTTTTACAATTAAAAAAAGGAACATTTTTTGATGAAATAGAGATATGTGATTTGGATCTCAGTTTAATGAAAATGCAAAATATTATATCTATGAAAGCAGCAGCATGGGTAGCGATTATAGGAGAAAATTTAAAAAAATTGGAACAATATGATAACTTAATTGAGAGATTTAAATTACAAGAGGGGTATGGGGTTTTTGAATTTTTGGGAAATGACATAGATACAGGATTTAGAATTAAGGCGAATACACAGGACAGGAGGCTAGTAATCAGTTATGAATTAGCATATATTTTATCAAGGAATACAGATTATTTGAGGAATATACATATTTTAACTTATAAACGTTTAAAAGGAGTTTGGCAAAATCGTTTATACCCCATTATATGGTATTACGATGATAAATATTTTGATGGAATATCATTTGAGAACAGTTTTTATTATGATGAAGGAGAGGATAGTGAACTAGTAAAATTATATTTTAAAAATAGAATAAATCCGATGTTAGAGCAAGAAATGTATGATGATGTAGATTATGCTTTGAAAAAGATATTAAAAGATCAACAATTAGAGGACAAATTTGATAAGATTGATAAAATTATTAAGGAATCGCAAGAAGATTTCAAACATTTGTTAGATCCTAAGTTTCTGCTGAGATTACATTGCGTAGCAGTTTGCTATGATAAAAGTAATAAAAAAATTTTAATTATGAAGAGGGCAGATAATAGGGATAAATTTCCAAGTTGTTGGGAGTTTGGATGTGCTAAGGGAAGATTGGAAACATCATTAGTAGAACAGATCGAAAACGAATATAGAAATGATTTTGGAATAAAGATTAAGGTGCAGTGTAATAAAGACAGAGAGGATATTCAACCGATACCTTTGGCTATGTATGAAATAGACAGTGCACAAGGAAAGGATAAAGGAATAATTACAATGGCTGAAATTGTTGAGGATTTTGATATTGATAATTTTAGTGGAACCAAACATTCAGAAGTTCGTTGGATAGAAGAAAATGAGATAGAGAATTTTTCAGAGCCGACAATTGCTGATTTTAAGAATACATTAAAAATAGTGTTTGATAGATTGAAGGAGGAAAAATAGATGAATGAGGATCATCATAAAATAATACAGGATTTATTAAAGGATATTTTTAATAATGTGAATAATTGGTTAACTCATGCGGAAGCTAAAAATGTAGCAATAGTGGCGTTTAATGTGGCATGTTTATCTTTAATATCAGAAATAAAGGATATTGCTAATATTAAGATTTTGTATTATATTGTGTGCGTCGGTATGTTATTATCTACAATTATGGCATTGATTTCTTTTTTTCCTAAAATGGGTAAGGAAACAAAAAATCAAGGGAGTCGTTCTGATAGTGATAATTTAATATTTTATATTGATATAGCTAAGTATGACAAAGAACAATATATTAAAGCAATATTTAAGCAATATGCAGGAATTGATATTTTAGATACTGAAGTTCAGAAAATAGAAAAGGATTTTGCAGAGGAAATTACATATAATGCTACTGTTGTTATAAGAAAATATAAATGGTTTAATTGTGCAATTAAGACAGAAATTTTAATGTTAGTCATGTTAGTAATTACATTAATTGCTGCATGAATCTAGTGAAATGACCATAGATGATAGGTAAAATATTTCAAGAGTGATAGTAAAGGATAATTAAAATTATGGAAAATACATGAAAAAGACTAGTGGTATACAAGAAAATTAAGGTGGCAAAGTGTATGCTAGAAAGAGGAAAGTTGACTAAGAATTTTTTGAGGATTTGAATTTGCCATTGCATATAGTAGAATTTTTTGAAAATAGTTTACAGCTAGCAATTGATTTTGTAGTGGCTTGTGAAAGCAGGAACTCTTGAAGCGGAGAAATCCTGCTTTTATTATACAAATTTTCTTGTTTTGTTATAATTCAACAATAGAAGAGAGGAAAAATCCATTATTACAAGATATTTTTCACAAACTTCGTGTCACTAACTTGACACAAGGGGGTTTGAAGGCGATGGAGGAGTTGGCGAAGCTGGAGGGGGAGAGAGGGAATCCGGCGTATGCGGCTTCCGGTGGTTCAGGTATAGAAGCAACAGGCGGAAAGACTGGCAGGATTGCCAGTAATGAAATGTGTACATTTTTGATATTGAATATTTCATCGCTGCAGCTGATACCGGTTAATATGATTGCTTACCGGCAGCAGTATGGGAGTGTGAATCCAGCGGGAATCATTGGGACGGCAATTGTGGCGACATTTGTGAGTACGGCGGCTGTGGTGTATTGTAAAGTGGAGGATAGAAGGCGGAGGGGGGAGCGGTTACTGGAATGAGGTGTTATTGTGTGACAATCCTTAGTGCTTGGTTTCCGGAAAAACCAGATCGACCAATCTTGTAATCCGATTATTTTATATAGTTCTTACAAAAAGCAGGAAGCCTTTATGAGGTATATCCTGCTTTTTGTTCTGGCAGAGTAAATGGGGCGTTTATATTTTAAACTACAAATTCAATGATTGTATCTGCTCTCTGTGTTATGATTTGAAAAATACAATAATCAAGAACCGGAGGAAAAGATAGATGAAAATCAGAACAGATTTTGTGACAAATTCCAGCAGTAGCAGTTTTATTATTGCCAGAGAAGAGGAACTTTCGGAGCATCTCAAAGAAATAATCATTTCTTTTGCACTGGACGAAATGATGGGAGAAAAAATGCTTACACCCGACAGTACAGAAGAAGATATCCAGAAAGTTTTTGAAGAAAATTATATTGAAGATGAGAAACAGCAGGAGATTCGCAGGGCATTGAAGGAAGGAAAAACGGTTTATGGGGACTGCATTGATTTTGAATGCTGTGATTATAACTATGCGGAATTATTTGAAAAGCTTTGGGGTAAGCTGGAAGAGGCAGGAGAAAAGAGTTTTGAAATCATTGATGGTGATCTCAGCTATTGAGGTATAGTATGAAAATACGAAAAGAAAAAAATTTTATATCTCTTTTTGACCCTCAGACAGGAAGATACATTCGAACCGGTATCCTAAAAAACGGAAAAGATACAGGCGCAGATCCATTCATGGCATCCTTCCCGGAATTACTGGATGTTGGCATTATGGGATACTGTAAACATGGACAGAGTGGTCTTTGCATAAAAGCAGGAATTGAATGTTATCAGGATGGTCTGCATCAAAAGAAGCCCAATATGAGGCTTCAGGATTTTGAGAATATAGCCTTCCAGTGCAGTAGACAGACATATCAATTTGCACTTGGCGGATGTGGAGACCCGGATCAGCATGAGCATTTTCGGGAAATTCTTGAAATTTGTACACAAGCAGGAATTGTTCCTAATTTTACGACCTCTGGCTTTGGAATAGGGGAGGAGCAGGCGCGTCTTTGTGGTAAATATTGTGGAGCAGTTGCAGTAAGCTGGTATCGTAGTGAGTATACCCGAAAAGCAGTTGGGCTTTTAGTAAAAGCCGGAGTAAAGACGAATATTCATTATGTTCTGAATAAATTTACAGTCCATGAGGCAGTGGAACGGCTGGAGGCTCATAAGTTCCCAGAAGGCATAAATGCAGTTATATTTCTTTTACATAAACCAGTTGGTCTTGGTAAAAGGGAGAATATTATTACAGCTGACCATGTGGAGTTTCAGCAGCTGCTTCATTTGGCAGCATCTGGAAAAACTGCATACAAGATTGGATTTGATTCGTGTACAGTACCAGCGCTGGTTAATATGGAAGGAAGTATAGCTGAGAATAGTCTGGATACCTGCGAAGGGGCCCGATGGTCAGCTTATATTTCGTCAGATATGAAAATGATGCCATGCAGTTTTGACAATCAGGAAATGCGCTGGGCAGTTGATTTAAAGAAGTATACCATTGAAGAAGCATGGAACAGTACACAATTCAAGGAGTTTCGGAACTATTTCAGAACAGCTTGCAGTGACTGCGAAAAACAACGGTTATGTATGGGTGGATGCCCTATCAGACCGGAAATTGTCATTTGTAAGAAAAAGCGGTGCAGAGAACTATTCGAGGCTTAAAATCAATTTACTCTCTTTATGATTTGATGTGTTATACTATATAATATGAAAAGGCACAAAGGAGAAGAGGATGTACCCGACGATTGATATGAAAGCTACCGGAATGTGTATTCGCCGAATTATGAGTCAACGAAAATTTACAGTGAAGGATGTGCAGAAATATTTAAATTTATCCAGTGTACAGAGTATATATCATTGGTTTAATGGGAAAAGCGTGCCGACCGTTGATAATTTATATGCGCTATCAGAACTTTTTCAACTTCCAGTGGATGCGATGCTTGTAGGAAACAGGAAATACCATATGTCATTTTCTGATAAGCCATTTTACAGACAAGTCTATGTGTATTATACGGAAATAAAGAGATTAAGAGTATCTTATCCATAAAATTTATTATGCCATTTGACGGCTTCCTCGCGGTATTTCATGGCGGTGTCCATAAGCTCTTCATATTGTTTGCGGATACTTTGGATCAATTGGTCGCGGCCTGAAAGCTCTGACTGTAGTTTGGAGAGTTGCTTTTGTGTTTCTGTAAGAAGCTCTTTATTTTTGTTCAATTCAGTTTGCGTGGCAGAGTCCATTTCCCGGGTTTTGCTCAGCTTGTCACATTTGAGTGATTCATTGATCGTAAAAATGAATTCTTCCATATCGTGGGACAGGCACACAAGGAGTGATCCGCCGGCAGACAGGATGTGAAGTGCGGGCAGCGAGCGAAATACCGCTTCACCGGAGGCGGAAGGAGTCTCTGTTGATGAAAAAAGTGTTCCTGGCAACAGGAATTTTTGTTCCGGTTCAAGTGGAAGGAGGGATTTCAGGCAGTAACTGTTGTTAACCGGATTTTTCACGAAATAAAACAGGAGCAGCTTTTTTTGGATTACTGCAATTTGCGGGTGAAAGCAGTCTGGCGTGTTGCGGCTGCTTATTTTATATAAATTGTCCTGCTCCATAACGCTTCGGAGTATGATATCCTGGTTTGTGTTTTGATAGACGTAGTAGATGGTATCATTATAAACCAGATCGCAGAGATTCGAAGCATAATCATTACAAAGAATAATGGGCCTGGTCAGATTTTCTCCCACTGAGGTCCTCAGACAGATATAATTTCCAGTACTATATAAGATCAGATTTTTTTCCCCATCAACAGCATATACATTTCCCATAGGATTCTCCCGTTTTGCATAATATTTCTTTTTCCTATCATTATATGGCACATGATATGAAAAAATGACATATTATAAAGTAAATTAACTGGAAAGAAGAGTAAATGGCTTATGGCGAAATGTAAATCAGGGAAATGTGGATGCAAGGCAAGGATCGTCAGCAATGTGGTCCGGAATATGCAGGGAAATAACTGCATAGACGTATGCTCTAACCCAATCTGTGAGCCGCCCAAGGTGCTGAGCCTTATGGCACCATTGATTTATGATGAAATCGGAATTAATCTCTGTGCGTCTTTTGCGCTGGGAACGGATATTTCAACGACTTATCCGACTGCAGTGTCTGCAACGGCGCATGTGTTGAATATCGGTTACACCTATGGTGACGGAGGCGTTGTGATTGAGGCGATCACAGGCAGACCGAATTGCTATGTTGTTACCTTGTCGAACCTGTCGATCGAATTTGCAGTCAATCTTTATGACGAAAACTGTCGGTTGTTGGCTACGCTTTATCCTACGGCTGTTTATCTGCCGCCGGAAACCACAGCGGCAACCTATGATGAGGATACGAATCCGACTTCCGTGGAACTGGAGATTTTTGCTCCATATGGAATCAGCTATAATCTGGGAGCAACTGCCGACGCGGACCCGACTCCGAATATCAATTATGTTGGTTTTTTGGAAAATAATAATTATATCAGACAAGGTCTGAATCTTTATTCGATGGCAAAGGTTCTAGGATTTGATACGGATGACGATACGGTTACTGTCGGTCTGACGCTTGTTCTGCAGAGTCTGTACTTTGCAGGATATCACGTGGAGAGTGCAGGTAAGATCAACACACCGAAGGGGAGCCTGATCACGCCGGATAACAGCAATTGTCTGCGCTTTGTTGCAGGTGATCTGCTGGATCTGGCAATCAAGCCTTTGGAACTTGGTCCCCCGCTTTGCGAGGAGCAGTATAAAGAAAACTGTGCCACTTTGTGCAATTCACGGTGCGGTGCAGGAGGCGGCGCAGGCGATGACACGACCATTCTTCCCGGAATCGGCGGCGGAGCCGCAGCAGCGACTGGAAATACCGGCGATACGGAAAAGACAGAAAGCTGATCGCTTAAAAGGAAGTAAGATCATGGGGCTGTTGCAATGGCTGAATAAGCCGGGGCAACAGCCCCTTTTTAGTCGAACGTAGGCTTGCAGAGCGCACCGGCGTTTGACAGGACTTATTAAAGCTTTATTAGAGGTGTGGTAGTAAAGCTTGCGAGTTTTTACATCTAAAGTGCGGGTTTTTACAATCTGTGAAAAAGACGATAATTACTATGGTATAATCAAAAGAAGCGCTGATGCGTGTATGGGATAAGAAGCTCATAAATTTTTGTGATCGGGAAAGGGATTGTAAGAAAATGAAAAGGATGCTGCAATTCATAAATTCTGACAAAGCGGCCAAAGGGAAGATTGCGCTTTTGCTGGTACTCTATGCTTTACAGGCTTTGTTTCAGGTGGCGCAGCCAGAGGTACTCAACCAGGCTATGGGTGCAATAGGAGATGGGAACTGGCCGGTGCTCAAGGCGGTGGTAATAGCTGCGGTTTTTGTGACGGCGGGTACACTTCTGGTGGACGCAGCCATCAAGCTGAGGATGGTTTCATTTTCCAATGTGACACTTCAGAATATACAGACCGATCTGATGGACCGGATCATGAGGTTTCAAAGGAAACGGTTTCAGAAAAATGAGATTCCGGATTACCTGACAGGAATCGTGGATCACGCAGAATCGGCAGTGCAGAGCTCCGTGTACTGTTTTTTCAGCGTCTGCTCCAGTGTATTGATCCTTCTGGTCTGTACGCTGTATATGTGCTATCTGAGTATTCCGCTGACTCTGATCGTGGTGGCGTTCAATATAGCGCTTCGGCTGGTACTATCTATAGTGGAGAAAAAGATAAAGCAGGTTGCGGACGTCTGTAATCAGGTGGTCAAAGAAAACAACGGATTTCTGGTAGAGCTTCTTTCCAATATGCTTACAATACGTACCTATCGGGAAAGGGAATATTTTGAGCGTAAGTTCTTTGGGAAGGAAAAGGAGACTTATAAAAGCCATATCCGTATGAATCTGTGGTGGAAAGGGCAGAGTGAATTTGTCTGGTGTTCCCTGAAATTTGCAGAATATGTGCTGGTCTACGGGATTGGCGGGGTATTGTATTACCGGGGACTCATCGATTTTGGGCTTTTCCTTGCCTATCCTATCGCCATGGATTATTTTGTGAAGGGTATCAACCTGTTCATGTATACGCTGGTGAACAAAAATATGGCGCTGAGTGCTATGGACGCTCTCAAATGGCTTTATGAAAAAGCAGATATGGAAGAGGGTCGACACATGTCTCCTGAGGAGGAGGAGGCGGTAAGAACCGGGGAGATCCGTCTGGAGCATGTGACTTTTTCATATCAGAGGGAGGATGGCACAGCCAGAGAGATCCTTAGGGATGTGTCTTTTGTGATCGAGCCGGGGGACAAGGTACTTTTACAGGGGCCTAACGGAGAAGGAAAATCTACGCTTCTGTACCTGATCAGTGGTCAGTATCGGCCAGACAGCGGCCAGATTCTGTATGGTGGGATACCGACGGAGAAGGTTTCCCTTAAAGCTCTTTCCGAAAAGTATCGGTTCATTTCCCAGGAGAATGATCTGTTCCACTGTGATGTTCCCGGAAATATTGAATTAAGCCTTGAAGCAGACAGGGAAGCCTGCAAAAGGGTGCTGGAAAAGCTACGGATGGAGGATCGGCTCGAAATGGAGGCGTCACATCTGTCTCAGGGGGAAAAGCAGAGGGTGAATATTGCGCGGGCATTGCGGAAGGGAGGAGACGGGCGTATCTTCCTTTTAGGGGATGAGATCACGGCAAACATCGATCCTCAGAATGCACAGAATATATATCGGCTTCTGCAGGAGGAATTTGCGCAAAACACCGTCATCCTTGTGTCCCACGGGGATTGCGGGTTTGTGTGGAATAAGCGGATTACGGTGGAGTCCGGGCACGTTGTGGTGGAGGAAGCGCAGGTGCAGACTGACGGGACATGGGGAACGTCGGCAGAGATGAAAACCTGGGCAGTAAAGACGGAAAAAGCACAGACTACCGGCGGGTCTATAGGCGAAGAAGGCGTTGCAGAGAGAAGGACAGAGGATAAAACGAATGGCGGCAGGACGTCTGGCCCGGCCCGGAAAGTAAAAGGGCAGACATCACTCTTTCTCTTTTTTGAGTTCGTGAAAAAGCAGTGGTTCCTATTGGCGCTGACAATGCTTTTGCTGACAGGATTTGCAGTACTGCGGACTTACAGTACCTCCTTTATTTCGGAAATAGTGGGAAGCCTCCAGTCGAAAGCGCCGCTTTCTGAGGCAACAGGACTGGCTCTTCTGGGGGCGGCAGTGGCGTGTCTGTCCTATGTGATCCGGTTTGCGGGGCATGTTCTGTGCGTGGTCATGGGGGAGAAGCTTGCACTTAAGACCCGTTGCAGATTGACGGAGCATCTGTTCAGGATCCCATGGAGCGAATATGAGAGACAAAAGACCGGGCAGTTGCAGACCGTGATCCGGAATGATGTTCAGCAGGGGGCGGATATGATCAGTTCTATTTTTTCCTATATTGCCCTAAGCTTATTTCTGTTTATGGCTACCCTGGTATATATGTTCATCATCGCCCCGGTTCCGGCGCTTGTGATTACAGGGTTCACGGTCTTTATGGTATTTGTGAACCAGCAGGTCATTATCCGGCAGAAGGGTTATAGCAAGCGCGCCCGGGATGCCGCCGGAGAGGTGGCAGAGACGGTTTTGACCTCATGTAAGGGAATGAGTACCATAAAGTCCTACCGTGCAGAGCGCTTTATCCTTCGTCTTCTGGGAGAAAAGAAAAGAAGCTATAACAATGCGGTCTATAGGGCAGAGCTGATCGATGCCGTACGTGTTTCAGCTTATAATCTCACCAGCAGCTTTGTATTATATGCTACCATTTTGCTGATGGGAAGCAAAGGAATTCGGGGAGAGGTGAGCTGGGGAGATATTTTGGTGTTCATCGTACTGGTGCGTCAGGTAATTATGCCGGCGGAGCTGATTTTTTGGGGAATGGGCCAGGTTGCTGGCGGGATTGCCGCATGGGAGAGGGTCAGTGGGATCCTGAGGCTTGCAGCACCGGCAGAGCCGGGGGAATTGCCGGCACCGGAAGAGACCATCGTGGCAAAGGAAGTTTCTTTTTCTTATGGACAAGGGGCAGAGATCCTGCGTGATCTGAGCCTTGAGTTAAAAAAGGGGGAGATTGGCGCCCTGATCGGAGAGAGCGGCAGTGGAAAAACGACGCTGTGCAAGATTCTGTGCGGCCTGTATGGGGAGGCAGAATGGAGACGGCAGGGATCGGAGGAAAGGCAGGAGTCCGGTCAGGAACAAAAGCTTTGGCAGGAGCCCTATGAGCTGCACGGAAAGTGGATTTTGGACGGAAAGACCCGGGAGGGCGGCACAGTGCCCTGGTGTATCTACAACCCGGCGGAGCCGGAGCTGTTCCACATGAGTATTTATGAGAATATTGTGTTCGGGCAGACACAGATTAGCCGTGAGGAATGTATGGCGTTGGCAGAAGAACTTGGCGCTGCAGATTTTATCCGCGGCCTGTCAAACGGGATCGATACGGTGATCGAGGCAGGAGGGCGGACCCTCTCCGGCGGACAGAGACAGCAGATTGCAAACCTGCGGGCACTGCTTTCGGGAAAAAAGATGCTTATTCTGGATGAGGCCTTTGCATCTCTGGATGTGGAAAGGCGGCAGAGATTGCTTGAGGTGTTGAAAAAAAGACGATCGGTGCAGTTTATATTGCTGGTGACCCATGAGAGGGGTGTATGCAGCGAGAATGGGGGCGCGGATACTTTTGATATGAAAGAGATTAATAAACTGGCCTGCGAAGCGTGATATACTTATGTGAAAAATCAGCCGGGAAAATACAATTCCCGGCTGATAATCCGTTCCACTTTATTTTGGCTGTTCATCGAACCGCCGGTCTTGAAAGTAATATTCCGCATCCCGTTCATTTATTTCCCTGTATACCTTGCAGGGACTTCCGAAGGCAACCACGTTTGCAGGGATATCCTTCGTCACTACGGAGCCTGCCCCGATCACGGAATTTTCTCCAATGGTGACTCCGGGCATAACGATCACATTTGCTCCGAGCCACACGTTGTCTCCGATCGTAATGGGGAAGGAATACATGCCGTCACCCCGGTGGTCGGGATGGATTGGATGTCCTGTGGTACACAACGTAACATTAGGTCCTAAGAGGACGTGCTTTCCAATCGTTATTTTCCAGTCATCGATGAGGGTCAGATTCATATTTGCATAGGTGCCTTCTCCAATGGAAACATATTTCCCTACAGAAACTGTAAGCGGAGGCACGATCCACACATGTTCCCCCACATTTCCAAAGATGTCTTTGAGAAGTGCGGCGCGGCCTTCCATATCCTCCGGGGGAAGACTGTTGAATTTCCGGGCCAGGCCCTTTGCATGAGCCTGCAGGGCCATATTCTCATCATCATCAGCCCAGATGTACCCTGCTTTCATTTTTTCCTGTTCTGTCATTTTTTTACCTCCATTCATGCAACAGTTTATTTGGATGAATCCATCTCTTTCCAATATTTTAGAAGCTTTATGATTTTTTCCTGTTCTTCAGGCGAAAAGCGGTGCAGGATATCAAGGGCTTCGGCATCACGGATCGCGGAGGCGTTCTGGCATTCTGCACTTGTTTGTCCGGCGTTTAAAATAGAATCCACCGATACGTGAAAAAGCTTTGCATAATAAGTAAGAACCCGGAGGTTCAGCTTGGTGCGGTTGTTTTCAATATTGCTGATAAAGGCTACCGTACAGCCCATTTCGTCTGCGATCTGCTCCTGGGTACAGGCATGTTCTGTTCTGAGACGTTTCAATTCCATTCCGATTTTTTCAAAATCATATTGTTCCATTATCTTACCTCAGCTTATGTTGCGGATGTTAACTGATAAATATATTTTATTATAGTTTTTGGTTGAAAACAACTCTTTTGTTTAGTATAATTTAATATACTGATAAATATATAGAAGGGTATCTAATGCAAAAGGGGCGCTGACACATAAATTCGCTGACTGCGGGAAAGGAAGATAGCGGGAATGAATATCAAAGAAGCAAAAGAAGAAATCAAAAGATCCATAGAGATTTATCTGGACAAAAATGAATTTGGGGAATACATGATACCGGTATCCAGACAGCGTCCTGTATTCATGGTAGGGGCACCCGGCATTGGGAAGACGGTGATCGTACGGCAGATTGCTTCGGAGCTGGATATTGCGCTGGTATCCTGTTCCATGACACATCATACCAGACAGAGCGCACTGGGGCTGCCGGTGATAGAGGAAAGAGACTATAGCGGAAAGCAGGCGCTGGTATCGGAATATACCATGGGCGAGATCATAACGGCTGTTTATCGGGTGATGGAGGAGTCCGGCAAAAAGGAAGGGATTCTCTTTCTGGATGAGATCAACTGTGTCTCCGAAGCGCTGGCACCGGCCGTGCTGTTATTTTTACAGTACAAGAGATTTGGAAACCAGTCTCTGCCGGAGGGATGGGTAGTGGTAACGGCAGGAAATCCGTCCCGTTATAACAGATCGGCGAAGGAATTTGATGTGGCAACTCTGGATCGTTTAAAGCGGATCGATGTGACAGAGGATTTTTCCGTCTGGAAAGAATATGCATACAGACAGGGGATCCATGCAGCGGTTATCACGTTCCTTGAGATTAACCGGCAGTGGTTTTACTCCGTCCGCTCATCGGTGGACGGGATGCAGTATGTGACGGCAAGAGGCTGGGAGGATCTCTCGGACGCCATGAGGCTTTATGAAAAGAAAGGGTTTCCCATAGACAGACGGCTGATCGGGCAGTATATAACGGACACGGAAATAGCCGGAAGGTTTGAAATCTATTATGAATTATACCGAAAGTATCGTTCGGAGTATCAGATTGAGGCTATTCTGTCCGGAAAATACAGTGAAGAAATCGCCGGGAGATTGCAGAAAGTAAGAATGGATGAGAGGTTCGCTCTTTGGGGAATGTTGCTTGAGAGGTTAAACGGGGAATTTCGAGGGGCTCTCAGACGGGAACACAGCCTGCAGATGGCGGCCGGGGCATTGGACAGCATTAAGAACCTTTTCAAAGATAGTAAAGTATCGCCATTGATCCTGTTGGAGGAACAGACCCGCGAATTGAAACAGCAATTACGGAAAAGGCTGGCAGCAAACAATATTATGGCCGGAGAAAAGAAAGAATATCTCATGGCAATACGCCTGCTGGAAGAATATCAGAAAATGCCGGCGGCTGAAGATTCCAAAAAGGATTTTGACAAGATCAAAAGGCTGTTTGAACGGGAAGTAAAAAAGCATGAAAAACAGACCAAAGAAATGCAGGCAATGCGGGAAGCGGCATTTACTTTTCTGACGGAGGTATGGGGAAGTGATCAGGAGATGATTTCCTTTTTGACGGAGCTTACAGAAGGCACAGAAGCGCTGATACGAAAATCCTGTTTCATGTGACGGTTTTACGTGGTATACTGTTTGCAATAAACCTTGCTCAATAAGTCGACTTGCGGAGGTGACGGCATGACGAAAAAAAAGGAATTTCCCATTGGCATAGAGAATTTTCGAGAAATGCGTACCATGGGGTTTTACTATGTGGATAAAACAGGCTTTATCAAAACGCTTTTGGAGAACTGGGGAAAGGTAAAGCTCTTTACACGTCCAAGGCGATTTGGAAAAACCCTGAATATGAGCATGCTGAAATGTTTCTTTGAATTCGGGTGTGACAGTACGATTTTTGAAGGATTGGATATTTCTAAGGAAAAAGAACTCTGCAGTAAACATATGGGCAAGTATCCGGTTATTTTTATCAGCCTGAAGGAAGTGACAGGAGATAACTTTGCAGATGCAAAAAGCATGCTTCGCAGAATTATCGGGAAGGAAGCTCAGAGGTTTCCGTTTTTGGCACAAAGCGACAGTCTGACAGAGGTTGAACGACGGCAATATAAGGCGCTTGTTAATGTAAATGAGGAGGGCGCCTTTACCATGGCGGATGAGCTTTTAAAGGATAGCCTGCAGACCTTATCACAGCTTTTGCAGAAGCATTACGGGCAAAATACGATCGTATTGATTGATGAATATGATGTACCGCTTGATAAAGCATATCAGGCGGGGTATTATGATGCCATGGCGGATCTGATCAGAATCCTGTTTGGCAGTGTACTTAAAACAAACGACAGCCTGCACTTTGCAGTGCTTACAGGGTGTCTGAGAGTGTCCAAAGAGAGTATTTTTACAGGACTGAATAATTTTAATGTATATACGGTAAAGGATGTACGTTATCGGGAGTTCTTTGGTTTTACTGACAGGGAAGTTGTGGAAATTCTTGATCATTATGGATTTACAGAGCGGTACAATTCTATAAAGGAATGGTATGATGGTTATCGGTTTGGAAATCAGGAGATCTACTGTCCATGGGATGTCATTAACTATTGCGGAGCTTTGTGTGACGGAAGTGTCACAGAGCCGCAGAATTATTGGGTAAATACAAGCAGTAATGATATTATCAGAAGATTTATAAGCAGGGCAAGTGCAGCAGATCGAAAAGAAATTGAAGAGTTGATCGCAGGGGGCAGTATTAAAAAGAAATTACGGCAGGAACTGACTTATCGGGATTTGGACGCTGACTTTGATAATTTATGGAGCATACTTTTTACAACAGGTTATCTGACACAGCGGGGCAGAGCGGATGGTGAGCTGACAGAGCTTGTGATCCCAAATAAAGAAATACGTTGGATTTATGTGGAACAGATCCGGGAATGGTTTAAAGATGAGATTAAGAGCAATACAGGACAGCTTGCAAGCTTTTGCAAGGCATTTCAGGAAAACGATGTACCTGCTATTGAGGAGGGGTTTAATGCTTATTTGAGAAAAACCATAAGTATCCGTGATACCAATTCCCGAAAGAATATGAAGGAAAATTTCTATCATGGGATTCTGCTGGGGCTTTTTGGGAATATGGAGGAGTGGGTCGTTATGTCTAATGCCGAGGCAGGGGAAGGATATAGTGATATCACCGTAGAAATTGAAAATAAAGAGATTGGAATCGTCATAGAATTAAAATACGCTGAAGATGCCGCGCTTGATGAAGGCTGCAGAGAGGCGATGCAGCAGATTAAGGATAAGAATTATGAGGAAGTACTTGTTAAGGACGGTATGAAAACGATTTACAGATATGGTATTGCGTGCTATAAAAAGCGCTGTAAGGTTGTGTCGGATGAGATGGCTTTGGAAAAATGAGCATAACATGTGAACAATTTAAAGACAAATTTCATATTCACCTTAATCAGCAGCAATGGAAGGCTGTCTGTGCCGTAGAGGGGCCGGTTCTTCTTCTTGCGGTTCCCGGAAGCGGCAAGACCACTGTTCTGGTAACAAGGCTGGGATATATGACTCACTGTGCCGGAATCGCATCCGAAAAGATTTTGACAGTGACTTATACAGTGGCGGCAGCCAGGGATATGGCGGAGCGGTTTGGCGCTGTTTTTGGCGATGAATTGAAAGGGCGTCTGGAATTTCGGACGATCAACGGAATCTGTGCCAGGGTGATCCGGTATTATGGAAATCGAATAGGAAAAACTCCCTTTTCTCTTGTGACGGAAAATGAAGGTACTTCAAAAATCCTCGCAGATATTTATCGTATGACACAGGGGAGCTATGCCACAGAAGGCGACCTGAAAGGTGTCCGCACGATGATCACCTATATCAAGAATATGATGCTCACCGGTGATGAGATCAAACAGCTGGACGAAGAGGCAGGGGTTAAAATATCAGAGATTTACAAAATATATAGCAGTGAGCTGCAAAGCAGGGGATGGATGGACTATGATGATCAGATGGTGTATGCCCGTAACATTCTAAGAAAAAGTCCTGAAACACTGCAGTATTTTCAGAATAAATATGAGTATATTTGTGTGGATGAGGCGCAGGATACCTCCAGGATCCAGCATGAAATTATCCGTCTACTGGCAGGAGAGCGTGATAATCTGTTTATGGTGGGAGATGAGGATCAAAGCATTTACGGTTTTCGTGCGGCCTATCCGGAGGCTCTTTTATCTTTCGAGAAAAACCATCCGGGTGCCAGGGTATTGCTTATGGAGGTAAATTTCCGGTCCGATGGGGAAATTGTGAGGGCGGCGGACAGGTTTATCCAAAAAAATAGTTTACGTCATGAAAAGCATATGACGTCCGCCAGGGAAGCCGAAACCGAGATACAGACAATCGTATTGAAAAACCGGAGTGACCAGTATCAGTACCTCGCTAGGATAGCAGAAGAGTGCGGAGAGCAGACCGCAGTGCTTTACAGGAATAATGAGAGCGTGTTGCCTTTGGTAGATCTGCTGGAGCGAAAGGGGATTTCCTATCGGCTCCACAATGGGGAGCTGACCTTTTTTACGCACCGGATCGTTCAGGATATCCGGAATATTATCTGCTTTGCCTTAAATCCAAAGGATACGGAGTTATTTCTCCAGATTTATTATAAGATCTCTACTTATATCAGCAAGCAGGATGCCCTCCGCATTTGTGAGATCAGCAGGAATGAAGACAGAGAAGTTTTGGAGGCAGCCATAGACTATGGGCAGCTTCCGGCGCGGACAGTGCAGAGCTGTAAAATGATAAGAGCACAGTTAAGGAGCATGCTGCAGCAGCAGGCGGACAGGGCGGTCGGCCAGATTGTAGATAACATGGGATATGGCAGTTATTTGGAGCGGGTGGGGACAGGCGATGGAAAGATTTTTATACTAAAAGCCATTGCTCAAAATGAAAATTCGCCTTTGCGGTTGGTAGAGCGGCTGGATGAACTGCAATTGATCATGAATGAAAAAGAACAGGGGACCGGGGAGCGGCGTGACAGAGGAAATGCATCGCCGGTGATCCTTTCCACAATCCATTCCAGTAAGGGATTAGAGTACGATGCAGTCTATCTGTTGGATGTGGTTGACGGCGTGTTCCCCGAAAATGTCCCGAAGAATCTTAAGGCAATGGATCAAAAGGAGCGGGAAGCATATGAAGAGGAACGCCGTCTTTTTTATGTGGGAATTACCCGTGCCAGAAACAGGCTGTCCGTTTTTAAACTGAGTCAGAAATCTTCTTTTTGCAGAGAACTGACCTGCAAAGAAAAAACAGGATCCAGGCCTGTAACTGATCATAGGCAGCAAGCATCAAATCCGCAAAGAAATGCAGCCGCACTGGCCCAGATATATGCGATCAAAAAAAGACCCCTTTCCCGGGACGGATTCAGAGAATTTCTGGATGCTATAGGTGAGGGGCTGGTCGTACGGCATAAGAAACTGGGAGAAGGCGTTATCGTCAGGATACAGGGGGACAAGGTAGTGATCCAGTTTGGAGAAGAACAGAGACTGTTTGAGCTTAAGGTGTTGTATGAGTATGGGTTGCTGGAGCTGCAGGCAAATGACAGAGACGAAGAATAGGATGAGAAGCCATGAAATACAAAATAGCCATTTGTGATGACGCAGAGACAGACAGAGATCACTTATCTGCTTTGGCCCGGCAGTGGGCAGAGAGGGCGGGGCATCAGTTGCAGCTTTCAGCATTCCCCTCTGCGGAAAGCTTTTTGTTTCAGTACGCAGAGGAAAAGGATTTTCAGATATTACTGCTGGATATTGAAATGGAGGCTATGGACGGCGTTGCCATGGCCAGAAAGCTGCGCCGTGAAAATGACACGATACAGATCGTATTTGTGACAGGATACTCCGACTATATTTCCGAAGGCTATGAGGTGGAAGCGCTTCATTATCTGCTGAAGCCTGTGAAGGAAGAAAAGCTGTTTGCTGTCCTTGACAGAGCGGCAGAAAAGCTGCATAGAAATGAAAAAGTCCTGAATCTGGAAAACGGAGGAGAGCTGATCCGCGTTCCTGTATATGAGATCCGCTATATCGATGTGCAGGGCAATTATGTCACGATCCACGGAAAGGAAGACTATGTTGTCAGAAAGACGTTGGGAGAACTGGCAGAGCTGCTGGCAGCAGATGAGAGATTCTGCCGGGTGGGGCGTTCGGCCATGGTGAATCTGTCCTGTATCTGTAAGGTGACGAAAAAGGATATTTATTTGAATGACGGATCGGTAATACCTCTGCCCAGAGGGGCTTATGAGAAGGTCAATCAGGCAATTATACGGATGAAGGAATAGAAATTTTCTGATGCTTTTTGGGTTGTATCTGTTTGCGGGAGATCGCTTGAAAAAATAAGGGATTTTGATATAATAATTCCATGCAAAGGAGTGAATTAGAATAGCGAATAATACATATGATATGGTAATGAGCGGAAAAAGTGATAATAATATCCGCTTTAATGATTTTCATAATCTTATTATTGATTTAGGATTTACTTTTAAGGGGCAAAAAGGTTCCCACATGTCATTTTATCATGATGAAATCAACGAACGTATGACAATACAAAGAGACGGGGCAAAAGCAAAAGATTATCAGGTAAAGCAATTAAGGCATATCATTGAAAGACATGGTTTATGAGGAGGATTCGAATGGCTGAATATTCTATTTTTATAAAATATGATCCTATAGATAAAATTTATGTGGCAAGTGTTCCTGAATTACCTGGATGCATGGCACATGGTAATACGAAGGAACAAGCATTAGCGGAAATTGAAATTGCGAAAGAATTGTGGATTGAAACGGCATTTGAAGATGGACAGCCGATTCCTGAACCTGATTTATTAGTAGTGTAAATGCGTCTTAGTAATCTATGGTTATGCCATGGATTAAGAAGGGCAGGCCTGGTCAGGATGAGAGGAAAAACACAGGGAATACCCGGACTGTATCAGCGATACGGAGGTCGAATGCCCTGTGGTTTTCTTTTTTTGGCACAATACCACAACGAAATCTGCGGTATACGGGGGTATAAGCATGGGAATTTTATCCAAAAGAATAGACCGGCAGATTGCTGCCTACCAGAAAGAGCTGATCGAGACTCACTACAGGGAAGTGGAAAATATGTACCGGCAGATCCGGGGATGGCGGCATGATTACCGCAATCATATCCAGATGATGAAGGCTCTGGCGGTAAACGATGATATGGATGGCATCAAAGCCTACCTGGACGAGCTGGATACGGATTTAAATACGGTGGATACTGCAATAAAGACGGGAAATCCTATGGCTGACGCTATATTGAACAGTAAGATCTCCCTGGCAAAGTCGAGAAACATTACCGTCCGTGTGGATGCCAGTATACCGGTAAGGCTTACCATGTCGGAGCTGGATCTGTGCTGTATCATTGGTAATCTTTTTGACAACGCCATAGAGGCAAGTCTGGCGCTGCCGGAGGAGGAACGGCTGATACGGGTGTATATGGATATGAAAGGTTCCCAGCTTTATATTTCTTTTACCAACTTTACCGCAGTCAGGAAACAGCCAAAGGTGGGGAAACGGTTTCGGACCACCAAGGGAGAAGGGCATGGATTTGGGCTGGTAAGGATCGATAATATTGTGGAACGCTTAAACGGATATCTGAAACGTGCCAGCGAGGACGGGGCGTTTACCACGGAAATACTGATCCCGCAGATGGCGGGCGGCACACAGCTTTCAGATGCAGTGGAAGGAAGGCTGCGGGCGGAAAGGGAACATAACAGATAATATTGCTACAATTCATCCCTTGAATTGAACAATTCACCCCTGAATTTTCTCAGGGGTGAATTTGTCTGTTAAGATGAAGAAAGATCATATTTGGAGGTGAAAAGAGTGAACGGAAAGGAAAAACCCAAATACAACGTCTGGCAGAATGTGGGCTTCATGATCCGGATGGCCTGGCGGCATGTCAGAAGTGTTATATGGATGATATTTGTATCTGTGGGGCTTACTTTGGGGATCAACATAGCGCAGCTTTTTATAGCCCCGGTGGTTCTTGGAAAAGTGGAGCAGAAGGCGCCCCTTTCGGAGCTTCTCGGCACGATCCTGTTTTTTACGCTGGTGTTGATCATACTGAATGGTATTTTGGGCTATGTGAACGAGAATACTCTGTACGGAAGGATTGAGGTGCGAACCGCCATCGTCATGGATATCAATGACAAGGCGTGTACCACATCCTATCCTAACAGTGGCGATCCGGGAATACTAAAGCTTCAGGAGAAAGCAATGATGGCATGTGGCAGCAATGATATGGCGACAGAACACATCTGGACGACATTATCGCTTTTGCTGGTGAATATTGCGGGATTCGGCGCCTATCTGCTTCTGCTGGCAAGGACGGAGCTGCTGCTGATACTGGCGGTGACGCTCACGGCGTCAGCGGGATTTTTTATCAGCAACCGCATCAACGGATGGGGCTACCGGCACAGAGAGGAGGAGGCAGAATACTGGCGGAAAATGCGGTATATCCAGCAAAAAACAGAGTCTATAACCCTGGCAAAGGATATTCGGATCTTTGGCCTTGCCCCCTGGCTGGATTCTGTGTATGAGAGTATACAAAAGCTGTATGTGGCATTTGTCTCAAAGAGAGAGAAGATTTATATCTGGTCCTGTGTGGCGGATGTGGTGCTTGGCCTTTTGAGAAATGGGATTGCGTATGGATATCTGATCCGCCTTGTGCTGGCAGGGGAGATCTCGGCCTCAGGCTTTTTGCTTTATTTTTCTGCATTTACAGGGTTTTCCGCCTGGATCACAGGGATTCTGGGGGAATGTACAACGATGTATAAGGAGAGCCTTGATATTTCCGCCGTTCAGGAGTATCTGAACCTGCCGGAGCCCTTCCGGTTTGAGGGAGGGATTGGGATTCCCCAGGCGGAGCGCTATGAACTGAAAATGGAAAATGTAACCTTCCGTTACCCGGGAACGGAGAAGGAAATTATCAGCAAACTGAATCTCACCCTTTCGCCAGGGGAAAAGCTGGCGATCGTGGGTTTGAACGGCGCAGGCAAAACCACTCTGGTTAAGCTGCTGTGCGGGCTTTATGATCCCGATGAAGGGCGCATTCTGCTAAACGGCATTGACATCAGGGAGTTTGACCGAAGGGAATATTACAGGCTGTTTTCCGCAGTGTTTCAGGAATATTCCCTGTTAGATGTTACCGTGGCCCATACGGTGGCTCAGTCTGTATCGGAGATTGACAGGGAACGAGTTAAGGCTTGCCTTGAAGAAGCAGGACTTGCAGAGTGGCTTGCGGAGTTGCCGAAGGGTATGGAAACCCCTGTTGGAAAACTGGTATATGAGGATGGTGTGTTGCTTTCCGGCGGCCAGAACCAGCGGCTGCTGCTGGCAAGGGCGCTGTATAAGGACGGACCGTTTTTGTTTTTGGATGAGCCTACAGCGGCTCTTGACCCCATAGCGGAGCAGGATATTTATAGGAAATATAATGAGATGACCAAAGGAAAGTCTGCAGTGTTTATCTCTCACAGGCTGGCGTCCACCCGCTTTTGCGATCGGATCATCTTTTTGAAGGACGGCAGGATTGCGGAGGTGGGAACCCATGAAGAGCTGCTTGGGCGGCAGGGGGACTATGCCGGACTGTTTGAGGTTCAGGCCCGCTATTATCAGGAAGGGAGGGAGTTTGATGGCGAAGCGGTCAATTCATAGTAAGGCAGATGGTGAGGCAAAAATTACCTGGAAGGAGACGTTTAAGGTTCATTACTGGGCGTTCCGGGAAATGGGCAGGGGCTGTCCGGGGATCTTTACGGTTACGGCGATCCATTCGGCACTTAGCGCCCTTACCCCTTATGTAACCATTTTTCTTTCCGCCCGGATCATCAACGAGCTGGCAGGATCCAGGAGGCCGGGGACGCTTCAGACGCTTGTACTGGCCGAGCTTTTCAGCGTTGCTGTATTAACCCTTCTTACCGGTGGGGTGCTCCGTCTGAAGGAATTTATGAAATGTAAATATGATGTGAGGAAGGAGCGTGTCTTTACAGATAAGATGCTGTCTATGGATTTTGCTGATGTGGATAAGACGGAAAGCCATGATCTTCTGTCACAGATTGAGCAAAACGGCAGATGGGGAGGTTGGGGGCTGGGCGTTCTTCTTCCGGGCTTTGCGGAACTGACCCGGGGCGTGTTCGGTATTCTGGGCGCCATTGCGCTGACGGTGAGTCTTTTTACACTGCCCGTGCCAAAGAGCGGAGGAAGCTTAACGGTTTTGAATCATCCTGTATTTATTCTTGGGATTGTGGCGGCATTGGGTTTGGTCACCTGGATCAGCCCCTTGTGCAACAATAAAGCTATAGAATATTGGACGCGCTCCTCGGAAGAGAGCAAATTCTTTAACCGACTTTTCAGCGCGTTTGGGTTTCTGTATGGGGATCGCTCCAGGTCAATGGATATCAGGATGTATGACCAGCAGGTAATTGCACGTCATTATATGGGGTCAGATGGTGGATTCGGCACAAAAGGGCCTATGGCAGCTTATGCAAGAGGGGTTGTGGGTGCCTGGGCGGCATTGGGTGCCAGCATAAGTTCTGTTATGACAGGAGCAGTCTACGTGTTTGTCTGTCTGAAAGCCTGGGCCGGCGCTTTCGGGATAGGCTCTGTTACCCAGTATGTGGGAGCGGTCACGGCTCTCAGCCAAAATATATCCCTTCTGATCCAGACAGCAGGACGTCTGAAAAGTAATACCGCTTTTATGCGTACGATTTATGAATTCCTGGATATTCCCAACGCCATGTATCAGGGGAGTCTTTCCACTGAGAAAAGGGCGGATCGGGAATATGAGGTGGAGTTTCGGGACGTTTCTTTTCACTATCCGGGGACAGAGACCTGGGCGCTGCGCCATGTGAACATGAAATTTAAGATAGGAAAGAAAATGGCGGTGGTAGGCGAAAACGGAAGCGGCAAGACCACTTTTATCAAGCTCCTCTGCAGGCTTTATGATCCCCAGGAGGGACAAATCTTATTGAACGGTATCGATATCCGCAAATACGATTACCGGGATTATATGGACGTGTTTGCGGTGGTGTTCCAGGATTTTCAGCTTCTGGCCCAGCCCTTGGGGAACAATGTGGCGGGAGCACAGGAATATGATGCAGACAGAGTAAAGAAGGCTCTGATGGACGCCGGCTTTGGGGAGCGGCTTGGCGCCATGCCGGAAGGGCTGGACACCATGCTTTATAAAGACTATGTGAAGGATGGGGTGGAGGTTTCCGGGGGAGAAGCCCAGAAGATCGCTATTGCAAGAGCGCTTTACAGAGATGCGCCTTTTATCATTTTGGATGAGCCCACAGCGGCCTTAGATCCTGTGGCGGAGGCAGAAATATATAGTAAATTTAACGATATTGTAGGGGATAAGACAGCCATTTATATCAGCCACCGCCTTTCCTCCTGCAAGTTCTGTGATGAGATTTTGGTGTTTCATAAGGGACAGGTGATCCAGCAGGGAACTCATGAGGAGCTGCTTGCAGAGGCACGGGGCAAGTATTATGAGCTCTGGCACGCCCAGGCTCAGTATTATACGGGGTGAGATTACAGATCCGCACAAAAGGTCCAGATAAACAATAAATTACACAATACGACCGGAAGCCATCTTACCACTCCATAGATTTTTGAATTGAGAGTCCTGCGCTCCCTGACAAAAGCTTTCACCTCGGCTAACGTGCCTTTGCAAAAGCGATTTTTGGGAAGGAGCAGGATTCTTCTTTCCGTAAAAAAGAGAAGGTATAGATTGCGAGTTTCCCCTGTCCGTTGCAATTCATTATAGGGGAGTTTTTTGCTGAACTTTCCTTTGACCTCTACATAATGGTCATAAAAATTTACTTTCCGGTTTTCACTGGGGACAAGGTTTAGTTGTTCGTTAAAGCGCTTTTCTCCCAGTAACTTTGGAAATGCCTTTATGAAAAATACCATAGCCACAGGGACTGATAAACCGGTAAAAATACCAGTGAATCCTGACATAGCAAGGACGGTGTCAGGGGAGGGAGAAGAAAAATATTCAGAGAACAGGCCAAGAGTTTCAGAGGGATTTCTAAGAAATATCTGAATATTTGCAAGGATTGCCATTATACTTACGAGAAGTAAAAAGGCGATTCCGATGTCCATTTTTGAAAGTTCCATCTCTGCGCACATTTCCTTGGTCAGGGTGTATTCATTGGTGAAGAAAGAGTATTGAGATTTCAGCTCTGTGGTTGAAGGTTGGTTGAAATTTGTCATGGATGTACCTTTCTTTTACTTGTATGGCCAGTGCTTCGTATTTCTTACTTCCAATTCATCATCAATTTTCACATAGTCGTATTACGGAGCGTATTTTAACATGGTGCGAGGAATGTATCAATTATATTTTAGGTAAAATAAGGGCAGTTCACGAAGAACGGAAGTGAAAAGTTTTTGGCCCATTTGATTTTTCCCCTGTTGAAAACGCCTGTCATTTCATATATACTTTTTTTAATGTGACAAGGGCACCATAGCTTCTTCTGCTGACCAGGGAGGAAACCTTTACGGAGGACGTGCCGTTGATTGATGAACTGGAATAGGAAGGGAGAAGTAAGGCATGGGAGTATACTTAAACAGTTCTGCAGCATATACCTTATATAAAAGTGAAACGGCAAAGCCTTACTTTGTAGATAAGACCCGGATTGGAAAACGGTGATGGCCAACCTGATTGCTTCTTTTTTTTCCAGGGGATGCGATGCATCTTCTGTGTTTGACAGACTGGCTATTTCCCGATATGAGTTCTACAGGCAATATGTCAATCAATATAATGTAATTCATATTTCTTTTAATGAAGTGCCAAAGCACTGCAAAACCTATGAGCAGTATATTAACCGGATTGAGAGCAGGCTGATCAAGGATTTAAAGATGGCTTATCCAAATGTGGAGATTGACGTAAACAATGCAGTTTGGGATATTTTGACGGATATTTATGTTGAAAATGAGGAGCTGCGTTTTATTTTTATTCTGGATGAATGGGATTATATTTTTCAGCGCGATTTTGTAACCGAAGGGGATAAGGCGGCCTACATCGAGTTTTTGAGAAGCCTGTTGAAGGATAAGCCCTATGTTGCTTTGGCCTATATGACGGGAATTTTGCCGATTGCCAAATATTCCAGTGGGTCTGCTTTGAATATGTTTCTGGAGTACACAATGGCCACCAGAGAAAAATACAGCGAGTATTTTGGGTTTAATGACAGGGAAGTCGATGTGCTGTTTGAACGCTATCACTCCAGTACAGAGATGCCAACGATAAGACGTGAAGATTTAAGACTTTGGTATGATGGTTATCACACTATGTCCGGAGAAAAAATATACAATCCCCGTTCTGTGGTCAGTGCGCTTGGGGACAATGAGATTGAAAATTATTTTTTCCTCGAAGAGGAAAAGTGAAATAGAGGTATTGAAGGGCTGATAGAAAGAAACGGTATATAAAAACGGAGCAGATCATGGCAAAAAATGTAACACTGGCAGATATTGCAGAAAAGGTAGGCGTCAGTAATGTGGCGGTTTACAAGGCGCTGGCGGATAAACCCGGCGTCAGTGATAAGCTACGGGAAAGGATCAAGCTGCTTGCGGATGAAATGGGCTATGTCAGTGGTGCGGCCAGGGCTGAAGCGATCAGCAGGACGGGAAATATCGGTATCATCATTCCAGAGCAGTATTATGGTTACTCTCTTTCCTTCTACGGGCAGCTTCACGAAAAGGTGGTAAAGGCTTTATATAAAAGTGAATATTTTGGGATGTTGGAGATCATGACGCCGGAGGATGAGAGAAGCCTGACGATGCCGAGAGTGATGCAGGATGGAAAGGTGGATGGCCTGATCCTGCTTGGACAGATGAGAAAAGAATATATAGAATTTATGATCAGCCAGGAGAAGCTTCCGGTCATTTTTCTGGATACTTATATTCCGTTGGTTACCTTTGATACGGTAATTTCGGATGGGTATTACGGGACGTATCTTTTAACCAATTATCTGATCAGGCAGGGACACAGAAAGATTGGCTTTGTGGGAAGTGTGGATGTCACAAGCAGTATTGCGGACAGGTACTGGGGGTACCGCAAGGCGCTTCGGGAGAGCGGGATTGCCTACGAGGATTCCTGGGAAACCCCGGACCGGAATGAAAGGGGAAATCTGTTCAAAGAGCTTCCGGTTCAGTGGGAAGGAATGGACGCGTTTGTCTGTAATTGTGATTATACGGCAGATATCCTGATACGGAGTCTGGAGGCAAAAGGATGTCGGGTGCCGGAGGATATTTCCGTTGTGGGGGTGGATGATTTCCTGCCCCAGGGCATGAACAATGACAGGATCACCACTTACCGGGTGGATATGGATCAGATGGCGGAGCGGTGTGTGAAGTCTCTGCTCAAAAAAATAAACGGAAAGAAATACACGGAAGGGATCCAGATCGTAACCGGAAAAATTATATACAGAAAAACTGTTGCCGGAAGAGGATCAAACGCTGTCACGCTTCGTGGGCCGCGGGTTGAATAAAGAGTTCCTTCAGAAGGAGGCAGATATTTTGGGGAGTCGGCGGTGGCCGGCTTCTTTTTTACAATAAGTTGGCCCGCAGAGCATGCAGTCCGTGTTTGATCAGCCGACTTCCGAAGCATGGCGATGTTTGATAATAAGTGTTTGTAATATAAATTTAGTTAAAATATTTGAAATATATTGATTAACTTAATTCGAAATGATATCGTTAATTAACAAAACATTTAACCGTCTGCGGCAGAGAGCCTGGGCGGTGGAAGCGTAAGGCAAGAAAGGAGAAGGTATCATGAGCAAAGTAAAAATTTATGGGATCACAACACCAAAGGTACCGTGGCAGGAGAAGCCGGAGAATTTACAGGGGGCTCCGGTATGGAGGTACAGTGAAAATCCCATTATCGGACGCAATCCGGTAAAGGGCGTTGCAAGGATATTTAACAGTGCGGTAATGCCCTATGAGGATGGCTTTATCGGTGTGTTCCGGGGGGAGCAGACCAACGGGATTCCTTATATTTATCTTGGGAGGAGCCAGGACGCCATCCACTGGGAGTTTGATGAGGAGAAGATCCCCTTTAAGGATGAGGACGGAAATGATTTTATGCCAATTTATGCCTATGATCCCCGGCTTGTGAAGGTGGAGGACACCTATTATATCATGTGGTGCCAGGATTTCTACGGGGCGTCCATCGGTCTTGCAAAGACTACAGATTTCAAAAGCTTTACCAGGGTGGAAAATCCTTTCCTGCCCTTTAACAGGAACGCAGTTCTCTTCCCCAGAAAGGTGAACGGAAACTTCCTGATGCTTTCCCGTCCCAGCGACAGCGGTCACACGCCGTTCGGGGATATTTTCCTTTCCGAAAGCCCGGATCTTGTTTACTGGGGAAAGCACCGTCATGTAATGGGCAAGAGCAGTGAATGGTGGGAGAGTGTGAAGATCGGCGGAGGCGCGGCGCCTATTGAGACCAGTGAAGGATGGCTTCTGTTTTATCATGGAGTGACTGGTACCTGTAATGGATTTGTTTACAGTATCGGCGGCGCGATCCTGGATATTGACAATCCCTCTATCGTGAAGTACCGTTGTGAGAATTTCCTGCTTACGCCGGAGGAGTGGTATGAGGAAAGAGGATTTGTTCCCAACGTGGCATTCCCCTGTGCAACGATGCAAGATGATGAGACAGGAAGGATCGCGATCTATTATGGCTGTGCGGACACTTATGTGGGGCTGGCCTTCACCCAGGTGGATGAGGTCGTTGATTATATTAAGACTCATAGTGTGGTAAGAGAGTCAGATTCAGAAATCGGAAGGCGCTAATATAAGCTATGAGCCTGCGGGCTATGGAAAGGGCAGGGATATTGTAGTGAAGACACTTGCAAACGAAATGAGGGAACATGCCAGGAAAGTACTTCTTCCCTTCTGGCAGGGCCTTAAGGATGAGGAGTACGGCGGTTTTTACGGATACATGGGCTATGACCTGGGGCTGGATAAGGAAGCGGCGAAGGGCTGTATCCTGAACAGTCGGATCCTTTGGTTTTTCTCTAATGCATATCTTACTTTGAGGGATGAAAAGATACTTCCCTATGCAAGGCATGCCTACCTGTTCCTGAAGGAACATTGCTTAGACAGGGAAAACGGAGGTGTATACTGGTCGCTGACCTATGACGGGAAGCCGGAGGACACCACCAAGCATACCTACAACCAGGCCTTTGCAATCTATGCGCTTTCTTCCTATTATGATGCCAATAAGGATGAGGAGGCTCTGGCGTTGGCAAAGGAGCTGTTTGAACTGATCGAGACAAAGTGCAAGGACGAATATGGTTATCTCGAAGCTTTTAATGTCCGGTTTGAACCGGAGGACAATGATAAGCTTTCAGAAAACGGCGTGATGGCGGAAAAGACCATGAATACCTTGCTCCATGTGCTGGAGGCTTATACAGAGCTGTATCGTGTGCTGGATCAGGAAAATGGTGGAGCGTCAGGCGGAGTGGAAGGTCAGGAGGCAGAAGGCCGGGAAGCGGATGGAATATCGTTGAAAGAACGAGTGGCGCGGGCTATCCGTTATATGCTGGATCTGGTGGAGACGAAGGTCTATAACAGGGAGGCCGGGCGTCAGGAGGTCTTTTTTGACCGCACATGGCACAGCCTGATCGATCTTTATTCCTATGGCCATGACATTGAGGCCTCCTGGCTGATCGACAGGGCGCTGGAGGTTTTGGGGGATTCTGTATATACAGAAAAGATTTCTCCCATCACAAGAACAATTGTTGACAACATTTATCACAGGGCTTATGCAGACCATTCCCTGATGAATGAGGCGGAGAACGGGAATAACGATACCACCAGGGTCTGGTGGGTGCAGGCGGAGGCTGTGGTAGGATTTTTGAACGGTTATCAGAAGGTACCGGAGCATGAGGAATACCAAAAGGCAGCGGAGGATATCTGGGAGTTTATCAAGGCTTATCTGGTGGATCCGCGGGAAGGCTCCGAGTGGTACTGGTCGCTGGATCAGGATCGACATCCCATAGAAAAACCCATAGTAGAGCCATGGAAATGCCCTTATCACAACGGAAGAATGTGTTTTGAGGTGATCAGGCGCTTTGAGGAAGCCGGCCGGTAAAGGGATAAGTCGGACGGTGAAGAGGCTGCCGGCTGTGAAGGCAGTGAGGAAATAGATTCAGGAAATGTAAGAGGAGATAAGAGATTGCATAAACAATATTATGTGGAGCAGGCAAAGGTGGAACGGCTTGTTTCAAGAAGAAATCAGAAAAGTGAGCATTATAACGGGATTTATGACAGATATGTCTATCCCGTGCTTACCCGGGAATTTGCCCCGGTTCACTGGAGATATGATCTGAACGAGGAGACCAACCCGTACTTTATGGAACGGCTTGGGATCAATGCTGTGATGAATTCCGGAGCAATCTATCTGAACGGGAAATATCATCTGATCGTCAGAGTAGAGGGAAATGACAGAAAATCCTTCTTTGCGGTGGCAGAAAGCGATAACGGGATAGACGGATTCCATTTCTGGGATTATCCTGTGGTTTTGCCGGATACCTGCCCGGAAGAGACCAATGTCTATGATATGCGTCTGACTCAGCACGAGGACGGCTGGATCTATGGTGTATTTTGCTCAGAAAGCAAGGATAAGGAAAATCCGGATCTGTCTGCGGCCGTGGCAGAGGCGGGTATTGTGAGGACAAAGGACTTAAAGACCTGGGAACGCCTTGATAATCTCAAGACCCTGCGCTCTCCTCAACAGAGGAATGTAGTGCTGCATCCGGAATTCGTGGATGGAAAGTATGCCTTTTATACAAGGCCTATGGATGGTTTTATCGAGACCGGAAGCGGTGGCGGGATCGGATTCGGGCTTTGCGATGATATCGCTCATGCTGTGATCGATGAGGAAAAGATCATCAACAGGAGAATATATCACACGCTTACCGAGTCAAAGAACGGCGCCGGAGCAGTGCCGATCCGGGGAAAGAAATGTTGGATCCACATTGCCCACGGGGTGCGTAATACGGCAGCAGGGCTTCGGTACGTTTTGTATGCTTTCGGTACGGACTTAAATGATCCTTCTAAGACGATCGCGAGCCCGTCCGGCGTATTTCTGGTTCCCTTTGGGGAAGAACGGGTGGGAGATGTTTCCAACGTAGTGTTCACAAACGGCGCTATTGCCCGTGAGAACGGTGATATTTATATTTATTATGCTTCCTGTGATACGAGGATGCATGTAGCCACTACTACCATCGATAAGATGGAGGAATACCTGTTTAATACACCGGAGGATCCCCACAGGTCAGCCGATTGTGTGAAGCAGAGGTGCGAACTTATCAGGAAAAACCTTGAGATTATGGGTAAATAACAGAGGGGTGAAAAGATTTTATATAAAAATGCACAAAAATGCAAAGTAAATATCGTGCATTTGACGGATGCGTTTTATTGCGATTTGGGCAATGTTGTGCTATACTCATGTTAATGTGGCAGCGCAAACAATGGACAGCACGCTTTGCGGATTATCCCTATGTTAAAAAAGGCAGGCAGCAGATAAGCCTGCCTTTTTTGTACCACAGGAAATTTCTGCGGGGAAACGGGCTGCCCGGGCACTTTAGCATGAGAGGGGAAGGGGTGGAGCCGGATGAAAAAAACGACGATCCAGGACATTGCCGAAACGCTTGGGTTTTCGAGAAATACGGTATCAATGGCACTAAAAGGAAATGACACAGTTGCACCAAAAACGCGGGAGATCATTTTGAAATATGCGGACAGCATCGGTTACCCCAGAATATCCCCACAGATTAAGGAGGAGGAGCCGAAGGCGGATACGATCTACCATATCATGATCCTGCGCAAGCCGGAGGCGGCTCTTTACTGGGACAAGATTGTTAACGGGATATCCGAGGAGGCAAGCCGCAATCGTTGCCAGACTCAGGTTGCAGTGGTAACAGATGAGGCTGAACGGGAGAATATCCTTCCTGTTGGCCTGAATGAGACGATCCAGGCAGTTTTCTGTGTAAAGATACTGAGTTTGGGATATTTAAAGAAGATTAAAGAAAAAGGCATTCAGGTATATATGTTGGATTGTCATCTGAGACAATACAGCAAAAGAGATATCTGGGGGAATGCATGGGATTATCATAAGACTGCAAAGGAAGAAATACTCGGGGATGTGGTGAAGCCGGAAGGGGTAAATACCACGATCGAGCTTGTACATCATCTGCTCGGTCAGGGGATAAGAAGGATCGGGTTTTTGAACGATTCCAGCAGCATTTACGAAACTATGCATGACAGATATACGGGGTATCTGGAGGGAATGAGACAGGCCGGAATTGAAACGGACCCCCGCATTGTGTTGCCGGATGTAAAGAGCAACAATTTTTATGATCTCCGGGCCTTTGAGAAAGTGGTAGAGAGCTATAAGGAGCTTCCGGAGGCGGTGGTATGTGCCAATGATATGATCGCCAAGTTTCTGACCCAGGCTCTTCGCAGGAAGGGTGTTCGCGTGCCGGAGGATGTGGCGGTTACAGGATTCGATAACGATGAAGACGGTATGCTTGATCCTTTTTTTACCACGGTACATATTGATGCCAAATGGCTGGGAAGGCGGATGGTACAGTGCTTTTTGCGAAGGATGCAGTTCCCTGATGCACCATACGAAAAGATTGTTGTTCAGGGGGAGATCATCATACGAAAATCCTCCTGCAGGCGACAGACTGGCTGAGACGGACAGATCGGATCTGTTTGGTCACGTGTATATAAATAGAAATAAAATAGAAAATGAAAAGAACCTGAAAATGAAAATTCGGGTTCTTTTTTTGACCCATAAAATGCATTGGTAATAATCAACAAAAATAGTGCAAAATAGTGCATTTATAAAAAGATTATTTATTTATTATGCCAAAAAGGCGGATGAATGCACAAAAAATATTGACTCAATAGTGGAAAAGTGTTTTAATATAAATAATCATTTTAGAGACAGCACAAAAATGCATTAAAGCAAAAACGGAAAAAGTTTAGTGCAAAAAAGTGCAAAAACTAAGGAGGGGAGAGAAAAAGAAAAGGTGTCTTTGGACAATGTCTCCAGACATGATAAATGTAAATCAGGAAAGTGAGGTATCCTATGGCAGCAAGTAAAGAGAAAAAACCAAAAGGCTTTAACAGCCCTGCAGTGATCTGGAAGGATATGAAACGTGACAGATGGCTGTATTTTCTGTTGCTCCCTGGCATTGTTTTCTTCGTAATCTTCAAGTATATGCCGATTTTCGGCTTGAGGATCGCATTTATGGATTACAACCAGTATGCACCGGAAACCAGTACATGGGTAGGGATGAAACATTTTGTAAGATTGTTCACGACCAACTCCTTCGTGCCGGTACTCATCAATACGATCAAGATCGCAGGCTTAAAGCTTCTGATCGGTTTCCCGTTCCCTGTCATTCTGGCGTTGATGCTGAATGAGGTAACGAACATGAAGTTTAAAAAAGCGGCGCAGACCTTCCTGTATCTGCCCCACTTCGTATCATGGGTTATCATGGCAGGTATCGTTATGAACCTGTTGGATCCCACTACAGGAGCAATCACACAGGTTCTTTCCAAATTAACGGGGAGCTCTGTAAATGTCCTTACGGACACCAAGCTCTTTGTTCCAATGCTGATCATATCGGATGTTTATAAAGAAGTAGGATGGGGAACCATTATCTACTTTGCGGCGATCAGCGGCATCGATCCCCAGCTTTATGAGGCGGCGGCGATTGACGGGGCCGGTAAGTGGAAGCAGTGTTTGAACATTACCCTTCCTTCCATTAAGCCTACCATCATCATTATGCTGATCATGAATACCGGTAACATTTTGAACGCCGGTTTCGATCAGATCTTCATGCTGTATACTCCTACCGTTTACAAGGTGGCAGATATCATTGATACATACGTTTTCCGAATGGGTATTGTAAAAGCCGACTACTCATTCAGTACGGCGGCAGGTATGTTCAAATCAATTGTTGCATTTATCCTCGTCTGCACAGTGAATGAGATTGCAAAGAGGACGGATAACGACAGTATCTGGTAAGAGGAGGAAAAATTATGGCAGCAAAAAATAAAACAGCCGGGACAGCGATCAAAAAATCCACTCCCGAAAAAGTTTTCACCATATTTAACTATGCATTTTTTACTCTGATCAGTATCATCATGATCATTCCCTTCTGGCATGTACTGATGATGTCCTTGAGTGATGTGAACGAAACCATGAAGGGCGGAATCTTCCTTTATGTAAAGGGATTCAATGTTGATACTTACAGTCAGGTTTTCAAAAACCCCATGATCTGGACCGGTTTTGCAACGGCCATCGGGGTAACCCTGATCGGTACCCTCGGAGGTACGCTGCTGACAGCTATGATGGCTTATGCGCTTTCAAAGCCCCGCCTTCGTTTTGGAAAGGTTTTGATGGTTCTGGTACTGTTCACCATGCTGTTCTATGGCGGTACTGTTCCCAGCTACTTGCTGATGAAGAACCTGAGGCTGATCGACAACCGTTGGGCTTTGATCCTGCCGGGACTTATCAGTGCCTATAATGTCATTGTTATGAGAAGCTTCTTCTCCTCTATCTCTGACAGCTTTGAAGAATCTGCCAAGCTTGACGGCGCAAACGATGTGACCATTTTTTTCCGGATCATCATCCCGCTTTCAAAGGCATCCATCGCAACTATCGTGCTTTTCAATGCGGTTATGTACTGGAACGATTACTTCAGCACCGTTTTGTACATCAACTCCACCGATAAGTGGGCACTGCAGGCCGTTCTGAGGAACATGCTGACCAATACCCAGCAGGCCATGCAGCAGGCAGGCGTTAACGTACGTGCCTCTTCCAATGTGACGGCAGAGACCATCAAGGCCGGTTCCGTGGTAGTGGCAACCGTACCGATCCTTATCATTTATCCTTTCCTTCAGAAATACTTTGTGAAGGGCGTTATGATCGGCGGCGTAAAGGGCTGATCCGGTACGAAGATTTTATTTAATAAGTGGTTGCCGGACCAAGGTGTCCGATAACATAATAACATTTTAAAAGGAGGGTTTTAAATGAAAAAGAAACTCGTGAAGAGACTTCTGGCAACAGCGCTTGTTACTGTTATGACTGCCAGTATGTTAGTTGGCTGTGGCAGCGGTTCCTCAGATGGCGGTTCTACATCCGGAAGTGAGACAAGTGACGCAGGTTCCTCAGATGCAGGAGCATCCGATTCGGGGAGCGAAGCAGCAGCGCCTGTCAGCGATGAAAAGATCGATGTATTAAATCAGTCAGAGAAAATGACACTGAAGGTTGCATGTATGACTGGTTTTACCCAGACAGACAGCCAGATCGAGCAGTGGTTGGAAGAAAAATACAACATTGATATCGAAATGATCGTACTTCCCGGCTGGGCAGACGGACAGCAGAAGATCAGCTTATTGATGGCAGATGACAATGAGCGTCCTGACATCATCTGGTGGTGGAGCATGGATACCGAATATACTGCATGGAAGAATGCGGGCCTTTTGGTTGACGTGAGCGAGTATCAGAAGAAGTATACCAATATCGTAGATTACTACAACAAGATGGATCCTAATACCATGTTTTATACGGCTGCAGAAGACGGAATGTACCGTATCCCCGGCGATGTGGCAGAGCCTTCCTGCGAATGTCTGCTGATCAGACAGGACTGGCTGGATAATCTTGGGCTTGAAGTACCTACTACTTTAGACGAGCTGAAGGAAGTGCTTCGCGCATTTACCGAGGATGATCCGGACGGCAACGGCCAGAACGATACCTACGGTCTTGGCGGCGACGGATATGACTTCAGAAGCTTCTGGCCTTTCATTCAGGCTTATGGCAACACCCATTATGACAGATTCTGTGTTAATGAGGACGGAACTGTTGGATATGGACCTGCACAGGAGAATACAAAGAAGTGGCTGGCAGACGTAGCCGATCTTTATGCAAAGGGTTATATCACTCCTAACATCACAACCGATACTGACCGTGATGAGGAAATGGCTAAGGCTAACTTCGGTGTTACCTACAGCTGGATCGCATGGACCACAACCAAGGGTAACTCCTCTGCTATGAACGCATTCTATTCCGCAAACCCTGATGCAAAGTGGGTAGCTATCGATATGGTTAAGGGCGAGAACGGAAATCCTCAGGAAGACCCTGCAACAAGCTCTGCCTGGGCGTTCTTTGGAATCACAAAGAACTGTTCCGATCCTGAAAGAGCCTATGCAATCTGGGATGATATGTGTTCCGAGGAGAACTACATCCATAGAAGATTTGGTGTAGAAGGTGAGCACTGGGAGCGTGATGAGGACGGCAGTGTAAACTTCATTATCGGTAATGACAGTGACGAGAATAACAACCAGAATATCGGTCTTAAGCTGTTTGATAACCTGATGAACAGAAAAGACGAGTGTAACTTTGACAACACACCTGAGATGCAGGCATTATTTGACAAGTCCGGAGCAGAGAGCCGTGATTATGCAGCTTCCCTGGTAGAGTGGAAGGATATCACCAAGTTTGATACATGGATCGATCATTCTACGGATATCGAAGATGAGAAGAATCAGTATCTGTGGGGCGTTATCGCCGGCTCGGAAAGTCTTGACAATTGGGATGCTTACATTGAGCAGTTAGATGCATTAGGACTTCAGGAAGTTCTGGCACAGGGCAATGAGATCTATGCAGCACAGAAGGCTGAAATGGAAGAATACTTCGCAAATCAGGAATAATTGTTGCTGAGATTACAAACGAGAAATAATGTGATTGGAAACGGGGAAGGTAAAACTTCCCCGTTTTTTGGTCAATAAGACATCGCGCGAAGCGGGATGGCGTTTGATCAATAAGGCGTAACGCAAAGCGGAGCGGCGTTTGAAAGGAGTGAGGAAATGAAGCAGGTAATATTAGTTTATGATGAGAGGACAAACAACGGTCTGTTGGAGCGGGCAAGGAGCATTGCGGAGCAGTCCGGATATGAGGCATGTAAAGTGAATGCTGCCAGATTGAGATCAAAGAGTCTTCAAGATGTTTCTCTGGTTCTGCATTGTACGGAGGGGCGGTACGAAGAAGGAACGGAAAAAGAATTAAGTGAGTTTGTGAAGGCAGGCGGGATTTTGGTGGTGCTTGGAGGCAATCCTTTTTCCCGGCCATCAGGAGAAGCGGCTCTGGCCGATATGCATAAGGGGATACGGGCGTTCGGGATCGGGGATACCTTTCAGGAAGTGCCTCATACAGGAAAGTGCTTTTTTAAGGTGCTGAGGCAGAACTGGAACCCTTATGAGAAAGAGCAGGAGGAGGTCATAGAGGTTCATCCTGGAAAAGTATATGCCGGGCTTTACTCTCTTTCCCATAAGACGGAAGGGCGGGACATGGAGAGGCATGCAGATTTATTGCCTCTTGCAGGCTTCTTCGATGAAGACGGGCATATGATCGCAGCGCCTGTGGTCAGAGTTTCTTACAAAAAGGGGGGCGCATTGTACCTTTTTACATGGGAAGAGGCAGTTCTGCCTCCGGAAAGCCGGCCTTCGGAAGGTATACTTTCAGAAAATATACTTTCCCAGCCCTGGGCCGGGGAGCTGTTGTCGGAAATCTGTAGCTCGGCATTTGCGGGTAAGGTTTCCTTTGAAGCTGAGATGACCTATGCCAGATATTTTCCCGGAGAGGAGGTCTGCCTTGAACTGCATGATATTGCGCTGGCCGGGAAGGGGAAGGCGAAATATCTGATAGAGGTAAAAAGAAGAGGTGACAGCGCTGCGGCTTATACCTGTAAAACGATGATCGGGGCTAAGCGGTACCGTCTGGCGCTGCCGGTCACAGAGGAAGGAGAATATGAGGTATGGGTGCGGGCTTATCTGGGAGGGATATGTCAGATGATAAAAAGGACGGGATTTTATCTGATCTCAGAGGAAAAAATCCTGGAGGACATGTCCCGGTTCCCTCGAATGAAAGTGGATCAGGAGCTTTCTGTGGATTTTTGCCTGCAGGAGGGAAAGCCGGTATGTATTCATGGCACCACCTATTTTGTGACGGATACTTATCAAAAATGCTTTCTGCATTTTAATCCGGCACAGTGCCGGGAGGATCTGTCCCTTTTGCAGAAGGATGGGTTTAATGTGCTGCGCTCCGGTAACTGGATGCTGAACGTGGAGTTTTACGGAAAAGACGGAGGCATTTGTGAAAAATCCAGGCGCGCGCTTCAGGCATACTTTTATTGTGCCCTGCAGTATGGCTTTACCGTGCAGTTCACTCTGGGGATCATAACCCTCAATGACTGGGATCAGAGCCTGTGTGCCATACATAATCCCCGTAATATGAAGAAGGTGATGTGCCTTGTTAGTTCTTTTGGAGAACTGTTCGGCAATTATACCAATGTCATGCTGGATATTATCAATGAACCTTCTTATTCTTATGCAGGGCAGTGGAAAAACATCCGGCCTTCCGGAGATCCCTATGAGAGAAAGGCCTGGATTAAATGGCTGAAGGAAAAATACGGAACGATCACGAAGGTTCGCCAGGCCTGGGGGGAAAATGCGGTAAGGGTTCCGGATTTTGCCTCTGTTGATGTGCCGAAAGAGCGGTGCTATGCAGGCACTCTTTACCGGACGGAGGAAGACAGGGAATACGCTATGGCCGCGGATTTCTGGCTGTTTGCCCAGCAGAGCTATGACCGGTGGCTCTCAAGGGTGCGCAGCTGTGTGCGGGAAAAGGCTCCTGATATGGTGGTCATGATGGGAAGAGATGAGAGCCTGAGAGTGCCGGAGGAGCAGGACATGATCCTTAGCGGAAATCTGGATATGGTCTGCTGGCATCAGTGGAACAGGGATGCGATCATCTATGTGGAATATTTACTGAATCGGGTAAAAGGACATATTACCTGCGCCCAGGAAATGGGGATCTATCGGGTAGAGCAGATGCGGGGCGGGAAAACCCTGACAGATGAGAGAGTGGCCCACAAGCTGGAGAGAAAGCTCTTTTTGGGGTTTTCTAATTGGGTGATCTGGCAGTCCTTCCATAATCCGGACAAGGAAGAGCTCAGCGAGAATATGCTGGGTACCTACCGTTCCGACCGAAGTGAAACTCCGGCAATGCCGCTGATCCGGGAAATGATAGCCGCGGAAAATAAGGCAATTCCTTATATGACAAGGCGGCAGGAGGACGCATTCCCGATCCTTACCCTTTATTCTACCAGTTCTCATTATTCTATTTACGGGAATCAGGCAGTGGAGGCTCTGCGGAGCCATATCTTCCTGTTAAATAATTGCCTCCGCATGCAGAGCGACGTGATGCCGGAGCATCTCTTTGACAGAAAAAATGAAAAGGCCATCGGAAAGCCTGCGCTCATCATGCTTCCCGGTGTGATGCGGATAAGAGAGCATTGCTTTGAGGAGCTTATGGAATATGCAGGGGCAGGAGGCTGTGTGCTGATCAGCGGGAATGTGGATGAGGATGAGCATTTTGTGGGTGCAGAGCGTGTGGCCGGTATGGTAAGTATGAGTATGCGGATTACGGATCCGGGCATGGGCGTGGATGAAGACCGTGAAAGCCTGACGGGAGAAACGCCTGCTGTCAGGAAGGTTATGAATTTTGAAAAGCTCAGGATCGGGGAAAAGCTTTTTACACTGGACTTTCGCAGGGGTTGTGAGTATGGAGATGCAGAAAACTTTTTAAAGGCAGCTGTGACCGGAGATACTTACCGGGGCGGCGTTTATGAAGTGAAGGTTTATCCTGTGGGAAAGGGGAAGGTGATTTATTGCCCTCTGCCGTTGGAGCTGGCCGAAAACAGGGATGCGATCCTTGCGCTTTATGAAATGGCGCTTGCGGAGGCAGGAATAACTCCAAAGGTTTATGAGACAGAATCCTGTAAGGAGGCAGTGCTGATCCATGCAATTGTTTATGAGAACTGCACTTCCTATACATTGGTAAATGACGGGCCAAAGGAAACCCTTTGGATAAAAGACCTGCGGAGCAATACAGAACTTGAGATACAGCTTTCCGCAGGCCGGGGCTGCAAATTCTGGGTTGGAACGGATGGTGAACTGTTAGGAGCGTATGGAGCTTCGGGGCGGATATCAAAACCGAAAGGAGCGCCCATACAATGATTTTGAGCGTAAGCAGACGGACCGACATTCCTGCGTTTTATTCTGAATGGTTCTGTCAGCGTATCAGGGAGGGCTTCGCATGTGTAAGAAACCCTATGAATATACATCAGATAAGCAAAGTCCGGATCTCTCCCGAAGTGGTGGACTGTATTGTGTTCTGGACAAAAAATGCCGGCCCGATGATAAATAAGCTGGACGACCTGAAGGAATATGATTACTATTTTCAATTCACCGTAAATAACTATGATAAGGAGGTTGAGCCCTGTGTCCCGGAGCTCTCCGTACGTCTTGAAACCTTTATGCGGCTCTCCGAACAAATCGGCAGGGAACGGGTCATATGGAGATATGATCCGATCCTGTTTTCGGATAAATATACCCCGGAGTTTCATTTGAAAAGCTTTGAAAAAATAGCAGCTGTCCTGGGGCCCTATACGGAGAAGTGTGTGTTCAGCTTTGTGGACGTCTACCCCACTAAGAACAGCTGTAATCTGAAGAAACTGAACTTCCGCCAGCCTTCTTTTGAAGAGCTTGACCACTTTGCGGGGGAGCTCTCCCGTATCGGGAAAAGCCATGGGCTGGTTCTGGCCACCTGTGCGGAGGCCATTGATCTTGCAAAGTATGGGATCGAGCATAACAGCTGCATTGATAAGGATCTGATCCAGCGTATCACAGGCGCGATGCTGGATGTTGGGGGCGATGGGCAGCGTGAGTACTGCCGCTGCGTTAAATGCGATGACATCGGCTCTTATGACACCTGTCCCCATGGCTGTATCTACTGCTATGCAAATTTTCGCCCGAGTACCACATCGGACAGGCTGGGAGCATATGATGTCCATTCGCCCCTTCTCTGTGACCACATAAAAGAGGCAGATAAGGTCACCGAGAGACCGGTAAAATCCTATAAGCAGGGATATAAGCAGCTTACTTTATTCGATTAGGGAGGAAACAAGATCATATGGATACCCGGGAATTGTGGAAGAACATGATATAAAATTGTAAAAGTTACAAGTTTTGCTTCGGCTTTCTGGTATAATCATGCCAGGATCAAAGTTCGGGATCAGGGCCCTGGATACGGAATCCTTATTTTGAAGAAAGGAATGGTGAGAAAAGAGTGGAATCATTTTTGAAAAACCGGAAGGACAATGAAAAGGATCAAAACTGGGAGGACTATGAAAAGAACCTGCTGTGCCTCCAGGATGTGATGGACAGGCTTTTGAGCTGTATGAAGGGGCATAATGTATCCTTCCGGGCGGAAATCACGGACAGGGACAGAAAATTCAGCCATAAGAAGCTTTGCAGCCTGGTGAAGAAACTCCTGTCCCTCTGGGCAAAGAAGCAGCAGGAGAGTACCTTTGAGAATCCGGATACCGGTGAGAACCTGGCAAATCCCTATATCGAAGCGAGACGTGAACTGTACGGAAGCTATCTTTACCTGGTCATGCGGTGTTGTCTGCTTGAGGGGAAGTATACCCTTGTGTGTGGCAGAGAGATGAAGGAGCGGACGGACTTTGCTTTTTTGCTGGAACAGGCGAAGCGGCTCTTTCGGAGCTGGTGCGTCATGGGAGAGCCTGACGGAAACAAGAAGAACGAGTTGTTCTTTGGCTATGACGATCATTTTGGTTTCCACCTGTACCGTGTCCTGTCATCGTGTCCCGCCGCCGGGTTTGACAACCTTCTGGTTCCTGAACTGGATTGGCCTGTGCATCATCCTGCCTTTCTGACGGATGAAGGCAGTGTGAAACGGATTTCCCTTAAAGATATCTATCGGTTCAGCGGCAAAATACCCTGGACAACGGAGGCGTCGCAGCCGGATGCAGACGGCCCTGGCAGGGATGACGGCTGTGAGGGAGACAGCCATGAGGAAGATGGCTATGATACCGACAGCTATGACGGCGAAGGCAACTATGAGGGTGAGGAGAGCTATGACGTCGAGGAGGATTATGACGGCTACGAACCTGAAGAGGATGAGGGCTTTTATGATGTCTGGGAGGAATTGGATGTAGATGCCGAAGCGCAATATGAGGCAACGCGGCAGATCCTGGAGAAGCAGGAGGGGCTTGGGTACCTGTACGATGACTTCGAATGTCCGGAAGAGTATCTTAAGGCCTGCAGGCTTTTTAAGATGAAATTCCAGGAGGCAGAGCCGGAGGTGCTGCGAGGGTTCTATGAGGATTTGGAGGAGATCGTGAGCCTGTATCTGGTGGGACGGAATATTCCTCCGCTGACAGATGAGGATACGGTCATGGAAATGTACAGCAGTATTTATGACGGACCTTATAGACAGGCAAGGCACTGCGCAAAAAGGGTACAATGTAGGCTTGCGCTTGGAAATGAACCGAACTGATACAGGGCGCTATGGGAGGAGGTACAATGGGAATCCGTGAGACTTACTTCGGCGACTTGATCAGGGACTATGAGGATCGGAAGGAAAAATCTTTCCTGTACAGAACCTTTTGGGCAGAGAACGTGAAGGATCTGCTGAAGAAATATTTGCCGCCGCTTCCGGGGAAGCGTGAGCTGAATCGACAGATGCGGGAACTGGACAGACAATTCCTGATGCCTCTGGCGAGCGAAAAGAACGGGCCGGAACAGATGGAGAAATATTTCAGACAGCTTTCGAAAGAGGCGAAGGAACTGCTGGAAGTACATTTGCCCCAGCTTCCGGAGGAGGTTGTGAAGCTGCTGCGGAAGCATTCCGAACAACTTCCCAGGGAGGTGAAGGAGCTGTTGGCGGAAAGCTTCCCCTGGCTTCTGGAGGAGGATGTTTCGTGGCCGGAATATGAAGACAAAATCAAAGAGCTGCTGAAAAAGAATATACGGGAACGTCCGGTGTGGGGCGATAACGTGCTGCTGCAGAAGCCGCCGAGAAAAGTACCGCGCAAAAAGAAAGACAAGCCGCAGGAAGAAGATGATCCGAAGGGCGAACGCCGTGATTTTGGTGCGGAACTGTGGCTCAACGATGCGGGCTATGAAATGGGACGAATCTCGGATACAGGATATTATCTGTGGCTGTCGGAGTATCTGGCAGCCCGTGGCAGCTATTATAAGGATAACAGCATACGTGATGCGCATGTATGGCTGTATAGGCTGCTGATCAGCGGCCTTGGGATGGAGCCTGAACAATTTCGGAAGAATGGAAAAAATATCTGCGGCAAAGCAGAGGTCGAAACATATTTGAAGGAACTGGCAGAAAAAATACGGGAGCCGCAGGAAGCAGAAAAGACAAAGCTGACAGAGGCGATGCAAAAGCAACGGGAAATAGAAAAGAAGGAAATCGCCGGCCGGCTCCATGGATTATACAGGAAGCGCAATCTGAAAAGCAGGACGGACGGGCCTGAGAAAGAGGATTATCTGTTATGGCTCACCGAACGGCTGAAGCGGATGTCGGTTCACATCAGGCTCAAGAACTGGCTGCAGGATAATGGGTATCCCCTTGCGAAGGAGGGCAAGGTTAAGACGCTGTCGCAGAAATGCCGGCAGCAGAATTTTCCTTTGCGGCTGTTTGAGACATTCTGTGACAGTGCGGACGGTTACGAGTTCTCGCGGAAAAAAATCGGACTTCAGGCCGGCGAGGACTGGAAAGTGAGCGACGGCTTCTGTGTATGGGAGCCGGATAACTTTGAGGTTCACCTTCAAACACTTCTGGACGTTTTGAAGCGGAACGACAGGAGAGAGTTTTATTTTCCTCTGGCGTTGGATCTGCGCAGCGGCTGTGTTTTTTTTCTTGCAGGGAAGGAGTATTATAAATATGTATACGATAAGTGCGGGGACAAGAAACTGAAAAAGAAATATGAAGCAGCAAACCCGCTTTTCTGTTATGACTATTTGCGCCTGGCCGGGAAGGAAAGCTTTGAGGATGATAGAGTGACATTTGAGCTATATCCTGCTTTCCATGAGAATGCAGGGAAAGAATACGATGAGATATTTAAAGCCTTCAAAGCATATTGTAAAGGGGAAGGCGTTGAACAATGGAAGACTTTGACCGTAGAAGATGGGGAGGCCGAATGCTATGTTGAAGACGTGGATGATATTCCCCGGGAGAAGATCAGGGCGCTCAACGACAGCGGACCCATCGGTATTCCTAAAGTATTTAGGTGGGCCTTTGACGGTTTGGAAATGCCGAAGCCGAGCCGAAAGGCGAAGAACGACCACAAACAGACAGAGAAAAAGATAAACAAAGAACGTTTTCATTTCCGTTAAGCCTGTGCAGATTAAATGCTGGCCGGCTGACGAATTCAAACAGCCTCTCAACTTCCGATTTATGACGGAAGTTGAGAGGCTGTTGTTTGATGTCCATTTTGCAGGCTTTGACATTTGGATGATAAATTTGTAAATATTACAAATTTCATTTCCGGTGCCCGTTATAATATGTATTGTAAGGCAGGCACCTTGAAAACTGAAAGGCTGTCCAAAGGGATAAGTTCCCCGGTTAAGTATCGCATGGAGCGTACCAAAGGGAATGAAGCATTGCTGAGAGTGTGCAAAGGCTTTAGCAATCTCCTAGGAGGACAGCATGATAAAGACCACAAAAAAGGAAGGGGGAACCCGATATGTACCTATCAAATGAAGCAAGAATCATCAGGGAATCAACCTACGGCTATAACCTTATCCCTATTCAGGATGAGATGTTGTCCCACCGGGAGGTGGAGCTGGTCGGGGAGGTGAACTCGGATACGGTGAATGCTCTTATCCGTCAGCTGCGCTATCTGCAGCGGGAGGATCCAAAAGCCCCGATCACTCTGTACATCAATAGCCCCGGAGGCAGTGTGGACAGCGGCATGGCGCTCTACGACGTAATGCAGGCGATAAGCTGTCCCATCCGGACAGTATGCGTGGGTCTTGCGGCCTCCATGGCGGCGCTGCTCTTTGTCTCCGGTGCAGAGCGGGATATGTTGCCCCACAGCCGTGTTATGATCCATGATCCGCTGATCGTTCAGACCGGCGGCAGTGCCCTGAAGCTGAAAGCAGTCAGCGATGACCTGATGGAAACCCGGCAGATCATCGCCAGGGTCATCGCGGAACACTCCGGCAAAAGCATGGAGGATGTCCTGGCCAGGACTGCCAGCGACAGCTATTTCCGGGCGGAGGAGGCGATCGAATTCGGCCTTGCTGACTGCATTATTACAAGCCTTGCAGAAGACAAATGACTCTGCGGCATACAGATAAGATGTAACGCCTCGGACATTCGTCTCGCGGATGCATGAGAAAATCAACCCTGTTAAGAGGAGGAGAACACTATGTATACTAACGTCAAATCAAAACGTATTCTTGCGAAGGATATCTTCGTCAGCAATGACACCTGGGTCACGGGAATCAACAACAATGACCTGCTTGTGGGACCAACAGGCGGCGGCAAGACCAGGGGGTATGTGATACCCAATATTCTCCATACCCAGGACAGCCTGATTGTCGCTGATACCAAGGGAAACCTTTGCAGATTGTACGGGGAGTACCTGGAGAAAAAGGGCTACACGGTCATGCATCTGAACTTCGCGGACGTGGTAAGTACCCCATGGGGCTACAATCCTCTGGCTTATATCCGGGAATGCCGGGACGCCGAAGCCAATAAGAACGGCGATTACTACAACGAACAGGATATAAAGAGGATAGCCCAGGCTATCTGTCCCTGCCAGGATTTAAAAGAACCCTTCTGGGACCAGGCAGCCCGGATGTATCTGGAGGCGATCCTTCTCTTTGTCATGAATCTGCTTCCCCCAAAGCAGCATAACCTGTACGAGGCGTTTACCTTCCTTTCGAAGATGGGGACAGAAGATCTGGATAATATAATAGAGGAAGAAATTATTACCCGCCCCGACAGCGCCTTCGCGCGTAAGATGCGGATGATCAGACAGAATACAAAGGCTGACAAGATGGACGCCAGCATCAAGGGGATTCTGGCGCAGCACCTGGACGTGGTGGCGTATCCCGGTGTGAAGCGGATGTTTTCCATGAAAGAGCAGGTGGATCCGGGAGCCTTCCTCAGGGGGAAAACAGCCTTGTTTTTGTCTGTCAGCGACTCTGACCGCAGCCAGGATGCTCTGATAAATCTTTTCTATACCCAGGCGCTGCAGTACCTCATGGCCGCTGCGGACAGACAGCCAGACAGCCGTCTCCCGATTCCCGTACGCTTCATCCTGGATGATTTCAGCACCAATACCGTGATTCCGGATTTTGACAAGATCATCTCCGTAATCCGATCCCGGGAGATTTACGTCAGTGTGATCATTCAGAGCATCTCCCAGCTGGAAGGTCTTTATGAGCATGCGAAAGCCCAGACTATTATCAACAACTGTGATCACTGCCTGTACCTGGGCGGGACGGACGCTCAGACGGCGAGGTACTTTGCCGAGAAGTATAACTGCCAGGTGTCAACGGTCCTGAACCTGCCGTTAGACGCTCTGTTCATCTTCGAACGGGGCAGAGAGCCCAGAAAGGCCGAAAAGTATGAACTGAACAAGGACACTGCCTATTGCAGAATGACGAAGCTGGAGGGGCAGACAGCGGCAGGAACCGAAGCAGTGTCCGAAAGGAGGTTATATGAGAAATAGAGACAGAACGCTCCTGACAATGGAAGAGCGTTTGGAACTGGCGGCAAAATCTCAGGCAGTCTCGCCTGAGGCCGCCGCCAAAATGGTACAGCGGTTTTCTAAGATTCATACAGCCCGTTTTTTATGCGATGAGCCGACCATCAAAGTCATGTATGGACTGACCGGAGAGTTCTGGGACGTACTGGGGGAGAATTTGTTCTGTTATGAAGGTTTCTGCCATATCTTCCGGCTGGCGATCGAACGTGATGATGATATACTCCGGGAATTCGAGATGTCCGCCGGGGAAGAGGGTGGCCTTTATCAGCCTGTTTGGGGCGTCAGGATAAATAATGCTCTGGTCCTTCTGGGACTGCTCCTGCTGGATCACGCCAAGGGCGGCACAAAGTACAGAGATATTTACCACTGCACGCGGATGAATCTGAAACAATATTTGGATGCCATGGTAGATCTGAGCTTTCGGGAGGACGGAACACTGGACGAAGAACGGGCGAAGCGCTTCCGGAGCTGGCGTGAGTTATTCCTGAAGGATAACGATGGTTCCCGGCCCTTGAAAGAGGTTCTGACAGACATTCTCAGACGCTATATCGCCGCCTGGCAGGAGCTTGATCATTTGGACCCCTGCGGCTATTTTTTTACCCGGTCCTGTGAATACCCGGAGGATGTGCCGGACCTTAGCGACAAGAATGTTGCCTGTAGAACTCTGAGCGGTCAGATTTTTCTTTCGGAACGAGACTATAGGGCCCAGGCCTTGAGAAAGCTGGCCCCAGAATCACCTTCCCGGAATCTGGGGGAGCCTCCGGAGAAGGGTATCTCCAGGGAGCGGCTCTCCCGGGCCATGCGGGAGATCAATACATCGGTAACGGATCTGTTTATGCTGCTTGTGGAGCCCTATCTGATGATGGAGTGAACATGTTTGTGCATTTTACCTAAAAAGTATACAATTTCCCATGAAAGTATAGTATCTCCAATATCGCATTGGAAAAACGGATGCTAAACTATAGATAAGAAAACGGCATATTTATAACATGATTTATAGAAAGTGCCCAATAGACAGGAGGGACAAGATGGAAGGATGGAAAAGAAGGTTCAGGAGGGTGTGGAAGGATCGGACGCTGATACTGATGTCCGTGCCCGCGCTTACAATGCTCATTCTGTTTTCTTACATACCTATGAGCGGACTGGTGCTGGCGTTTAAGGATTTCGACTATTCTCTTGGACTGTACAAAAGCCCCTGGTGCGGGCTGCAGAATTTCAGACTGCTTTTCTTAAACGGCAGTACCTATTGGCGGATCACGCGCAATACCATCGGGTACTATCTGCTGTTTACTGTAACAGGCACGGTGTGCGAGGTGGGACTTGCCATCGCCGTGTACGAAATGGTCTTCAAAAAAATGGGAAAAGCATTGCAGAGTGTTCTGATCCTTCCCACCTTTATCTCCTGGGTGGCGGTATCTTATCTGGTATCAGCGTTTCTGCAGAGCAACACAGGCCTGATCAACCAGTTCCTGGTGAACATAGGGAAAGAGCCGATCCAGTTTTATCTGCAGAGCAAATACTGGCCGCTCATCCTGCTGATCGTGAAGCTCTGGAAGGGGACAGGCTATGGATCGGTGCTGTATCTCGCTACTCTGACCGGTATTGATACGGACCTTTATGAGGCGGCCACACTGGATGGAGCAAACCGCAGGCAGCAGCGCAGATATATTACATTGCCCATGCTTTTGCCCATGATCACCATTATGACCCTGTTGGGGGTGGGAAATATCCTGCATTCCGATACGGGACTGTTTTACCAGGTAACCAAAAATACGGGAGCGCTGTACGAGACCACACAGGTTCTGGACAGCTATCTGCTCAACGCGATCATGTCATCCTCGGATTACAGCGCTATGGCAGCCATGACCTTTTACCAGTCGGTAGTCGGGTGTGTACTGGTTGTGGTGACAAATCTGATCGTGCGCAGGATATCACCGGAAAATTCACTGTTTTAAGGAGGGGATATGAAAAAAAAGTCTGTTGGACAGATTGTCCTTCTTGTTGTAATGATCGTCCTGGCACTGGTGTGCCTGGTGCCTATGCTGCTGGTACTTGCGGCATCCTTCAGCAGTGATTACAGCCTTAAGAAAAAAGGCTTCAGCTTTATTCCGCTGGAATGGTCCACGGAAGGGTGGGAATATGTACTGAGTATGGGATCCCAGCTTGTGCTTTCCTATCGAAACACCTTTTGTATCACGATAGTAGGGACACTGGTCAGCCTGTTGTTCATGAGTATGCTGGCATATGTGCTGAGCCATCGGAACTTTGTATTCCGGAAGCCTTTTTCCATGTTTTTGCTTGGCACCATGCTGTTTTCCGGCGGGCAGCTCTCTACCTATATGATCAATACTACAGTATATCATCTGAAAGACAATATGCTGATCCTGTTTTTGCCCTCCATCTCGGCGATGCAGGTGATCATTCTGCGGACCTACATACAGGGGAATATCGCAGATGCGCTGATGGAATCCGCCAAGATAGACGGTGCGGGAGATTTTCGGATCTACGCCCAGGTGGTGATGCCGCTTTTGAAGCCGGCTCTGGCCTCGGTGAGCTTTATGGTAGCCATCAGCTACTGGAATAACTGGGAAACCGGCTATCTGTATATCAAGACCCAGGCAAAGCTTCCGCTGCAGACCCTTCTGATGCAGATTGAAAAAAGGATCGAGATGCTGAACAATCCCAATGTGAGCAATGTTGCCGCATCACAGCTTTGGGAGAGCGTGCCGGAGCTTTCCGCCCGGATGGCAATGCTGGTCACAGTGATCGGGCCGATCATGATCGCCTATCCCTTCTTCCAGAAATATTTTGTACAGGGACTGACTGTCGGATCGGTAAAAGGATAAGAAGCCGGGATATTAATATGATTTAAGCCGCGGATAGAATTGCGGTTTAGATAAAAACTATTTATAATATTAAGAAAGGGGTAACATATGAGAAAACTATCTAAATTTATGGCGCTGGTTCTGGTCTGCGGTCTGATGGCAGGATGCGGAAACACCAACCAGGAGGCGCCGGAGAAGACAGCCGAGCCGGAGGCCGCACAGGAGGCGGAAAAGGCGGACGACGCGTCGGAAGAGGCCGAGGAGGAGACCGAGGAAGAGGCACCCCAGGAAGTTGCAGGGGAGACTGTCAATATCAATTGGTATGTGAACACCAGCGCTGAGAATCCGGATAAACCGGCGGTAGAAGCCGCCATGAATGAATACATGGAGCCGCTGATCGGTGTGACGGTTTCTATCATCACAGCGAAGGAAGAGCCGGAGATCGCATTGGCACTGGCTTCCGGAGAGGATATCGATCTTTACTGGACAGCATCCTGGGCCAATGGTAACAACTATATCAGAGAAAACAGCTGTCTGGATCTGACAGATTATCTGCAGGATTATCCGGATCTGTATGGTTCCATACCGGAAAATATCTGGAAAGCAGCCCAGAAGGGCGGACGGAATTACTTTGTCCCTGTTTATAAGGAAGCAGCTAACGGCTGTGGTCTGGTATATCCGGTGGCTACAGCAGAGGAGTATGGCTGGGATATGAGTCAGGTTAAGGAGTTTGCAGATCTGGAGCCTATGCTGAAGGAAGCTTATGAAAACGGAGCGACCAACGCATTACTGCCTCAGGGATCGCTTTGGGATATTTACGCCATGGATGAATTTGCCCTGACCGGTACGCCTAATGCAGGTACCATCTTGGGAATCCGCATCAGCGAAGGAACAACTGTTGAAAATCTGATCGAGTCCACTGAATTTGAAGAATTTGTTTCTTTGATGTATGGTTGGAACCAGGCGGGATATATTAATCCTGAGAGAGTGGATAACGAGCATTTCAGCTTCGATGACATGGGTAAGATGATGACAGAAAAGGACGCCGTATTTGCAACCTGGACAAGCGTGCCGGATAATACTGCAAGTGCTTCCCTGCGTTACGGCGTGCCGGTGGAAACCGTTCTGGATACCAAAAATTATCTTTCTGCCAACGGTACCTTCGGCTCCGCCTATATGGTAAATGCCAGGACGGAAAAGATGGATGCATGCCTGAAGTTCTTAGGCCTTTTGAGTACAGACCAGACACTGGCCGACCTTTTCTGCTACGGCATAGAGGGTGAGCATTATACAAGGGATGCTGAAGGCTATGTCACCATAGATAAAGACTCCGATGCAGGCTGGAGAAACAGCGTATGGGCCAGCTGTAATGTAATGGCACCTTCCCTGCAGGCAGGCGAGTCCGCAGATAAGAAGGAACAGTATGATATCTTCAACAAAAATGCGGAAACCAGTATCATTGCAGACTTCGATTTTGACAGAACCAATGTGGATGCAGAATGTGCGGCAGTGGATGCTGTCTGCCAGGAATACTTCTATCTGCTGACTGCCGGTTTCTATAATCCGGAGGAGTATCTGCCGAAGTTCCAGAAGGCGCTTAAGGATGCAGGCATCGACAGTATCATCGCAGAGATGCAGGAACAGTATGATGCATATCGCTCCTGAGAATGAGTAGTACTAAGGAAGAAAAGGCGGCTCTTTTCCCACCGAAAGGATGGGAAAGGCCGCCTTTTGGCTAATGTATTTATGGATGAACAGGCAAAGTCGCGAAGGCGCACGAGAGGAACTTTCATGAGTGCACTTTCGAATGAAAGTTCCTCTCATAAGGTGTGCGCCGAAGTGACTTTGCCTTTAGTCAATAAGCTGACTCGCGGAGCGTGGCAGCGTTTGATGCCGTCGCGCAGCGACTTTAATAGGAGGAAAAGTGGTGTGAAAGTGCTGATCGTGGATGATGACCATATGAGCTGCAGATGCCTGGAGCAATGCATCGACTGGGGAGCCATCGGATGCACGCAGGTGCTGTGCGCCTACAACGGTGCGGAAGCGCTAAAGCATATGGAAAAGGAGCGGCCGGAAATCGTGATCAGTGATGTGAAGATGCCGGTCATGGACGGAAAAGAGCTTTGCCGGCAGCTTTATGAAAAATATCCGGATGTAAACCTGTTTTTTGTCAGCGCATACGGTGATTTTGAGACGGCGCAGATGGCGATCCGGTATCATGTAAAGGGCTATGTGCTCAAACCGCTGGACGCCGACGCCCTCCGCACCTTGCAGGAAATGATCTATGAGGCCGCCGTCCGGCAGGAGAACACTTCCTTCTTTCATAAGATCTGTGGGGATGAATACCGGGATGTATTGAAATGTGCCCTGGAGGAAAAGGACAGGGAGATGGTGGAGAACTTTTTTGAACGGGTGGAGCGTCTGCTGGGAGAGTCCGGCAGGGAGGATGTGAGTCTGTGGCAGCATCTGATCATGCCTCTGATCGATTATCGAAACGTATGCCTGAAGATGGACTACAGCGTCCTGTTTGAAGCCGAGCGGCGGATGCAGGCGGATATTATGGCATGCCCGGCGGAGGAAAGAGCCGGATGGCTTCGGCGGCAATACATGGAGGTAATGCAGAAGGAGAGATCGGACAACAGTCTTGTGGTATGGGAAATGCAGAAAGAAATACAAAAGAATTTTTCATCCCCGGATCTGGATATCGGCATGTTGGGACAGCAGTTCGGAATGTCATCCGTCTATCTGGGGCGGCTGTTCCTGGAACAGACGGGCAGGAAGGTTACAGACTATATACAGGAAAAACGCCTGCGTTTTGCCTGCGATGAGCTGCAGCACAGTATCAGGCCCGTGAAGGAGATCGCTCAGCTGGCGGGCTATCGGGACGCCGGTTATTTTAACAAGGTGTTCAGGCGCAGCATGGGCATGACGCCCGGAGAATACCGGGAGAAATACTGGCGCAAAGAGGGAGAAGATCCCACTGATTTGTACGCGCACTAAAGTGCGCAGATGGGAGCCAAGCATGAAAGAGGGAAGAAACGGCATGAGGAGAGCATATCGGGATATCAGTCTACAGAAAAAAATGCCAGTGCTGTTTTGCAGTCTGCTTCTTTTGATCATTCTGACAGCAGGGATTTTTCTTGCATGGCATTACAACAATGTTTTCAGGCAGTATTTCCAGGAGAACTTTTCCATGGCCATCACCACCAATGCCAACGGTGTGAGGGAGGTCTTCCGCACGGTCGGCAATGGGATGGATGTGGTATGTGATAACAAAAGCGCCTATGTCACGGAGAATAAGAAGAATGTGTCGGCAATTGCAGATACGGTGCTCTTTACCGATCCGAAGGAGGAGGGCTTTGATCTGCATCAGATGGTGGAGGAGCGATGGGCTGACGAAGCCATGCTGAAGGTTCTGTTTCACCCTGCCTGTCTGTATGCGCTTCTGGTGCCCGAGGAGTATCCGATCGCTGTCTATTTAAGAGCTTGGGACGGTATTGAAAACGGGTTTTACAAAGACAGGGGAATGGAGGCCTTTCCCTGGTATGAAAAGGCCCTAGATAAAAAGGGGGAGAATTACTGGTTTCAGGAAGAAGAATTCCCGGAGAGGCTGTATACGGCAAGGCTTTTGCAATACCGGTATTTTACCTGGCAGGAGGGCTACGCCGTCAAAAATCTGGGTATGATGGTGGTGGGGATCGATTTTTCGGAGATAGAAAACAGGATCGATATGACCGAGATGCCGGAAAGAGCACAAATCTGTATTCTGGATGAAAACGGCAGGGTCCTGTACACCAACGGAGAAAAGGAAGGATTTTTGTCGGAAGAAAGTCTGATCTCTGTCTGGGGAACGACTCATGATAAGATAGAATACTGCGAATATCAGGGGGAGCAGTATCTTGTACAAAAGGATACCGTGGCTCAGGGACTGGAGCTTCTGACAGTCATTCCGGCAGACGCCATCAACCGTATGTCCTTGCAGATGCTGGGGATCCTGCTGATCCTTCTGACAGTTGCCTTCGTAGTAGGAATGTTTCTGATCAGCCTGTTAAGCCACGCGATCACGGCGCCTATCGTGCGCCTGGCGGGACGGATGGAAACGGGGATTCTCGAACCGGTGGAGGAAGAGGAGTTTGGCAACGATGAGATCGGTATCCTGTATCAGGGATATAACCGGATGCAGGAAAAAATCCGGGAGATGCTGAAGGATGTGTGGGAGAGTGCTGAAAAACAGAAAAATGCGGAGCTGCAGCTCCTGCAGGCACAGATCAATCCTCATTTTGTGTACAACTCTCTGGGCACCATCAGCTGCCACGCGCTTTTAAACGGGCAGGATGTGATCGCCAAGCAGCTGAATATGTTGGTTTCTATCATGCGCTACCAGACAAGGGAGCCGGACGGCCTTGTGCCCCTTGAAAAGGAGATCGGGATCATCCGTCAGTATGCGGAGATCCAGAAGATGAGCAGCGGAGGGACCGTTCAGTTTGCCTATTCCATCGCCCCGGAATGTGCCATGATCCTGATCCCGAAGCTGATCATTCAGCCGCTGGTGGAAAACTGCATCATTCATGGTTTTGATTCTGTCAGGAAGGACGGACAGGTGGAAATCTGCGCCGAAATGACGGAGGAAGGGGTGATCAGGATCACAGTGACCGATAACGGACGAGGAGGAGACATGGATGCGATCAACCGGTATATTCATGGGGAAGAGTCGGATGAAATCCATGACAGCCTGGGGGTGAAAAATGTCTATGACCGTATCCGGCGGGTGTATGGACCTGGCGGCGGGCTGGAGTACTGCACCGGCCCCCGGGGCGGAGCCATGGCCATTATCACGATCCAGATGAAAAAAGAGGTAACGTATGATAACAATAAAAAATCAGGAACTGGCCATTGACATTCGGAAAGAGGATGGTCTGATCTGCGGGCTGTATTCGAAATTCGGCTCATATAATCTTGCAGACTGCAATGGCATGGGGAGTGTCTGTTATACGCAAAGAGGGGATGATATACGAACGGAACGCACATTTGTTCCCTATAAAGAACGGTTTGCCGCTTACGACAGCGTAATAGCAGAAGAAAACAAAGTGAGATGCAGAAATAAGAAATTGTCCATTGATACTGTCTATATGCTGAAGGATGACCGGCTCGTGATAGAATCTTATGCGGATAACCGGGAGATTTCTCAGTTTGGGATAGATCTGAATCTGAATTTTCTGAGTAAGAAAAACGGTACTTATATAGGACAGCTGCTTCCGAGCTCTCCTTATACATCCCGGAATGGGGATAAAATGTATTGTATCATGCCGGTGATCGGATGCGGATTCTGCATTGTGATGGCAAAGACCGTCTGCAGGGCATGGAAGATCAACTATTCGGAATACTCCTACGGCCATTTTATTCAGCACTTTCAAATGCTGTCCGCGCTGGATGAGAGGTATGGGAGGGAAGGAAGCAACAACATAATCCTGGAGATTGCTTTTGCAGATACGATAGCAGAATGCTATCGTAAGATCCAGGAAAGCTATGGCTGCCCGATGCTGTATTCCGAAGTAACAGGTACCTTCGGCAGATTTATTGATGTGAAGCTTATTGGAGAGGCTGACTATGTGACGGTTTTGCATGGAAAAGAGGAAAGAAATCTTCCGGTGTCCGGCGACAGGGTGCGGGTAAATTCCGCAGGGTATGGGATCTGCCATGTTGTGCCCTACAGGAATGGCGAACCGGGGCTTGATACAGTGCTCTGGTTTGGTGAGGATATGGACCGGCTGTTTGAGAAAAGCTGTGAGACAGTAAGAGAGCCATATCATAATGACGAGAACCTGTGCGAAGGGATGACCTGGTGTTGGGCTCTGCTCTCTTATATGGCTGTCCATAACAGCAACAGATACCGTTCAAAAACGGATAAAGCCTTAAAGATCGTGATGGGGGAAGGGGAGCGGCTTTTGCCGCGCAATACCATTGCGCCCTATCCGGTAGGAAAGCTTCCGGCCTATCACATTTATCAATCCGAAAGAATCCAAGAACAGTTTTTCGGCATTTCCATACTGACAGAGCAGTATAAGGTGACCGGAGAGAGAAGATATCTTGATTTCGCTGTAAAGTCGGCGGAGGCCATGGTCGAAAGCTATCAGCAGCAAAATGGCGCATTTGTACAGCACAGCGACTATACAACGGTATGCGCCCCTGTCATTGCGATCATCGATCTTGCAGCGGAGCTTCGGGGCGTGGATCCGGAAAGAGCGGAATATTTTTCAGAAAGCGCGGCCAGGGCGGTACAATATCTGGTGGACCGGGGACTCCATTTCCCGACGGAGGGAATCGTAAGCGAGGAGAATGATGAGGAGATGGAAGAGGGGTCTATTTCCTGTACGGCGTTGTCCCTGCTTTATTATTGCAGGTACATAAAGTATGTGGAAGAATACGTTGCTTTTGCGGAAAAGGTATTACGTCTGCATGACTGGTGGCGATGCTATACGCCGGATGTAAGGCTTTATATGTCCACCATGCGGTGGTGGGAGACCATATGGGAAGGAGACGGAACAGGGCCTGGGATATGCGCCGGGCATGCATGGAGCATCTGGCGCGCGGAAGCGGACTTCCACATGGGCGTTTTAACCGGAAAAGCGGAATATTTTCTCAGCTCCTGGAACGGATATATGACCAATTTCTCCAAGATAACACCGGAAGGGGAATCATATTCCTGCTATCAGCCGGACTATTTTACAGGGGGAGGAGACCCGGAGATCAGGCAGACGCTGTTACAGTTGTCCGAGGAGGATATGGAGAAACGGTATGAGCTCACACAGGATTATCCGAGGCATTACGATCATTCGCTTTCCCGTTACGTGTGGGTCCGGGCATGCCGGACCTGGCGAAAGTCGGCAGTCGTGATCTCCGGGAAGGAAGAGACAGTCACTTTGCATTGTGAATACCGTCATAATAAGCTGACCGTTCCCCAGGCTGTGGAGGAGATTTATTTTTGCTGAATGGTTACGAACAGATTCTGCACGCACCCGGAATCGGTTGACAAGGATATGGACCAAAAGTAGAATGATTTTAACTTTATCTACAGACTATTAAAAAGGAGAAGGCATCACATGGAACAGCAAAAATTATTGGAGCTATTACAGGACATGTCCCTGTCAGAGAAAGCAGAGCAGCTTTTACAGATCGGCGGCTTTTATCTGGAGAAGGAAGGGGTGGTCACCGGACCGGAAAATCTGGCGGGGTACACCCAGGAGGAGATCGAGCAGGCGGGAACTGTGCTTGGCAGCATTGGTGCGGAGAAGCTGAAAGCCATTCAGAAGAATTATATGGAAAAGCAGCCTCATCACATTCCGTTGATCTTCATGACGGATATCATCAATGGCTACCGTACCGTATTTCCTATCCCCCTGGCACAGGGCTGCAGTTTTGACCCGGAGCTTGCAAGGAAGGGAGCGGAGATCGCGGCAAGAGAATCGGCAGCAGCCGGACTGCATCTGACATTTTCACCCATGGTGGATCTGGTCCGGGATGCCCGATGGGGACGGGTGATGGAGTCTACGGGAGAAGATACCTGGCTGAACCGTCAGTTTGCCCGTGCGGTGGTGGAAGGCTATCAGGGGGAGAAGACTAAAGATGGCGGAGCAGATCTGAAAAAGAAAGGAAAGATTGCTGCCTGCGTCAAGCATTATGCGGCTTACGGGGCACCTATAGCGGGACGGGATTATAATACGGTAGAGCTCTCTGAGCGAACCCTCCGGGATGATTATCTGCCATCCTACCGGGAAGCGGTGGAAGCAGGCGTCGCTATGGTGATGACCTCCTTTAATACACTTGACCGGATCCCCTCCTCCGGAAACAAAAAGCTTATGCGGGAAATACTGCGGGAGGAAATGGGCTTTCGGGGAGTGGTGATTTCCGACTGGGCCGCCATCGAGGAAATGTTAAACCACGGCATTGCGGCGGACAGGAAAGAGGCTGCAAGGCTTGCCATTGAGGCGGGAGTGGACATTGATATGTGTACTACCTGCTATTGCCGGAATCTGGAGCAGCTGGTGCAGGAGGGTGTGATCAGCGAGGCTCTGGTAGATGAAGCCGTGCTTCGTATCCTGGAGCTGAAAAACAGGCTGGGACTTTTTGAAAATCCTTACAAGGATGCGGATGAGCAGGAAGAAAAAGAACTGATCCTGTGCAAAGAGCATCGTGAGGAGGCCCGGAAGGCGGCAGCGGACACCTTTGTGCTTTTGAAAAATGAGGGTATCCTTCCTCTGGAAAAATCTTGCGGGGAAAACCTTTCAAGGGAAAATTCTTCAAGAGAAAATTTTTCACAAGAAAAGGGAAAAACCGTAGCCTACATAGGTCCCCATGTAGAAAATAGACAGATTACAGGTGCCTGGTCCATGTTTGCCAGGGAAGAGGACACAGTAAGCATTGCAGATGCCTTAAAGGAAAGAGGCATTCATGCACCTGTTGCCAGGGGAAGCGCCATCCTGGATAACAACCGGACACTGGAAGCGCTTGGAGAAGCGTTGGATTACCAAAAGGACGCACAGCAGGCGAAGGCACTTTTGGAAGAAGCGGTTTCGGTGGCAAAGGAAGCAGATACGGTAGTTCTTGCCATAGGTGAGCATAGAGTTCAGTCAGGAGAGGCGGCCAGCCGGGCGCAGATCGAGGTGCCGGAGTGCCAGATGGAGCTCTTTCGGGCAGTGCAGGCGGTAAATCCTAATGTGGCGGTGGTGCTTTTTACCGGAAGGCCTCTGGATATCCGGGAGATTTCCCAAAAAGCAAAGGCAGTACTGGTGGTATGGCAGCCGGGCACAGAAGGGGGAAATGCTATCCTAAATGTGCTTTATGGGGACGTAAATCCTTCCGCAAAGCTGGCCATGAGCTTTCCATGGTGTACGGGACAGGTACCGGTATTCTATAACGAAATGCATACCGGGAGGCCTTATAAGGAAGGAATGACGGATAAGTATCTGTCCAGATATCTGGATATTCCCAACAAGCCCCTTTATCCCTTTGGCTATGGGCTTTCCTATACAAGCTTTGAGATTTCGCCTGTAAAGCTGAGCAGTGATACCATTCAGAAGGGCGAAAGCCTGACGGCAAGTGTGACAGTGAAAAATACCGGAAATATGTCCGGGAGGGAAGTGGTGCAGCTTTATGTGCAGGATCACGCGGCTTCCGTGGCAAGACCGGTACGGGAGCTGAAGGGGGCGCAGAAGATTGGCTTAGAGCCGGGAGAGGAAAAGGAGGTTGTCTTCACCATTACGGAGGAGATGCTTGCTTTTACCAATATTGATATGGAGTTTACCAGCGAGGCCGGCAAGTACAGCGTTTATATAGGCAGCAGCAGTGAGGCGGATAATGAAGGGGTGTTTGAGCTGGTGTAGTTTTGCAAAGGTTAATATACTAAAATAGTAGTTTGGTTTTGTAAAGGGTCAGACAGGATTTGGTGTCTGGCCCTTATATGTTTCATTAGCGTTATATTTATCCATGTAGATCGTTAAGTATTCAGCAAATCTGCAATATCAGAAAAGTCAATGAACAAATCCTCATAGATATGCACCTTGATCACGGAGTCAAAAGTGTATTGAACATTAAGCATATTTCCTTCAAAATAATTAACGGTCACGATCTTACGGCGGGGATCCACGATCCAATATTCTCGGACTCCGGCATTTTTGTAGTAATAGAGCTTGCGGATATAATCGTCTGCGGGATTATTGGGTGAAATAATTTCAATAATAAAATCCGGAGCACCATTACAGCGTTTTTCATCCAGCTTGTCTTTGTCACATACGATCATAATATCGGGCTGGACAATAGTAAGAGGCTTGTCAAAAAGCTTCACATCGAAGGGGGCAGGAAATACCTGACATTTTCCTTCCTTTTTGCGGAGATAATTGCGAATGGAAACAAGCAGTTCCGTGAGGATTGTTTGATGAGATTGTGAGGGACTGGCCATGTAATAGAGCTGTCCATCAAAAACCTCTGCCCTGATGTCTTTCGGGAGGGCTTCATATTGGCTTAGAGTAACATTCTCCTGTTGTAGCTGTAATGCGGACATCATAACGACACTTCCTTTCCATGTTTAAATCTCATGATCATTTCCCTGGTGAGACTGACAGAATCATCCGTCAGAGAAATTTCATCTCTTCCAAACCACCCGGCTTCTGCTAATTCACTGGTGTCCAAAGTAATCTGGTCGGAGCCGTCCAAATCACAGAAAAATCCCATTAAAAGACTGCCGGAGAAGGCCCAGGGCTGACTCTTGTAATAGCGGATATTTTTGACCTTAAGACCCACTTCCTCCATCACTTCCCTCTTCACAGTCTGCTCAACATTTTCCCCGATCTCAACGAAACCGGCGATCAGTGCGTAGTTGGCATAAGCCCGTCCTGCGTATTTGCTCATCAGGATCCTGTCACCGTTTAAAATTCCTACGATAACGGCAGGGGAAATCCTGGGATAAACCATATTATGGCACTTGGGACAAAAAAGCATTCGTTCCTTGCGGTCGGCGCTCATAGGATGTCCGCAGCGCCCGCAGAAACGATTGGTCTGATACCACCCGAAAAGGTGATGGGCGGTGATACCGGCAAAGGAGGTATGTCTGGAACCGGCTGTCCGGAAAATGCGTACATCCTCATAGGCGTAGCCGGGGAGGACAACCGGTGGCGCCTCCTGAAGGATTAAGGCGGTATCATCAGGATAGGCCAGAAAGTATTTGCGTTCGTCTATGGAAAACAGATAGTGAAAAATAGTCTTACCTGCTTTGGAGCTATTTGGCAGGGATGGCTGCCTTGTATGAACTTCAAGTTCCTGTAAAGTAGGGTAGCGGAGCTTGTTTTCCTGAAATCTTACCAGTACCTTATTTTTATGAAAAATCAGGATACAATCATCCTTGCCGGGGGTAAGGTCATGATATTCGTTGTGATAGATTTTGGGGTAGATGTCTTGTATCATCTTTAGGACTCCTTTTAAAATTTCAGAAATATTAAATGTCTGGATTGTTGCCGATAAGTACTTTTTTTCCACAGAAAGCAAAACCATATTTGCGGATATGGCTTTCCGGGATTCCCTTTGCAATGAGACCTGCCTGATAATTTTTTTCTGCTATCTGCCGGAGGGCTTCCTGTACTGTGTCCGCCAATTCCCTTTCGTCCTCATCCTGTACCTTAAATTCCAGAATGATCGCATTATCGTTTGGATTTTTGGGCTCCAGCACATAGGAAGCGCGCTGATGCGCGCGTAGGTCGTAAGGAATCCTCCCGGCTTCGCCGGGTCCCTCCTTGCGACATGTATCGTACCGGCCAAAACCGCTTTCTCTGTTTGAAGTAATGATATATCTGTCAGCAAGTTCCACCATCATTCCAAGAACAAAGCCGTGGTAAAAACGTTCAGGCTCTTCTGAAGACGGATTCCTGCCTGTATCAAAATAACTGAATGTCTGCAGGGCAATTTTATTCATGTAAGAATTCATACCCTTGACATCATCGTCGATCAAGGCCTTCAGAAATGCATGATTGACTATCTTGCATTTTTCAAACCAGGTACCAATCATGCGCTCAAACATCACACAGACCTCCCGGTTGGTCAGCTTTAATTCGAATTCTGCTTTGCCGCGCAGGATATTAAATTCATAATGTACGGTTCGCAGATATCCACTTGCAAGCAGCAGGCTCCAGACGGCGTCATCTCCGGAATCCAGCTGGTCAAATACAATCTGCTCATCAAGCGAAGTGTAAAAACTCTCTCCCTGTAGCAAGCGTTCCATGATCATTTTGATTTCCGGACTTCCCTCGCGGATCAGCTTTCCGACCAGGCTGTTGCTGCTGGTATTTGACCAGTAAGTATCGACTTTTTTCTTATCAAGAAAATGTATGATGGACCATGGATTATAGATATCTTTCTTTTCACCAAATGTGAATCCGTCATACCAGTCTTTTACCAGCTGTTTCCGGTTTGACAATTCGTATTCATCTAATGCTGCAAAGACTTCTTCTTCTGTAAAACCAAAGCAATCTGCATATTTTTTTGAGGTAGTAGTTCCTACTTCAAGATTATTCAGATCAGAAAAGATGGACTCTTTGCTTACCCTGGTGATTCCTGTCAAAACAGCGCGTTCCAGACAGGGATTTGTTTTAAAGGAGGAGTTAAACAGACTTCTGATGAAGGATACCATTTCTTCCCAATATCCATTCATATACGCTTCCTGCATTGGGGTATCATATTCGTCCAGAAGAATAATTACCTTCTTATTATAATAATGATACAAATATTCTGAGAGCATTTTCAGCGATAGAGATGCCATATAGTTTTCCATCTCCGGTGATATTTTCAGAAAATCCTCTTTTTCGTTATCATTCAGAGAATCACTTTTAAGCAGAAAGTCAAATCTATTATATACCAGCTGGATAAGCTTACATATTTTTTTGCGTGCTTCCTGAAAGGTAGTTTCTTTAATATCCGCAAAGCTTAAAAAGATAACCGGATAGGTTCCCTGTAGCTCTCTGTATTTCGAATCCCATATACAAAGACCCTGGAATAAATCCTCCCGATTTGCATAGTTGACCGAAAAAAATTTTTCCAGCATACTCATATTCAGGGTTTTGCCAAAACGCCTTGGACGTGTGATTAAGGTTACACTGTCGCCGCTTCCCCACCATTCCTGTATAAATTTTGTTTTATCTATATAGAAATATCCGTTTTGACGGACTGTCTCAAAATCCTGATTCCCAATGCCTATTGGTCTTGCCATGATTTATACTCCTTTCCGGAAATGCCCGGCAAATTCTGTGTTGCTTAGGGATTATTTATAGTATATCTGCTTTTCCAGCCAAAAGCAATGACCGGCAAAACTTCCGGCAATGAAAAGCCAACAAAAAATATTAAATTCTTTACGTTGATAATCCGCAGGTAAGTGCTATAATTGGTAAATAGAATTACGCTATAAAAGGTAACTATTCAGCCAGGACTTTGTAGATTTGAGTGAAATACATCAGAAAGAGAAAGTGAGTTTCTTATGAAATGGACAAAATTTAAAGTAAAGACCATTACCGATGCGGAGGATATCATCATCAGCACCCTGTATGATATCGGGCTGGAAGGGGCACAAATAGAAGATAAGGTTCCTCTGACCGCATGGGAAAAGGAGCAGATGTTTGTGGACATCCTTCCGGAAGGGCCGGAGGATGACGGGATCGCTTATTTGAGCTTTTTTGTGGAGGAAGCGGAGGAACAAACGTCGCCATGCCCGGAAAATCAGTCTATTGAGGACGCTTTGGCATCGGGCAATACCAGATCCAGTCTGCTCTTAAACGGAGAGGCGGTCACAGCAGAAGAAATCCTTGAGAAGGTTAAGGCGGAGCTTGAAGACCTTCAGAGCTTTATGGACATTGGAGAAGGAACGGTAACCATAGAGGAAACCGAGGATCTGGACTGGATCAATAACTGGAAGCAGTATTTTCACCAGTTTACGGTAGAGGATGTACTGGTGATCCCTTCCTGGGAAGAAGTGGAACCGGAGGATCAGGATAAAATGGTGCTTCATATTGATCCGGGTACGGCCTTTGGCACGGGGATGCATGACACCACCCAGCTATGTATCAAGGCATTGCGTAAGTTTGTTACATCGGAAACAGTGCTTCTGGATGTAGGAACCGGAAGCGGTATTCTGGCAATATTGGCCCTCATGTTTGGGGCAAAGAAGGCTATAGGCACGGATCTTGATCCCTGCGCCATAGAAGCAGTGCGGCAGAATAAAGAAGCCAATGGAATTCCGGAGGAGGACTTCCGGCTTCTGATCGGAAATATCATTACAGAGAAAGAGGTGCAGGATGAAGTGGGATATGAATGCTATGATATCGTAGCAGCCAATATCCTGGCGGAGGTGCTGGCAGGCCTTACGCCGGTGATCGTGCACCAGCTGAAGAAGGGCGGCATCTATATTACCTCCGGCATTATTGACGATAAGGAGGAAACGGTAGTGGAAGCCGTTAAGGCAGCAGGGCTTGAGGTGCTTGAGGTGAACCGGCAGGGAGAATGGGTCAGTGTAGTTGCCAGGAGGAATTAAATGTATCAGTTTTTTGTACAGCCGTCCCAGATACAGGGGGACAGAGTGATCATTACGGGGAAGGATGTCAATCACATCAAAAATGTGCTCCGCATGAAGCCGGGAGAAGAGATTGCTGTCAAAAATGGCTGTGATGATAAGGAATATCGTTGCGGGATAGAGGTTCTTGGCGAAGATGAAATTATCTGCGAACTGCGGTTTATCAAGGAGGAGGGATTAGAGCTTCCCTCTAAGATTTATCTTTTTCAGGGACTTCCCAAGGCAGACAAAATGGAGCTGATCCTCCAGAAGGCGGTAGAGCTTGGGGTATACGAGGTGATACCAGTCGCCTCCAAACGGGCAGTGGTGAAGCTGGATGAGAAGAAGGCAAGGAGCAAGCTTCAGCGGTGGCAGCAGATCGCGGAGGCGGCAGCCAAGCAGAGTAAAAGGGGGATCATCCCGAAGGTGCGGGAGGTAATGAGCTTTCAGGAAGCGGCAGATTACAGCCGGTGCGCTGAGGTCCGTCTGATTCCCTACGAACTTGCAGAAGAAAATGGTCAGGGCATGAAGAAGACCAGAGAGATTATAAACGGCTTAAAGCCCGGAGAGGATGTGGCCGTCTTCATCGGGCCGGAGGGCGGATTTGCTCCTGAGGAAATAGAGGTGGCGTGTGGGAAGGGACTGATCCCTGTTACTCTGGGAAAGCGCATTTTACGGACAGAGACGGCAGGAATGGCAGTTCTGGCGATCCTTATGTACCATTTGGAGCAATGATCATATAGTAATTAGTAAGAAAACAACGGACAGCACGCTCCGCAAGCTGTCCTTATGTTAAAGAGACCGCCGCACCCTTTTGGTGCGCCGGCTTTTGGAAAGGCCAGTGAAATTATGGAAGTATATTTAGATAATTCGGCAACCACCAGAAGCTTTAAAGAGGTGGCGGACCTGATGACACATATTATGTGTGAAGATTATGGGAATCCTTCCAGTCTTCACAGGAAGGGCGTTCAGGGAGAAAAGCACCTTCGCTATGCAAAGGATGTGATCGCCAGAAACTTAAAGGTGGAAGAAAAAGAGATCATTTTTACCTCAGGAGGAACGGAGGCGGATAATCTGGCCATCAGAGGCTGCGCTCTGGCAAACTGCAGAAGCGGGAGACATCTGATCACTACCCAGGTTGAGCATCCGGCTGTGCTCCAGACCATGAGGCATTTAGAAGAAGAGGGGTTCAGGGTCACATATCTTCCGGTGGATACAAAGGGCTGCATTCGGATCGAGGATCTGGAGCGGGCCATTACAGGAGAAACCATACTGGTTTCCATCATGCACACTAACAATGAAGTAGGGACTCTGCAGCCTGTGGCAGAGGCCGGAGAGCTGATCAAGGCAATGAATCCCAGGATATTGTTTCACGTAGACGCGGTGCAGGGATACGGAAAGTTCAGGATTTATCCCAGAAAAATGAAGATCGACCTGCTCTCGGCCAGCGGACACAAGATCCACGGGCCGAAGGGAAGCGGTTTTCTGTATGTAAATGATAAGGTTAAGATCAGGCCCATTGTTTTTGGAGGAGGACAGCAGGGAAATCTGCGTTCCGGTACTGAAAATGTACCTGCCATTGCCGGGCTTGCCAAAGCAGTTGAAATGGTATACGGAAATCTGGATCAGGAGACGGCAAAGCTTTATCAGCTTAAGAAAGCCTTTGTGGAGGGGCTTTTGAGGATGGAGGGCGTGGTATTGAACGGCCATCCGGACGAGACGGGAGCGCCTCATATCGTCAGTGCATCTATCAGGGGTGTCCGCAGCGAGGTGTTGCTTCATGCATTGGAGGATAAGGGAATCTATGTTTCTGCCGGAAGCGCCTGCGCGGCACGCAAACCTCAGCCCTCTGCAACGCTTCGGGCTATGGGGATTTCGAAGGAGCTGCTTGGTTCCACTATACGCTTCAGCTTTTCGGTTTTTACCACCATGGAGGAAATCCGCTATACTTTGCAGACAATGTATGATATAATTCCCATGCTTAGAAAGTACACCAGACGTTAACCTTTGGAAGATATATATTATGAGCCGGTTAATGATCGCAGGGCGGCCTGCCTGGGGCAGGCCCTCTTGCGTAGCAGAGCGTGGCAGCTTTGCCCCATAAGCAATAGCGTAGAGCGTGGCAATGTAAGACCGGCATAAGGGCAGTGGAGAAAAGAGGAACTATGTTTACAGCATTTTTGATCAAATACGCAGAGATCGGCGTAAAAGGAAAAAACAGATATCTGTTTGAGGAGGCTTTGGCGAAGCAGGTGAAATATGCGCTGAAGCGGTGCGAGGGAGAGTTTAAGGTAACACGCAGGGACGGAAGGATCTATGTGGACGCCCTTTCGGAATTCGATTATGACGAAACCGTGGACAACCTGAAGACGGTGTTCGGCATATCCAGCATCTGCCCGGTAGTGCGCGTGGAGGATGAGGGTTTTCCTAAGCTGGCGCAAAGCCTTACGGCATATGTGGACAAGGTATATAAGGACAAAAATCTTACCTTTAAGGTACAGACCAGAAGGGCAAGAAAAAACTATCCCATGAATTCCATGGAGCTGAACATGGAATTAGGAAGTGCGGTCTTGGACGCCTTTCCTGAAATGAAGGTGGATGTACATAAGCCCCAGGTGATGCTGCATGTGGAGATCAGAGAAAAGATTTATATTTATTCTGTGGAGATTCCCGGACCGGGAGGAATGCCTGTGGGCAGCAATGGAAAAGCAATGCTGCTTTTATCCGGCGGGATTGATTCTCCGGTGGCAGGCTATATGATCGCCAAACGGGGGGTGAAGATCGATGCGGTCTATTTTCATGCGCCGCCCTATACCAGTGACAGGGCAAAGGAAAAGGTGGTGGACCTGGCGAAGCTGGTGTCCCGTTACGCGGGGCCTGTGTATCTTCATGTGATCAATTTTACGGATATACAGCTTTACATCTATGAGAAATGTCCTCATGAGGAGCTGACCATCATCATGCGCAGATATATGATGCGGATCGCGGAGGCAATAGCGGAGCAGAATGATTGTCTCGGGCTGATCACGGGAGAAAGTATCGGACAGGTGGCTTCTCAGACGGTGCAGTCTCTGGCGGTGACCAATGAAGTATGCAGCCTTCCGGTATTTCGGCCGCTGATCGGATTTGACAAGATGGAGATCGTGGAGCTTTCCGAAAAGATCGGAACCTATGAGACCTCCATTCTGCCCTACGAGGACTGCTGTACCATCTTTGTGGCGGAGCACCCGGTGACAAAGCCCAATTTGAAGGTGATCAAACGGCACGAACAGAATCTGGACGAGAAGATTGAGGAACTGATGGCGAAGGCCTTAGAGACCGATGAGGTCATTATTGCAAGGTGGGGATCAAACGCAGACTCACAAAGCGAGTCGGCTTATTGATCAGACGCTCTCTCGCTTAGCGGGACAGCTTATTGAAAAAGAGAGTTGGCTTAAAGCCAACTCTCAATATTTGCGTTTTGCAGCGTTATTCATTAAATCACATAAGGTGTTAACGCTTCCAGAACTTCTTCAATATTATCTTCCGCATGGATATTCAGGTCGATAGGCTTGGAAAGATCCAAACTAAAGATACCCATGATAGATTTAGCATCGATCACATATCTGCCGGATACTAAGTCGAAGTCGTAATCAAACTTTGTAATATCGTTAACAAATGATTTGACCTTATCAATTGAATTTAATGAAATCTGAACAGTTTTCATTGGAATCACCTCCTTCAATCTGCATGTCTCCTATCCTTATAGTAAAGGGTCGGGAATGAAAAGTCAATGCTAAAAGGGGACAAAAATAATGAACACAAGGTGGTAGGGAATATGAAAAGTATCGCATTCCATAATCTTGGATGTAAGGTAAACGGATACGAAATGGAATATATGCAGCAGGCTTTCAGGGAAAAAGGCTACCATATTGTCCCATTTGATGAAAAAGCAGATATCTATGTTATAAATACCTGCACGGTGACCAATATTGCCGACAGAAAGAGCCGCCAGATGCTTCACAGGGCGAAGGCCAGGAACCCGGAGGCGGTGGTGGCGGCGGTGGGGTGCTATGTCCAGGCCGGAAAGGAAGAGGCGCTTAAGGATATGAGCATTGACCTTGCCATCGGAAATAACAGAAAAAAGGACCTGCTCCCCATACTGGAGGAATACCTTTCAAGACGGGAGGAAAAGGGAGACGTACAAAAGGGGGAGGAGGACAAGACCCTGCAGGGGACGACGATCATAGATATCAACCGGACCGCCGAGTATGAGGATATGGAGATCAGCGCCGCGGCAGAGCACACAAGAGCTTTTGTCAAGGTGCAGGACGGCTGCAATCAGTTCTGCTCCTACTGTATCATTCCCTATGTAAGGGGGCGGATCAGGAGCCGGGAGCTGGAGGATGCCGTAGAAGAGGTCAAAAGGCTTAAGGAGGCAGGCTACAGGGAAATCGTCCTGACCGGGATCCATTTAAGCTCCTATGGCATGAGCGGTGGAAACGATTTTTCCAGGAGCAGGCTTCCTGAGCTGATCCGTGCCGTGGGGGAGAGGACCGGGATCGAGCGCATCCGTCTGGGCTCCCTGGAACCCCGTATCATTACGGGGGAGTTTGTCAGAGAATTAAAGGAAGTCCCGGCATTATGCCCTCATTTTCACCTTTCCCTCCAGAGCGGGTGTAATTCGGTGCTGAAAAGAATGAATAGAAAATACTCTGCGGAGGAATACTATGAAAAAGTATGTATGCTCAGGGAGGGCTTTGACCATCCGGCCATTACCACAGATGTGATCGTGGGATTTCCGGGAGAATCTGAGGAGGAATTTCAGGAGACAAGGGATTTCCTCGGAAGGACAGGCTTTTATGAAATGCATGTCTTTAAGTATTCCAGAAGAAAAGGTACTGTAGCCGCCGCTATGGAGGGACAGATCCCGGAGGCGGTCAAGGGAAGGCGCAGTGGAGAGCTTTTGGCATTGGATAAGGAAATGTCCCGTAAGTACCGGGAAATGCATCTACATAAGCAGGCAGAGATACTGCTTGAGGAAGAAAAGGAGATCGGCGGAGAACGCTGCCAGATAGGGTTTACAAAGGAATATATCCGTGCGGCGGTGCCTTTAAAGGACCTTCCGGAAGGGGAAAAGCTCTCCGGCAGGATCGTTAAGGGGGAGCTGACGGGCTTTTTAGAACCGGATATTTTGCGGATTTGTTTGTAATTATTGAATTTTCCGGCAAAATAGAGTAAGATAAAACTAATGAATGTTGTGAAGAGGTGCCATTTATGCAGGATTTGGGAAATACACAGTTTTTCAGGGTAGAGACAGACAATACAAGCGTAAAAGAGATACTCGCAGAAGTGTATGCAGCGTTGACAGAGAAGGGCTATAATCCTGTTAACCAGATCGTGGGCTATATTATGTCCGGTGACCCTACCTACATCACCAGCTACAAAAACGCCAGAAGCCTGATCATGAGAGTAGAGAGGGACGAGCTGGTGGAGGAACTTTTGACAGAGTATATCAGGAACAATCGGTGGAAATAAACGATAAGAGCTTCCAAAAAGGCAGGAAGATATGCGGATTATGGGTTTGGACTTTGGCTCGAAGACGGTAGGGGTGGCGATCAGCGACCCGCTTCTTTTGACAGCCCAGGGGATAGAAATCATCAGAAGAAAAGAAGAAAACAAGCAGCGCCAGACATTAGCCAGGATAGAGGCGTTGATCGAAGAGTATCAGGTAGAGGAAATTGTGATCGGATTACCCAAAAATATGAACGATACTCTGGGAGAACGCGTGGAAAAGACCCTGGAATTTAAGGAGAAGCTGGAGCGGCGGACAGGCCTGCCGGTACATACCTGGGATGAAAGGCTGACCACGGTGGCGGCCGATAAGGCCATGATGGAAGCAGGGATACGCAGAGAAAACCGAAAGGAATATGTGGATAAGATTGCGGCGGTGCTGATCTTGCAGGGATTTCTGGATCTTAGAGGAAGACAGGGCGGCGCATAAGTGTTTTGAAAGGGTATGACAGTAAGTGGAAAAAATTAAGTTTACGCTGGATACACAAGAGAGCGTGGAGTTTTATGTTTTGGAACAGACGAAGCTGGGGGGAAGTCAGTATATACTGGTGACAGATACCCAGGATGGGGACGGGGAAGCTCTGATCCTGAAGGAAACTTCAGAACCGGGCTTAAAGGAAAGCGTCTACGAGATCGTAGAGGATGATACGGAGCTGGCAGCGATAGCCGGCGTGTTTGAGAATCTTCTGGAGGACATTGAACTTACGTAAAACTGGTGGATCAGGCAAAAATGGCATCTTTTGGCGAAACGGAATGTGGAGGTAATTTGCTTGAAAAAAATTGAACAGAAAAGAAGCTCGGCTTTAAAGGTGATCCCTTTAGGAGGCCTTGAGCAGATTGGTATGAACATTACTGCCTTTGAATATGAAGACAGTATTATTGTTGTGGACTGCGGTCTGTCCTTTCCGGAGGACGATATGCTGGGGATCGACCTGGTGATCCCTGACGTGACATATCTCAAAAATAACATCGAAAAAGTAAAAGGATTTATCATCACCCATGGACATGAGGATCACATCGGGGCACTGCCCTATGTGCTCCGGGATATCAACGCTCCTATTTATGCAACCAAGCTGACCATGGGGATCATTGAGAACAAATTTAAGGAGCACAACCTGACCAACAATACCAAGCGGAAGGTAGTCAAATTCGGACAGTCCATTAATTTGGGACAATTCCGCATTGAATTTATCAAAACAAACCACAGTATCGTGGATGCGGCAGCGCTGGCGATCTATTCCCCGGCGGGGATTGTGGTGCATACAGGGGACTTTAAGGTGGATTATACACCGGTGTTTGGAGATGCCATTGACCTGCAGCGTCTTGCGGAGATCGGCAAGAAGGGTGTGCTGGCGCTGATGTGCGACTCCACCAACGCTGAGAGGCCGGGATTTACCCCTTCAGAGAAGACGGTCGGAAGAACCTTTGATATGCTTTTTGAGGAGCACAAAAATACCAGGATCATTATTGCAACCTTTGCGTCTAACGTGGACAGGGTGCAGCAGATCATCAATTCAGCCTACAAGTCCGGACGGAAGGTAGTGGTGGAGGGACGCAGCATGGTGAATATCATCGAGACTGCCACCAATTTGGGCTACCTGAATGTGCCGGATAATACGCTGATCGATGTGGAGCAGCTGAAAAATTATCCCGATGAAAAAACCGTAGTGATCACCACGGGAAGCCAGGGGGAGAGCATGGCGGCTTTAAGCCGTATGGCGGAGGATAACCATAAAAGGATATCCATCGGCCCCAGGGATACGGTGATCTTTTCTTCCCATCCCATTCCGGGTAACGAAAAGGCGGTCACCAACGTGATCAACGAGCTGTTGCTCAAGGGAGCGGATGTGATCTTCCAGGATGTGCACGTATCAGGACATGCCTGCCAGGAGGAGATCAAGCTGATCTATACTCTGGTACGTCCTAAATATGCCATTCCTGTCCATGGGGAGTTCAAGCATTTGAAGGCCCAGGCCAAGATCGCCAGGGAGCTTGGATTTGCCAAAGAAAATATTTTTATCCTCCAGTCAGGAGATGTATTGGAGCTTACCGACGAAAAGGCTGAAGTTACCGGCAAGGTTCCGGTAGGAGATATTCTGGTGGACGGCCTTGGCGTGGGAGATGTGGGAAATATAGTACTGCGCGACCGGCAGCATCTTGCGGAGGACGGAATTCTGATCGTGGTGCTCGGCCTGGACGGGGCTACCGACGAGCTGATCAGCGGGCCGGATATTGTATCGAGAGGCTTTGTGTATGTGAGGGAGTCGGACGAGCTTATGGAAGAGGCCCGGCAGGTCATCAATGAAGCGGTGGAAGGATGCCTAAGCCGCGGGATCGCCGATTGGGGAAAGCTGAAAAGCGCCATTAAGGACGCATTGGGAGAATTCGTCTGGAAAAAGACCAAGAGACGTCCTATGATCCTGCCGATCATAATGGAAATATAGCGGCAGACCGGGGCAGACCGGACTGCTGCGGATATAAGGAGTAACGGAAAGCAGCATGAATGCAAAGTATTTAATAGTCGCAATGATAGAAACCATAATTAAAATAGCGATCCTTGCCGCTGCAGTGGTGTTTGTCTTTCGGGGGGCCACTCAGGCCTATGATTTTGGCTATCGGGTGTTTGCAGATCAGCCTGTATCTGTTTCGGGAGGCAGGACCATTACGGTAGGGGTTTCCGAGAGCGCTTCCCTGAAGGAGATTGCGGAAATGCTGGAGGAAAAGGGCCTGATCGAGGATTCCAGGCTGTTTGTGGTCCAGGAGCTTTTGTCGGCCTATCATGGTAAGATCCTCCCCGGTATTTACGATCTGAGTACGGATATGACCGCCGAGCAGATGCTGGAGATCATGTCCACCCAGGCAGGAGAGGAAAACACAGAGCAGGAGCAATAACCAGTGATCACGGAAGAAAGAATCAGTGCGTTTATTAATTCCTTTGACAAAGGAAATACCCCTTTTTTGGATGAGCTTGAGAAATCTGCCCTCGCGGCGGGCATACCTATTATCAGACCGGAGATGCAGAGTCTCTTGAAGCTGCTTCTGGCCATGAAACAGCCGGAGCAGATTTTGGAGGTGGGAACAGCCATTGGCTTTTCGGCGCTTCTCATGAGTGAGTACGGACCGAAGGACTGCAGGATCACCACCATAGAAAAATACGAAAAGAGAATCCCGGAAGCCCTTCTGAATTTCAGAAAGGCGGGGAAGGAGGAGGCCATCACACTGCTTGCAGGTGATGCCTCCGCTGTTTTAAAGGGCTTAAAGGGATCCTATGATCTTATTTTTATGGATGCGGCAAAGGGACAGTATATCCATTTCCTGCCGGATATTTTGCGGCTGCTGCCACAGGGCGGGCTGCTGGTCTCCGACAATGTGTTAAAGGGCGGGGAGATCATGGAATCCCGTTTTGCCGTGACCAGAAGGGATCGTACCATCCACACCAGAATGCGGGAATATCTTTATGAGCTGAAGCATAATGAGCTTCTGGAGACGGCAATCCTGCCAGTGGGGGACGGCGTGACAGTGAGTGTCAAAAAGTAAGTGTTACAGAAGAAAGTGAATAACCCTGCGGGCAGGCCTTGGGCTTGCTGCTTGTAGAAATGAAATAGCGATGGTTCGGATGGCGATTGTCCGAACTGTTATGGAAACGGAGAAAGTATGCGAAAACCGGAATTACTGATACCTGCCAGTTCGCTGGAGGTTTTAAAAACAGCGGTGCTGTTCGGCGCGGATGCTGTGTATATAGGTGGAGAGGCCTTTGGCCTGCGGGCCAAGGCCAAGAATTTTTCTCCGGAGGAAATGCGCCGGGGGATTGCCTTTGCCCATGAGCATGGGGTCAGAGTGCATGTGACAGCCAATATCCTGGCTCACAACAAGGACCTGGCAGGGGCGGAGGAATATTTCAGGGAGCTTAAGGAATTAAAGCCGGATGCGCTGATCATTGCGGATCCCGGTATGTTTATGCTTGCCAGAAGGATCTGCCCGGAGATCGATATCCATATTTCCACCCAGGCCAATAATACCAATTACATGACCTGGCAGTTCTGGCATGATTTAGGAGCAAAACGGGTAGTCTGCGCCAGGGAGCTGTCTTTGGAGGAGATCGGACAGATCAGAGAAAAAATCCCGGCGGATATGGAGATTGAAAGCTTTATCCATGGCTCTATGTGTATCTCCTATTCGGGGCGATGTCTGCTGAGCAGCTATTTTACGGGAAGGGATGCCAACCAGGGCGCATGCACCCATCCCTGCCGGTGGAAATATGCGGTGATGGAGGAGAGCAGGCCGGGAGAATATCTGCCGGTTTATGAGAACGAACGGGGAACCTTTATTTTTAACTCCAAGGATCTGTGCATGATCGAATATCTGCCGGAAATGATAAAGGCGGGGATCGACAGCTTTAAAATAGAAGGGCGGATGAAGACGGCGCTTTATGTGGCGGCGGTGGCAAGAACCTACCGCAAGGCGATTGATGATTATTTTGAGTCGGAGGAGAAGTACCAAAGCAATATGGATTGGTATAAGGCGGAGATCTCCAAAAGCGTCCACAGGCAGTTTAATACGGGCTTTTATTTCGGAAGGCCGGATGAGAACGCCCAGATCTATGACAGCAGCACTTATGTGAATGAGTATGTTTATCTGGGAATGGCGGAGGAGGTTTCAAAGGATGGCCGGATCCGCATTGAGCAGAAGAACAAGTTTTGCGTGGGTGATGAAATAGAGATCATGAAGCCGGACGGAAGGAATCTGCCTGTGCAGGTGCTTTCCCTGACTACGGAGGATGGTGAGAAGGTGGAAAGTGCGCCTCATGCAAGGCAGATCCTGTGGGTAGAGCTGAGCGGGCAGGCGGATCAGTACGATCTGCTCAGAGTGAAAAAGAGTGAGAACACAGGCAGATAGGGATTGCGAATACCTGCCTGCAGCGTCAAAAAAGGCAGAAAAAATATTGTTCAACATGCTCAGTTGATTTTTGACATGGATTTTCTTTTTGGATAATTCTCATAAAATTGTAAAAAAGTGTTGCATTTAAGAGAAATATAGAGTATCTTATTACACGTAAATTAAAACTTTAAGGGAACAATCAGTGAGAGGATCCTTGAAGAATTTTGATAATATAAATAAAGCTTATTTTGAACAAAGATGTTCCAAAGTTTTTTGGGACATTTTTTTGTTAAATAAGCCGGTTCACAATGCGGGATAGGGTTTGATGCGCAAAAGGTGTGCTGAGGAATTTATGAAAAAGTGAAAGGAAAAGGTGGAGGAAAATGAGTGAAATGATCAATGTGGAAGAGCTTTTTGCCAGTAAGGTTTTTACACGGGCAACCATGAGGGAACGTCTTCCGAAGAATGTGTATAAGGAAGTCATCCGGGTGATGGATAAGGGCGGCGAGCTTTCACCGGCAGCTGCAGATGTGGTGGCCAAGGCAATGAAGGACTGGGCGGTGGAAAACGGTGCAACCCACTATACCCACTGGTTCCAGCCTCTGACCGGGATTACGGCGGAGAAGCATGATTCCTTTGTGACCCTACCGGACGAAAGCGGAAAAATGATCATGGATTTTTCGGGTAAGGAACTGATCAAAGGGGAGCCGGACGCCTCTTCGTTTCCTTCAGGGGGGCTGAGAGCTACCTTTGAAGCAAGGGGATATACCGCATGGGATATCACCTCTCCTGCCTTTTTGAAGGAGGATGCCACAGGCGTGATCCTTTGCATCCCTACGGCGTTCTGTTCTTATAAGGGGGAAGCGCTGGATAAGAAGACGCCGCTGCTCCGTTCCATGGAGGTGGTCAGCGAGCAGGCCCTTCGTATCGTAAAGCTTTTTGGCAATACCCAGGCCAGCAAGGTAGTGGCCAGCGTAGGTCCCGAGCAGGAATATTTTCTTGTTGACAGAGAAAAGTACTTAAAGAGACCGGATTTGATCTTTACCGGACGTACCCTGTTCGGAGCGCCGGCGCCTAAAGGACAGGAGATGGAGGATCATTACTTCGGAACTATCCGTGAGCGGGTAGGCGCATACATGAAGGATCTGAATATTGAGCTGTGGAAGCTGGGAGTGACAGCCAAAACCCAGCACAATGAGGTGGCTCCTGCCCAGCATGAGCTTGCCACCATTTACGAGATGGCAAATACTGCGGTGGATCACAATCAGCTTGTGATGGAGACCATGAAAAAGGTGGCAGGCCGCCACGGACTTACCTGCCTGCTTCATGAGAAGCCCTTTGCCGGTGTGAATGGTTCCGGTAAGCACAACAACTGGTCACTGACTACAGATAATGGGGTGAACCTGCTGGATCCCGGCGATACTCCCAACGAAAATATTCAGTTTTTGCTGGTGCTTGCTTGCATTATCAAGGCGGTGGATAAGCATGCGGATCTTCTTCGCCAGAGCGCATCCGATGTGGGGAATGACCACAGACTTGGAGCTAACGAGGCGCCTCCTGCTATTATTTCTGTTTTCCTTGGAGAGCAGCTTGAGGATGTGGTGCGTCAGCTGGTAGAGACAGGAGAGGCAGCTCACCTTTTAGAGGGCGGAAAGCTGGAGACCGGCGTTTCCACACTGCCTGATTTTGTCAAGGATGCAACGGACAGGAACAGAACCTCGCCCTTTGCCTTCACGGGGAATAAATTTGAGTTCCGTATGGTAGGGTCTTCGGATTCTATTGCAAGCCCCAATACCATTTTGAATGCCATTGCGGCAGAGGCATTCTGTGAGGCAGCCGATATTCTGGAAAAGGCAGAGGATTTTGACATTGCAGTGCATGACCTGATCAAAGAATATCTGACGGAGCATCAGAGAATCATCTTCAACGGCAATGGCTATTCCGAGGAATGGGTGGCAGAGGCAGAGAGAAGAGGGCTTCCCAATATCAAATCTATGGTCGAAGCGGTAGGGGCTCTGACCACAGAGAAGTCCGTTCAGCTGTTTGAGAAGTTCGGGATCTTCACCGAGGCAGAATTAGAGTCCCGGGCAGAGGTTCTCTATGAAACCTATGCAAAGACCATCAACATTGAAGCGCTGACCATGATCGATATGGCCTCCAAGCAGATCATTCCTGCGGTGATGAAGTATACCAAGTCTCTGGCAGATACGGTGATCGCAGTAAAGGAAGCCGGCGCGGATGCTTCTGCTCAGACAGAAGTTCTGCAGGACGTTTCTTCGAAGCTGTCAGCAATGAAGACTGCGCTTACCAGATTAGAAGAGGTGGAAAGCAAAGCAGGTGCCATAGGCAATGCTAAGGAGCAGGCCTTCTACTATAAAGATGAAGTCAAGGCGGCAATGGACGCCTTAAGGGCGCCTGCCGACGAGGTGGAAATGCTGGTGGATAAGAAGGTATGGCCGTTGCCTACCTATGGAGATCTGATCTTTGAGGTATAGAAGTAGCTAACCCTGAAAAGGTAAAAGGCGCAACACAAAAAACGGATGTCTCGGAAAGCGAGACACCCTTATGTAAAAAAATCCCCCGGTTTCTCAGCCGGGGGTTAAATTTATGCACGTCCGATATCAATCAACCTTAACTTCCAGATAACCAAGGAGCTTGCTCATGTCATACTCGGTAATGATACCCAGGTTGGAGTCATAGAACTTGCCGTCGTAGTGTACCAGATAGTGGCAGAAGAGCCCCATTCTTTCCATCATGATACAGCATTTAGGCAGGGTGGCTTCCTGACCTTCTGTATAAACAATAATATCACTGTGGTCAATACCGTAGTAGTTCAGGGCGGAGATCACACGTCCCATGGTTCCCTGCCATTCCCGGCAGTCCATAACGCTGATGACCTCGGCGATGGTAACGCCTGCTAACATGGCCACACAGGTCTGGCCGCAGAGGCCGTCCTCCGGCTGGATGATAATATCGATACCGTCAATCTTGCGGATCGGATTCTCAAAGCTGTAAGGACTGTTCTGATTCATCTGGATCAGGCTCTTGGTAATGTGGAGCAGAATTTTGTGCTCTTTGGTGATGTCCATATGAGAAACGTCCTCTTCCTGCAGATGGATCTTGTAGATGCCCTTGGTTTCAGGAAGAAGGGTGCATTCAACGATCTTGTTGTCAAGAACGAGAGCCCCCTCGATCTCGCCTCTCTGTCTGCAGACCTCCCATACATTGAAGGGAATGCGGATGGTGTAGATGTCCCCTTCCTTTTCAATCCTTCCATTAAAAAAATACCTCATAAAAAAAACCTCCATTTCTGTCTGTTCCGCAAGCTCCGGCGCGGACGTAAAATTTTGTGTGAAAACCTTCACGAAATAACAAATTGAAATACAATACGTATGTAACTATTATTATACATGATGTGATTCCATTTATAAATAAAAAATAACAGATTTTTTGATGACGAAAATATATTTTCGCCGGGGATCCGTGAAATTTTCTTGCAAACTGCTTGCAATAACAGAAAGTGTGTGTTAATTTGAGAATCAAAGATTACAGGAAAGCGGAGGGTGCGACCATGGGACAAGCTGAAATTTCATTGCTTCAAAGACTTTCAAAACCGGAGGGAAGGATTGACGTTGTATTGGATACAGATACCTACAATGAGGTGGACGATCAGTTTGCACTGGCATATTTGCTTTGTTACGGACAGAAGCTGAATCTGAAAGCCATCTGCGCAGCACCTTTTCACAATGCCAAATCCGAAGGGCCGGAGGACGGCATGGAAAAAAGCTTCCGGGAGATCCACCGCATTCTGGAGCTGATGGGAAAGCAGGAATATGCCGGAAGGGTGTACAAGGGCTCCCGCAGCTGGATGAAGGATGAAGAGACCCCGGTGCATTCGGAAGCGGCAGAGAAGCTTGCGGAGCTTGCCATGGAGTATACGCCGGATGCGCCTTTATATGTAGTGGCTATAGGAGCTATTACCAATGTGGCTTCCGCCCTGCTTTTGAAACCGGAGATCACGGACAGGATTGTCCTTGTCTGGCTGGGAGGAAATGCCCATGATTGGCCGGATAACCGGGAATTTAACTGTCAGCAGGATGTGGCGGCAGCCAGAGTGGTTTTTGGAAGCGGCACAGCGCTGGTGCAGCTGCCCTGTATGGGAGTGGTATCCTCCTTTTCCACCAGTGCGGGAGAGCTCGAGATGTTCCTGCGCGGAAAAAACAGACTTTGCGACTATCTGGTGGATATTGTGGAGAGAGACGGTGCGGCGGACAGCCCATATAAGACATGGACAAGGGTGATCTGGGATGTGACCGCTGTGGCCTGGCTTCTGGAAGACGATTTTATGAAAGACAGGCTGGTGCCTGCGCCAATTCCCCAGTATGATCATCACTACAGCTTTGACTGTGAGCGACATCTGATTAGGTGCGTGTATCATGTGAACCGGGACGCTCTTTTCCAGGATCTGTTTGAAAAACTGTCCTGTGCCATGGAGAACTGACAGGTCTGGTCCTTAAATGAAGGATTGTACTTAAAAAGAAACAATTTTTGCGGCCAAAAATTTAAAATAGTGCTTGCAAAATGTGATATGGTCATGTATAATAGCATTCGTACTTGACATTGGGCTATCGCCAAACGGTAAGGCAACGGACTCTGACTCCGTCATTTCAAGGTTCGAATCCTTGTAGCCCAGCGAATGTGACCCGGCAGATTTGATCTGCCGGGTTTTTTAACATAAGGACAGTTCGCGAAGCGTGCTGTCCGTTGTTAACATAAGGATAACTCGCAGAGCGTGTTATCCGTTGTTTATGCCCGGAAATACTATGTTTATGCGTATTCTGGAAATATGGCTTCTTTGGTCTTGGATTTTCCCTGATCGAAAAGGAAAAGGTGATTTTCTGAAAAATTCTGGTTTTTAGTATATTTTTCTAATGAATAGGTCAATTCATAGGTCAATTTAAAAATGGTTTTAAGTAGGCATAAATTAAAGGTTTTCATTAGGAATAAATATCTTGATCATTAAAAATGTGCTATGTTCTAATATGAGGAACTTCTCTGTGATGTAAAATTGTTTTTCAATATTTATAAATTGAGGCTGATAAGATTTAATTGTAGCAGTCAGAAAAGCGGAAAAGTGGGAATGGCATATTAAGGCAGAAGTTAAGTTTTCTGGTTTGCTGTTATGAGGGAAGCAGGGATATAATGCAACCTATTAAGGTTGATGAAAGGAGTATCCAGAGAGAGGATGCTCTTTTTTGTTACACAAACAATGGAGAAAAGGAAAGAAAGGGATTAAGCGACATATTTTAAAAATTAGTTGGATGGATTAAGTATCAAGATTGTTGATATTAAGCTTATAAGCTGCTCGCAATAAGGGAGGGCATTTACATTGAAGGAGAAAAGACGTATGCAGTTAGAAAGTTTAGATAAACTCAGAAGGGCGGAAGATCTCATAAATGGGCTACTGGACACAATGATATATATTGAAGATGCCAAACAGGATAAATTAAGGTAGTGTAAAATAGTTTGAGTCTTTGGAAAAAATTGCTTCTTTTGGATAAGAATTATGATGTGACAATTCTTACCCAAAGGAGCAATTGCTAGCTAACAGATAGAGACCAGAGAAACTATCAAAAAAATGAAAAAGAAGTGATTTGCGAATACCAGTCCTTCGCGGAAAGAATGGAATATTGCACTGTAGAGTCCCTGGCATGGAGGTTGCACCGGGAAGGACAGTGGTGAGTGTGAGTATATAATCAGGAATTTATAACTAGAGAAAGACCGGGAATGCCATCGGAAGCGGTATAGGGAGCAGGTGTGGCCAATTGATGAAGATACATTTTTTGTCGGAGTAAGCGCCTGCAGAGGTATATTGAACAGTTGAAAACAAAAAGGCTAAAACAGTTTTCATATGGTGCATCTGGAGAGATTTCATGCAGAATGCATTGTGTGGGAACTGGAGAACTACAAGTTCTCTGGCTGATTTGGTAAAGATTCCATTCATTTTCAGGAGAAGGTAAAATATTACCTTCGGCACTGAGAAATGAATGGAATGAGTGCTAATTGATGTAGGTTAATGCAAAAATCAAACTAGCTTGGTGAATATTTTAGCCTTTGACCCAATTATGTAAACCAGCAGAATGTTTCGGGCATTTGCTAGTACTACCGGGAATAGGCTTTGTACTACGCGCAGTGCTTCTTCCACATCTTGTGCATACCCATCTAATAACCTGTGCCATGAGAGCCCCCCTTTCTTATGTATATATAAAGAATAGGTCAATTCAACCCTAAAGTCAAGGGAAACATCTAGAGAATGGCAAAGCAACAACACTAGTTTGTCGTTCTATTTTATACTGCTACGTGGGTAGGGAGTTTCGATATCTGTCAATCCAGCCAGATAATCCATACTCGTATTTAAAGCGATGGCAATTCTTTTGCATTGCTCAAAGGTGTAATACCTTTTACCGTTTTCAATTTTTGAGTAATCACTTTGGTCAATTCCTGTTAAGAGTTGCATTTTTACTTGAGTATACCCTTTACTCTTTCGTAGTTCTTTTAGTCTCGACATATATTTCCTCCATATAATAATATTTTCTTAAATATGGCATATTGACCTATTGACAGTAGGGGGTTATTGACCTAAAATTATGAAAAAGAAAAGGGAGATTTATCCTATGCAAATAGAATATATGTGTAGATTTTGCGGAAAGAAAGAAATCAGAAGTACCAACTCAGGAAGGCCGCTTCCCGGGACTTGTTCGAGGAGAGGAAAAAATATGCCGCATAGTTGGGGGGTGAATAGACGGTTAAAATAGGATGGTTAAGCTGTAGAATTAAAGAAATCGGAGTAGAGAGATGCCATTAGGTAAACGTATAAATTTGTCGGTAAAAGAAGCCGCATCACAAAGAGATAAAGATATACTTACTCATACTTCACCTGATTCAGTTAAAGTAGGAAATAATGATGGGAATACTGTATTTACCTTATTTCAAAGTGCGGAGCCTCAATGTAGTTTTAATGATATTATATTAAATAGCGATACATATGATGCTATACAGGATGTACTTACATTATATGAGAAACGAGAATTGATCTTCGATAAATGGGGATTAAAAAACACTCATAAAAACCAAAACCGTGCAGGAATCAATCTTTATGGGCCTTCAGGAACAGGAAAAAGCGTAACAGCTCATGCTATTGCTGCTCAAGTCGGAAGAAAGATCCTAACAGTTGATTATTCCCAAATAGAATCGAAGTATGTAGGTGAAACATCAAAAAATCTTGCAACTTTGTTTGAGTATGCCAAAGAATCAAAGTCAATTATATTTTTTGACGAAGCGGATGCATTGCTTAGTAGGCGGGTAAATAATATGTCAAATTCTACAGATGTAAGCGTAAACCAAACACGTTCGGTTTTGCTTATGTTGATAAATGAATTTGATGATTTAATATTGTTTGCCTCTAACTTTATTACAAATTATGACCCGGCATTTATGCGAAGAATACTGGCTCATATTAAATTTGAATTGCCAGATGAAATAAGCCGTTTTAAGTTATGGCGGATGTATATTCCAGAAACGATGCCAACGAATGTGGATATCAGGGCATTAGCTGCAAAATATAATGGGGTATCGGGAGCAGACATTTCAAATGCCGTACTGAATGCTTCATTAAGAGCGGCAAGATTGGAACAAGCAACTGTAAGACATACTTATTTTGAAGAGGCAATAGAAATGATCATTCATAGCAAAGATGATAATGATGAATTGGGGACATTTGCCTCAAGACGTACTGTAAGTGAAGATTATGTGAAGACTCAATTTAAAGGAGAATTAACAAAAAGATGATTGCAATTACTATTATATTAGCATTAACAACAACTGTGATCGCAGGGCTGTTTAAGTTCTGGCAAACTATTATAGGATGGATTAAAAAGGTCGTAAATAAGATAAAGGAAGTATTAGGACTGACGCCGGATGGAACCAGAACTTTTATTACCAGAACTGCTGATGGGCTCAAAAACAAATCAAAATATTATTATAAAAGCAAGGTAACCAGTGAGTGGGAAGAGATTGTATATACGAAAGCTGTTGATGAAAGTGAAGTGCCACCGGAGATATTAGCAAAGGTATATAAGCAAACAGTCGATGTGGAAGTGTCAACTACTGAGGAATTGAAACTGGCTATCAATGCATAGGAGGAGATGGCATGTCGTTAGTAACAGGAGCATTAACTCATGTCGCAATGGAGGCACTGACTATCGTAATAGGACCCTTAGTGGAAGATGCTAGGGATGCATTATCAGATGCCGCGCAAGATGCAATCAGAAGTAAAGTTGCGGGAAAAATGTCTATTGAAGAATGGGCGAATATTGTTTCACAAGGTGCTGATATGGTAAAAGAAAGAGTTATAAATGAAAGTAACCTTCAATTCGTTGGGGGAAAATTGAAATTGGCAGTAGTTGAAAAAAATTTGAAAAAAGTTACTGTTTCTTTTCAGCTCTATTTTATAGATGAATTGGAGAAGTGGCAAATAGCTACGGCGGAAACGGATATACCAATTTCCAAATTTACAGATGATGCATTAAATGAATTGAGGACTAGTGGCGAAATACTGTTTGAAGTGGAGTGATGGGTTTGCATTATATATTTATAATTATATTTATGGCTGTAAAGCTTTTACTATTTGATCCAAAAGTAAATTCTATCATATGGCTGATTCTTTTTGTTGTGAGGTTGGCGGTAGGAGATGTTTTTGCTATTATTGGGATTATTGATTGTATCAAGGATATTTATATTGGGAAAGATTATTACGAAAACTCAAAAATAAAAGTTGATAAGCTTTATGTAGTAAAGAGTCTTACATCTCTATTTACATGGGGTTATGCACGAATAATCTTTCTTCTTATAGTCGGGCCGATACTGAAGCATTCCGCATCGACTGAGATTAAAAAGAAAATGCAGCTCGACTATCCGTTGCCTGATGCCTCATGTTTCAGCAATTTACAGGCAAAAAATTATTATTATAAGAAGCAAATTGACAAGCTGGAAAATAAAGGGGTGATCATATCTAACAAAAAAACTGTTGATAGTGAGGCTGAAATGCGCCGGAAGAAATTGGAAAATCTTTATCCTGAGAAGATAGTCAACAAAATTATTGAGATAATTGCAGGAGATAAGGAATTAAAGGATAAACGTAAAAATGCGGAAAGAAAGCTTGATAAGTTGTCATTAAGAAATTGCTATGCATATATAAAAAAGGATGTATTTGAACAATATCCAATAGCAATTACGGAAGCGATGGCTGACAAAGGACGATATTCTGTATCTGCAATTAAAAAATTTAAAGAACTGAAAACATTTCACCTTATGTATCCTGTTACTAGTGCAGATGAACATGGGGATGCAGAATGGAGTGAGTATTTTATCATACAGGCTTTACAGCCGCTTGTGGACGAAGGCATTTTTGATGATGATGACTTCAATGATCGGGATGCAATGGACAATCATGCTTATCGCTATGCAATGAGCCCAGTGGCGATGCCGAGTATAGATGTCAGCAGTGACCCACGTTTTGCATTAGATGATGATTAAGTATAAATTAAAGGGTATGAGTAATATTTTATCAGTTCTAAATTTAAAGGGTTCTATGGTAGTTCACTTTTTATCAAATAACTGGCTCGCGAAGTGTGATAATGTTTGATTTTAAAAGCGGTTTAGGAAAAAGGTGAGAAATGAGGCCATGGATATCCTGCTAGGTTAACAGTGTGATTGTAAAGTCAAATAAATGAAATCATATATCATAAAAGTGAAGTAAGGGAGAGCCTTTAAAAGGGCTCTCTTTTCTTTTTTAGCAGAACAGCCTTCAAGTAGGCAAGTTTTAATGTTTGGAAAGCAAATGAAAATGATAAGAATTACATAATGGTTGAAGGGACGACCAAAAACGAAAAGGCACGGACAATCAAACTTACAGAAAAAGCGCTGGAGATATTACGGCAGATAAAAACAATTTACGGAACAAATGATGGTGTAGAGGAGAAGATAGTAAAAACACGCACAGGAAAGCCGAATACAGCAACTAATTTGGAACATAGAATGGCGACAATCTTTAAGAATGCAGGATTGGCTGAACTGAATGGCGGGTTACATATATTTCGCAGAACCTTTGCCACCAGAATGTATGAGAATAAAGCCAGAGTAAAGGAGATAGCGGCATACATAGGGGATTTGGAGTCTACTACGGAGCAGTACTATATTGCCGTGCGTAAAAAAATTATAGAAGACGGTGAGGAAAAACAGGTAGTTATGGTTCCGGCACCGGCGCACCAGAGAAATGAAAGTAAGTGGATGGATGATGAGCCGTATAGAATGCACAGGGGGAGAACATATGTGTGAATTGTTATGTGCCATCAGTTTAGTAAGAGAGATAGATAATGTTGTCGGTACTTGATTGTATTTAACAGAGAAGCTGTGTATAATAATGATAAAAGGAGCAGAAGCATGAAAATAGTCAATACACCGTATGATGATGTGTTCCGGACGTTATTGAATGACTGTAGTAGTCTGATTATACCTGTTATAAATGAAGTGTTTGGTGAGAACTATACAGGGGACGAGCAGATTGTATTTTCACCGAATGAGCATTTCCTAAACAGGCAGGGTGGGGATGAAGAAGAACGAATTACGGATACAAATTTTAAGATATTGGGAACAGAAACAAAAAAATATCACTGGGAATGCCAGAGCAGTACCGACAGCAGTATGCTGGTCAGGTTTTTTGAGTACGATACTCAGATTGCGCTTGATGAAGGCGAGCTAAAAGGGAATGTCCTTACAGTGATCCTTCCGCATTCGGCGGCTTTGTTTTTGCGTTGTGATATGTCTACACCGGACAATATGGAAATAGAAATTGTGACACCGGGGGGAAGTGTTGGCTATAATATCCCGGTAATGAAGTCGCAGACTTATACAATAGATGAGATTTTTGAAAAAGAGCTTTTATTCTTGGTTCCCTTTTATATCTTTTCACATGAGAGCCGCTTTGAAGAATATAATAAAGATGAAGATAAGTTAAACAACTTGAAAAAGGAATATGCGGATATTGTATATCGGCTTGAAAGACTGATGGAAACAGGAAAGATTAGTGAGTACACAAAGTGTACAATTGTTGATATGTCGAATAAGGTGTTGGAACACATTGCAGGGAAATATGAGAACGTTAGGGAAGGAGTGAAATCAGTCATGGGCGGAAAGGTTCTTGATTATGAGGCAAAGAAGATAAAGAATGAAGGGAAACTGGAAATGCTTTTTGACCTTGTGCGTAATAACATTATATCATTGAAAGAGGCTGCAACTCAGGCAAAATTAACGGAAGAAGCATTTCAGGAAAAAATGCAGAGTTATAATGGATAAGTGTTGGCGCTGTTAATGTGATTATATGGATGGAGGAATGAGGGATGAGTGTGGCTGAATTAGCAGTGAAACTGGAAGCTTTATCACAGGAAGATTACAATATGGTTGTAATGTTGGTTGAACGGTTATCTGATAAGCCTTCAAATATTTTAAAAAAGGCCAGAGAGAAATATGTGAAGCAAAATCCTATGTCAATGGAAGAAATTGACGAGAAAATAAAAAAATTACAGGTATAAAAAAGGGTGCTCGGTATGGAAGAAAAAAAGAGAGTTCTTTATCTGTTTATTGGTGAAGTACAGAAAAGACTTGGAAGTTTAATAAGCAAAATCATATTGTATGGATCATATGCCAGGTTGGATTACAGGGAAGATTCAGATATCGATATTATGATATTGACATCCTTGCCGGATAGTGAAATAAAGGAAATTGAAAATGAGGTATATGACATAGCCTATGATTATGGCTTGGAGTATAATGTTTCAATAAGTATTAATATAAAGAATGAGGATCATTTTAACTACTGGTTAGGGGCATTGCCATATTATGACAATATTAAAAGGGAGGGCATTATCCTTGCAGGATGAAAGAAAAATAGATTTATGCAGGTATCGGCTGGGAAATTCGGCGGATAGCCTTAAGGTTGCTCAGGACTGTCTGGAAAAAGAGTATTATAAAGATGCTATTAACCGCTCCTATTATGCTGTATTTTATGCCATTAAATCTGTTCTGGCATTAGAAGGGAAAGACTTTAAAAGGCATAAGGATGTGATTGCCTATTTCAACCAAACTTATGTTGCATCAGGCGTCATCTCCAAGGAAGTTGGAAGAAAGATAGGGAGGTTGCAGCAGAAGAGGGAAAAAAGCGACTATGATGACTTCTATCTTGCCTCAAAAGAAGAAACATTGGAACAGATAGTAAATGCAAGTGAGATTATTGAGGTCATTAAGGAATACTTAAAGAGAGACAGATTATTGTGATAGGTCAATCCATAGATCAATTATGTAGAAATATACTGAAGAAACCGCATAAAATCAAGGAAAAACAAGACCAAGCAACGGACTTAAGACTCCGTCATTTCAAGGTTCGAATCCTTGTAGCCCAGCGAATGTGACCCGGTAGATTTGATCTGCCGGGTTTTTTACGTCCGGAAATCAGCGCTTTATTGTAATTGGCGGAAAAGATGTGTATAATAGTTTAAAAGAAAGAAGCAAAGTCAGATATAAGGGAAAGAGCTCAAATCGAAGGTTGTGGAGTGGAAAAGAATGGGAAATTTAGCTTTAAATCCTGAAACGATCGGACATGTTAAAGTGGAAGTGACCGAAATGGCAAAAAAGCTTATAGGTGCTGATTTGGTAGAAGTGATTCTGTATGGATCTTGTGCGAGAGGGGATTATACGGAGGATTCAGATATAGATATTGCTCTTCTTATGAAATGTGGCCGCATAGAGGCAAAGAAGTATGATGACGTGTTGGCAGGAATATCAACTGAACTGGCAATGAAGTATTTTGCTATCGTTAATTTTGTCAGTTTACCATACAGCGAATTTGTTGAAAAAAAACCGTGGTATGAATATTTTAGAAATATAGACAGGGAAGGGGAGGTGTTGTATGGATAGAGTATATTATTTAGAGCTTGCTTCGAATCCTTGCAACCCAGCGAAAAACGACCCGGTAGAGATAATCTGCCGGGTTTTTTGATTTAACAAGCTGTCTCGCAAAGCGTGACGGCGTTTGATGTTATAGAAGAGAAAATAGTACCAGTTTTGCAATGTACAGACAGATTTTTGAATAGAAAAGCCGCGATAAGACCGGATATAATGGATATGGACTCAGGAGAAATACTTTTCTTTTCTGTATTGAGACGGACTTTTCTTATAAAATTTGCGGAATGCTTTATAGAACTGAGAGGAGTCTGTGTAGCCGCATTCCGATCCGATTTCCAGAACAGACATTTCCGAGCAGGCAAGGAGCCGGGCTGCTTTTTGCATACGGATGCCTGTGAGATAAGCATGAGCGGTGACGCCGATCTCAGCTTTCATTCGTTTGTTGATATATTCTGCAGAGTAATTGAACTGTTCGGACAACATCTGTGAAGTAACGGACAGTGCAAGGTTTTCACTGAGAAAACGCATTACGGAAGAGGTCAGAGAGGTATAGGTTTCTTCCTGGGTATATAGCAGGTTAAGAAGCTTGAAAAAATCGCTCTGGATCTCTAAAGGGTTCTGAGGTCTCTGCCAGAAAAGCGTATGCATTTTTTTCAGATGCGGCAGAACAAGAGCGGAATGGAACTGGCCGCGGACAGGCAATTTGATACGGTTGAGCAGGTCATCCGTATAGTCTGCCTCAAAATGAAGATAATAGTACTCTGCATTCGGGCTGGAAAAGGGTGAACTCTGCCAGGTGTTTTTCTTCTGGATATACCATTCGCCGCTCTGCAGGGTAGTGAGAATGGAGTCTTCTGTAAATTTCAGCTGGTTGTTCAGCATGAATATGAGTACAAAGCATTCACAGTAGCGGGAACAATGGTATTCATGGGCGCCAAAGCGCTTTAAATCAAAGCCGGTCATATAGGGCATTGGAGCCGTATTCAGGAAAATGTATTTTGTGTCCATAGGGGGTTCCTTTTCAGATATTGTGTCGGAAGCAATTATAAATATTATCATAGCATGAGTTCGAGAGAAACGGAACAAAAAGGAGGAAGAGATGTATCAAACAAAATGGAGACCGCTTACAACAAGACAGCTGCGTCCGGAGGGATGGCTCAGACGGCAGCTGGAGATACAGGCAAAAGGGCTTTCCGGGCATTTGGATCTGATCTGGCCGGATATTCGGGAGAGCAGATGGATCGGTGGTGACAGGGAAGGATGGGAGAGGGTGCCGTACTGGCTGGATGGGTTCATACCTCTGGCCTGGCTTTTGGAGGATGAGGCTCTGCAGGAGAGGGCGAAACGCTACATAGATGCAATCCTGGCGGCACAGAAGCCTGACGGCTGGATCTGCCCCTGTGAAGAGGAGGAACGGGCAGGCTATGATGTGTGGGCAGCGTTCCTGATCTGCAAGGTATTGGTGCTATATTATGACTGTACACTGGACGAGAGGATCGAAGAGGCAGTCTACAGGGCGATGAAGCAGTTGTTGAGACATATTTCTGACCATACTCTTTTTAACTGGGCAGCCACACGGTGGTATGAGTGCCTGATCCCGTTATTCTGGCTTTATGAACGAAGACCGGAAGCATGGATGATGGATTTGGCTCATCTGCTGGAGATAGAGGGCGTGGACTTTGAAAAAGCTTATGAAGCATTTGACTTTGCGCATCCTCCCGTGAAAAAATACTGGACTCAGATCAATCATGTGGTGAACGCGGCAATGGCATTAAAATGCCGTGCGTTGATGTCCTATATTACAGGGGAGGATCCAAATGAATTTGCAAAAAAGATGTATGGGAAGATCATGAAGTATAACAGCATGGTGACCGGGCATTTTACCGGAGACGAATGCTTTTCCGGAGACTCTCCCATACAGGGGAGTGAATGCTGCAGCGTGGCGGAGGCCATGTACTCCTTTGAGGTCTTGCTGGCCATGGGGGGAGAGGTGCTGTGGGGAGACCTGCTGGAGAAGGAGGCCTTTAATATGATGCCTGCCACCACCACAGAGGATATGTGGACTCATCAGTATGTGCAGATGACCAACCAGATCTGTGCCAAAAGGATTCCCGAGGAGTCTGTTCCCTTCAATTCCAATTCCGGGGAATCCCATATGTTCGGGCTGGAACCGAATTTCGGGTGCTGTACGGCTAATTTTAATCAGGCCTGGCCCAAGTTTGCCCTGGCAACGATCATGGAGGGAGAGGAGGGGATCGCAGTGAATACTCTGGCACCTTCCTCGGCCCGTGTGGAGAGGGATGGGGCAAAGATCCGTATCTGTATCCGCTCTGAATATCCTTTCCGGGATGATGCCGTGATAGAGGTGGAAACGGACAGGCCGGTTACGTTTACCCTGGCTGTCCGTATCCCCGGCTTTGCCCAAAGCGCCCGTGTAGAGGGGCGTGATACAGCCTGTGGTATCTGGCATGAAGTGAACCGGGAATGGACAGGGATTAGCAGGATTTCAGTAGAATTAGGCTTTGACATAAAATTGGTGGACAGACCATATGGTGCGAAGGCTTTGATCCGGGGGCCTCTGGTATTTGCTGTTCCGGTGAAAGCGGCGGTAAGGGAGCTGGAATATTCTAAGGATGGGGTAGAGCGGAAAGCACCCTGGTGCGATCTGGAGATGACGCCCGTCTCGCCCTGGAATTACGGATTTTGTACCGGGGAAACAGAGAAGTATGAAGTGGTACATAGCGGGATAGGAGAGTATCCTTTTGCAGTATCAGACCCTCCTGTGAAAATAAAGGCAAAGATGGTGAGGATACCATGGAAAGAAAAGGATGGCGTGTGTGAAATAGAACCGGATGAAAGGAAGGCGCTGGGAGAACCGGAGACAGTTTTCCTCCAGCCCTACGGCTGTACAAATCTGCGGATGACAGAAATGCCGCTGGTGAAAATACCGGTATAGGACAAAGGGGATCAGAGTACGACGCTCTGATCCCTTTTGGTTGTGTTTGACAAAAAAGCTGTGTATAATGATTCCAACAAACAAGACAAGGAAAGTGACAATATGATACAGACAGACAACCTGAAATGCCCCATCTGCTCTTCTTCCTTTACCCTTGGAAACAACAGCAAAAGCATGATCTGCAGCAGGGGCCACAATTTTGACATGGCAAAGCAGGGCTATGTGAATTTTTGCGGCGGCTCCATGGGGAAGCTGTATGAGGACAAAGAGCTTTTCAGGGCAAGAAGGAATATTTATGAGGCGGGATTTTTCAGAGGAGTGGAAGAAGCGGTGAGCGGGAGCCTGAAGGAGCTTCTGAACAAAGAGGGCAGCGTGATCGCGGAGGCCGGATGTGGGGAAGGCTCATTGCTTTCCTTTTTGCAGAGGGAAAATCCCGGACACAGCTATATTGGTCTGGATATCTCCAAGAGTGCAGTAAAAATGGCGGCGCAGCAGAACGGGCAGATCAGCTGGCTGGTGGCGGATGTGTGTAAGATACCCCTGAAGGATGGAAGTATTGACTGCCTGATCGATATGCTGACGCCGGCCAATTACGGGGAATTTCAGAGGATACTGAAGCCGGGAGGCTATATCATCAAGATCATTCCCAATGACGGTTACCTCACAGAGCTGAGGCAGAGGCTGGGGAAGAAGGCCTATGAAGATAAAGAGGTGGACAAGTTCTTTTCCAGACACTTTGCATTAATTTGTCAAAAGCAGATAAAATACACTTTTGTCTGTGAGCCTTCTGTTCAGGAGGATATTTATGTTATGACACCTATGTCAGGAAAGGCAGATGGCAATGGAAGCAGAGATAAGGTGGATTCCGTCACTATGGATCTGTCAATCCTGATCGGGAGAAAGGAGAAGAAATGAGAGTATTGTTTATTGGAAACAGCCACACCTACTATAATGATATGCCTCATATGTTTGCGGAGGTCTGTCGTCAGAATCAGCAGGAGGTGGAGGTCACTATGCTGTCCCATGGCGGCAGGGGATGGGATTTTCATGTGGAGGAGCCTGAGGTAAGGTTCAACATTTTGTATGGAGGATATGATGCGGTAGTCCTTCAGCATACGGCGCATCCCATGGGAGACCTGGAAGTAATGGATGCGTGCGGTCAAAAGCTGATCGGGTGGGTAAAGGAGGCGGGGGCAAGGCCGATCCTTTATATGACGTGGACCACAAAGGCAGATGGAGAAGAGGCGCAGGGGGCTATGAGCAGCGCATACCGGAGGCTGCAGCAGGAGACCGGCTGCGAGCTGGCACCTGTGGGGGAAATCTGGTGGCGCTATCACAGGGAGCATCCGGAGGAAGAGCTGTATGCGGAGGACGGGCAGCATGCTTCGAGGATCGGATCCCAAGTGGCGGCAAAGGCCATAGCAGAGGTTTATCTCGGCAAAAAGATATGTTAAGGGGAGAGAAAAGAATTTAATTTTTGTCAATGGATTCTGATTTTTGCCTATATAAATGCCATGAGTTTGTTGCTAAACTATAAATCAGGAATTAAAATAATATCCATTTCTGGTTTGGATGGAGGCAGCTGGTAAGAGGTGGATCATGTATAGGATCGGAATTTGTGACGATGAGATAGCATTCGGACATCTGGTGGAGGGGTATCTGCAGGAGTACGCACGGCGGGCGGGAATCCGACTGGATATTACTGTTTTTTCAAGCGGAGAGGAATATTTAAAACTTCTCAGAGAAGGGATGATTCTGGATCTTCTGTTTTTGGACATAGAATTTGGCGGGAGTATGGACGGGGTGAAGGTTGGGGAAATGCTCCGCTCCGACCTGGCAAACGAGAGCACGCAGATCGTATATGTGTCGGCAATGGAGAGCTATGCTCTGCAGCTTTTCCGGAACCGTCCCATGGACTTTTTGGTCAAGCCCGTAAAAAAGCAGGATATAGAGAAGGTCATGAAGGAATATATACGTGTCTTTGGAAAAAAGAGGGATGCTGTTTTTGGATATAAAATCGGGCGCAGACGGTTTCGGGTAGCAGAGGATGAAATCCTGTATTTTCAATGTGCGGGAAGGAAAGTGGGTATCGTCACTGGCAAAGGAGAAAAGGCAGAATTCTATGGGAGCATGGAAGAGGTGGCCTGCCGGCTGGATGAAAACCGATTCTGGCGGATCCATAAATCGTATATCGTAAATGTCAGCCATGTGTCAGAGTTCCGGGCGAAGGAGGTCTGCCTGAACAATGGAGAGACACTCCCTGTGAGCCGCTCGTTCAGAGAAAGTGTGCAGGAAAAGCTTTTGCGTGAAAGGACGGGGGAAGAAGGTAAATGGGAGTAGCGGATATCCTGTTCAATATGATCTGCAATATATTGAGTGTTTATGGAACAATCCGGGGGATGGAGTTATTCCTCACATCAAGACACAGGAAATGGCAGGTTTCAGTTCCCTTATACATTGGGGCGTGGCTGGTCAATTCTCTGTGCTTTGTATCTACGAACATTCGCCTTACGAATTTATCTTTTTTTCTCTGTTTTATGACCATTGCCGCTTTTCTGTATGAAGGAGGCTGGAAACGAAAAGTCCTGGCAGTGTTGGCGATGATGGGGACGGGGATCATTCTGGAGGATATTGTATGGGTGATCATCAGCATGATGGGAGACCCTGTGGAGAATGTTGCCCTTGGATGTCTGTGCGCAGGGGTACTGATGCTGTTTCTTGTAGTGCTGATCGAAAAGCTGCTTTCCCTTGACCGGTATGCGGTGCTTCCGTTTAGCGGCTATGTCAGCATCAGTATCCTGTCAATTGGAAGTGTGATATTGGCTGAGATCATAACTGAGGAAGTGGGTTCTTATGAATTGGCGATGACAGCCCTGAGCATCATCTGTATTGTGGATATAAGTACCTATCATATATACCATAAAATAGCTGAAAATCATAAAAAAGATATGCAGAGAGCAATTCTGCTTCAGGAAAACCAGATGTATGCGAAGCAGTTAGAGCTTCTACAGCAGTCCGGGCAGTATGTCAGGGCGCTTCGCCATGATATGAAAAACCATATGCTGCTGCTTGGTACTTATCTGGGAAAGGCGGAGTATGAGAAAGCCAGGGAATATGCAGAGAGTCTGGCAGAAAGCCATGGCATGGCGCAGGAGTATGTAGGAACCGGAAATCTGGGAGTGGACAGTCTGCTGAATTACAAGCTGGATCTGATCTGCAGGCAGTCGGGATGTATACCGCACCTGTCTGTGGAGATACCCAGGGAGTCGGTTATACCGGAGGTGGATCTGAACGTTATCCTGGGAAATCTGCTGGACAATGCGGCAGAGGGGATTGCAGGGGCGGATGAGAAGTATCTGGAGCTGCAAATGAGATATGACAGGAATGTATTGTACATCAGTGTTTATAACAGCTTTGACGGGAAGGTGGAGCTGGATAAGAGAGGAAGACTCCTGACGAGAAAAGCCGGAAAGGAAGGACATGGGATCGGGCTGGAGAGCGTGGGACTGGTGGTGAAGAAGTATGACGGAATACTGAAGACCTCCCACGAAAACTGTATATTTAAAGTGGATCTGATGCTTTATGCGTAGGCTGCTGCCAGAGGAGAAAAGGAACTGCTCTGGCGGCAGTTTTTGAATAAGCTGGTTCACGGGGCGAGGCCGCATTTGATTATCTCGCAAGGCGTACAGTAATTGAGGCGTGCAAGTTTTTACAACCAAAGTGCGAGTTTTTACCACATGTGAAAAAGAAGGGAATTAATATGGTAAAATAAAATATACTGATTAAAATACTCTGCGGATTTCTGCGGGATTATCAGGGAATGGTTCGTGTGGCGGGGTAGAGTTCAAGCGAGGGGATTGCATTATGAAGAAAAACATAATATTTTTGGCCATAACAATTGCATTCATACTTTCATTATACGGTTGCGGAAGGTCGAATGGCTCCGATATCAAAACAGTAAGGGTATCTCAATTTACTGATCTGATCTTTGAGGATACCAGTTTCCTTCCCAATAATGAATTTACCTGGAATATGGGTAAGGATGACTTCCTGTCCATGGTGTACGGGGCAGATACCATGGATCCTGACAGTGAGAGCTTTGAGGAGTATCGGTATTTTTATTCGGAAGAAACCAATATAACTACCTTTACGCCCCCAATGGTCTATGCGGTTAATGATATCCCGGGTGAGGCTGAAGCGGCGTTTGCCTTTAATGAAGGCGGATTATTCAAGGCAGGATATGTCTGGACTTATAAAGCGGATGAAGCGGAGAAGGCTGAAAAAGCGGTAACGATTCTTGCACAGGATTTTAATACCAATGAGAATATTGTGGAAGGTCAGCCGGAAATACCGGATTTTTCAGATGAGGATAGTAACCCGTTTCCGTATCGATATCAGTGGCCGCTTGTAGGAGGATCACAGGGATATATTGAGCTGTCTGTTTTGAAGATGCAGGAAAATATTATAGTTCAGCTTACGGTAGGGATTTAGAGCCAAGAGTGAATTTTAAAAACCACTTGCTTTTTCTTCAGAAATATTGTATGTTAAATCAAACACTGCCGTGCCCAGTAAGACAGCGTGCAGATCATATAGAAAAGGCGTTGAAGAGAAGAGTAGGTCATTTGCGCTTTTACAGAGACCTCAGGCTGGTGAAAATGAGGAAAGCTACAGAATGACTGAACATGGCCTCGGAGCTGCGTACCGAAACAGAAAGTTTAGGCTGCGACGGGTTCACCCGTTATAGTGACAGGCTATCGGCAGATCATTTCCTGCCCGCAGCTGATGAGGCTTGTACCGTGAGGTATGGGTGAATTTAGGGTGGTATCACGAAGCAACAGGCTCTCGTCCCTGAAAAGAAATTTTCAGAGAGGAGGGCTTTTTTGATGCATGGAAACAAGAAGGAAAAAAATATTTTAGTTGCAGGAGCATGGCCTTATGCCAACGGATCGCTCCACATCGGCCACATTGTAAGCTTATTACCGGGGGATGTGCTGGCGCGCTATCACCGGGCAAAGGGGGACAGAGTCTGCTATGTCTCAGGAAGTGACTGCCACGGCACGCCTGTGGCGATCAGAGCCAGAAAGGAAGGCAAAAGGCCGGAGGAAATCTGCGATCATTATCACAGGGAGTTTGAACAGTGCTTTGAATGGCTGGGATTCAGTTATGACCGGTATTCCAAAACTTCGGCCGAAGAGCACATCCGGTTTGTACAGGACTTTCATGAGAAGCTGTATCAAAGCCCTTATGTATATGAGAAGGAAGTGCCCCAGGCTTATTGTGAGCGCTGCCAAAGCTTTCTGGCAGACCGGTTTGTGGTGGGAAAATGTCCGGTCTGTGGGGAGGCGGCCAGAGGAGACCAGTGCGACGCCTGCGGGGAGGTATTGGAACCGGAGCGTCTGGAGGAGCCGGTATGTGCCGTCTGCGGCGATGCGGTCACTTTCAGGACATCGAAGCATCTTTATATTGCCATATCAAAACTGGAGAAGGAGCTGCGGGCGTTTGTGGGAAGTCATGAAAACTGGAGAAAAAATGCCATTGCTTTTTCTAACCGATACATTGAGGAGGGACTCAGGGACAGGGCGCTGACCAGAGACCTGGATTGGGGGATCGATGTGCCGAAAAAGGGATATGAGGACAAAAAGATTTATATCTGGGCAGAAAATGTGTTAGGATATCTTTCTCTGAGCAAAGTCGTGACTGCAGAGCGGGGAGAGAATTTTAGGGAGCTTTGGGGTTCCCGGGCAAAGCATTACTACGTCCATGGGAAAGACAATATTCCCTTTCACACCATCATACTTCCTGCACTGCTTCTGGCAGAGGGGGAGGACTGGCGTCTGCCGGATGACATTGTTTCCGGAGAATATCTGACCCTGGAGGGAAAGAAGATTTCCACCAGCCGGAATTACGCTGTTTGGGTGAAGGATCTGATAGGAAAATACGAACCTGATTCCCTGCGGTATTATCTGATCGCAAACGGAGCCGAGAAGCGGGACGCGGATTTCTCCTGGCGGGATTTTGTCACCAGCCATAACAATGAGCTTTTGGGAGCCTGGGGAAATTTTGTCAACCGTACTCTGACCTTCATCGTCAAATATCTGGGCGGCAGAGTGCCGGAAGGGGTTATTGAAAAGGAAACGGCGGAGAAGATTGGCAGGCTTTACGATGTGGCGGGAGAGAAGATAGAAAAGGGACGATTTAAGGACGCCATTGCGGATATTTTCGGGGTAGTCCGCTATTCCAACAAGTATTTTGACCAGGGCAGGCCATGGATCACAAGAAATACCGATTTAAAGAGCTGTGAAAATACTTTATATAATTGCGCATGGCTGATCGCAAACCTGGCAGTCCTGTTAGAGCCCTTTCTTCCCTTTTCATCACAAAAGGTGAGGAGCTGGCTTGGAATTGACAACCGTTGGGAAATCAAAGAGATTTCACCTGGGCTTCCGATCCCGGAAATTGAGATTCTCTTTACGCGGATCGATAAGAGTGTTATAGAAGAAGAGGAGGAAGGACTGCGCAGGCTCCTTTTTGCAGAATAGTCTGGTGCCGCTTGCTTTTTCGACTCCTTTTCCTTATACTGATAAAGGAATATAAGAGAAAAAGATCAGAGGTTAATTTATGAAAAAGCAATTATTGCCATGCCTTTTAGTCGGACTGATGAGCATTATCTTAACTGCCTGCCAGCCTTCCGATGAGAAGATCGCAGAGGCCAAAGAGAAATATGCGCAGCTTGCACAGATCCACAATCAGGTGGTGGAAGCCCATGGGAAGGTGGCGGATGACTCTCTGGATCAGGAGCTGAAGGCTTTAAGAGACAGGGCCGGTGAAATGGAAAGCTATAATCTGGCGGAGATGAAGGATGAGGAGATTGATGGGATCATAGGGACAATGGACGATATGATCGCAGAGTATGAGGAGTATCTTGCCCTCCTTTCCGATATTAAGGGGGAGGAGGAGGCTGCTGTGGTCACGTCTGTGACCTTAGCGCTTACCAATCGTACGGAATTCTCCTTTTCAGGAATCACACTTTATGAAAAAGGGGAAAGCGGCGCCTATGAAAATCTTCTCGGAGAGGGACAGATACTGACGCCGGGGCAGGCTCTGACGGGGCTGGTCGTTCGCAGGGATGCGGAGAGTACACCGTGGGTCCTTGTCCTGATGGAAGAGAGCGGACGGGAGTTTGAGCTTGAGTTGCCTGTAGGTGAATATTCAGAGAACGGAGTGGTTTCCCTGGCGCTTTCCTACGACGGGGAGTTGGACAAGGTTCTGATTCAATAAGCTGGCAGACAAAAGATCAGACAGAAAGTTTTTTGGGAAATAACGAAGGAGAGCGCAGATGGAAAAGGCATATGAGCTGGAGTTTTTGGGGGAAAAGAGCGGAAGCCTGTTCTTAAATTGCTGCGGGATGTCGCGGACAGAGCCTTTTCACAGCTTTGGACCGGCGATCAAGCCTCATTATGTGATCCACTTTGTGCTGAGCGGTCAGGGGAGATTTTCCATCGGCGGTAAGGAATATCTGCTGGAGAGAGGGTATGGGTTCCTGATACCGCCGGATGAGCTTGTTTTTTATGAGGCAGATGAGAAGGATCCGTGGACCTATCTCTGGGTGGGATTTAACGGGAGCATGGCGGATGAGTTGATCGCCGCCATGGGACTCTCCCTGACCAGCCCGGTGTTCGGTTCCGATAAGGAGAAGGAGCTTTCCCAGGCAGTGATGGATATGATGGAGCATAACACCGTAGGGATTGCCAATGAGCTGAGGCGGAACGGGCAGCTTCATCTCTTTTTGTCATTGATCGCCGAGAGTGCCCATATTGAAGAAAAAGGAGAGACGGATAAGGCAGACCAATACGTGAGACGGGCAGTGGAATTTATCCTGAATAATTACTGTAATCCTATTAAGGTTACAGATGTGGCGGATTATGTCTGTATCAACAGAAGCTATCTGTATACCCTGTTTCGGAACGCCATGGGGATGTCACCTCAGCAGTTTCTTGCCACATTCCGTATCAACAGGGCGGCGGAGCTTTTGCAGCTTACTTCCCTTCCTATAGAAAGCATAGCCTTATCCTGCGGCTATTCGGACCCTTTGGTATTCACCAAATCCTTTAAGCAGATGAAAAAGATGTCCCCCTCCTCCTACCGGAAGGAGATGCAGAAGGGCGAGACAAGAAAAAGCAAGGAATATCTAAAGCAGATCGAGGACTTTATCGATCAGGTAAATAAGCACAGATAAAGAGTTTCTGACAAGGCGGAGCAGGAGGGCGATCATTGGAACTTGATGGAGAATGGAGATTGGAGAGAGCCCGGCAGAAGAGATGGAGGAGCAGACGAGAAAGGTGAAGCTGAAGCGGCAGAAAACGGAGCGGAATAAAAGGCGCTTTTATGGAGATTGCCTGGGAATGGCTTTGATCGCAGGGGCGTTGACGCTGGCGGCGGCCTCCGGCATATTGGAGAAGGCGGATCTGCAGGCAATGGACGCCTGGTATCAGACCAGAAGTGCGTCGGACGGAGAGATCGTACTTGTCGGCATCGACCAGAGAGCATTGGAGGAGATCGGCCCTTACAATCAATGGGGGCGGGACATCATTGCCATGGCCCTGGAGGCAATGAACCAGTCTGAGGAATGCCGGCCTGCGGCAATTGCCCTGGATGTGCTTTATGTGGGAGAGACAGCGGCGGAGGCAGATGAATGGCTGGCGGAGGCGGCCGGGCAGTATGGAAACGTGGTGACGGCCTGTGCCGCAGAGTTCGGGGATGAGCTTGGGACAAGAGAGGACGGAGAACATTATCTGGATAATTTTTCAGTACTGGCCTTTGACGAACCCTATGACGGGCTGAGGGAGGTCACGGACCAGGGACATATTAATGCCATGCTGGACGGGGACGGGATCCTGCGCCATCATCTTTTGTCAATTACGCTGCCGGACGGAAGAGAGGTTCCCTCTCTGGCGTTGGCAGCAGTGCGGAAGTACTGGCAATATCGGGGATTAGGAGAAGGCAGCCTGCCCAGGACCGATAAAAGGGGTTTCTGGTACGTTCCTTTCTGCGGGATGCCGGGGGATTTTTATGAATCCATTTCCGTGGCGGATCTGCTTTCGGGAGAAGTTCCTGCAGATTACTTTGCCGGAAAGATCGTACTGATCGGTCCCTATGCGGTGGGGCTGCAGGACAGCTATGTGACGGCGGCGGATCACGCCCAGCCCATGTATGGAGTAGAGTTCCAGGCCAATGCCATCCAAGCGCTGCTCTGGGGAGACTATAAGCAGGAGGCAGGGGAGAGGATTCAGCTTGCCCTCCTGTTTTTGTCGCTTTTTGTGGCTATGGCCGGATTCTGGAAAAGACCCGTAAAGGTTTCCACCGGATTGTGGCTCCTTCTTTGCGGCGGCTATCTGCTTTTGAGCAAGGCAATGTACCGGGCCGGTTATCTGCTTCATGTGCTCTGGATCCCGCTGGGAGTCAGCGTTTTATATGTGGCATGCATTGCCGTAAATTATATCCGGGCAGCAGTGGAGAAGCATCGGGTGACCAGTACCTTTAAGCGTTATGTGGCGCCGGAGATCGTGAACGAGATCCTGAAGGAGGGATCCGAGTCGATGGAGCTTGGGGGAAGGCTGACGGAGATTGCGGTACTCTTTGTGGATGTCAGAGGATTTACGCCTATGTCGGAAATGCTGCAGCCAACCCAGGTGGTGGAGATTTTAAACCGCTATCTGACCCTGATCTCTGAATGCATTTTCAGAAACGGAGGCACCCTGGATAAATTTGTGGGAGATGCGGCCATGGCCTTTTGGGGAGCGCCGCTTCCTCAGGAGGATTATGTGATGCACGCCGTACAGGCGGCGGCAGATATGGTAAACGGCTCCCTTGCTCTTTCCAAGGAGTTGCAGGAGCGTTATGGAAGGACGGTGTCCTTCGGGATCGGCGTCCATGTGGGGGAAGCGGTTGTGGGAAACATCGGCTCTCCGGAGAGGATGGATTACACTGCCATCGGCGATACGGTAAATACTGCCGCACGGTTGGAGGCAAACGCTCCGGGCGGAACCATTTATATCTCAAGGGCGGTGGCAGACGCCTTAAAGGGCCGGATCCGTGCCACCTCCCTGGGAGCTTCGGTCAGGCTGAAAGGAAAAAAAGAAGGCTTTGAGGTCCTGACTATGGACGGGATCCTGTAGGGGCGGCGGCTTTTGAGAAAGAATGAAAAGGAAGGCGGATATTGGGATGGAAGAGAAGTGGATCCTGCAGGTCCATGGAGTGCGGGGCTCCGCCCCTGCAGCAGAGAGAGAATTTCTGACATACGGCGGGAACACCTCCTGCATCAGCCTGGATTACGGCAGGGGAGTTCTGGCATTTGATGCGGGTACCGGGCTGTCCGGGCTTGGCAGAAGGATGTGCGACAAAAATATAAAAAGAGCGGATATCCTGCTCAGCCATCTGCATATGGATCACCTCAGCGGTTTGTTCGGGTTTTTGCCCTTTTACGATCCGGAGGCAGAGATTCATATTTATGGACGGGCAGGCATAGGATTCCCTGAGTACCTGCATTTGTTGGTGGGCAGGCCTTTTTGGCCTGTGGGACTGAAAGAGGTACCGGCGCGTATCAGGTTCCATGAAATAGAGCCGGGGCAGAGCTTTGCCCTTGCGGAAAAGAACCCCGCGGGGAAGGATCCTGCGGAAAAGAACCTTGCGGGAAGGAACCCTGCAGAAGAGAAGGAGCCGGAAAATAGGATACAGATTGATACCCTTCCGGGAAATCATCCCGGGGGAAGCCTGCTTTACCGGGTGAGGACAGCAGAAAAGAGTGTGGTGTATGCACTTGACTGCGAGATGAGCGAGGAGATGGTCGATGCACTGGCTGATTTTTCAACAGGAAGCGATCTTCTGATATGGGATGCGGCCTTTACTCCCCGGGATCTGGAGAAGCATAAGGGATGGGGGCATTCCACCTGGGAGCAGGGGATTGCTCTCCGGCGCAGGGCAGGAGCAAAGGCGGCGCTTATGACACATTTTTCACAGGGCTATACAGACGGGTTTTTACAGCAGCAGGAGCAACTGGCAAGGGAGGCTGACAGCGCCGCCTGCTTTGCCAGGGAAGGGATGGTGATAAGGATATGAGACAGGAGGATATCAAAAAGATTCTGGAGGTAGGCGTGCTGCTTTCCTCGGAAAGGGATTTAAATCATTTGCTGGAAAGCATTCTTTCCTGTGTCATGGAGCTGTCCGGATGTGATGCGGGAACCTTATATCTACGGGATGGGGACAGCCTGCGGTTCAAGATCATGCGCAACAACACCCTGCAGACCTATTCCGGCGGAGATGGGAAGGATCCGGAGCTGCCTCCGGTTCCCCTCGATAAAGGAAATGTCTGTGCACTTGCGCTGCTGGAGGATCGGATAATCTGTATTGAGAATGTGAAGGACAACAAGGAGTATGATTTTTCCGGCCCGGCCAGATATGACGCCATGACAGGGTACAATACCAGATCCATGCTGGTAGTTCCCATGCGCAACCGGGAGGGGGAAAAGATCGGCGTGCTGCAGCTGATCAACGCCCAGGATGAAAAGGGAGAGGTCTGCGCTTTCGCCGGGGATATGGTGCTGGTGGTAGAGTCTGTGGCTTCTCAGGCGGCCATCACGATCCAGAATGTGCGTTATATAGAAGAGATCAAGGAGCTGTATCAGTCCTTTGTGCGTGTGATGTCCTCAGCCATCGATGAAAGGACGCCTTACAACGCCAGCCACGCCCGCCATATGGCAGAGTGCGGCAGCAGGTTTGTTGATTATCTGGGAACCTGCAAAGGACAGGAAAAATTTTCTCCTGCCAAAAAGGAAGAGTTTCTGATGAGCATCCTGCTCCATGACATCGGGAAGCTGGTCATACCTCTTGAGGTGATGAATAAATCACAGCGTCTTTTGCCGGAGCAGTACGGAGCCCTTGTCCACCGCATGGAGACGGCGGAACTTCTGGCACAGATCGACTGGCTCTCTGACCTCATTACCTCAGAAGAAAAGGAGAAGCGGGTCAAAAAGATCCGGGAAGCCGCAGCACTGGTGGATAGAATCAATACAGCCGGTTTTGTTACAGATGAGCAGGCAGAGCAGCTTCAGGAGCTTCAAAAAGAATCCTATAGAGGGCAGGACGGTTCGCAGAAACCCTTTGTGACGCCGGAGGAATATCATATGCTGTCGATCCGGAGGGGAACCCTTTCGGAGGAAGAGCGCAGAACCATGGAGGAGCATGTGAGCATTACGGATAAGCTGCTATCCCAGATCCATTTTCCCCCGGAGCTTTCTCATGTGCGGGAGTGGGCCGCTGCCCATCACGAGTTTTTAAACGGAAGCGGTTATCCGAAGCAGAGGAAGGGGGAGGAGATCCCCAGGGAGGTAAGGATGATCACGATCCTGGATATTTTTGATTCCCTGGTGGCGGATGACCGTCCCTATAAACGGGCCATGCCCGTAGAACGGGCGCTGTCCATTCTGACAGCAATGGCGGAGAAGGAAGGGAAGCTGGATCCGGAGCTCACCGGATTATTTATAGAAAGCAGATGCTGGGAAAGGAGTTAACATTTTGACAGCCTTTCTTAACAAAGCAGTATGGCTGTAAATACAGGATTTATCCTATAATATCAGTATCAAAGGCAGTGGGTGGCAGATTTTCGGAACTGCCCTTATGTTAAAAAACACATCACCGTTTATACGGCAGAATGGGAGGCAAAAATGAAGGAAACATTATTGAAGAAATTTGAGGAAGTGTATGGGGATGTCGAAGGAGTAAAGGTATTTTTTGCACCGGGACGGGTGAATCTGATCGGAGAGCATACGGATTATAACGGCGGCCATGTATTTCCCTGCGCGCTTACCATCGGAACCTATGGCGCTGCGAGAGTAAGGGAGGACAGAAAGCTTCGCTTTTATTCCATGAATTTTGACCATCTGGGAGTGATCGAATCGGATCTGGATTCCTTAACGCCCCAGAAAGAGGCAGGCTGGACCAATTATCCCAAGGGGGTAATGTGGGCCTTCGAGAAGAGAGGTCTTGCGATCCCTTCCGGTATGGATATTCTTTTGAACGGAAATATCCCCAACGGTTCAGGGCTTTCTTCTTCTGCTTCCATTGAGGTTCTTATGGGCTATATCCTCCGGGAGTTCTTTGGATTTGAAGTGAGCAATCAGGATCTGGCGCTGATCGGCCAGTATTCCGAAAACAATTTTAACGGTGTAAACTGCGGGATCATGGATCAGTTTGCCATTGCCATGGGCAAAAAGGAACACGCCATCTTTTTGGATACGGCAGATCTGTCCTACACCTATGCGCCGGTGAAGCTGAAAGGGGCCAAGCTTGTGATCGCCTGTAGCAACAAGAAGAGAGGACTTGGAGATTCCAAGTACAATGAGAGAAGGAGCGAGTGCGAGACGGCTCTTGCAGAGCTGCAGAAGGTTGTGGATATCAGGAGCCTTGGGGATCTGACAGAGGAGCAGTTTGAGGAGTACAAGTCTGCTATCAAGGATCCGGTAAGGGTAAAAAGAGCAAAGCATGCGGTTTATGAGAACCAGCGTACCATTAAGGCTGTGGAAGCCCTTCAGGCAAACGATATCGCACAGTTCGGCCAGATGATGAATGCCTCTCACGTATCCTTGCGGGATGACTATGAGGTGACAGGAATTGAGCTGGATACCCTGGTAGAGGAAGCCTGGAAGGCAGAGGGCGTGATCGGTTCCCGTATGACAGGGGCAGGCTTTGGCGGCTGTACCGTGAGCCTGGTAAAGGATGAGGCCATTGACAGCTTTATTAAGCAGGTAGGGGATGCCTATCTTGCAAAGATCGGCTACAGTGCGGATTTTTATGCAGTGGAAGTGGGAGACGGTCCCTGCACTTTATAAATTTTTGAGAAATCATAGGAAGAACATTGGGGCTGCAGAGGAAGGTCTGCAGCCCGGGAAAGGTGAGGGTGTTGGGTATGATACAGACAGATATCAGAAAATTGGCACAGTACGGCGTAAAAACGGGACTGGTACCTCAGGAGGATAAGATCTATACCATCAATCGTCTGCTGGAGCTTTTTGAACTGGATGAGCTGGAGGAGATCAGCGAAGCACAGGCGGTAGAAATCGAAAATACACAGATCGAGGAGCTGGAGGAGATTCTGGGAAGGCTTCTTGACTATGCCTATGAAAAGGGAATCCTTAAGGAAAACGGCGTGGTTTACAGGGATCTTTTGGATACCAGGATCATGAGCCTTCTGATGCCCCGCCCCAGCGAGGTGATCAGGAGCTTTAAGGAGTTTTACGCCCAAGACGCCAGGGAGGCCACCGATTATTATTATAAGCTGAGCTGTGATTCCGATTATATCAGACGCTACCGTATCAAAAAGGATGTGAAATGGATCACCTCCACAGAGTATGGGGATCTGGATATTACCATCAACCTTTCCAAACCGGAAAAGGATCCCAAGGCCATTGCCGCCGCAAGGACAGCGAAGCAGTCAGGGTATCCCAAGTGCCTCCTTTGCAAAGAAAATGAGGGCTACGCCGGAAGGGTCAACCATCCGGCCAGACAGAACCACAGGATCATTCCGGTGACCATCCAGGGGGATACCTGGGGATTCCAGTATTCTCCTTATGTTTATTATAATGAGCATTGCATTGTGTTCAACGGACAGCATATCCCCATGAAGATCGACAGGGGGGCGTTCTGCAAGCTTTTTGATTTTGTGAAGCAGTTCCCCCATTATTTTGTGGGCTCCAATGCGGACCTTCCTATTGTGGGAGGCTCCATCTTAAGCCATGATCATTTCCAGGGCGGCCACTATGAGTTTGCCATGGCAAAGGCGCCTGTGGAGAGAAGCGTTGCGATCAAAGGCTTTGAGGACGTGGAGGCAGGGATCGTGAAGTGGCCTATGTCCGTGATCCGGCTGAAAGCAAAGGATACGGAGCGCATTATTGAGCTGGCGGATATGATCCTGCATCACTGGAGGGGCTATACGGATGAGGAGGCGTTTATCCTGGCAGAGACGGAAGGAGAACCTCACAATACCATCACCCCTATTGCCCGTAAGAGGGGCGAATACTTTGAACTGGATTTGGTACTGAGAAATAACATAACCACCGAGGAGCATCCTCTGGGAGTTTATCATCCTCATGCCAATCTGCATCACATTAAGAAGGAAAACATCGGACTGATCGAGGTTATGGGGCTTGCGGTTCTTCCTGCCCGTTTGAAGGATGAAATGGAAGGGCTTAAAAAGGCAATTCTCGAGGGGAAAGATTTGCGTCAGGATGAGGTTCTTGAAAAACATGCGGATTGGGTAGACGAGTTTAAGGGAAATTATGAAACCATCGACGCCTCCAATATCGATGAGATCATCCGCAAGGAGATCGGGATCGTATTTATGCAGGTGCTTACAGACGCCGGGGTTTACAAAAGGACGCCGGAAGGGCAGCAGGCCTTTGACAGATTTATTGCCAGTCTGAATGGGTGATTGCGGGGATCAGAAAGAGGTATCATGCAGTTTTTACTTACGGCAGTCAATGCAAAGTACATTCATTCCAACCCTGCGATTTACAGTCTCAGGGCTTATGCAGGAGAGGAATTCCGGCCATTTGTGGGATTGGCGGAGTATACCATCAACCAGAGAATGGAAGAGATCCTGGCCGATCTTTATCAGAGAAAGCCGGATGTGATCGGATTTTCCTGTTACATCTGGAATATCAGTCTGATCAGGGAGCTGTTGAAGGAAATTCCCAAGGTGCTGCCCGGCACGGATCTGTGGCTGGGCGGCCCGGAGGTTTCCTTCGAGGCGGAAAAGCTTCTTAAGGAATTTCCGGAGCTTCGCGGAATCATGGTAGGCGAAGGGGAGGAAACCTTTAAGGAGCTTCTTGCTTTTTATGTGAACAGGGAAAGCCGCCATCTGATGGGCGAGGCCATGCCGGAGCTTAAAAAGATACCGGGACTGGTGCTGCAGAGCGGAGCTACTCCTGCAAGGGAGCTTACGGATATGGATAAGCTTCCCTTTCTTTATCTTTCGGGAGAATGCACGGGGAGCAGCGGAGGGGATCTCTCCGCCCCAGGGGAGCTGGCGGAGTTTGAGAACAGGATCATTTATTATGAGACAAGCCGGGGATGCCCTTTCCGATGCGGCTACTGCCTTTCCTCCATTGACAAGAAGGTAAGATTCCGCAGTTTGGAGACGGTCAAGAGAGAGCTTCAGTTTTTTCTGGATCAAAAGGTTCCTCAGGTTAAGCTCATCGACAGAACCTTCAACTGCAGCCATGACCACGCCATGGAAATCTGGCGGTATATCAGGGATCATGACAACGGGGTCACCAATTTTCATTTCGAGATCGCCGGGGATATTATGAGCCAGGAGCAGATCCGGCTTCTGCAAAGCATGCGGCCGGGGCTGGTGCAGCTGGAGATCGGCGTGCAGACCACCAACGGCGCTGTGCTTAAAGAGATCGACCGGGCAAAAATGTACCGCACAGAAAGGGATGGCGCTTTGGATGAGACACAGGAGCTGCCGGCCTCTGTCCAAAGGATCAAAGAAGTGGTACAGGCTCTGCATGAGAGCAGGAATATCCACATCCATCTGGATCTGATCGCAGGCCTGCCGCTGGAGGATTACGGGAGCTTCCGGAATTCCTTTAACCAGGTATATGCCATGAAGCCACATCAGCTCCAGCTTGGATTTTTGAAGGTCTTAAAAGGGACGGCCATTTGGGAAAGGGCGGGGAGCTATGGGATTGCTTATCAGGAGAAGCCTCCCTATGAGGTGCTTTACACCAGATGGATCTCTTATGAGGAGCTTTTGAAGCTGAAGCAGGTGGAGGAGATGGTGGAGCTGTACTATAATTCCGGTCAGTTTACCCGCACATTGTCTTTGCTGGAGGAGGAGTTTCCCTCACCCTTTGCTCTTTTTCAGGCACTGGCAGAATTTTATGAGAGGAAGGGTTATTTTGTCCGGACCCCTGCAAGAAGCCGCAGATATCAGGTGCTCCTGGAATTCGCGAAGGAAACAAACGATGCGCAGGAAGAGCTGTGGAGAGAGCTTCTGACCTTTGATTTTTATTTGAGGGAGAAGGCTAAGAGCCGTCCTTCTTTTGGGAGAGATTTATCTCTTTATCGGGAGGAAATATGGGAGATCTATCAAAGGGAGGAGAAGGAACCCAGGCTGCTTAAGGATTACAGCCATTTTCACGCGAGACAGACAATGAATATGACCCATATGGACATTTTCTTTTATCCGGTGTGGGAGAGCGGGAAAGCAACTGTGAAACAGCGCCGGATAGAGCCGGGGTTTGTACTTTTCGACTATGGAACAAGGGATCCGCTGAGCGGAAATGCGGCGGTATATGTAGTGCAGGGAAAGGATGCAGAAGAACCGGTATAACGGGAATGGCAGATCAAAACTGACAGTTATGAATACGGAGAAAAAATCAGCCATATATTGTAACAGACGTAAAAGAATGCAGGTTACAATTTATGGCTGGTGTTTTGTCCAATATTTCCAATATTATCATACCGGTGCTGATATTTTATGTGATTGCCTACGGTGTGGCAGGTAAGACCAATGTCTATGAGGATTTTGTGAGAGGAGCCAGGGAAGGGCTTAAGACGGTGGTGGGTATTATGCCGACGCTGGTAGCACTCATGACTGCCGTTGGAATATTGCGGGCGTCCGGCTTTCTCACATTTCTGGGAAATCTGGTGCGTCCTGTGACGGAGAAAATGGGATTTCCGGCGGAGTTGGTACCCCTTACCTTCATAAAAATGTTTTCTTCCTCCGCGGCAACCTCCCTGGTACTGGATATTTTCAAAAATTACGGCACGGATTCCCTGATCGGACTGATCACCTCCATCATGATGAGTTGCACAGAAACGATTTTTTATACCATGAGCGTATATTTCCTGGCGGCTAAGGTGACAAAAACAAGGCATACCCTGAAGGGGGCGCTTTTATCCACCCTGGCAGGGATTATTGCAAGCGTAGTGCTGGCGGGGATGATGACAGGCAGCTGAACTTTTACGCCATAACCTCCTGGCTTCTGATCAGCTGGCGGATGGCGTCAAAAAGATAGGGCTTAAAGTGCTCAATGTCCGCAGGCTCATTGTACAAAATAGTGCTGTAGCAGGTAGAGCTTACAAGCTCCACGATCATGAACAGAAGGATCTCCGGATCCTTAAAGGCCTTCGGAGAGTGTTCAAGGATTTTGTAAATATTATAAAAATCCACATCAGAGTCATCATTGGAGGATATCAGTTCATTTTTAAAGATTCCCCAGCTTAAATTCTTGGAAATAAAGGTGAGAAGGGACTTATCATCGTTAAACTGTCCGATGATGTTGTCTGCCAGAAAAATAATCCTGTCCTCTAAATCCGTTAAATCCGTCCTTGCCAGGGCAGCGTCCGCAATGGAAAAAATATGGCTGGCCTTATGGGCGATGAGCTTATTGCGGATATCATATTTATCCTTAAAATAAAGATAAAAGGTTCCTTTGGCCACACCGGCCGCATCTACGATATTATTGATAGTCGTCTTATTGATCCCCTGAGTGGTAAACAGTTCAAACGCAGTGTTCAGAAGCGCATCCCGCTTCTGTTTTTTGTTTAAGTCAACTTTTTTCATAGAAATAGCCATGCCTTTCTCACAACCTGCGAACTTTGGGCCGCAGGCACAAATTCGCGTGTGAAAAATTTATTTTTCACACTATTCTCCTTATTTTCGCCCTGCATATCTACATTATAAAGAAAAATGACGAAAAGTCAAAATTATAAAATTTATTTTAGATTTACTTTATAATTTCATAATTGACCAATGGTCATTTCGGTGCCATAATACATAATATAAAAATGACTATTGGTCATAAAACAAAAGGGGTGTGTACTATGAAAAAATTTGGAAGATGGGTGGTGCAGCTGAGGATACCGATCCTGATCTTAAGTCTGGCGCTTTTGGTTCCGTCCTTTATGGGCTATGTAAGTACCAGGGTCAATTATGATATTCTCTCGTATCTGCCAAAGGACATTGAAACTATGGTGGGGCAGGATATTCTGGTAGATGAGTTCGGAACGGGTGCCTTTTCCATGTTCGTGGCGGAGGGGATGGCACCGAAGGAGGTGGCCCGGCTGAAGGCGGAGATTGAGCAGATCGAGCATGTGGAAAAGGTGATCTGGTATGACTCTGTTATGGATCTGTCAGTGCCCATGGAGGTGATACCTGATGAACTGTATGAAGCCTTTAACAGCGGTGACGCCACCATGATGGCGATCATATTCAATGAGACAACATCGGCAGACGGGACCATGGAGGCCATAGAGAATATCAGGAGGGTAGCCGATAAGAACTGCTTTTTAAGTGGAATGTCGGCGGTGGTGACAGATACGAAGAATCTGTCAGAGAGAGAGGCTCCCATTTATGTGTGCATTGCAGTGCTGCTCTCCTGCCTGGTATTGTCCCTGACCATGGATTCCTTCCTGATCCCGTTCATTTTTTTGATGAGTATAGGGATGGCCATTGTATATAACCTTGGAAGCAACGTCTTTATGGGAGAAATTTCCTATATTACCAAGGCCTTAAGCGCGGTGCTGCAGCTGGGAGTCACCATGGATTATTCCATTTTCTTATGGCACAGCTATCAGGAAAAGAACCAGCAGATACCGGACAAAAAGGAAGCCATGGCCGAAGCTATCGGCGATACCATCACCTCGGTGGTGAGCAGCTCCATGACAACGGTGGCAGGCTTTATCGCATTGTGTTTTATGAGCTTTACCCTTGGAATGGATCTGGGGATCGTTATGGCAAAGGGCGTGGTGATCGGCGTGATCGCCTGTATTACCGTCCTGCCGTCCATGATACTTGTCTTTGACAGGGCGCTGAGAAAGACAAAGCATAAGGCGCTTTTGCCTGACATGAAAGGGATCGGCGGGTTTGTCACAAAGCATTATGGGATATTTATCGCACTGTTTGTGCTTCTCTTAGTTCCGGCCTTGTTTGGATATAAAAATACGAAGGTTTACTACAATCTGGATGAGACCCTTCCCAAAGATCTGCCCAGTATTGTGGCAAATGATAAGTTGAATGAAAGCTTTGATATGAACGCCACCCATATGCTGCTGCTTGATGCAGAGCTTCCGGATAAGGATGTAAAGCATATGGTGGAGGATATGAAGAAGGTGGAGGGAGTCAACTGGATACTGGGACTTAACGCCATAAAGGGACCTTCCGTTCCCGGGGAACTGATCCCTTCGGACCTGACAGACTCTCTGGAAAATGAAAACTGGCAGCTTCTTCTGATCGGTTCTCAGTATAAGGTTGCTTCTGAGGAGGTGAACAGACAGTGCGAGAGCTTAAGCGCTATCTGTAAATCCTATGATAAGAAGGGGATGCTGGTAGGGGAGGCACCCTGCACCAAAGATCTCATAGAGATCACGGATAAGGATTTCAGTACGGTAAGCGTGGTTTCCATCGGCGTTATCTTTCTCATTATCATGCTGGTGTTCCGATCCGTATCCCTGCCGGTGATCCTGGTGTCAGTGATCGAGATGGCGATCTTTGTAAATATGGGGATCCCTTATTATACGGGAACGGAAATTCCTTTCATTGCATCGGTGGTGATCGGGACCATCCAGCTGGGTGCCACTGTGGATTACGCCATATTGATGACCACAAGATACCGGAAGGAGAGGATCTCTGGCGTAGAAAAGAAGGAAGCGGTTGCCATTGCCTGCCAGAGCAGTGTGAAGTCCATCATGGTCAGCGCCTTATCCTTTTTTGCGGCAACCTTTGGGGTGGGGCTGTATTCTAACATCGATATGATCAGTTCCCTCTGTACGCTGATGGCCAGGGGCGCTCTGATCAGTATGGTGGCAGTTATTTTTACCCTTCCATCCATGTTCATGGTGTTTGACAGGGTGATCATGAGAAGTGCATTTAAAAATAAAAAAGATAAAAATCATTCTATAGGACAGGAGGCAGTTTCGTTATGAATAAAAATAGAAAGACAGTTGGAAGAAAGGAACAGTTGACAGTGAAAAATCCCAGGGGAGCAAAGGTGATATGCCTTGCCTTAAGCACGGCAATGATCCTGACAGCCTGTGGCACACAGGAAGAGTCTTCCTCCAAAGCCGTATCTGCGGTCACATCTGTGATTACAGAGGAGAATCAGGAGCAGGTCCTTAAGGGGTTGCTGAATGCACAGGTAAACCCCTCTCACAGCAGTGAGGCGGGGAAGGAAGAAACGGTTTATGTGCTGGCAGACGCAAGAGGCGGCGTGGATCAGGTCATTGTCAGCGACTGGCTGAAAAACAGCAGCGGCGGAAGCAGCCTTACAGACTGCAGCGATCTGACAGATATTGAAAATGTAAAGGGATATGAGACATTCCGGAAGGATGAGAACGGCAATATTACCTGGGAGGCAGAAGGGGCGGATATTTATTACAGAGGCAGTACGGATAAGGAGGTTCCGGTAGAGGTGAAGCTTTCCTATCAGCTGGACGGAAAGGATATCTCACCGGAGGAGCTTGCAGGAAAGAGCGGCAGGGTAAGGATCCGTATGGACTATATCAATAAGGAGACTAAAACGGTGGAGATCGGCGGCAAAAAACAGGAGATCAAGGTGCCCTTTGCAATGCTCTCCGGCATGGTGCTTCCCCAGGATACCTTTTCCAATATAGAGGTGACCAACGCAAGGCTTTTGTCCGAGGGAAGCAATAGCGTAATAGTGGGTATCGCCTTCCCCGGACTTAAGGAAAGCATTGATATAGAAGATCTTAAAGGTAAGATTGAGGATAAGATCGGAGATCAGGAGGACGGAGAAGATCTGGAGGATCTGGAAATTCCCGAGTATATTGAGATTACCGCGGACGCCGAAAATTTTGAACTGGGAATGACCATGACCATAGCAATGAGTGATGTACTCTCTGAGATCAGCCTGACAGATTCCTTTGATCTGTCGGAGATTAATGATTCCATGGATGATCTGCAGGAGGCCTCTGATCAGCTGAAGGACGGCACAGTGGAATTAAAGGACGGGAGCAGCCGTCTGAAGGATGGTTCCGAAGAGCTCCTTGCAGGAACCCGGGAGCTTTGGGACGGCACGGCAGAGCTGAAGGACGGAACCCAGGAGTTGTTTGAAAAATCCGGACTTTTGGATGACGGCGCAGGCCGGTTAAGTGATGGCGCTGCCAGATTGGATGAGGGGGCAGAAAAGCTTGATGAGGGCGCTTCGGCTCTTCTGGATGGAACCTCAGCCCTTGTGGACGGAACCGAAACCCTGCAGGAAGGTGTATCAGAGCTTACCCGGGGAGCAAATTCCCTGCAGGATGGGGGACAAAGGCTGGCAGAAGGGACAGGAAGCCTTGTGAGCGGCGCAAGGGAGCTGGATGCGGGAGCCGACAGACTGGCAAAGGGAATTCTTTCCGCAGAAGCAGGAGCAGAGCAGATACAGGTCAATATGCAGACCCTTCGGGCGGCTTCCGATCAGCTTACCCAAAGCTCTGCGGGATTGTATCAGCTGGCAGCCCAGTTCCTGAATGGGAATACCCAGACCACACAGGAATTGGCGTCTGTTATTGAGGAAGAGCTGGATCAGGCAAGAGAAAACAGAGCCCAGGCCGAAGGAGCTGCAGAGCAGGCCCTGGCTGCCTGCCAGAGTGCGGAAGAAACACTGGTTCTGGCCTGCACGCCGGAGCAGTACAGCGTGGAGGTGGCTGCAGAGGCCGGAACGCAGACAGTCAGTCAGGAGGTGGCTGTGGACGTGGAGGTTCCCGTGACCACCAGAACCTTCAGCAGTTATCAGACCCTTGCAGGAGGGGAAGATGAGGACAGTGAGCCGGAGATCATTACGGAGGAGTCCGTGGATGAGACTACCAGCTTTGAGACACAGACGGTATATGAAACCGTAGAAATGGAAGTGCCGGTATATGAAACGGAAACCATAGAGGTGCAGTCGCTTGATACCAGTGGAATACAGGAAGCGCTGGCGGCATACCGGGAAGCAGGGAACTGGCTGACGTCCTGTGAAGCGGATGTGGCGGCTTATGATGAGCAGATCGCAGCCCTGGAAAGTCTCTCTGCAGTCCTGGCACAAGGAACTGTCGCTGATGCCCAGGCGGAGGCACTCCTGAGGGGACTTGAACAGCTGGCAGGCGGGATGGAGGCTCTGGATGCAGGCCTTGGACAGCTGTCAGCAGGGGTAGACACACTGGCAGGAGACCAGGGATTAAAGGCCCTGCGTACGGGAGCAGATCAGCTAAAGAGCGGCACGGCATCCGCTGTGTCGGGCGCACAGGAGTTAGATGGCGGAGCCAATGCATTAAAGCAGGGGATCACAGCCTTAAATGAAGGAGCCGGACGTCTGTCAGCAGGAACCGGAAGCTTAAAGGACGGAGCGGCACAGCTAAAGAGCGGTACTCAGGAGTTAAAGAGTGGTACATCCGAATTAAAGAACGGTACATCGGAGCTGCGAAGCGGTGCAGGAGAGCTGAAGGACGGCACGACACAGCTGGTGGAAGGCACCGGAACCTTAAATGACGGGGCCGGAACCCTTAAGGATGGCGTAACCACATTGCAGGACGGTGTGCTGACACTGGATGAGGGCGTGGGAACCTTAGACGAGGGTGTGCTGACTCTGATGGACGGGATGTTCGAATTCGACGAGGAGGGGATCAGCAGGCTGACAGGGCTCTTCGGAGATGACGTACAGGATGTGATCGACAGATTAAAAGCGGTTTCTGATGCAGGAAAGGAGTATAAGACCTTCACCGGCCTGCCGGAAGGGATGGATGGCAGTGTGAAGTTCATTATTAAGACGGAAGGGATCAAGGGATAAGAGAGAACATTGTAAAGGCTGCCACCTGTGAAATGCCGGATTTATTTTCGATAAAGGTTGCATCTGTCTGTAAGAAAGGGTAAAGTAAAAGCAGTATGAAATACAAGTACAGACAGGAAAGGTTAAAAGGGTAAGGATTATGGCAGTTTTGGCACTGAAGGTATTAAATAAGGAAGGGAAGACACTTTTTGTCAGCAGCGGAGAGGACGCCTGCAGTCTGGTTTGTACGGCGGAGTATCAGGAGGGAGATATGATTATCCTGGAATCCTCCGAGAAGAATATTCACGTATGGCTGCAGGTGGACGATGCTATGGGAGCGGCGTTTTGCTATATCACAGACAATGTTATTTATAAGATCCCCTTTGGGGAAAAGAGGATCAGCTATTCTCCCAAGGTCTTTTCCGGAAACAGGCATTATCTGTATGCAAGGACGGCAAGAGCAGATGAGGTTTCAGCCTATCGGAATCTTGCCCTGAATGTATGGGACCAGCATGGAGATACTCATTGCTATCCTCATGCCTTCGCCAATGTGGAAACCAGGGGTGAAGCAGTGTTTGCTGCCCGCAATGCCATTGACGGGGTTTGCGAAAACCGTTCTCATGGAGAGTGGCCTTATGAATCCTGGGGGATCAACAGAAGGGATGATGCGGAAATGACGGTGGATTTCGGCAGGGAAGTGGAAGCCGACAGGATCGTACTGTATACAAGGGCGGATTTCCCTCATGATAACTGGTGGAAACAGGTGACCCTTACGTTTTCCGATGGCACCAGCATTGACTGGGAGCTTGAAAAGAGCCAGCTTCCGCACACCTTATCCATAGAAAAGAAGAAAATCACATGGGTAAAGCTGAGCAATCTGATCAAGGCAGATGACCCTTCACCTTTCCCGGCGCTGAGCCAGATCGAGGTGTATGGCAGGGTAGTGGTCTAAGTGTTTGGGGAAAGGATATTGATATGGATACAGTGGTAATGGAGTTAAGACAGGACTGGCGCTTTCATTTAGGGGAGTGCGAGGAGGCCTGGTATAAAGGATATGACGACAGCAGCTGGAGACAGGTGATGGTTCCTCATGACTGGTCGGTGGAGGCTCCCTTTTCCAGGGATCATTCCAGCGGAACCGGCTATTTGGCAGGAGGGATCGGCTGGTATCGGATCCGGTTTTCTTTGCCGGAGGCGTACCGGGGCAAAAGGATCCGCCTGGTTTTTGACGGTGTATATAAGAACAGCCAGGTGTGGTGCAACAGCTATTATCTGGGAAAAAGGCCAAACGGATACACGGCCTTTTCCTACGATATCAGTGACTTTGCCGTTTTTGGTCAGACGGATAATGAGATCAGCGTGAAGGTGACCCACACAGACCTGGCAGATTCCCGTTGGTTTACCGGCAGCGGAATCACGAGAAAGGTGTGGCTTGCCATTGAGGAGGCGGTGCATCCCGCAGAATACGGTTGTACTTTCCGGACAAAGAGCGTCTCAGGGACAGAAAAGGGATATTCGGCGGAAATCGAGATCCTCCATGAGCCGGTAAATACCGGGAAGGAAGCCGTACAGCTCAAAATAGAGACAGTTCTGTTGACAAAGGACGGAGATGTAGCCGCAAGGCTTACGGGTGAGATGGAATTGCCTGCTGCCAAAGGAGCAGGGCTTTTTGCAGGAACGGGAGCTTTTGGAGACAGAGAAGACAGACAGAGCCCTGAGACAGGCACTCTGAAACTTGAGGGAACCGTGGAGAATGCAGAGCTCTGGTCGCCGGAGAGGCCCTGTCTGTATCGGATGCAGACCCGGTATCTGGTAAACGGCGGCGAGGCCTGTCTGGTTCATGAAGAAAAGGTGGGGATCCGTACCATCGCGTTTAGGCCGGAGGAAGGGTTCTTCCTGAACGGACAGGAGGTAAAGCTGAAGGGTGTCTGCGTCCATCATGACGGAGGATGTCTTGGGGCAGCTATGAGCGCTGAGGTATGGCAGAGAAGGCTCGCAGAGCTGAAGGAATGCGGCTGCAATGCCATCCGGTGCAGCCATAATCCTCACATGCCGGAGCTTTACGCTCTTTGTGATCATATGGGATTTCTTATGATGGATGAGGCCTTTGACGAGTGGGAGAACCCCAAAAACAAATGGTCGGTGGGACACAATGTTTATCCGCCGAAGCATCAGGGATACTTTGAAGACTTTCCTGCCTGGCATGAAAAGGATCTGCGCACCATGGTCCGCAGGGACAGAAACCACCCCTCTGTGATCCTCTGGAGCATTGGAAACGAGATTGATTATCCCAACGATCCCTACTGTCATCCCATGTTTCAGACCATGACCGGGAATAACGATGCCAACAAACCGGCAGCAGAGCGGCAGTATGATACGGATAAGCCCAATATGGAGAGGCTTTCGGTGATCGCGGCCCATCTGGCACAGATCGTAAGACAGGAGGACGAGAGCCGGCCGGTGACACTGGCAGCCGCTTTTCCGGAGCTGTCCTCCCGGATCGGATTTTTGGATGCGCTGGATGTAGTGGGGTACAATTACAAAGAGCATTTGTATGAAGAGGATCATAAGAGGTTCCCTGACAAAACCTTTCTGGGAAGCGAAAACAGCCACAGCTATGAGGCCTGGCGGGCGGTAACCGACCATCCTTATATCTGCGGGCAGTTTTTGTGGACAGGGATCGATTATCTGGGAGAGGCTCACGGATGGCCGATCCACGGCTCGAGGGCTGGGATCCTGACCACTGCCGGATTCCGGAAGCCAGAGTACTACCGGCGGAAGAGCTTCTGGCAGGAGGAGATGACCATGCAGCTTGCCACCCGGAAGGATAAGCAGGGGGCTCCGGACTGGCTTCCCATGAGTGAGAGCTGGAACTATCCGGAGGGAACGGAGGTTCTGGTGAAGTGCTATGCCAATCCGCCGGAGGGAGCCTGCATCATTCTGAAATGCAATGGAAGAGAAGTGGGACGGCAGAATGCATATCAGGCCGACGGAGCGTTTCTTTTCCGTATGGAATATGAACCGGGCCTTTTGGAGGCGGTATGCTGCGGAAAGGATGAGAGTATTCTGGGAACCTGCTGCCTGAAGACCACGGGAGAGACTGCAGGGTTTTCGTATGAGCTGTGGCAGGAAGGGGATCTTCTCACCGGATCAGGCTGGGAGGAGCGTTCGGCTGAGGCAGGATATCTTTACCAGATCCTTGTGACCCTGGAGGATGCACAGGGAGAAAGGACCGTGTGGGATGACCGGGAGATCAGGGTCCAGGTCCAGGGTGCAGCACAGCTTGCAGGAATGGACAACGGAAATCTGGCAGATGTTACGCCCTTTTCCTCTGAGATCAGGAAGACCGCAGAAGGAAAAATGGCGGTATATGTGCGCAGGACAGGACCGGGAAGCATTCAAGTATTTTTGGAGATGACAGGAAGCAAGGGTCCTTCTTATGGGACAGTTGTTTCGCTATAATGACAGATATGGAAGTAAAAGTGACAGTAGGTATAGCAGGACTGCTTCTGGCAGTCCTGTTATGGTGGATCCTCCGCAGATTTCTATGGAGACGGCGCAGAAGATCCGATATTTTTGAGGATATGGAAGGCCGTGAGTTTGAATATTTCTGTGCGGAGCTGCTTGAGCAGAGCGGGTTTACGGAGGTAGAGGTCACCAGAGGCAGCGGAGACTACGGAATCGATATTCTTGCGGAAAAGGACGGCGTGACCTACGCAGTCCAGTGCAAACGATACACGGCGGCTGTGGGAGTGAAGGCTGTCCAGGAGGCATATGCAGGGAGAGATTACTATGACCGGATGGTGGGAGCCGTAATGACCAACCAGTACTTTACGGCTCCGGCAGTGGAGGCCGCCGGGAAGCTGAAGATCCTTTTGTGGGACGGCGGGTATGTAGAGCGGATGATGGAGGAGACCGGCGTCCGGCAGGCATAAGAGTCTGGCCGGATTACTGCGTTCTTGTGTGAGTTCAGTCTCCGGCCAAGCTCACAAGCCGGTCATGAAGTCCCTGGAAATCCGAGGGCCCGGTCTCCAGAACAAAGCGGTGAAAGCGCAGCAGGCTGAAATCTTCCCCCCATATTTGGACAGCCTGGTCCCTCAGGGCCAGAAATTCCAGGAAGCCCAGATAATATTTCAGATAATTGGCAGGCTCCTCCACGATATACTGATAGACAGCGTTTACTGTTTCGGCGCTGCTGATCCCCATTTTGGCCAAAATAGCCTGAACCTGACCGGGAGTGGCTCCCTCGTAGTGGATGGCGATGTCAAGAAGGGAGTACAGGCACAGCTGCAGGTTTCTGTTGAGCCGGCAGGCCTCATACCAGGCACTTTCGGAAGGGTAGGAGTCCTGCACCATTTGCCGGGCATAATAATAAGACAGGTTTTCCGCATAGAGAGCCCAGCCTTCCGTGTATCCGCCGTAATGCAGCAGATAGCGGAGGCAGGAGGCATCCTGTTCCTTCAGGTAGAGCTGGGCAAACACAGTCTGATAAAGATGCCCCGGATAACCCTCGTGAGCCAATGTGGTATACAGAGTCAGGGCGTCCGGCATGTTTTTGTGATTGATATAGATAATGTTATTGCTCATATCATCTATGGGAGGAGTCAGGTAATAAGCCGGGCTGCTGTGATCTTCCATGGAAGGGGACACGCTTTTGATGGTGCAGGCAGGCGTAAAGCCCTCCTCTGTTTCAGGGAAAGGAGGGAAATCTCCGGTGATGCGGCTCTGAAGGTCTGCCAGCATTTCTTCCGGGACGGTATAGGGGAAGAGGCCGGAGTCTGTTCCCGGTACTCTGGCGGCAAGATCCGGATATTCCTGCAGTAAACTGGCCAGAGAGTACAGGTTTTTCTGGAAATCCTCCCAAAGCAGAGCCTTGATCTGGGCGACGCTCCTTGAAGAACCGGTGGCAGTGGAGAGCAGATACTCATAGTAAGCGCGCCCCTCCGGGAAATAGCACAATCCCATAGAATTGCTGCCGCTGCCTTTAAGAACGGTGAAGGCGTCCGCCAGCTTTTCATAGGCAGGCGCTACTATCGTGGTAAGCAGCCGGTCATTTTCAGAGATCCACTGCTGCTTTTGCCCGGATGTGATCATGCCTTCTTTTTCCAGAGCATTCAAACGCTCCTCGAAGGTGGTATGGAGAAAATGAGTTCCCTGGGAAAGGGCGGTCTTATCCATAATAAGCGTACACGCGTCTATGATCTTCTGGGCAGCGGCATCGGACATAAAAAGCCCCTTGTCGGATTTTTCTTTTTCATATTGGATCAGCCCCTGAAAATAATCATCGATCTGATACAGGATATGCAGATAATCCTCTACATCCTGGGGAGAACGAAAGGTATAGTCGGCAAGAAGGATGGGCAGGCCCGAGTGCATTCCCTGGGAGGGAGAGAGGGGCTCGTCATAATGGGTATAAGCAACGCCCGAAAGGCGCAGTGTGAAATAACGGTTTAATAATTGCCAGGTGTAGGCGTCGCTTTCGCTAAGGCGCTCCGGGGAGATACGGGAAAGTCTTGAAAGAGCTGCTTCCAGTTCGCCTCTTCCGTTATCCGGATCCGGGGCATAGGAGGGAAGACGGACATCTGCGGAAATTCCGTAGTCTGTTGGATAAGCTAATGTATAGTGCAGATTTAGGGTGTTGCCGGAGAGCTCCGAACGGAATAATTCTTTTGCCAGGGTATGGAACCGGCGGCTGTCGCCTGTCAGAAGGCAAAAGCACAGTATCAGAGCCAAAAGGCAGAGGAATAAAAGAGAATAAAGGATTCCCTGTTTGCGGGTGAATTTCTTTTTTACAGACAAAGCCAGAACCTCAGGGGACTATTCGTTTGATTATATGAAGCAGTTGTGATAAAATATTACAAGGTTGTTTGTTCAAATTGATAAAATAGAAAGATACGGGTATTGCATATGTACATTTTAGCGCCATCTCTTCTTGCGGCGGACTTCAATATTTTAGGACAACAGATCAGGGAAACGGAGCATGCCGGTGCAAAATACCTTCACATAGATGTTATGGACGGAATGTTCGTTCCCAGCATTTCCTTCGGGATGCCTCTGATCCAGTCCATCAGACCTGCCAGCAGGCAGTTTTTTGATGTGCATCTGATGATCGTGCACCCGGAGCGGCATATCAGAGAATTTACAGAGTGCGGTGCAGACGGCATTACCTTTCATTTAGAGGCCGCCGAAAATGCGGCAGAGCTGATAAGGAGCATTCACTCCTTCGGGGCAAAGGCAGGGATCTCCATTAAGCCCGGGACTCCGGTGGAAGCGGTATACCCTTATCTGGAGCAGGTGGAGATGATCCTGATCATGAGTGTGGAGCCGGGAGCCGGCGGACAGTCTTTTATGCCGGAGGCTTACGAGAGGATCCGGCAGCTGAGGGACTATATCGATGCCCATGAGCTGCCGGTAAAGATCGAAGTGGATGGCGGCGTGGGCAAGAAGAACGTGAGAAAGATCATAGACGCCGGAGCGGATATTTTTGTGGCAGGCTCCGCCGTGTTTAAGAAGCGCAGCATAAGCAGCAATATCTCCCAGTTTATGGAAGCATTCCAGGAAAAAGAAGGTATAAGAAAAAATGGAAAAGATAAGTAGAAACGCTCCCTGTTGGTGCGGCAGCGGCAAAAAATACAAAACCTGCCACATGGCAATGGATGAAAAGATCCATCGTTATGAGCTGGAAGGGCATATGGTGCCGGACAGGGATATGCTTAAGACAAAGGAGCAGATTGACGGGATCAGGGAAAGCAGTGCATTAAACATTGCTATTCTGGATGCAGTGGGAAAGATGATCGGACCGGGGGTAACGACCCAGCAGATCGATGACCTTGTGCATAATATGACGCTTGAGCTGGGAGGCATTCCGGCTACCCTGCATTACGAGGGCTATCCCAAAAGTGTCTGCACCTCTATCAATGAGGTAGTCTGCCACGGGATTCCTTCAGAGGATATCGTGCTGAAGGAAGGGGATATTGTAAATGTGGACGCAACCACCATATACAAAGGCTATTTTGCAGATTCCTCCAGAATGTATTGTATCGGAGAGGTCAGCGAAGAAAAGAAAAAGCTGGTGAGGGTTACCAAAGAATGTGTGGAGAGGGGTCTTGCCATGGTGAAGCCATGGGGATTTCTCGGAGATATGGCACAGGCGGTCAACGACCATGCAAGAGCCAATGGCTACAGTGTGGTGGTAGAGATCGGCGGTCACGGCGTGGGATTGGAATTTCATGAGGATCCCTTTGTGAGCTATGTGGCCAAGGCGGGGACAGAGATGCTTCTGGTGCCGGGAATGGTATTTACCATAGAGCCTATGGTGAACATGGGGACCAGCGAGGTCTATATAGATGAGGAAGATAACTGGACGGTGTATACGGCGGACGGAAAGCCGTCGGCGCAGTGGGAGATCACCGTGGCAGTGACGGAGGAGGGCTGTGAGGTTCTCACCTGGTAAACTGAAAATCCTCAGTCTGAAATTTTCGGACTGAGACATTCACGAACGGCTATGCATGAAGGAAGCTGCGAAGCTTTGGTGCGGCCGTTTTTTCAATAAGAGAAAGGGTAAGAGGATGTATGACGTAATTATTATCGGTGCAGGAGTAAGTGGATGTGCCATCGCCAGGGAGCTTTCCAGACTGGAACTGAAAACGGCAGTTCTTGAGAAGGCTCTTGATGTATGCGAGGGCACCTCAAAGGCCAACAGCGGGATCGTGCATGCAGGCTATGACGCGATTCCGGGTACGCTGAAGGCAAGGCTGAATGTGGAAGGAAGCCGTAAGATGGAGGCTCTCTCAAAGGAACTGGATTTTTCCTACAGGAGAAACGGTTCATTGGTGCTGTGCTTCGACGAAAAGGAACAGGATAAGCTGACAGAGCTGAAGGAGCGGGGAGAAGAAAGCGGTGTGGAGGGGATCCGGATCTTAAGCAGGCAGGAGCTGGTTTCCTTAGAGCCGGAGGTTGGAGATGAGGCAGTAGCAGCATTGTATGCCCCTACAGGAGGCATCGTGTGTCCCTTCGGCCTTACCATCGCTCTGGCAGAGAACGCGGCGGACAACGGCGTGGAATTTTATTTCGGCAGGGAAGTTAAGGGGATTGAAAGGAAAGAAGAGGGCTATCTCATAGACACCGGGGAAGAGACCTATGAGACCAGAGTAGTCATCAATGCGGCAGGCGTCTACGCAGACCAGATCCACAATCTTGTGAGCAAAGCCTTTATGGAGATCACCCCCAGAAAGGGAGAATATCTGCTCTATGACAAGAAAACAGGCGGGATGGTAAGCAACACCTTGTTCCAGCTTCCTACAGCTCTTGGAAAAGGCATTCTGGTGACGCCTACGGTACACGGAAATTTACTGACCGGACCTACCGCCCAGGACATCGGGGACAGGGAGGGAACAAATACTTCCAGAGAAGGGCTTGCTCAGGTGTCAGCCAAGGCGGCGCTCAGTGTAAAGAGGGTTCCGGGCAGGGATGTGATCACCTCCTTCTCCGGACTGCGGGCCCATGTTACGGTCCGGCCCAAGGCAGGAGACCATGGATACGTGGGAGAGGAAGAGGATTTTGTAATAGGGGAGGCAGCAGACGCCCCCGGATTTATTGATGTGGCAGGGATGGAGTCGCCGGGACTTTCCTGTGCGCCGGCGACAGGGGAATATGTGGCGGGGCTGGTCAAAAAGCTTCTGCAGCCGGAAGAAAAGAAAAATTTTGTCAGTACCAGAAAGGGGATCCCCAATATGGCCCTGGCATCTGATGAGGAGCGGCACAGGCTGATCAGAGAGAATCCGGCTTACGGCAACGTAATATGCCGCTGTGAGATGGTCACCGAGGGAGAAATCTTAGATGCCATACACAGAACCCTGGGAGCGGTCACCGTTGACGGTATCAAACGCCGGACCCGGGCAGGCATGGGGAGATGCCAGTCAGGCTTCTGCAATCCGAAGGTGGTGGAGATCCTGGCAAGAGAGCTTGGGAAGGACGAAAGCGAGATCCGCAAATCAGGGAAGGATTCCTGGTTTTTGGTCAATAAAGAAAAGGAGCAGCTATGAAAAGGACAGATTTGATCATTGTGGGCGGAGGTCCTGCCGGAATGGCGGCAGCGCTGGCTGCCCGTGAAAAAGGGATCAGGGATATTCTGATCCTGGAGCGGGATAAAGAGCTTGGGGGAATCTTAAACCAGTGTATCCATAACGGGTTTGGGCTTCATACCTTTAAGGAGGAGCTGACGGGTCCGGAATACGCCGCCCGTTATGTGGATATGGTTCGGGAAAAGAAGATCCAGGGCCTGCTTAATACCATGGTGATCGACGTACAGGGGGGAAATCCCTGCAGGGTTACGGCCATGAACAGAGAAGAGGGCATGTTCCAGATAGAGGCCAGGGCAGTGGTTCTGGCTATGGGCTGCCGGGAGCGCCCCAGAGGGGCGATGAACATACCGGGCTACCGGCCGGCAGGGATTTTTTCGGCGGGAACAGCCCAGAGGTATGTGAATATCGAGGGAAGAATGCCGGGACGGGAGGTAGTGGTGCTTGGCTCCGGGGATATCGGACTGATCATGGCCAGACGCATGACCCTCCAGGGAGCGAAGGTCAGGATGGTTGCGGAGATCATGCCTTATTCGGGAGGGCTTAAGAGAAATATTGTCCAGTGTCTGGATGATTTCGGGATTCCCTTAAAGCTCAGCCATACCGTGACAGAGATCCACGGCAGGGAACGGGTGGAAGGCGTGACCGTTGCGAAGGTAGATGAAAATCTGGCGCCCATTCCGGGAACGGAAGAGTATGTGGCCTGCGATACCCTGCTTTTGTCCTGCGGTCTGATCCCTGAAAATGAGCTGAGTCAGGCGGCAGGGGCGGAGATGGACGATGTGACTCAGGGGCCTGTGGTCAACGCAAGACTGGAAACCACGGCAGAGGGGATCTTTGCCTGCGGAAATGTGCTCCATGTACATGACCTGGTGGACAACGTTTCGATAGAAGCAGAGCGTGCGGGAGCCTTTGCCGCAGAATACATTCTGGAAGGGAGAGGCGACTGGGGAGAAGCCCTCCGTCCTAAGATCCCGGCCAAAAGCAAATCCACACTGCCGGAGGGCAGGGACGCTTCCAGCCAGCTGATCTGTATCGGCTGCCCGGTGGGATGCCTTATCACAGTGGAAAAGAAGGAGGACGGGAGCCTTAACATTACAGGAAATACCTGCCAAAAGGGGGAGGCATATGCCCGTAATGAGTTTACAGCACCGGTCAGAACCGTGACCTCCATGATCCGCGTAGAGGGCGGACGGGGAAAGGTGGTTCCGGTAAAGACTGCTTCGGAAATCCCCAAAGGGAAGATCGGGGAGTGTATGGATGAGATCCGAAGGGCGAAAGCCCTGGCGCCTGTCAGAGTGGGAGACGTACTGATAAAGAATGTGGCGGGAACCGGAGTTTCGGTGATCGCAACAGGAAACATGGATTAAGGGGGTATTGTATGAGCAGATATATCATGGCATTAGATCAGGGGACTACCAGCTCCAGATGTATTCTTTTTAACAGGAAAGGAGAGATCCAGAGTATTGCCCAGAAGGAATTCGGGCAGATCTATCCCAGGCCCGGGTGGGTGGAGCATAATCCCATGGAGATCTGGTCCTCCCAGATGGCGGTGACCATGGAGGCCATGGCACAGGTGGGAGCGGATTCCTCGGATATTGCGGGGATCGGCATTACCAATCAGCGGGAGACCACCATTGTGTGGGATAAGATTACCGGAGAACCGGTTTATAACGCTATCGTATGGCAGTGCCGCAGGACTGCAGAGAAGGTGGATGAACTGGTGGAGGCAGGATACGGAGAGCTGATACGGGAAAAAACCGGGCTGGTACCGGACGCCTACTTCAGCGCTACGAAGATCGCCTGGATCCTGGATCATGTTCCGGATGCCAGAAAGCGGGCAGAGAATGGAGAGCTTTTATTCGGCACGGTGGACAGCTGGCTGATCTGGAATCTGACCAAGGGGGAGATCCACGTTACGGATTATACCAATGCTGCCCGTACCATGCTTTATGATATCCATAAGCTGTGCTGGGACGAAGAGCTTCTTAAGCTTTTTAATATTCCGGCCTGTATCCTGCCACAGGTAAAGCCCTCAAGCTGTATCTACGGGTACACGGAGAGCACCATATTGGGGGGCAGGATCCCCATTTCAGGGATCGCCGGCGATCAGCAGGCGGCGCTGTTCGGACAATGCTGTTTTTCCAGAGGACAGGTGAAGAATACCTATGGAACAGGGTGCTTTCTTTTGATGAATACAGGAACAGAGGCCATTACTTCCAATAACGGGCTTTTAACCACCATAGCGGCAAGCATTGGAGATCAGGTGGAATATGCCCTGGAAGGAAGCGTGTTTGTGGCGGGGGCGGCGGTACAGTGGCTCAGGGACGGTATGCGTATGGTAAAGAGCGCAGCCCAGACAGAGGATTACGCCCATCAGGCGGAAGGAGGAACGGAAGGGGTTTATGTGGTCCCTGCTTTTGCAGGTATGGGTGCGCCTTATTGGAATCCTTACGCAAGAGGCTGTGTGGTGGGGATCACCAGAGGCTGCCAGAAGGAACACTTTATCCGTGCAACCTTAGAATCCATTGCGTATCAGACCTATGATGTGCTGAAGGCCATGGAGGAGGATGCGGAGGTTTCCATTGCAGGCCTTAAGGTGGACGGCGGAGCCAGCGCCAATGACTTTTTGATGCAGTTCCAGGCTGACATTCTGGGGGCGAGAGTCTACCGGCCGGAATGTATAGAGACAACGGCGCTGGGAGCGGCATATCTGGCAGGCCTGGCCTGCGGTTACTGGACAAGCCGGGAAGAGATCTGCGAAAACTGGCAGCTGGGCAGGGAGTTTATCCATGATATGAGCGAAAACAGCAGGGAGAAGCTTTTAAAAGGTTGGAAAAAGGCAGTGAAGTGTGCGCTTGCCTGGACGGAGGAATAAAGAGATGAAACCGATTTTATTTTTGAATCCTGTATTTAAACAGATGATCTGGGGCGGAAGCCGGCTTGCGGAGCAGTTTGGCTATGATATTCCGGGAGATGATACCGGTGAATGTTGGGCAGTCAGCGCCCATCCCAACGGAGACTGTACCATAAGGGAAGGAATCTATGAGGGGAAGACACTGTCAGAGTTGTGGTCCTCCCACCCGGAGCTGTTTGGAAATCCCGGACTTGACAGATTTCCGCTTCTGATAAAGATCATAGATGCCAGGGATGATCTGAGCATTCAGGTACATCCCAACGACACTTATGCCAGAGAACACGAAAACGGTTCCCTGGGCAAGACGGAGTGCTGGTATATCCTTGACTGTCCTGAGGATGCCGCTCTGGTAGTGGGGCATAATGCCGGGACAAGACAGGAACTGGCAGAAATGATCCACGAGGGAAAATGGACAGAGCTGATCCGTCAGATCCCGGTAAAAAGAGGCGATTTTATCCAGATCGATCCCGGCACGGTCCACGCCATCAAGGGCGGCATGATGATCCTGGAAACCCAGCAGAACAGTGATGTCACCTACAGAGTATACGACTATGACAGGCTTACAGGCGGAAAGCCCAGACAGCTTCATGTGGAGCAGAGCATTGATGTCATTACGGTACCTGCGCCTTCCGCAGATGAAAGCGTAAGCTCTGTCGCAGAGCTGTCCAAAAACACCCTGCATGAACTGATCGCCTGTGATTATTATAAGGTATGGAAGCTGGAGACGGCAGAGACATTTTCCTTTGAGCAGACCCATCCTTTTCTGATCGTCAGTGTGATCGGCGGACAGGGTCAGGTGAATGGAAAGGAAATCCGAAAGGGTGACCATTTTATTTTGCCGGAAGGATTTGGAACGGTTGCGCTGCAGGGAGATATGCAGCTGATCATGTCATCAATTTAAGTAAGGCGGAGGGAGAAATGCAATGATCAACGAGCAATATAAGAAGATGCTGGAGGGAAAATCCGTCATCAGACAGCTGTCCGAATTTGCCACAGCCAGAGGGAAGGAGATTGGCTATGAAAATGTATATGATTACAGCCTTGGAAATCCTTCTGTTCCGGTTCCCGAAAGATTTACGGAGGTGATGATAGATCTTCTTCAGACCAGGAATTCCATGGAGCTTCACGGCTACAGTCCCAGCGTTGGTATTGCCTCTGTGAAGGATAAGATCGCGGCATCCTTAAATAAGAGATTCGGGATGACATACACGGGAAATCATATTTTTCCGACTACAGGGGCGGCAGGTGCGCTGGCACACGCTTTGCGCTGCGTCACAAAGCCCGGAGATGAGGTGCTGGTTCCCGCGCCCTATTTCCCTGAATATTCCTGTTATATCAATCTGACAGGCGCAAGGATGAAGGTGGTGCCTGCAGACACGGAGAGATTCCAGATCCATATGGAGAAGCTGGAGGAAATGCTGACAGACAATGTTGCGGCGCTTCTGATCAATACCCCCAATAATCCCTCCGGTGCAGTATACGATGAAAAAACATTAAAGGAGCTTGCGGATCTCCTTGTCAGGAAGCAAAGGGAATACGGACATGATATTTTCCTGATCTCCGACGAGCCTTACAGAGAAATCCTGTTTGACGGAATAGAAGCGCCTTATGTGTCCAAATACTATGATAATACCCTGTCCTGCTATTCTTACTCCAAATCCTTATCTCTGCCCGGGGAGAGGATCGGATATGTGGCAGTGAACCCCAGGTGCAGGGATGCGGAGCTGATCAGCGCTATCTGCAGCCAGATATCAAGAGGGATCGGACATAACTGTCCGCCCTCTATCATCCAGCTGGCGGTTGCCGAGGTGGAAGGGCTTACAGGGGACATGGCGGTGTATGAGACCAATCGGAATCTTCTATATAAAGAACTGACGGAGCTTGGCTTTGAATGTGTAAAGCCCGGGGGAACCTTTTATATTTTCCCCAAAGCCCTGGAGGAAGACGCGGCGGCCTTCTGCAGGAAGGCGCTCAAGTACGATCTGGTGCTGGTGCCCTCCGACAGCTTCGGGGTGCCGGGTTATTTCCGTATGGCCTACTGTATCGATACGCAAAAGGTAGAATGTTCTCTTCCGGCGCTGCGTAAGTTTGTAAGAGAGAATTATTAAAGAGAGGGATGGATAAATGGTAGAATTTTTAAAAGCGGTACTGTTCGGGATTGTGGAGGGAATTACGGAGTGGCTTCCGATCAGCAGTACAGGCCATATGATACTGCTGGATGAATTTGTGAAGCTGGATGTTTCCGAGGAGTTCTGGGAAATGTTCCTGGTGGTGATCCAGTTAGGCGCTATTCTGGCGGTAGTCCTTCTGTTTTGGAATAAGATCTGGCCCTTTGGCAAGAAAAATAACAGACACCCTGTAAAGCCTGACGGATTTCTTTCCTACTGTAAGAAGGATATATGGATGCTGTGGTTTAAGATCATCGTGGCATGTCTGCCTGCGGCAGTGGTGGGGCTGCTTTTTGATGAGTTTTTTGAGAGCCTGTTTTATAACAGCGTGTGCGTAGCTATCGCACTGATCGTATTCGGTATAGGATTTATTCTGATCGAAAACAGGAATAAGGGAGTGCGTGCAAAGATCAGGACATTGCCCGATATTACCTTTACCACGGCGCTGATCATAGGCATGTTTCAGCTGATCGCCGCCATCTTTCCCGGAACCTCCCGTTCGGGAGCCACAATACTGGGAGCGCTCCTGATCGGAGTATCGAGGACGGTAGCGGCGGAATTCACCTTTTTCCTTGCCATACCGGTGATGCTGGGCGCGAGTCTGCTTAAGATGGTGAAATTCGGATTTTCCTTCAGCGGAAATGAGATCATGGTACTGGTCACTGGGATGGTTACGGCTTTTCTTGTCTCGGTCATTGTGATCCGTTTTCTGATGGGCTATATCAAGAAGCATGATTTTAAGGTGTTCGGATGGTATCGGATCCTATTGGGAGCCGTGGTGCTTTTGTATTTCGGGTTTGTGAGTTGACAAATGGGAAATTAAAGAGTATACTGCTTGTCGAGTAAAAGTATAGTGTTTTTAGGTAGACGGTACATGTCAGAGAATGAGTTTCTCTGCGTGAAAGGAGTTTGATATCATGGCAGTAAAGAAAACAGAAACTACAGCAAAATCCAAGACAACACCGGCAAAGAAAGAAGTTAAGCCTGCAGAGAAGGCATCAGAGGTAAAGACAGAAGTAAAGGCAGAGGCCGAAGAAGTTAAGGAACCCGTAAAGAAAACAACAAGAAGGACCAGCACTAAGACTGCTGCAGCAAAAGCAGAAGAGGCTAAGAAGGAAACAGTTAAAAAAGAGTCCGTAAAGAAAGAAACTGTTAAAAAAGAAGCTGTAAAGAAGGAGACTGCAAAGAAAGTGAAAGCAGAACCTGAGGTAAAGGAAACAGTTCATTTCGAGTTTGGCGGTAAGACCTATACACCCGAAGATCTGCTTAAGATCAGCAAGGACGTTTGGAAATATGACTTAAACGGCAAGGAAGAGGATTTTAAAAGCGTTGAACTGTATGTGAAGCCTGAAGAGAGCATTACATATTATGTGATCAACGGAGATGTAAAGGGCAGCTTTAACATATAAGAAAAATTATTGCAGGATCATTTCAAATATAAAAGCATTTCTTATATCGGAAGAAGGCACTGTCGAGGTTTTCTTCAGATAGATATTCTGGAAGTTCAACAGGCATAAAAAATGGATACCGCTCAGGCAGTGTCCATTTTTTTATGCCTTTGGTTTTAGAATTTTTTAATAATTATTTGATCTATTTATGTTGACAATAAATAGGGTAAGTGATATTTTATGTTAAGAAGATGTTAGCACTCCATTTGATTGAGTGCTAATAAAACAAAAACAGGCAGGATGGCATTAATAAGGAAGCTGCTGATACGGAAAGGGATGATGGAGTTGCAGTTAAGTGAAAGAAAAATTAAAATATTGCAGGCCATTATCCGTAATTACCTGGAGACAGGAGAACCGGTAGGGAGCAGGACGATCTCCAAATATACGGATCTGAATTTAAGCTCGGCGACCATCCGCAATGAGATGTCAGACTTAGAGGAGATGGGGTATATCGTACAGCCTCACACCTCAGCGGGAAGGATCCCGTCTGATATGGGGTACCGGCTTTATGTGGATACCATGATGGAGGAGAAGGACAGGGAGTTAGAGGAGCTCAAGGAGATGATGCTGGAGAAGGAGGATAAGATGGATCATCTTCTCAAGCAGGTGGCGAAGCTCCTTGCAACCAACACAAATTATGTGTCCATGATCTCCGCACCTGCCATTCATACCAATAAGATCAAATTCATACAGCTTTCCCGGATGGATGCCAGCCAGATACTGGCAGTGGTAGTGGCAGAGGGAAATGTGATCAAGAATAATATCATTCCTGTGCCGGAGAGGCTGGATGATGAAACTCTGCTGAAGCTGAACATCCTCTTAAATACCCATTTAAACGGCCTTGCCCTGGAGGAGATCAATCTCGGTATGATCTCGGCGATCAAACAGCAGGCAGGAATACACAGCGCTATTATCGCAGATGTAATAGATGCCATCGCGGAGTCCATTAAGGCAGAGGAGGATCTGGAGGTATATACCAGCGGAGCCAACAATATTTTCAAGTATCCTGAGCTGGCCGATCACCAGAAGGCAAGTGAGATCATCAATACCTTTGAGGAGAGCCAGATGCTGACAGAGCTGGTGCAGGGAACGCTTTCAGATGAGAACAGCACAGGCATTCAGGTTTATATAGGAAATGAGACGCCCATCCAGGCAATGAAGGATTGCAGCGTAGTGACGGCTACTTATGAATTGGGTGAGGGAATGCGGGGAACCATCGGCATTATCGGTCCCAAGCGGATGGACTACGACAAGGTAATAGGGGCGCTTAAGACGATCACCCACCAATTGGATGAACTATACAAGAACAAGACATAGAGATGGAAAGGGATGAAGCGGATGAGTGAAGAAATAAACAAGGATATACAGGAAAATACAGCGGAGACAGAAGAGCCTGCAGCGGGAGCAGCTGAAAACGAAGCAGAAGACCTTCAGGATGCAGCGTCCGGCAGTCCGGAGAGCGGAGAGGCAGACGTCGCAGAGGAGGAAGGGACAGGGACTTCGGACGAAGAAGCCGAAGCCGGATCAGAACCGGCCAAAGCCGGGGAAGAGAGCTGGGCAGAAAAAAGAGCGGCCAAAAAAAAGCAAAAGGCCGACAAAAAGCAGGATGCTCTGAAGGAAAAGATCGATGAGCTGGAAGACAGAGTAAAGCGTCAGATGGCGGAATTTGAGAATTTCCGGAAACGCACCGACAAAGAAAAAACAGCCATGTTTGAAACAGGAGCCAAAAGCGTGATCGAAAAGATCCTGCCGGTGGTAGACAATTTTGAGAGAGGCCTGGCTACCGTCTCCGAAGAGGATAAGGGCACGCCCTTTGCGGAGGGGATGGAAATGATCTATAAGCAGCTGATGACAGAGCTTGAAAAGATGGAAGTGAAGCCCATTCCGGCGCTGGGAGAGGAATTCGATCCCAATTTCCATAACGCAGTCATGCAGGTGGAGAGCGACGAATATGGATCCGGTGTGATCGCCCAGGAGCTGCAGAAGGGCTATACCTACAGAGACAGCGTGGTAAGGCACAGCATGGTAGCAGTGGTGCAGTAGCCCGGCGGACCAAATTAATTTGACAGCAATTTACTATTTAAGAGTATATAAACAAAATCCAGGAGGAGATAATCATGAGTAAAATAATCGGTATTGACTTAGGTACAACAAATAGCTGCGTAGCAGTTATGGAGGGCGGCAAGCCCACTGTTATCGCAAATGCAGAGGGAGCAAGAACCACACCTTCCGTTGTGGCATTTACCAAAACAGGAGAGAGACTGATCGGTGAGCCTGCAAAGCGTCAGGCTGTAACAAATGCAGAGAAGACCATTTCTTCCATCAAGAGAGATATGGGTACAGACAGAGGCCGTACCATTGATGACAAGAAATATTCACCCCAGCAGATTTCCGCTATGATCCTGCAGAAGCTGAAAGCAGATGCAGAGAGCTACTTAGGAGAGAAAGTAACAGAGGCAGTTATCACTGTTCCCGCTTACTTCAACGATGCTCAGCGTCAGGCAACCAAGGATGCCGGTAAGATTGCCGGACTGGATGTAAAGCGTATCATCAACGAGCCTACAGCCGCTGCACTGGCCTATGGACTTGACAACGAAAAGGAACAGAGGATCATGGTATACGACCTTGGCGGCGGTACCTTTGATGTTTCTATCATTGAGATTGGCGAGGGTGTTATCGAAGTACTGGCAACCAACGGAGATACCCACCTTGGCGGCGATGATTTTGATAATAAGCTGACCGATTGGATGATCAGTGAGTTCAAGAAGGCAGAGGGAGTTGACTTATCAGGAGATAAGATGGCTCTTCAGAGACTGAAGGAAGCAGCAGAGAAGGCGAAGAAGGAGCTCTCTTCCGCTACTACCACAAACATTAACCTTCCGTTCATTACTGCTACGGCAGAGGGACCCAAGCATTTTGATATGAACCTGTCAAGGGCCAAATTCGATGAGCTGACCCACGACCTGGTAGAAAGAACAGCAATCCCGGTTCAGAACGCAATGAAGGATGCAGGCCTTACCAATGCTGATCTGGGTCAGGTACTCTTAGTAGGCGGTTCCACACGTATTCCTGCCGTACAGGATAAGGTAAAGCAGATCACAGGACATGAACCCAGCAAGTCCTTAAATCCTGATGAGTGCGTTGCATTAGGCGCTTCCATCCAGGGCGGTAAGCTTGCGGGCGATGCAGGCGCAGGAGAGATCCTTCTTCTGGATGTTACCCCTCTTTCCCTGTCTATTGAGACCATGGGCGGTATTGCAACCAGACTGATCGAGAGAAATACAACGATCCCTACCAAGAAGAGCCAGATCTTCTCCACGGCAGCAGACAACCAGACCGCAGTAGATATCAATGTACTGCAGGGCGAGAGACAGTTTGCAAGGGATAATAAGTCCTTAGGACAGTTCAGGCTTGACGGAATTCCTCCGGCAATGCGCGGTGTGCCTCAGATCGAGGTTACCTTTGATATTGATGCCAA
>CANDAG010000003.1 GCA_947382625.1 uncultured Lachnospiraceae bacterium
TTAAACTTTTTTTGTTCATTTTTCGCAGAAAAATTTTGCACTAAAAGCCACCTCCGAAATCCATAGTTAAAAGTTCGACTATTGGCACAAAATTCGCCGAGGCACATCTTCCGTTTTTCAAAAAATGGCCTCACGACGAATTTTGTTATCTAAATCTGTTTTTTACAGATTGGATAAACGTAATAAAACTGACGTGTACTTGATAACACCAAATATACAAAAGAACATTAGATTTAGGTATCTTTCATCCGGTGCAAAAGCAGTTCTGATTATATCATACCGATTTTAATTTGTACAGTGCTTTTCAGAACATTTGTTCTTTTCCATTTGTTAACACCTCTTATAAAGCATCACAACTTAAATGAAAAACTATGTGGTCCGGAATTTCACACAGTCAGAATGAGAGTTTTTATTTTTTGTATAGATTTTGTACCGGTATGCTTGTAAGATATAAAAAGTGTTCCGTCAGGTAATCCACCTGTGGAAAGTTTTTGACAGAAGGAAAAAGCCGGCGCCATTGATGAGGGTCGGCGAGAATGATATTCTAATTAGAATAGGAAAGAGGAAGCCAAATGAAAAAAACAACTTACAAATTGTTGGAAGATTATATGAAATCCTGTATGGAGGACAGTGCTCATGACAAAGAGCATATTTACCGGGTTTTGTATAATGCACTTGCTATTGCGGATACAGAGAAAGGTGTGGATTATGAGGTTTTGATCGCCGCATGCCTACTGCATGATATCGGAAGAGGGGAACAGTTTGCGAATCCAAATCTGGATCACGCAGAGGTGGGAGCCCAGAAGGCCTATCGCTTTTTACGGGATAATCATTTTTCGGAAGAAATGGCTGGCAAAATCCGTGATTGCATTCGTTCCCACAGATTTCGGAATGACTGCCTGCCGGAAAGTATCGAGGCAAAGATTTTGTTCGATGCGGACAAAATTGATGTGTCCGGAGCAATTGGCATTGCCAGAACTCTGATTTACAAAGGGCAGGTATCAGAGCCTCTGTATTCTCTGATGCCGGATGGAACTGTCTCTGATGACGCTCCGTCTTTTTTTCACGAATACAAATACAAGCTGGAAAATATATACAACCATTTTTATACGGAAAAGGGATCGCTGATCGCCAGGGAACGCCAATCGGCGGCTGTCAGCTTTTATCAGGATATTTTCCGTGAAGTCAGCGAAACCTGCCGGGATGGTGCAGAAAGGCTGGAAAAAAGAGTGGGGGAGTAATCTTACTCCCCACTGATTTCATGCAAAACATAACAAGCTTACTTAATCATATTCTTTAATAGCAAAGCTTTTTCAATACTCCCATCTACTTTCAGCCTCCCTAATGTAAATGCAGCAACTGGGTCTGTTTTCCCTGAAGTAATCTTAAGCAGCACATCCGCCTTACAGGTAAACAGCGCATCTCTGTCATAATACTCATATGGCTCAATCGACAATTGGCCATCTTTTACTTCTGCATAAAACGCGCCGGTGCCCTCACCGACAATATTTTCGCATCTATTTACTTTTTTCCATCAATTCACAAAACTTTTCCGGCGTGATTGCCTTCGTCTCCGCTATTTCAAAATCCTTCTCATTTCTCGTCACAATATAGTCTGCCGCTACGCTGACAGCACATCTGTCCTGCAGGCAGTCCTTAAAGTCAGAATTTTCTATTGCCTGAACCACTTCTTCCCGATCTGCCCCCACAACGGTAAGTACCTTGCATATATTCAATATCTGGCTTCTTCCAATTCTCTGTCAGGATCAAAATCTGCAGGAAAAGTAAACTCTTTCCTCAATTCTTCCATTCTCATAAGCGCTTTCTTCTTGTCAGATAATGGCTCTTGCAAATCCATTCTGCCGGCATCAGGATTTCCTATCTTTACAGACCGGACATACGCCCTGATAATCTCCAGTAATGGCTCTCTATATGCTTCGCCTATCCCAGACACAGATTTAAGCACCTGAATTTCCCATGTAGACATCTTCCATACCACCTTTTAAAACATTCCTTACCATATCGCATCCACACTATACTTAGGGATAATAGAATCTCTGGTTACAATAGTCAGATTTTCCACAAGTGCTTGCGAAATAATCAGCCTATCAAACGGATCACCATGAATATGTGGCAGATTTGCTATCTGATCAAGATGCAGTGGATTTATAGCCAACAATTCAATTTTATATTTTAAGCATATTCCGGCAATCTCTTCTATTGAATTCTTTATTTCCAGTTTGCCTATACTGGATTTTATTGCAATTTCCCAAAGCGAAACAATGCTTACATATATCTGGTTCTGCTCATTATACACGATATCCAGAGCAGCCTCTGATAACTGCTCCGGACTATATAAATAAAAGATAAGCGCATTCGTATCTAATATATATTTCATCACATATACCCCTTGAAGCAATCCGGAGTTTCATCAAAGTCATCCGCCATAAAAACAAGCCCTCCGGCCAATGGGCCAAGCTTTCTTCCGGAGCTTTTGTTCACAGGATCTGTTTCGGATTTATTACCAGTCAACCCTTCAATGCCTTCAAGCAACTGTAATACATAATATACTTTATCTTCGGACATATGGCTGATAATATCAATCGCTCTTTCTTTCGCAATTGTCATAATATTAATATCCTTCCTGTTTACGAAGTTTTATACTCATTTATTTTTACAATGCCATTGCCAATTTTTTGCAGTCAATCGCCCTATATTTATTATACCACGATTCCATACATCTGACACCTTGAAAGTTATCATTTCCCCACCAGAATCACTGCGTCAAATTTGGATCACTTCCGTTACGAATCCTGTTCACTGTTATGCCAAATCCACATCGTCCATTTACACTTTCAGAGTCCTTTTTAATACTATATATTGATTTTATCTTAAACTTAAATCTATATATTGTGTCTCCAAAAAATATCTATATACTAGGAGACAAAATATTCAACGGCATTCTCCGGAAAATATTCTTTGAACTCACCATACAATTGGCCTGCCAGGGTTTTATTGTGCGCTATGACCAAAATGGGCTTGTTTAACGCCGCTATGACATTCGCCATGGTAAATGTCTTTCCGGAACCTGTTACCCCCAGCAAAGTCTGGAATTGGTTGCCTTCCTTGAAGCCTTTGACTAAGGCTTCTATGGCTGCGGGCTGGTCGCCGGTGGGTTGGTATTCAGAATGAAGTTTAAACTTTTTTTGTTCATTTTTCGCAGAAAAATTTTGCACTAAAAGCCACCTCCATAAATCCATATATCATACCGATTTTAATTTGTACAGTGCTTTTTAGAACATTTGTTCTCCATTCTGTTTATTTATATCTCTCATGAAAAAGTCACATACAAAGAAGATATCCGAATTGACAGGTTTTATAGTGACATGTACAATAATTTTAGAATCAAACGAAGGATTTGTTCCCAGAAAGTACATAAAGATACGATGGACATTAATAAACTTAACAACATTTGAATACGAAAAAAGAATGGCGTTTATTGCATATATGGATACCACTGAAATCGATGCCCGGAGGGACTTATATGATTGATTTTATTGTAAATACACTTGCGGAAATTGCTGATTTTTTCATCAATTTGGGAGTAGACAAAATAATTGATAAGTTCATAAAGAAATAAAAAGCTTTCAGTTTTTGCACGGCCTGAAAAAATAAAAATCAGTATTTATTCGGAGCAATTATAGTGAGAATAACAAATTTGTTTAAAAGAAAAAGAGACATAAAAAGCACTAACATGATACAGGTTAATCGTGACAGCGTATGTATGGCCGATGACTGTAATTCTCATGAGGAAAATATGATTTTACCTGAAAATACACGGTTATCAGAGTTGCTGCAACGTCTTGCCCGTTATGTTCCCTCAATGGAAAATGTTATATGGGCGGTACGTTCAGATGCCGGCATGTGTGGATATATTATCACAGATTCTGATGCCAGTGCTTCATTTGAGTTATGCGGCATGGATATACCTGTAAAAGAAATGAACATCAACAAAATCATGTGCAGATACTACTATCCTTCAATCTTCTCCTGGACGGATGGGCAGACCGGAAATCGGATTGAAAAATATCCAGAATGCAGCACATTTCTTGAAAAGGTTAAAAAGGATAATGAATAACAAAGAGATGATGTTCGCTTGGAATGCCTCAAAAATATTTACCATACAGCTTACTGCTCAAGCGGCTTACCCGTTTCTTTTTTATGTTTGCCAAATCATAAAGATACAGCTTGTCATATATTTATTTCAAACGCTTTTCCTTCTCATTATTTCTCTACATAATAATAAATATGATCGTTTTTGAATATAGACAGATTTATAACCTGACTTTTGGCAACTTCCCCCAAAACCATAAGAATTGGTTCTTTACAATTAAAGTTTTTATCCTGGGCTATTTTTTTCATCTGTGCTATATCTGCAGCGCTTGGATTTGGACTTGCCCCTGGATGTAAATGCCACTCACCTAAATAATATTCGTTCTGTTCTTTCCAATGTTGCCGTAATAGACTCTTTAATCCTTTTATGCCTCTGTAAAATCTAAACCTGTCAGCCTTAGAATCTTCAGGAGGCTTTGTACATTCTGTTATAACAGCATTTTGGCAATCAGCATCATAATGTCCAATAATTATGCCACCCGTTTCCAACTTATTCTTATTATCTGCAATGATTGACAACAACCTATGATATGCTGCATCTTCTATAAAAATCTTTGACTTAAGTTCTATATTTTCATATTCTTTCATATCCAGCAAATAAACCATCCATTCCATATTTTTTTTGAAGGATATAATTATGCGAGCCTTCCTCTCCTCTGGCTATGAGCTGAATAAGCATCTCCACTGCAGATGTCGCTGCTAAATACATATCACAACCAAGTGCAGGAAAAACAGGATTCCAGCATCCAATACCATCCCACGGCAACCCATCTGCCAACATTTGTTCTTTATCCTGTTGTGTTAATTTTTCCAAACGGCTATCAAACACTGAACTATTAAAGTATTTCCCCTTATAGTATATAAAATACATCCTTTCCGCCTTATAGCCTACAGATACCGAAACAAAAGTTTTTCTTGCACTAATCTGTGATAACAGATTTATAATAGAATCTTTTGCTGTGCAATCTATAACCACATCATATGTGTTTAAGCAACTCAAATTATCGGTTGATAAATATTCCGTTAAAGCTTCCGCCTGTACATGACTATTGACTTCCTCTAAATGTTCCTGCAATGCAGCAGCCTTATTTTGATGCAGATTTCTAATGGATAAAGTATGTCTTGCAAGATTTCCTACTGCCAAACTATCTCCGTCTATAAGCAGAATTTTCCAAACTCCTGAACGTACAAGTAATTCTGCGATAATAGAGCCAATAGCGCCTACTCCGATTATCGCAAACTTCTTACTGGTTATTTCTCTATGAAACATTCCTCTATTCAATATCTGTTTCTGATTCCAGTTCTCTGAAAGACACCACTCTATTAGTTGATTATCTTTAAGAACCTTTAAGGAATCCCTATAGTGCCAGCCAGCCTCGTTTGCCCGAAATCCCTTTTGCGTTTTGTTGTGATGCGAAAGGATTGGAAGCATCCATGCCCACCAATGATAGTTTTCGGCCTCTCCTCCAAATTGTTTCGGAATAGGAAATCCAATTAAAAGTATATGCCGCTTACCATCCCTTATCTTATCCAAAAGACGTACAAAGTCTATATCCCATGACAGATTACTTTTTTCAAGTACCTCCTTCAGCTCTGCAACCGTATTTGGCGCTTGCCATCTGTTGATGACTGGCACACGATCCAGCATGAGCCAAACTCCTTCATATAAATCTTTGTCATTTTTGCAAACATATCCGCCCCACACATTCTGAACACATAAGTTCCCTTTTTCATCCCAAAATGAATCAACAAAATACTGACTGTTTCCTTGGTAATACATCTTAAATATTCCCGATTTTGCTCCTGCATCTTCCCATTGCATAAAAGAAACACAATCTTCATCGAAAATTATTTGTGTCTTCTTTAATTCATTTACATCTGGTAATTCAAAATTGTCCTGTGTAGAAACTAAATTGTCATTCTCTGCCTTATCTATCCACTCCAAAAGCCGTATGACATTCCACTTTATTCTACCTGCTGCCTCAAGCGGTTCACTATTTATATCTGCCACAGATTCCAAAGGATCTTTAAGGCAAACATCTCCCTCTCTCCATAATCCATTTTCTGAAATCAGCCCATTATTAGATTGGTGATAAAATGTATCCGCAACTCCTCCAATCACAGAAGGGAATATTTTCACTTTTCCATAAGGAAAAATGTCCTCAAGCGTTATGTACCATACAGTCTCCTTGGGAATATTTCGCCCTACAAAGTTATGGTGTGCCTTAATACCCAAATACCATACTGAATCATTTTCATCCCATGCCAGATCCGTTATTAGCTCTACTTGACTAAATTCATCAATACAACGTCTACTTTCCAGCAATATTTCAGATGGTTTTTTCAAGCAAATCTTCCTCCTGTCAAATTAACACTTGGCTCTTCTCTCTTGGTAAATACGGCTTGCTGTTGTTTCGGCGCCTCTGGGAATTTATTTCCAAACAGTTCTCTCCATAAATCTGCACTTTCCTGAACTGTTTCTGCATCATACGCATTTCTTGCTATGACAGCTGCTTCACAAACTGATTCATAAAATGCATCATAGTCTTCTTCTGACAACCTGCCAAATACATCATGCTCTGGCACCCCTCTGTCATTCAATATTGGTTTCTTAGGATAATCAGAAACTATTTTTTCAAGTGTCAATACTACTCCCTCTGCAATGGATTTAATTCCATCCGGACAGCAATCACCTACAAAATGTTCCAGAGGATAGCTTTTGGGATGCTTTATATCCGGGAATTTTTCTTTTCTCCACCACTTAATACATTTTACAACATTCACATAATGCCCATTACAGCTTGCATTCTTCTCATGAGTCCAACGTATCTGCTCCAGCGGATGTGTTTTGTCCCAAAAATCGGCTTCCCTATCGGGAATAAACAATGGTTCATCCTTCCAGCTTGCATTGTCATCTGCTGCCATAAATTCCGCAAATGCGGTTTTCCATGGATTATACACACTTTTTGTCAGCTCTGCAAACATCTCACTCATTACTTCCACGTCATCATTTGAAAGAACTGCCATATTCTCTAACAGTCCCTGTTCTGCCAATGAAGGAGCAGAAGTTGGAACAACATCCAAATCCACATGCGTCATCTCAATTCCCCACGAACGCCCCTGTTTCCTATATTTACCTTCATAATATTTCTCTAAAAACGGCTCAAAAACATCTAAAGCTTTTTCTGGGGTTACTTCTTCTTTATCCAGTTTTGTTACTACTACAATATCCACATCTGACCGTTTTCCCTGTTTCGGCCTTACCGCAGTAGACCTTCTGTAACTTCCCTGCAGAAATGTTGTTACGATAATGTCTTTAAGATCCTCATCGGCCATCAGCCTGTTTCTCAACGTCGTATGGGCAGACTTCAGTTCATTAACTTGATTATCAGTCAATCTGATATTCTTTAAAAAATCATTGAAATAAGTTACCATTTTCTGTGCCATTATAATTCTCCTTTCTGTGGAAACGAAATTGTCGGATAGTATGTATTCTCATTTGCATTAAACTCATAAATCTGTATTTTGCCATACATCATGGACTGCATTCCTAAATAAAACATCAAGGAATTAGGGCCTGCAATAAATAAATGCATGATCCCTTTCTTCAAAGTTCCTGAACGTCTGCTTATCTCAGCATTTATCTGTTTTGCAAGCTGCCATGCATGGGCTCCGTTTTTTACAGCATCCGTTCCAAAGTCCTCCAATAAGAAATTTTTATAAAGACCTATTTTAAGTTTGCTATTTTCGATAAAGTCCTTAACATCTCCGTTGATATCATGCGTAATGCCTATAGACACTGCCATATCATTTCCCCCATCGCATAATACTTCCTCCGATATAACAAATTTACTATATTCCGATTCATTGGTATCATTTCTTTTCCAATCAATGCAGCCGTCCAATGTCTTTTGCACAGGAATCACTTTTATCCCGGATTTGGGATTAAGTATACGCCCAACAGTAAAAGAAACCGATAACAATGTCTCTAAAGCCATATGATACTCTATCTCATAATTGAGCCTGCTGCTGACAAATTGTTCTATCGATTGAAAAACATCCTCCCAGGACTTCCCGGGTCTCAGCTCCCTCTGCTCCAGAACATCCGCCAAGTCCAGTACATCACTTGCCCAGTTCGTCAGCCATTCTGTATGTCTGGTAAAACTTTTTATAGCTATTGAAGCAACATCTTTGGCAGCAACAAAAAATCCTTCCCTATTACAATAATTTCTTATATCGTCAACGTTTACCATATTAATGTCGCTTCGATTCCATGCACGTACCAAATCACAATATGGAAGTGTATCTATACTGTCCGGCCACGGTTTCAATCCATAATGGAGAAACTCACGACTTAATATCTCCTTTAAGTTTTCCATGCTTTCCTGCCCGTCTTTTATCCGGACCTGTTTTAAAATATCTATCAGTTCACTTTCACTCACAGACAAGCTTTCACAAAGTCTTTTACGGAGTCTCCCCATCTTTGAATTCACGGTTTTCCCTTTTTGCAACTCGTTAAGATCAAATGTTTTATTCTCATTACTGATCAGCTTGTTTAATATATCTCCAGGACTAATTCGCCATACCGAATACATTGTAAAACGACTTCTTGAAAAATCTATTTTTTCATTTTTATACGCATTTACAACATTCTGTAGAAATGAATTTGTTTTCGCATTTATAAATGCCGGATCTAACAAATTGTCCATTGTAATCTCATCCGATTGTTTCACATGATACTTTACCTGAATATAATCAGTATCTATATAAGCATCTCTAAAACGCTGTTCTTTCTTATAGCAAATAACAATGTCGTCAAACGATTTAACCTTTCCATATTCGTAGCCGATCTTCTCTATGTCTGAATTTCCAAACGTCTGTATTGCATATTTCCAAAACACCATTGCCTGATAGATATCCCCAAGTTCCCTTGCCGCTACAGCATTTCCCAATTTTCCTACCTTCTTTCAGTACATAATTTGCATTTATCTAACATCCACTTTTTTCCTTATTTCCTCCACCAGCTGATAAACCGTTGTACACGGACACATTAGGGATGGGATAGTCTTCCCTTCCCGTATACATTGTTCATACTTCTGCTTTGCTATTTGAAGTGCCTTTTGTTCATTCCCTGTCCGGAAGATCTTTTCATACACTCCTGTATCAGATTTTGAATACTTCTGTCCTGTCTTTCTTTGAAAAATCTTTTCAAACTCACTACAGCATACCCATGATTCCAAAATAGATGGCATTGTACCATAATAAGAATACATCCAAATTTCAAAACATGGATTTGACCAGCCCACCCTTATTCCAAAAGATTCTGCCTCTTTGATAATCTCGTCAAAATCTTTTACCTCATCTCTGTCAAACACAATCCATGGTATGCGGTATTGTGCATCATAAGCAGTCATTGCAAGGCATTTATCAATCATTGCCCTTGTCTTAGTCTCTACTACCTTGATTACCAATTTGTTTTGTATTTCCTTTGGAAGTCCCTTATGCAATCCCTGGAAATAGCATCTCTCCGTCGCCTCCGTATCAGTAACAACCAGATAATAGCCCAGTTCTGGAACCATGATAGGAGGACGCTGTTCCCTGGGTTTTCGGTTCCCAGTCCTGTCTTTTCTTGCCATGCCAGTTACTCCTCCTTAAAGATATCAATACTTTTCAATGTCGGAATCGCACCATATTTACCAATCAGATAGTTTTTTTCGTAACTCTCATCTTTTCGGATTCTTGATCCGGACTCATCTACAAAGTCTGCCAGCGAATATAATTTTGATATTCCCTGTTCATCTTTTTCGGTAAACCACACCTCATCCCTGCGCAAAAGCTGATTAGACAACTGCCATGTATCATGTGTCGTAAAAATCAGCTGTGCATGCTTTGTGTTGATTTCCGGATTCAGGAAAGTAAGCAGAAAATTCCGTACCAGCAATGGGTGCAGACGGGCATTTAATTCATCTATAAAAAATACACTTCCTTTCTCCAGAACATCCTGTAGTTCCGGATACAAAGCAAACATTTTCAGAGTACCTGCTGATTCCATGCTCAGCGGTATGGCAGCAAATGTATCCGAATCAATTTTTTTATGCAGCGAACTAATTTTATAGGTTTCTTCTTTACTGTCTGCATCCTGCGGAAGTTTTTCTATCTCAAAATCTTTAATGTGTTCATCGAAGGATGCAAAATACTCAATGACTTTCTTTTGCACACTGTCATCTTCAACAAAACCTTTGGGCAAACGGCGAGATAAAAAGAAATTGGTAAATGGATCCCCGAAATCTGCAAACTCATTTGCCAGGAACCAGTCACGAATATCTTTGCACTTAGTTACCTTTAATTTCGCACCAAGAGAAACAATCAGAACCTGTTTTTCCAAAGCTACTTGAATATTGTCTCTGCTGCTTTTAGGAAGTCCGGACAAATCCAACGTGTCTTCTTCAGTGGAACGGTAAAAAATGGAAGAATATTTACGTGCAGTTTTTGCCTTAACATTTAGCCATTCCTCGGTCACTCCGTGTCTGTCTATGCAAAAACCATAATTATATGTTTTTTCTGCTTTATCACCTGGAATGGTAAAATATACTTCAAAACTGGATTCTGCATCACTTGAAACACTGTCAAACAAAAATGGCGTAGGCCTGTATTCCTCAAATTTCTCTTCCTCATCCCCATATTTAAAAGATTCAATCACATAATCTGCCATATATTCGAATGCATTATATATATTGGATTTTCCACTTGCATTTGCCCCATATATAGCCGCCATAGGCAATATCTTATCATTTCCTTCCGAAACTACTCGATCAGAAAACTCTGTCATCTTTGCCGCAGATAAGTCTAATGTTGCCTCATCCCTAAATGATTTAAAATTCTTAAAATTAAATTGTATAAGCATGTTTACACCTCGCTTCTTTCTTTACGTCTATTATACCGTATTATCCCCATTTTTCAATGCTTAAATTAGATTTTTTCTCAGTTAAATGTATTTTATGTGTGCATTTTGGCAATATACAATATAATCCATGGAATAATCAACCCACCTTAAACGCAGGCATGCCCTCCAGCTTACCATCTGTGTTCAACAGTATAGAGAAATAAGGATATGCCTAAATTTCACCTGAAAATACACGGTTATCAGAGTTGTTGCAACGTCTTGCCTGCTATGTTCCCTCAATGAAAAATGTTATATGGGCAGTACGTTCAGATGCCGGCATGTGCGGCTATATTATCACAGATTCTGATGCCAGTGCTTCATTTGAGTTATGCGGCATGGATATACCTGTAAAAGAAATGAACATCAACAAAATCATGTGCAGATACTACTATCCTTCAATCTTCTCCTGGACGGATGGGCAGACCGGAAATCGGATTGAAAAATATCCAAAATGCAGCACATTTCTTGAAAAGGTTAAAAAGGATAACGAGTAACAGAGAGGTGATGTTCGGTTGGAATGCCTCCAAAGACTTACTTGATGAAAAAAGACTAACTTTTGAAGCCGCATATGCTATTTCCAATGTTATAGATACCGACATAAAAATTTTAATTAAAGGAATTAAATAAACACCCTGATCGGGAACTTGATTTGGACAAGTTAAAAGAATTGCCAAAAAGAAATGTCAGAAAATCCAACGACATATTTTACGCAATATCAAATGTACGGGTTTTAGAAGTATTTAAGCCTCCCTGTTCTCCCAAATAAATCCTGTTCACTGCTATACTAAGTCCCCTTATCAAACACCGGAAATATGCGCTACGAACTGTCCGTATGTTAATAAATCAGGAGCATTTCCAAACAGAATACTCCTGCTTTCAACATAATATCACAAACCTTCTTCAATGTTATATTATGCAATTTCCGACAACATCTTATATCATATTTACTGCAAATACCTTTTTTGGCTTTCCATACCATCAATCTTCTTTCATGTTCTTCACGCCTTAAACTAATCCAAGATAGTATATTTTTATACTAAAATAATAAAAGGCTCTTCATAATATGGAATCAAAGAGCCATGCGTAAGAAATTTCATATTCTCTATTTTTGCCTGACATATAAGAATACAGTCTTTACTGATGGCTTCACCTACCTCTTTCCCAAAATCCCCAAACATCACTTTTCTCCCCGGCTCTGCCGGGGGAGGTTGGGTTTGTTTCCATCAAATAATTTTCTACCGGCACAGCAACACAGTCACGTCATTCACATTGGTACCTGTGGCTCCTGTCATAATCAGACCGTCCACGGCCTTCAGAGCATGATAAGAGTCATTGTTCCGAAAGGTCTGCTCTATATCAATTCCCTTCTGCTTCAATCGCTGCGCCGTGTTCCCATCCACAATTCCTCCGGCGGCATCGGTAGGCCCATCCGTGCCGTCAGAGCCCAGAGAGAAAAGAAGCACATCCTCCCGCCCGGCAAGCACTTCCGCTGCCGCAAGGGCCAGCTCCTGATTTCTCCCTCCCATCCCGTTTCCCGTCACTCTCACCACAGTCTCTCCCCCCGCAATCAGGGCGAACGGCTTCTGATATTCCGGATCCTGCAAAGAAGCAATCCATCTCCCTGCCTTTCTGGCCTCGCATTGCAGCGAAGAGGTGAGGATATGCGGAGTATATCCCAGCTCCCTGGCGTGCACAGCAACCGCACGGCAAAGCTCTCCCACGCTTCCCACCACATGATTTTCCACCCAGATATCCCGGCAGGGCCGGCTGGAATAGAGCACTCTCTCCACCTTCGCGTCCAGCTCAAGCCGATAAGTGTCCACGATCCGGCGTACGTCCTCCGCCGTGGACTCATCAGGATAAGTAAGGCCGGAAGCGATCATATCCTCGTTGCTTCCAATGATATCGGATAGAATCACGGAAAAGGCTTTCGTATGCTTCAGGTATCTTGCGAATTTCCCCCCCTTCACTGCAGAAAGCTTTTTGCGCAGTACATTGATCTCGGTAATTCCCGCCCCACAGAACAAGAGCTTCCTGGTGACCTCCTGAATGTCCTCCAGAGACAGACCCTCCATGGGCAGCTCCATCAAGGACGACCCTCCTCCAGACAAAAGCAACAGCACCGTGTCCTCAGGAGCAGCTTCCCTGACCAATGCAATGGCTGCCCTGGCTCCCCTCACCGAATTATCATCCGGCGTGGGATGGCTCGCCTCGATAATCTCGAACCTGTCCAGTTTCCCCTTGGAGTGTCCATATTTCGTAAGAACAATGCCCTTTTTAAGACGGTGAGAAAGGTACTGCGCCGCAGCCTCTGCCATGACCCACGCTGCCTTTCCGACAGCCACAACATACACACTCCCGGAAAGCTCCATTCCCCCCAAGGCCTCCCGGACCGCCCGATCCGGAAGGACGTCTGTTATTGTCTTCTGAATAATTGTTTTCGCATCCTCACGCATACATTTCATACCTTTTTTACGATTGAAGTTCCGCTCATTCTCTCGTAGTAGCGGACAATATCATCGTGGTCGCAGCTGCCTTCGTCGTGGTTCTTGAGTTCCTGCATAATTTCCATCATCTGAGCAGTCATGGGAACGGGCATGTTGATCGCATGTGCTGCATTAAGGGCATTGGTAAGATCCTTGATGTGAAGGTCAATGCGGAAACCGGGGTTATAGTTTCCTGCAAGCATCATGGGAACCTTGGCATCCATGACGGTGGAACCTGCGAGGCCGCCACGGATTGCCTGATAAACAAGCTCCGGGTCAGTTCCTGCCTTCTTTGCGAACGTAAAAGCTTCTGCGCAGGCGCTGATATTCGCTGCAACGATCATCTGATTTGCGAGCTTCGCCACGTTGCCGGAACCGATAGAACCGACATAGACAACGCTGCCTGCCATGTTCTTAAGGAGATCGACGTACTTGTCCCAAATTTCCTTGTTGCCGCCGCACATGACAGAAAGCGTTCCGTCGATAGCCTTGGGCTCGCCGCCGGAAACAGGGCAGTCCAGGAGCTCGATACCGTAAGTGATGAGCTCTTTATAGATGGCTCTGGATTCGGTGGGATCGATAGAGGACATATCGATGACAACCAGTCCTTTGTGTGCTTTGGAGACAATACCGTTCTCTCCAAGGCATACAGCTCGTACATGTGGGGAATTGGGAACCATGGTAATGACCACATTTACCTTTTCTGCCACTTCACCGGGATTTGCTGCACATTCTGCTCCGAGAGCCCTAAACTCCGCAAGGATCTCCTCCTTGATGTCGTAGATCACCAGCGGGTAACCGGCCTTGATAAGGTTCTTAGCCATGGGCTTGCCCATGATTCCGAGTCCGATAAATCCAATCTTGTTTGTTTCCATATTATTCTCCTTTTCATTTATTCAGATTTTCTTTTTACATTCGTTCAGCTCTCTGAGCAGCTCGCTGCTATCCTTCTGGACGGCATCGTCCATGTTGAGAATGAGTGCGCGGAGCGCCACATCTCTTGCAATACGAAGACCGGCAATGTTCATGCCCGGCAAATATCTGTGAAAAACTTCTAAACATTCCTCGTTGTAGATGACTTCCTTAAGGGGAGAGTATTCCGAGATTATACCGGGTACGGTCTCCGGAATGACTTCATCGGGAGTGCTCTCCTCGTAGCGGTAGGCTGCAACATTAAAGTAATTACCGTGACCGGGAATGATGTAGTCCGCAAGGGCAGCGGCTTTTTCAATGGTCTTGCAGGAAAGAAAAAGGTCTGCAGACCAGAAGTAGCCCCGTTTTGCGTGGAAATGTTCTTTTCCCATGATGGAGTCGCCGGCGGCAAGAATCTTTCCTTCCGGACCTTCAAAGAGAAGCCCATGAAGGCCAAGGGAGTGGCCGGGAAGAGAAACCAGGGTAAAACTGGGAACCAGTTCTCCGCTTACGCCAATCATACGGTCGATCTCCGTGCCGCGAACGCCGTCGTAGAGATCACGGTCTTCTTTAAGATACCAAAGGTCTGCTTCCGGAAGACAGAGCTTTGCGTGGGAAAAGGCTTCCGTTCCGGTCCAGTGGTCCAAATGATTGTGCGTGCAGTAGATGTAAGTCACTTCTTCCGGGCGGATACCGGTCTGGTCGTAAAGCTCTTTCGTAAGGAGCTCTGCGGGGAGAGAGGGATCAATGAGGATCACGCCGTATTCACTCCGAACGGCAGTGCAAGTGGCGATGCAGGAATGAACAGCTTTGCCGCTGCATTCGCCCCAGTATATGTTTCGGGTGAGATGACCGATGGTGATCAGATACCATTCATTTTTCATATTCGTCCAATCCTCCTTCAGGCTTTGTAGTGGATCAGGTAGACCTTTGCATAAACAAGTTCCGACACGGCCAGTACACTTCCATCTGTCGGAACCTCCCTGCTTTCCTTAAGAGTCAGCTCCTCAATGAAATCGACTTCTCTGCGGAAGGTAAATGAAATCCCGTGTTGAGGGATGACCTCATCCAACATAACGCCGTTGTTTCCACTCACGTTAATAAGATGGAGGCAGGCGGTGTTGTCATCCAGCTTGTGGTAGGTAGTCTCAACGCTGGGATGAGCATTGGTCGTGTAGGGACGAATCTCGTGATCCGATGACATGGCATCCAGAATATCAACAAGGGCCTTCCGGAATGCAGGATAGCCTTGCTTATAGTAGAGTTTGCCAATATCAAAGAGGACATAAGTGCTCTGCTCACTGAAAAGAGCGCCGGGTGTGTCATTAAAGGTATGTCCGAAGGCACGTTCCGGAGGCCCGAAAGTGGCAGGATTTACCAACGGAAGAATACCGACCATACCGTTTGCGTAAGCACCGGCAGCTTCCAGCCTCGAACCGTTCAGGTAGAGCCATTCCTGTTTCGGGAAGGAAGTAAAGAGGGACTTGGGCTCGGTGCGGAAATAGGCGGCTTCGGTAATTTCCTCGTTCTTTTCAGAGAGGGAAAAAATGCCGAAGCGCTCCGCAAGGAGCTCCGGATCTTCGGAGAGGCTTCCGGCGGTTGCAAGGATCTTTGCCCTGGTATTCTTCAGCATGGAGCGGACTTTTTCGCTCTTAAACTTCCTGATGCCAGGGAGGATAACCAGGGAGTACTGCTCCATGTCCACACCGTAGTGATCAGCATCCACATCAATCAGCGTATCGAAGGGAATGTGCGCTTCCTTCAACATGCGGAAGATGCCGCGGAATTCCTCGGAATACCCAAAACGATAGGGTGCCACCGGTTGAAGGAGGAGGATTTTGGCAGCTGGTGACAATTTATCATAAACATCCTGCCACTTTTCATGAAAACCAAAGATTTCTTCCACACCTTCCCAGTTGGAGGTATCTGTATAGCCGTCAAAGGAACCGATGATACACCAGTCCAGATTGCCGCGGTTCGCAATGTTCTCCATGAGGCGGACCCGATTCAGGGAATCGGAGACGCCCATGAAACGATAGCGTAGATCCACGGCGTTGATGCAGACGTTACTGGAGACTTTATCGGCAAAAGTGTCTTCCACGCAGGCCACATTGTCGGAAGAATTATAGATCCAGAGCGGAAGGGGACGGTCCACGGCGGTGTTGGACTCCATACGGATTATGTCTATCCCCTTATCGAAATAGGTGCTGATCGCGACCTCTGGACGAGAGGCCTTTACGAAGTCGTGGATCTTTTCAAGGAGCTGATTCACAGTGACGCGCTTGAATTCCTCGTACTTGTACCAGACGGGATCCCTGTGGTCTTCCTTAGTGGGAATCTCTTCCCCGTACATCTCCCGGAATCTTCGGATGCAGTTCTTGCAGTGGCAAAAGCCTACGTAACGACCACTGTAGTCGTTGCTTGGGTAGCCGAACATATTAAAGAAGATACCGTCTACCGGATACCGGTCAAGAATGTCCTTAAGGATCTCCAAGGTACAGTTCTGCTCATAATCACTGTTTACGCAGGTGACTACCGTGTCGTTGTAATAGACGTGTTTTCCTTCTGCGGTAATCATGAGCCACTCGGGATGCGTCTTCTCAAAATCCACGTGGACCTTACTTACGTCAAAACGAGCAATGACCCGGATGTTGTTCTCGTGGCATTTCGTAAGGAGTTCACCAAATTTATCTCCCTGCAGGAAGGGTGATTTTTTCTGACAGTCGAGCGTTGTCTGGCTAAATGCCGTAATGCCGCCACAGCCAAGCTGTACCACATTTGCATGGAGTTTTTTCAGCATAGCAACTTCGTAATCCACATCCATGCTTCCGTCAATGTCCCGCAAATTGTTCTGAATCATACGATATTTGTGTTCTGTCCACCACATCTTTTTTTCCTCACAATAAACAACGGATGTCAGGCTTTGCCAGCCATCCTTATGTTAATAAAAGTTTACAGGATTCTTATTTCCTTCCGGAGAAGCAATAATAGGACTTATATACATTTCGAAGGGGCTCTTCATTGTGATAGTTCTTGATATTATCAAGGATCACATTCAAAGACACTTCGTGCTTATCCGGCTGGGGCGGGGTGACATGAGGGGTCATCACCACGTTCGGAAGAGTCCAAAGAGGAGACTCTTTTTCGAGAGGTTCCTGTTCAAAGGTATCAAGACCTGCGCCGGCAATTTTACCCTCCTGAAGATACTTGATCAGCGCTGGTTCATCGATGATGGAACCTCTGGAGATATTGACCACGTAAGAAGTGGGCTTAAGGAGAGAAAGTCTCTCTTCATTGAGAAGATGGTAAGTCTCATCGGTAAGCGCTACGGTGGAGATGATGAAATCGCTGGCAGTAAGGAGTTCTCTTAAGCCTTCTTCACCATGACAGATCTTGTCCATTCCATTAAGCTCGGTGGTGTTCTTTGCAAAGCCGATGGTGTTCATGCCAAGCGCCTTAAGTCTCGGAGCAAGTTCTCTTGCAATGCTGCCGCACCCAAGGATGCCGGCGGTCTGGCCGAAGAGTGCCTTGGCCGTAGAGAGGAAAGGCATACTGTATTCGCGGTTCTTTCTGCTCTCCCAGATATTATTTACCTGGTAATTCAGGGCAAGCATGAACATAATGACATGCTCGGAAAGAGCTTTGGAGGATCTGCCGGAGGAGCAGGTAACGCAGATTTCTTCTCTTTCTGCGAGAGCAGGGCGGAAGAGGAAATCAAGACCTGCAGCATCGCAGTGAATCCAACGCATGTCAGGGCCAAGGCTCTCCACAAGACCCGACAGGCCTTTGCCCAGAATCGCAATTTCAGCATCCTTCAGATTTGCACGGATGGTATCCGAATCCGAAGCAGAACAGCGGATGACGGTCGCTGCGTTAATGAGACGGACCATTTCATCGACTTCTGTTTCCGGAAAATCAATGGCAACGATGGCCTTATTTATTTCTTTCATGATCGTTTTTCCTCCTAATTTAAAATAATTGGCTTTCCATTTCTATAGTCTGTAGGAGTGATTCCGTAATGAGTCCGGAATAACCTTGAGAAGTAACGGAAACTGGAGAATCCGCTGTTCTCGGCAATCTCACCTACAGAAAGATTCGTGTTCTCGAGCTGACTCTTTGCATATTCCAGCCGCTTTACATTTACGTACTCGGAAAAACCGATGCCAATCTGGCTCTTAAAGAGCCGGCTTATAGTATAGTTAGAAACGTGGAGGGCATCGGCGACCATACTCTGACTGAGATTGGAATCCCGGAAGTTCTGATCAATGTATGTCCGAATACACTCTGTGGTCTGTACGCGGCGTTTATCCAGGTTCATGGCTTCCAGATCGTGCTGGATCTGCTCCTTATCCTTTGCGGCATCGTAGCAGGAGAGATAACTGTCCTTAAGGCAGTTCAGGTCATGGACCGGTTCGCCCTGGTGCAGTACTCTGGTCTCCTCGCATAGGTCTGCGGTCGTTTTAAAGAGCCACTCTATAAATTCCTGAAGTTTTTCTTCTTTGATGAATATAACCAGGAGATAACGATCCTCTCCCAGAAGATCGTTGACGTACAGCCTCCCACTGAAGATCGTGTTCACAGCGGAGCGAAGTTGTTCCTGCTCCTGTACGCGAAAGGCGAAGGACTTCAGGATGTATGTCTGGTAAACGTGGTTGGAACCGCTGGGAGTATCGAGTCCCTCTGTGGGGAAGGGAACATCATAGACCAGGTTGTTCAAGATAGCGTCCATGATGATGTTTTCCTGCTTGAGGATCTGCTGGCTGCGGATATCCAGCTCATTCTGAATAAGAAGGAACTCATTGCCACTCTCGATTCCAAGTTTGGAAGTGATCCGGTGGACGGGGCGATAAGCCAGGAATAAGGCAAGGCCTACCATCAATAGCAGCAATATGGATAACAGCAGCAGGAAAATGGACTCTTTGTGGTAATAGGAAGCAATATCGTCCTGCAGGGAACCTTTACCTACGAAGATCATATAGGTAATCTCCCGTTTCTCATCGGTCTTTGTGTAGATATTGCGAATATTCTGCCGATTTGGCTCCGATTCCGAAGTATGATAGAAGGCATCGGAATCAAAGTTGTCACATACAAGAGCCGTGGCAAACAGAATCACGCCATCCTTGTCAAAAACATAGTAGTCTGTACCGCGCTCAGAGGCCACTTTGCCAGCTTTCTGCAAATAGGTTTCCTTCCTGATGAGGTACAGGAGATTGATCTCGTCATCGTTCTTCCCGAAGCGGGCACTGTAGATAATTAGTATACTGGTGCTACCGTCTGCTTCCTGCACCGGAACGTAGGTAAGGTTCGGAATCCTGAAGTTTACAGAATGAAGAGCCGAAGTGATCTTTGACTCGTTTTGCTCATCGGCATAATTCAGGTTTTCCCTGGAGTACTTGTCAAAGGTGAACTGTCCCTGTTTGGTGATGACAATATCCAGTTTCGGGTAGTACAGGCAAAAATCAGAAACCGGGAGATTGTAGTCCCGCTGGACCACCTGCATGACGCCAGGGTAAACCAGCGTGCTCTTTTCCAGTTCCCTGACACTATCGTACAGGGAATTGGAAGGGCCATCACTGTTCAGATACAACTTGTAAGAGGTCGATTTTATGCGATCGATCTGTTCGGAAAAGTATGTGCTGAAGTCCTCAATGACATTGTTATAGTAAGCATTGTTGCTTTGCAGGAGCCGGTCGAAGGACTGACTGTGAAAAACGAATATACCAATCAGAACCGGTATGACAACGCACGAAATCACTGCCACCAGAAGAAACAAATATGAACGGTTGAGGAATCTTTTGATTTTCAGCATTTAAACACCTGTGTATTTATCCTTTCACGGAGCCAATAGTCACACCCTTCACGAAATATTTCTGAACAAACGGATAGAAGAAGAACAGAGGAACGACAGAAACCACAATGAGGGAGTACTTAAGGAGCAGCTTCATATTCTGAAGCGCAATGGCGGTCTCAGGGTCCATCATGTCTTCTGCGGAGAACTCGCCGGATACCAGTACATCTTTCAGAAAAATCTGCAGAGGATACAGGTTGTTGTTGCGCAGGTACAGGAAAGCATCCATATAAGAGTTCCAGTGGCCTACTGCATACCAGAGAATCAGAACCGCAATGATTGCCTTGGAAAGAGGCAGGACCACTTCGAAAAAGAAATGGAAGTCGTCACAGCCGTCAATCCTGGCTGCATCTTTCAATTCGCCTGGAATATTCGTCTGGATGAAAGTTCTCGCGATAATCATGTTGTAAATAGTCATGGCGCCGGGGAGGAGAAGGGACCAGATGGTATTCATAATTCCCAGTTTCTTAATAAGGATATAAGTCGGAATCATACCTCCGCTGAAAATCATGGTAAATGTAAAGTAAGCCATGATGACTTTTCCACCGTAAAGGTCCTTTTGTGCCATGGGATAAGCACAGAGCAGGGTCATGGACACATTGATGACGGTACCTGCGATGACATAAAAGATGGTATTCCGATAGCCGATCCAGACCTTTGAGTAGTTAAAAACCGCTTTATAACCATCCACACTGAAATCTACGGGCCAGAGGACGACCTTGCCGGCTGCCAGGGCGGCAGGGGAGCTGAAGGAAGCCGAGAGGATGTAGACGATGATATAAAGAACCGTCAGTGTCAGGATTCCGATGACCAGGGCGCTGATTCCGTAGAATACAAGATCGCATCCTGTCAGTTTATATTTCACTCGAGTAGTAGCATTCTCTGATTTCATAGTGATTTCCTTTACCACAGGCTGGTCTCGCCGACTTTGTTGGCAATTTTGTTTACAGTGACAATGAGGAGCAGATTGATAATGGAGTTGAACATTCCGATGGCGGTGGCAAGGGAGAAGTTGGAGACGCCATTACCGGAAAGGCCGACTTCATAAACGTATGTGGAAATAATCTGGCTTGCTTCCAGATTCAACGGGTTCTGCATCAGATAGATTTTTTCGAAGCCGATGCTCATGACCTGACCCATGCGCAGAATAAGCATGATGACTACTGTGGGCAGGATTGTAGGGAAGTCCACATGAATCACTCTCTGGAAACGATTGGCGCCGTCCAGCTGCGCAGCTTCGTGATAGGTGGGATCCACACCTGCGAGGGCCGCAGTGTAGATAATGCTGTCCCAGCCGAAATTCTGCCAGATGCCACTCCAGACATAGAGAGAGCGGAAGGCAGAAGGGTCACCTAAGATGTTGTTTGGAGTGTGACCAGTAATCGCCTGAGCAATAATGCCGTAGAGACCGGTATTGATATTGAAGATCTGCAGGATAATACCCACCATGACCGTTGTGGAAATGAAGTGGGGGAGTGTGACGATTCCCTGGATGGTCTTCTTTACCTTTCCGTCCGGCATACAGTTTGCCAGAAGGGCAAAAATGATCGGGAAAGGGAAACCCGCCAGAATTCCATAAAAGGAAATCAGCAGCGTATTCACCAGTACACGGCGGAACTGATAGGATTCGAAGAACTTAATGAACCATTTAAAACCGACCCAGGGGCTTCCGAAGATACCCGTCCTTGCCTTATAATCTTCGAAAGCAATGACAAGGCCTGCCATAGGAAGGTATTTAAAAATAAAGACATAAATCACCGGTAACAAAAGAAACAGATACATCTGCCAGTGACGCTTTAACTCGGCGCCAAATCTTCTCTTTTTTACGGCTTTATTTCCCTTGTACGTACGCATATCATTTTCCTCTTGAACGGAGGAAGACGGCTCTTTTTTATTTCATAAATGGAACCGCCTTCTCCTTAAGTTAATTTCTACAAGTCTCTATAGATGAATTACTTGTGCGCTCTGTCGTAACCTGCCTGATAATCAGCGATCAAAGTGTCAATGCCGATGGTCTCAAGCTGAGCAAGGTAGTTGTCCCACTCTGCATCGATATCTGCCTTGCCGGTAAGAAATGCAGCAGTCATTTCAGAAACATAGGCGTTTGCATTTACAAGAATCTCAGCGGTCTCAACCGTCTCGTCTGCAGTAAGAGGAGCAAAGTCAAGAACCTTGGGAGGCTTGTTTGCGATACCGGCATCCTTACTGGTAAGAGAGATGGTAGTCTTGTCAATGTTCAACTCACCTTCAGGTGTGTCAGCACTGATCTGTCTTGCTCTCACATACTGGATTGCTTTGTTGCGAATGAAGGGACCACACTGGAGCCAGCTCGCATCCGTAGTCTGAGTAGAAGACCAGAAATCATCATTCTTATAAGTAGAGATCCACTCAATAGCGTAGTCTTCACCGCCCTGTGCTGCGTAGTCATCAGGGTTAAGGACATCTTCTGCTATGACCTGATCCCAATATGCCCAGTCCTCGCCTTCCTTACCATATCTGGTGAAGAGACCGTAGTACTCGTCGCACATGGTGTCGCATACAAGGAATGCTGCTTCCGGATTCTCACAATCTGCAGACATAACTGCTGCTACCGAAGGAAGGACGGGCTTATAATAGGAATAGCCGTTCTCACCATCCGGATTCGTGAGGTGCGTCCATACATACTGGTTACCAACTTCCAGATCACTGCCGAAGTAGTCATAACCAGACCAGGAGAAGACGATAGGACCATCCGTAAGGATCTGAGCCTTAGTATCATCCTCAGTGCCAGTGAATATACTGGAATCGATGATACCTTCATCAAAGAACTGTTTAATGTATTTAAGACCTTCCTTCCACGCATCAGTGGTGTATGCAAGACCGACAACGTCGTTCTCATCAACCGTGAAAAAGTTCACATCCCAGGAATAAATGAATGCGCTCATCAGTCCGGGAAACCACTCGTAGCCCTGACTGGAATTGTCGTTGAAGCCGTAGCCAACGAGAGCCTTCTCGTCAGAAGTGCTGCCATTGCCGTTCATATCGGTATTGATGACCTGTCTGCAAATCTCAAGATATTCATCAATGGAAGTAGGAACATCTACGCCCAGTTGGTCGCACCATGGCTTGTATACCCAAAAACGAATCTTGCTGTCGAAACCATAGGACTGCTCCAGTCCGGGAAATCCATAGATCTCACCGTCACCATTTCTCATGTACTCAATGATGTCGTAGCCTGCGCCTTCAGAAGCGATACGGATGTTTGCAGAAAGGTTTTCATCAGCATACAGATCGGAAAGTTCACGGATCGCGTCTTCACTGATCCAGTTAACATAGTTGCTTCCAGGGCTGAAAATCAGGTCAGGCAGCTTATCGCCCGCGGTGACCATGGTGTTGATCTTAGTAGTAAAGTCAGCGGAAGGGTAAACTTCGAACTCAAGGTTTACGCCCAGCTTTTCTTCAATATATCTGCAGCTATCGTTATTCTTCCAATCGGAAATTCTGGTGTTCTCAGGAACTGCAATGGTAATGGTAACGCCATCACAAATGGTGTGGGGATCGAATTCTCCGGAAGCTTCGGCTGCTGCAGTATCAACAGTATCAGTAGAGGCGGAGGCTGCGGGGTCGGCTTCTTTTTCTGTGGTGGCAGCAGAAGAAGAACTATTCGAAGCATCAGATGCCGCCTTGTTTTGGCCGCAACCCATAAGTGAACCTGCTAAAATCGCAGAAACAAGGATTGCGGAAACAACTCTTTTTTTCATGTGTTAATCCTCCTAATAAGTGATATTCATTTGATATTCATTTTTGCAACGCTGCTTGTATCGATGAGTTTAGAACTGTGATTTTTTGTTGTCAATATTTTTGCAATTATTTACACATTCAGGCAAGATTCTGCACACATTTCCATCAAAATGCCAAAACATGCAGGCGGAAACATCCTTTTTTTTACGCAGTAACGGTCATATTGATTCCAGATTACCCTGGACAAAGGTATTACTCTATGCTTGTTGCCCTTGCCACAAAAATGGACATCTGCATTCTTCTTTATCTCACGGATCAGACCGTCATGGAATATAATGTGATCCTGTGTGATCCCATTTTCCTCAAATATGTCATTGAGTATTTCCAGTTTCGTTGACCCCTTATACATGTCTACACGCGCATTATCACAATCGTTATAGAATAGTTATATCAAGCGGCATGCAAAAAAGGGGCCCTCGTCAGCAATATCAATTTGTGCAAAATCACCAAAAACATCATTTTCATTTTGAGTAAATCCCCCAAAATGAAATATATGAAAATTTCCTCTTGCATATTTTTTTCAGCAAGAGTATTATGTAAGCATATCGGAAACGTTTTCGGTAACGTTTCTGGTAGCGTTTTCAATAATCAAATTTCACAAAGTAGGAGGATACTAAAATGAAAAAGACCAAAAAGTTTTTGGCTCTGGCTCTTGGAACAGCTCTTTCCCTGTCTATGCTGGCAGGTTGCGGCGGAAACACAGATGCCCCGTCAGAGAACACGGCGGAAGCAACTGACGAAAGCAAAGAGAGTGCAGAGAACTCAGAGAGCGCAGAAGCTCCCGCAACAGAGGATACAGAGGCTCCGGCTGCAAGTGGTTCCGGTTCTGTTTACTGGTTGAACTTTAAACCGGAATCTGATGAAGTGCTGCAGGACATTGCGGCAATATACAAAGAGAAAACCGGCGTAGATGTAAAAGTAGTTACAGCAGCTTCCGGTACCTATTCTCAGACACTGTTGTCAGAAATGGACAAGTCCGCGCCCCCGACACTGTTTGTAATCGGAAATCAGGCAGGCGTAAAAGACTGGACAGATTACGCGTTAGATTTAACCGACACGCCAATTGCCAATGAATTGAGCACAGACGCTTACAACCTTTATGACGAAAACGGCAAGCTGGTTTCCATCGGTTACTGCTATGAGTGCTACGGCATCATCGTAAATCCTGATCTGATCGTAAAAGCCGGTCATACCATGGATGAGATCAAAGATTTTGACAGCTTAAAGGCTGTTGCAGAGGATATCCACTCCCGCGCAGGCGAACTTGGCTTTGACGCATTTTCTTCCTCTGATATGGATGCTTCTTCTTCCTGGCGTTTCACAGGACATATGGCAAACCTTGAATATTATTACGAGCAGGAAGGTTCCACCTGGACAGAGTGCCCGGCAACTATTTCCGGCAAATACATGGATAACTTCAAAAATCTGTATGATCTTTGCATCAACAACAGCCTGACAGATCCAAAAGAACTGGCAACCGGCGGACATGATGCAGAAAACGAGTTCAAGACAGGACAGGCAGCATTCTTCGTAAATGGTTCCTGGGAATATGAAGCAGTGAAGAATGATGTACCCAATGCTACCATGATTCCTTATTACTGCGGCGTTGACGGCGAAGAAAAAGCAGGCTTAAACTGCGGTACAGAAAACTGCTGGGCAATCAACTGCAAGGCTTCTGAAGAAGATCAGCAGGCAACCATGGATTTCATGGTTTGGTGTGTAACAGATCCTGATGCTTCCCGTAAATTAGTGGATACATTTGGCGTTATGCCTTATAAACAGGCAGCTGAATCCACAAACGGCTTCCTTGCAGCAGCTGATGCTTACACGGCTGACGGATGCTATGTTATGAACTGGGCAACCAACTTCCAGCCTAACGTAGATTCTTACCGCGCTACTTTAGTAAGCGCCCTGAACCAGTATAATGCGGATCAGTCCGATGCAAACTGGGAAACAGTACGCACCGCTTTTGTAGATGGATGGGCTGCAGAATATAATGCAGTAAACAACTAACTAAAGAGTATCAAACAGGAGGCGGACATTTGCCCGCCTCCAATTCATAAATTGGCGCTTATTAAATGCTTCAAAACCGGGGGTATTACCATGAAGAACAACAAAAATGCCAATAGTAATTCTATCAAAAAGGCCACCAGACGCTGGGGATTTTTGTTTTTGGGTCCTGTGCTTATTGCTTTTACTATTGGTTTTATATGGCCTTTCATTCAGGGAATATGGCTGTCCATGTGCCAGTTCCGTTTAATTTCTGACGCAAAGTTTACCGGATTTGACAACTATATTAAAGTCTTTCAGGATGCTTCGTTCCGTCATGCATTCTGGTATACAGCACTGTTTGCTGTCGTATCCCTTGCCATCATCAATGTATTGGCATTCACGGTGGCATATATTTTGACACTGGATATTAAAGGGAGCAATTTGTTCCGTACCGTATTTTTTATGCCGAATCTGATTGGCGGTATCGTGTTAGGCTATATATGGTCAATGATCTTCGATGGTATTCTCGGTCATTACCAGACATCCATCCTGTTGGAGAGTAAATACGGTTTCTGGGGGCTGATCATCTTAATGTGCTGGCAGCAAATTGGTTATATGATGATCATTTATATTGCAGGATTGCAGAATGTGCCCGGAGATATTCTGGAGGCAGCACGCATTGACGGCGCGACTTCTCTGCAAACGCTCTTTAAGGTAACGATCCCCAATGTAATGAGTTCCTTTACGATCTGTATATTCCTTTCCCTGACCAACGGCTTTAAACTCTTTGATCAAAACCTGGCCCTGACCGGAGGGCAGCCATTCGTGATCCAACAGGGCGGCACAACGATCAAGACAACAGAAATGCTGGCACTCAATATCTACAATACATTCTATAGCTCCAACACCACTTCACAGGGTGTTGCACAGGCAAAAGCGGTTGTATTCTTCGTTCTGGTGGCAGGACTCGGACTGCTCCAGTTAAGCTTCACACGCAAAAAGGAGGTACAGCAGTAATGAATAAGAAAAAAATTTCCGCTGAGAAAAGAAAAAAAGCGATACTTTCCGTAATATTAGCCCTGATCAGCGTTATTTACATACTGCCTGTACTGGCAGTGATCATCAACTCTTTTAAACAGAATACTTATGTAAAGACAGATACGTTTGCACTTCCCACCGGGGAGATGAGTGCCGGTTTCGATAATTTTATCAAAGGCATGACATTCGGCAACTATCCCTTTATAAAAAGCGTGACATACAGCGTTGTGATCACATTGCTCTCCACGCTGTTGATCCTGCTCTGTACATCTATGGCGGCATGGTATATTGACAGGGTGGATTCACTTTTCTGCCGGCTCATCTACTTCCTGTGCGTTTTTTCCATGGTCGTACCATTCCAGATGGTAATGTTTACCCTGTCTAAAACGGCGGACAAGCTGCATTTAAATACGCCCTGGACGATTCCCGTTGTTTATCTGGGCTTTGGGGCAGGACTTGCAATTTTTATGTTTGTGGGCTTTGTAAAGGCGATTCCGTTGGAAATCGAGGAAGCGGCTTCCATCGATGGATGCGGACCGGTAAGAACATTCTTTACAGTAGTCATGCCCATGCTAAAGCCAACGATGATTTCCGTAGGCATTCTGGAAATCATGTGGGTATGGAATGACTACCTGCTTCCGGTACTGGTACTTGATATCAACGAATACCGGACAATTCCCATTCACATTCAGTATTTGAAGGGAAGCTATGGTACAGTAGATCTTGGTGCAACGATGGCATTGATCCTGATGAGCATCATACCGGTCATCATCTTTTATCTTGCCTGCCAGAAGCATATCATCAAAGGTGTTGCAGCAGGAGCGGTGAAAGGTTAATATAAATAATATTCCGGTATCCGCAGGTGTGTGTCCAATACACCGGAAATGAAAGGAGCAAAAATGACTATTAAGGATGTTGCAAAACTTTCCGGTTGCAGTGTGACAACAGTATCAAGAGTCCTGAATGACCGTCCAGATGTCAGCGAAGAAACCCGCCGGAAAGTGATGACTGTGGTGGAGCAGTATGGGTTTATGCCCAATGACAATGCCAAACATTTAAAAAAGCAATCTGTCAGCAGTATTGCAATCATTGTCAAAGGAACAAAAAACCTGCTGTTCGCCGATCTGGTAGAAGAAATTCAGACGCTTTTGCTGGATGCAGGGCAGGATGCCGCGGTCTACTATCTGGATGAGGATGCCAATGAGGTGGTTTATGCGCTGAAGCTTTGCCGTGAACGAAAACCCCGAGGGTTTTTATTTCTGGGCGGTGACCTGGAGCAATTCAGGGAAAATTTTTCATCGATTACGGTTCCATGCGTACTGCTTACAAACAGCGCAATAGAACTGGGATTTGACAATTTGTCTTCCGTTACAACTGATGATGAACAGGCAGCAGAACAGGTGGTTGAGCTGTTGACGCGTCTGGGACATCGTAATATTGGCGTTCTGGGCGGAAATCTTTCCTGTTCCCAGATCAGTTACAGACGTTTGATGGGCTGTATGAAGGCATGCGAGCGGTTAAACATTCCGTTTGATTCGGAACAGCAATGCGAACTATGCCGTTACTCCATGCCGGATGCCTACGAGGCTGCCAAACGGCTTTTGCTGCGCAGACCTGATCTGACAGCAGTTTTTGCACTGAGCGATGTGATGGCGCTTGGCGCGATCCGGGCTTTTTACGATATGGGCAAACGGGTGCCGGAAGATATTTCCGTGGTTGGATATGACGGTGTTGTCAGTGGACAGTATTCTCTGCCGAGATTGACAACGATCAGGCAGGATACAGAACAGCTTGCAGAACAGGGAGTAGATTCCCTGCTTCGGGCGTTCATCCGCGGCGGACATCCTGTTCATAAGGTTATACCCTTTCAGCTTGTGCCCGGAGAGAGCGTGGCAGAAATCCATTGAGCGTGACAGATACAATACCAAAAACCAGAGAATACCATAGCAATCAGGGCCACCCGCAAAACGGGTGGCCCTGCAACCTTTCTCCTGCTATTTCCTGCTCCCCGCCTTATAATTGTAGACGGGCTTAAGGATTTCCGTCACTTCCACCGTGTCTGTTATCTGCTCTGCTATCTCACTCATGGCACGGTAGGCAAAGGGTGCCTCATCTAAGGTATCTGCCCCGATACAGCTGCTGTAAATGCCCTCCATCTCCTTTTTAAATTCGGACACGGTATGCCTTGCCTTTACGTCTTCCCGTTTTAACCTCCTGCCGGAGCCATGAGGGGCGGAACAGTTCCACTCCCTGTTCCCTTTCCCAATCCCCAGAATCATTCCCTCTTTCATATTAACCGGAATAAGCGCTCTCTCCCCCTCCCCGGCGGAAATAGCGCCCTTGCGGAGCATCCCCAGGCTGTCTACATAATTATGAGGCACCGAAAACTGTTCTGCTGCCTTCCATTTCATCCCTTTTAAAATTTCTCTGACGATGACCTGGCGGTTCCATTCCGCATACTGTTGGATAATCTGTACATCCTCCAGATACTCCTTCCTGTTCCTGCCCTCCAGATAACTCATGTAATAGGGGATTTCCTTCCCCTGCTCTTTCAGGCACATACTGGCAAGCTTCGTGTAATATTCCGCCACTTCCTCTCCTAAATGCCTGCTTCCCGTATGCACTACCAGGTACAGGAATCCATCCCCGCCTTTGTCAAGCTCTATGAAGTGGTTGCCGCCGCCCAGCGTGCCCAGGCTCCTTTCCGCTTTCTGCCTGTTGATATGCCCAAGGCAGTGAAGGCTCTCATAGGGAAATTCTCCTGCCATGGAATGGGGATTTTTCCTGATAGAAAAACCTGATGGCACATTTTCCCGGATCACCCGATCCAGCTTCTGGAACTCCCTGTTGCTTTTACTTAATTTCACGCAGGTCATGCCGCATCCGATATCCACACCAAGAATCTGGGGGATTACTTTATCCGGCACCGTCATGGAAAGCCCTATGGGCCCTACCTTTCCGGGATGGATGTCGGGCATCAGGCGTATCCTGCTCCCGGACGCCGCTTCACTGTCACATATCATTTTTACCTGCGCTTCCGCATAGGCCTCCACATCATCCGTAAGGATTTCCGCTTCGGCATAAATACCTTTTACTGTTTTCATTATCCTGTTATCTCCCTGAAAATGGGTACAAAAAAAGCACCCAAAGGCGCTTTATACCTTCTTCCTTTACTGTTTCCACTTGCAACGAAAAGATGATAGCATAAGGGAGGCAAATTTGCAAGCATTTTCTGCCAACATCATAGACTTGACCTCCTCCCAATTCCCTTATATTATAGTGGACAGGCAACAAAAAGTAATAAGCTTGCAGGAACTGCATAGGAGGTGCATGATGGCAAATATCCTGATCGTAGAGGATGAAAAAAATATGCAGGACATTATTGCGGAGTATATGCAAAAAGGCGGTCATACCTGCTTTACTGCTGATGACGGCGTAGATGCTCTGATGTCCTTAAAGAATAATCCTGCGGATTTAATGATACTGGATGTAATGATGCCGCATCTGGATGGTTTTGCTGTCTGTAAGCTGGCACGGGAAATGAGCAATATGCCTATTATTATACTGACCGCGAAATGTGGTGAGGACGACAAGCTGAAGGGCTATGAATATGGTGCGGACGACTATATGACCAAGCCGTTCAGTCCCAGAATTTTGTTAGCAAAAGTAACCGCGCTGCTGCGCCGTACCTCATCAGCGCCGTCTGACAGCATACAGGCCGGCAAGATCACATTACTGCCTGCCTCACATAAAGTCTGCCTGGATGGACAGGAAATCAGCCTTACTCACACCGAGTATGAACTGCTCTATTTTTTCATGGTAAATCCCGGACAGATCTTTACCCGTGACCAACTCCTGAATCGCATTTGGGGCTATGACTTTGAGGGAACCACACGTACAGTAGATGTCCACATCAAAAATCTGCGTCAAAAGCTGGGAGATGGGGGTAAATATATTGTCACTCTTATTCGTTCCGGCTACAAATTCGAGGTAACAGTATGAAAAAAGACAATATCTTTAGTCTGCGGACAGTACGAAGAAAAATCCTCCTGCTATCAAAAACAGCAGGCGGTATCTTAATTTTTTCTTATATCATTTTAGCCAAATTCATGGAGAACACAGACCTTTCCTCTTTTCTTTGGCTATTGATCGTGGTTGTGCTGGTCCTGGCAGTAGATTACATGGTAGGGTGTTTTATCTCAAAACCTGTGGCAGCTCTCAACGAGGCTGCCCATCAGATGGCAAACCTCGACTTTTCCACATACTGCAATATAAAAACAGATGACGAATTCGGGGAACTGTCAAACAGCCTGAACAGTCTGGCGGATAATCTGCAACAGGCTCTTTCAAAACTAGAGCAGGAGGTTACACGGGAGCGGTTATTGCTGAACGAGCGGAAAGAACTGGTGGACAGCCTTTCCCATGAAATGAAAACCCCGCTGGGTGTAATACGGGCTTATGCCGAGGGCCTGCAGGATGAAAACGATCCTGCAAAGCAGCAGAAATACACTGATGTTATTATTTCAGAAACAGAACGCATGAACGCCCTGATCAATACTTTGCTGGATTTATCTGCACTGGAAACAGGAGCGGTGGAGCTTATGCCGGAGCGATTTGAATTTGTAGAATTTGTGGAAACAGCAGCCGGACGGCTGTTAGTGGATGTGCCGAATGCTGATTTCGAACTACAATACGAACTGCCGGAGGAGAAACATTTTATCTATACCGATAAGGCCCGTATGGAGCAGGTATTGGACAATCTGATTCTCAATGCCAGAAAAAATGTACGCCCCGACGGTATTCTGAAACTATATTTGACGGTAGAGAATGACTCATTGCGATTTTCCATTTTTAATCAGGGAACGCCCATCCCGGCGGAAAATATGGATAAAATCTGGACAAAATTCTATCGCGGCAGCCGCCCCGCATATAGCGGATCCGGCCTGGGTCTTGCTATTGTCGCACAAATTTTGTCTATGCAGAATTTTACTTATGGAGTACGCAATTTATCAGACGGCGTAGAGTTTTACTTTGTGATCCCTTACGTTTCCTGAAATCTTTACATCATCTTTACCTCACCATTACATGAGCTTCACAGCGTTTTTCTAAACTCTCCTTATCAAAAATAAGGAGGGTTTTTATGTTTTCAGAATTAGAATGGTACTGGTGGCTGGCAATCGCGGCGGTTTTGATCATCTCCATTCCCATTAAGGTCAAGTTTATGAAGTGGTGGAGCAAACGAAATCAGGATCAGAAACAAAGTAAGCATGGCAAATGGGGGGATGAAGAATGATCGAGGTAAAGAATCTGACATTTTCATACAAAAAAGGCAGGCAGGCTCTCCACGGCCTGAACTTCACCGTAGAGGATGGAGAGATCTTCGGTTTCCTGGGGCCAAACGGCTCCGGGAAATCCACAACCCAGAAGATACTCACCGGGATATTGAAAAGGCATGGCGGAGACGCATCCTTGTTCGGCCAGGATATTTCCGCCGCCCACAGCCGGGAGTTTTTTCAGAAAATCGGCGTCCTGTTTGAGTTTCCCTACCTGTACGCCAACCTAAGCGCTATAGACAATTTGAACTATTTTTCTTCCTTCTATCCCAAAGAACAACGGAGAGATATAGGAGAACTGTTGGAAATGCTGGAATTTAAACCGGACTTTTTGAAAAAACCGGTCTCCTCTTACTCCAAAGGGATGCGCCAGCGGGTAAGCATGGCACGGGCGCTCTTAAGCAATCCACGTCTGCTGTTCCTGGATGAACCCACAAGCGGCCTTGATCCCTCCGGCGCAGTACTGTTCCGAAACATTATTGAGCAGGAGCGCCAAAAGGGAACAACCGTTTTTCTGACCACCCACAATATGATGGATGCCGATCTGCTGTGTGACCGGGTGGCATTTATTTCTGACGGGAATATTGTTGCCCTGGACACACCCAGACATTTGAAAGAGAAAAACAGCAATCGCCGGGTAATCATCGACTATTTGTATCAAGGGCGGCGGGAAGCAACAACAATCGAGGCTCCTGCGCTGGAAACGGGTATTCCCTTTGCCCATGACGAGGTCATCAGCATCCACTCCCAGGAGCCGACGCTGGAGGATATGTTTATCCAATATACCGGAAGGAGGTTGACCTGATGAAAGGTTTTTACTCTCTGCTAAAAAAGGATATCCGGCTTATGGCGGCAGGAAAATTCTTTGTGATGTCGCTTATTTTTTTAATCCTTTACACATTGTATGTGAATTTTGGTTATGTCCGTTTTATGAATATGCAGATATACAGTGTGTATCTGTATGACCCGGCAGGAACACAGAAAACGGTTTCTCCGCTGATACACTCTGTCTCTTCCAGGAAGGAGCTCGATGCGGCATTACTCCGTGATACCAGCAGTGTTGGCATGGATGCCAGTACCGGGGAGGTAAAAATTGTGCTTTACGATGCAACGGAGCAGACCAATCTTCACCGGGCTGATTATGCGCTGTCCTTACTGCGGTCCTCTGCCAGCCGTTCCCCGGAAATCATCGGCACGAACACGCCGGAGCAAAAGGCTCGAAAGGAGATCACTTGCGAATTGCTGTTTTTTGAGCTGACCGCTGTGGGATTTTTAGGGATCGCTGCTGTGCTATTTAAGGAAAAGGGCATGGGGGTTATTCGTGTCCACGCAATTCTCCCTGTGCAAAAAAAGCTGTTCCTTCTGTCCAAGCTGGTGGTGTTCCTGCTCTCCGATCTATGCTTTGCGGTTTTGCTTACCTTGCTGAACACAGGATTTTCTGATGGAGTGGTGCTTCTGCCTGCTGTATTGCTCCAAACGGCTGTTTTATCACTGATTATGGCTTTGGCAGGTTTGCTCTGTGCCCTGTTATTGAAAGGCTTCCGGCAGTTTACACTGGCCTATTTAGTAATCGCTGTTTTTGCCGCAACACCTGTTTTTCTTTCTGCAAATACACCAGTTAAATTTGATTGGATAAACCTGCACCCGTTCTATCATATTTATATGGGACTGAAAAACGCCTACTTTGAAACGACAGTTTCCCCAGCCTACTATATCAGTTCTGCCTGTGCGATCGCTCTGCTGTTCTTCGTTGTACAGCTTGCATTTCACCGGGAAATGGAAAAGGAGGGTTAAGGTATGAAAGGCTTGAAATATCAATTGAAAAGCATTTACAGAGACAAGTTTTGTTTAATGACGTTCCTGCTCCCTATCCTTGTCGCAGTGACACTGAACTTCACAGGTTCCATCGACCTGTCCCCGCAGGGAGAATTTCACTTTGGTATACTGGAAAATGATCTCTCCCCTCAGGTTCTTTCATGGCTGAAACAATATGGCTCTGTAGAGCACTTTGAAACGATGGAAGAGCTGACTGCAGCCATCAACGAACCGTCTACCGTTGTAATTGGTGTAAAAGCAGACGGACAGAGTATCAGAACAATCATTTCCGGAGACGAACTGGACATATTCCGTCAGGCGGCAAGTAATTTCCCCATCCTCTATGAACAGCGGGAAGCTGTCCGGAGAACAGAGATTCAAGTAATGAAACAGCCCGATGTATTGGCCGGCTTTCAGGATATGTTTATTGCCATTACGCTGATCGTTGCCATGTTCATGGGATGCACTTTCAACGCTATGAATATGATTTCCGAAAAGGAGGACGGCGTTGCATTTGTTAATGAAATCCTGCCAATGACGCCCAGCCAGTATATCGTTCAGAAAATTGCTGTGGGCTTTCTCTGCGGGTGCCTGTCCTCCGTGATAACAGCCTGTATCTGTTATCGGCTCTCCTGGCAAAGTGCAGGCGGTATGCTGGCGCTGATCGTTCTATCCTCCTTTGTGGCGGCGCTCTTTGGTCTGTTTATCGGCAGATTTTCCAACGGGCTGATGGCAGGCGTGGGTTACATTAAGATCGTCATGCTACTGTTTATCGCTGTGCCGATCGCATGCGCTTTGATTGATGTGAGCGGGCCGCCTGCACTGCTTTGTTATCTCGTGCCGTCACGCCCGGCTCTCGAGGGCATCATGGCTCTGTCCTCCGGGAATGCTGGAACAGCGCTGAAAGATGTTGGCATCCTTACAATTCACTGTGCCGCATGGTTTGTGTTGTACATTTGGATTTCTGCCCGCAAACGCAGGCAAGTCTGAAATCCGAATATTAATAAGACAGGACGGAGCCATTCCGGTCTCTCTCTTAAACGCCCGGGAAAAATAACTCTGACTGCTGAACCCCAGCTTTCCTGCCACCGCAGAAACGCTTTCTCCATCCTGGAGAAGCTTTAAAGCCGCATTGACCTTCATTTTTAGCAGATACTTATGCACGCCAATACCGGCATACTTCTCAAAGATCCTCTTCAGCCCGGCCTCACTGATATTGCAGTACCGGGCTATCTCCGGTACAGAAGGCTGTCTGTGGACGTTGCTGTTCAGATAATTGATCGCCTGGCCAAAGATAACCGCATCCGCAGCCGATGATACAGAAAAGACAGACCCTTCCTCGGCAAAGGAAAGCATTAACTGCTCCAGATAAGTGGTCACCATCTGCGAATAAACAGGAATGGTGCGGAAGGGCTCCAGATACCGGCAATACCGGCTTGATGCAACCGACTCCTCTTTGATGTGAGCATGCACAAAGGACAACATGGAGGCAATCACCTGCCTCTGAAATGCTGAAGCTTCAAAAACCTTTTCCCTCAGATAGTTTGTCAAAGCCCCTTCTGCGGAAAAAGAAAAGATCAGCAGATCTGCGCCCTCCTTGTCATTTACATAAAATTTGTGGAGCTCCAGAGGCTTATGAAAGATGATGGTTCCCTGTGAGAGGTTATAAACACGCTCATCACCGGACACACAGATCCCACCGCCAAGCACATAGACACATTCCCAGAAATTATGGCTCTCTCCCATAAACGCATATCCCTCGTCATAATGTACCTCAAACAAAGAATACATATTTTTAATGCGTATCTGCTCCTTTATATCATAAGTTGTCCAAACCATAGGATGTCCTCCAGGGCGTAGGTGTTGAGCCAAAAAGACATATTGTTGAGCCTTTTTGCTATGGATATATACTTTTCCCAATGCTATCATAGCATAAAGAAAAGATGCCGTAAACGAAATTACATTCTGGAAAGGAAGACAGGCAAAATGGAAAATATCAAAGTCGGATTTATTGGTTTGGGGTGCAGGGGATATGAGTTGCTGCGAAACGATGTCCTGAAACAGGGAGAGCAGGTAACTGCTGTGTGCGATACCTATGATGATCGGGCACAGAAGGGCGCTGACGCCGTGGAAGCAGCCGGGCAATGTCGGCCTGCCGTATATCTGGATTATCATGATGTGATAGATGACGAAAACGTTAACACGATTATCATTGCTACCGCATGGGAGAGCCACGTGGACATCGCTTTGGCAGCCATGGAGGCCGGTAAGCCTGTGGCTATGGAGGTTGGCGGAGCCTATGAGCTGCGGGATTGCTATAAATTGGTAGAAGTTTACGAAAAAACAGGTACACCCTTTATGTTTCTGGAAAACTGCTGCTTTGGCAGACGGGAGCTGATGGTGCTTAATATGGTAAAGAAGGGGGTCTTTGGAGAGGTGGTACACTGTGCCGGCGGATATCAGCATGACCTGCGGGATGAAATCTCCTTCGGAAAAGAAAACAGGCATTACAGGCTTCAGAATTATCTGAGCCGTAACTGCGAGAATTATCCCACCCATGAGCTGGGTCCTATCGCAAAGGTTCTGGATATCAATCACGGCAACCGGATGCTGACACTGAGCTCTACAGCTTCCAAATCTGCAGGACTTAAGGACTTTATCCAGAAGAACAAGCCCGATGACGAATCCCTGAAAAACCGGACCTTCGCCCAGGGTGATATTATAACTACGGTGATCAAGTGCGCCCGTGGAGAAACCATTGTACTGACCCTGGACACCACTCTTCCCAGATATTACAGCCGCAATTTTACAGTAAGAGGAACTAACGCCATGTATGAGGAAGTCACAGATTCCGTATTTCTTGATCGGGAAGAAGACAAAAAGCATGACTTCAACTGGCTGAAAAACTGTGTGGGTAACGCAAAGAACTATGAGGAAGAGTACGATCATCCCATCTGGAAAAAATACATCGAAGAAGGGGTCAAAGGCGGGCACGACGGAATCGACTGGCTGGAATTTGAAGTATTTTTCAGAAATCTGCGGGAGGATAAGCCCATGCCGGTGGATGTATATGATGCTGCCAGCTGGATGGCGATCACTGCTCTTTCGGAAATGTCCATAGCCCGTGGCGGCGCCGTGGTGGATATCCCTGATTTCACCAGTGGAAAGTGGCATTTGAGATAACATCAAACGCTAGCATGCTCCGCAAGCCAGCTTATTGAATCAAACGCCGGCATGCTCCGCAAGCCAGCTTATTGAATCAAACGCGGCATCCTTGTTCTATAGGGATGCCGCTTCCAGATCATATCATTTCATCCTGTCTGTGCAGTTCGGGAGCCTCATATTTATCCATAAAGTCGCTTCCGAGAAAGACAGTTTCATCCGCAAAGCGGATCGCGTCCGGCACTGTAAACACAGAAATCACTCTTCTGAAACGCAGCCCCGGAATAAAATTCAGCATCTCCATGGGGAACATTCCGTTTAATACGATGTGCTCCGAAAATTCCTCTGCATAATCCAATACATCCCTCGGATGGGGCTTGATCAAAATCTGTCCTCTGTGTCCGTCAATTTCTCCATACTCTTCAATAATATCCGAAAAGATCTGTTTTCTTATATCCAGGCTGCAAAGAGGCTCTGAAAGCACCAGAATCTTATCCTCAGCCCCGCAATCCAGCTTCTGCTGCAGCTCATCCATATCTTCAATGAAAAGGTGGAGCAAAACATCCTTGTCCCCTTCCGATAAATGTTCCACAAGCTCTACTCTGGGCTGCTCAATATATTTGTCACAGGGATAAGGGACAACGCTTTTATCGTTGATTTCCATATCCAGACAGTATTTTCCATATCCATTTTGTATAAATATAAGATTATGGGCGGCCATCCAGGCTTTTAATCCAAAATGTCCTCTGTTATCATATCGCGCCGTATCATAATACTGGATGCAGTTCAGCCCATCCTCCACCGCATGGTAATATATTTTTTTGTAGCTCAGATAGTAGCCGATGGGGTCAGAATCGCAAAAAACGTAGATATCCTTATATTCTCTGAAATCTATGGGGACATAAGGCTCCTGCAGCTTCCCCAGGAGCTTTGTATATTTGATCCGGGCAAGCATATTTATGGCGATATTTCCTCTGTCCTTATGATATTTCTGAAGCTCCGGGAAGAAAACATCCTCCTTCTCCTCAAACATATATACCGCCTCAAAAAGACCACACCTCCCGGCACGCTCCTTCAGATTGCCGAAATCATTGGACATTGTGCTGAGCACCAATGTGGCATGTCCCTGTTTTTCTTTGGGAAGATACAGCTCCTTCAGGCACGCCACATATACATGATAAAAGGTATGGCAGACATAAACCCTTTCCTTTGCCAAAGCTGTGTTATCCTTTACCGAAATCTTCATTATCCTCTATACGCCTCTATCGCTGTTTCATAAAGATTATTTCCTTCCCCGTCGATCACTACGATCACAGGAAAATTCTTAACCTCAAGTCTGCGGACAGCTTCCGTTCCCAGGTCATCATATGCAATCACCTCTGAGCTGACAATTGCCTTGGAAAGCAGGGCTCCGGCACCGCCTACCGCCGCAAAATATACTGAACCGTTACGGACAATTGCCTCCTTTACCGCATCTGTTCTCTTTCCCTTACCGATCATTCCTCCCAGCCCAAGATCCAAAAGCGCCGGAGTATATTTATCCATTCTGCTTGCCGTAGTAGGACCTGCAGAGCCGATAGGACGCCCCTCCCTTGCAGGAGAAGGCCCCATATAGTAGACGACTTGATCCTTTATATCAAAGGGCAGACTCTCTCCCTTTTCCAGAGCTTCGTACATTCTTTTATGGGCCGCATCCCGGGCTGTATAAATTGTGCCTGTTATATATACATAATCACCGCTGTGCAATTCTCTTACTGTTTCTTTATCATATGGCGCCGTAATATGTTTCTCCACGATTATCCTCTCCTGTTGCTGTTATATGACCCTGACACAATGACGGTTTACATGGCAGCACATATTGACAGCCACCGGCAGGCCTGCTATATGTGTCGGATAAGTATTGATATTCACCGCCAGGGCCGTCGTGCTTCCGCCTAACCCTCCGGGTCCGATCCCGGATTGGTTGATCCCGGCAAGAAGCTCTTCCTCCAGCTCTCTCACATAGGGAATATGGGAATGCTCATTTACCGGCCTTGTAAGAGCTTTCTTAGCCAGAAGGGCACATTTCTCAAAGGTTCCCCCGATCCCGACACCTACTACCACCGGAGGACAGGCATTAGGTCCCGCCTCTCTTACTGCCTCAAGAACAGCGTTTTTTATTCCTTCTATTCCATCTGCCGGCTTCAGCATAAAAATCCTGCTCATATTTTCGCTGCCAAAGCCTTTGGGCGCTACGGTTATCCGGATCTGCTCTCCTTCTACAATATCATAGTGGATCACCGCCGGGGTATTATCCTTTGTGTTCTCACGGATCACCGGATCCCCAACCACCGACTTGCGCAGATACCCCTCCTGATATCCCTGCCTGACGCCTTCGTTTACAGCATCCGTAAGCCCGCCGCCTTCCATATGGACATCCTGCCCGATCTCCATGAATATCACCGCCATACCTGTATCCTGACAGATCGGTATCCTGTCCTTTGCTGCAATCTCCAGGTTATCCTCCAGCTGCTGCAGTATCTGCCTGCCCAGAGGAGATTTCTCTGTTTCCCCTGCCGCCCTCAGAGCCTGCTCCATATCTTCTGTAAGATAGTGATTGGCTTCAATGCACATTTCCTTTATATTTTTGATGATTTCCTCTACTCTGACCGTCCTCATAGCAAGCGATTCTCCCTATGGCATTTATCTGTGTCATATACCTGTATCTGTTCCGATAAGCCGATCCTGTGCTTACACTTCATCTGTCAGCACTTTTTTAATCCGCTCCAGCTCTTCCTGACCAGGCTCTCCGGCAATATATTTTAAGATTTCTCCGTCATTTTGGTATCTGGGGATCAGATGCATATGAAAATGGAATACGGTCTGCCCCGCAGGCTCTCCATTGTTCTGCACAATATTAAAGCCGTCACAGTTTAACCGTTCTGTCATCCTCTTCATCATTTTTTTGGCTAGCCTCATGGTATCTGCAGCTGTATCCTCCGGCAGCTCATAAAGATCTGCATAATGGCTCTTTGGAAGGATAAGGGCATGTCCCTTTGTGGCCGGACTCACATCAAGGATCACCTTAAACTGCTCGTCCTCATATAACGTATGGGACGGGATCTCTCCTCCAATAATTTTACAAAAAATACAATTATCCTGCTTCATCTTATCTCTCCTTTTTCTGAAAATCAAATATCTGATCCAGGGTACGCAGTACCCGGAAGTCTCCCTTCATCTTCATGGCGCCGCTCATAAAGGCTCTCTGGAAGGTCATTCTTGCAAACAGGATATCATCCATTGCCTCCCTGCTCATCTGTATTTCCACATCAGGATCATCTGCGTTTCCATAATAATAATTGTGCCCGGGACCGTCAACCTCTATGATAAAAGGCTTTTTCTTTCCGTCTACCATGATCCTGTAAACTGCCCTGAAGCCCGCCTGGGGTACAAAATGCTCCCGGAATTCCCTGATCAGATCATCCTCCCTCTCCTCCTGCTCGGCCTCTCCCATCAGATTCCTGAACAGACTGGTAAGCTCCTGGATATCTTCCTTTTGTCTTTTTACATAGCTGTCATCGGACGCATACTGGGATAGCTGCTCAGACTCCTGGGGTGTAAGATCCGTGTTTTTGGTGATGGCGATCTTTTGTTTTACCGCCTGATTGCTGGCCGGCAGGCATACCATCTTCTGATTGATGGTACGGTACATATTCTCCGCCTTTTTTTCTATAATCTTAATGTATTCCTCGTTGTCTTCAAAAATAGACGCATCCGCAATATATCCGCAGATACCGCTGCAGGGAAGCCCCCCTAAGATTTCCCATGCCCCGGTGAGCGCCAGCTTTCCTTCCCTTTCCCCATAGGTAGTAGACATCACGATAGGACACATATAAGTAGCCGCAATTTTTTCTTTATCACCGTAAAGCCAGCAGGCATCCAAAAACTGATACATATACCCGCCGATCCCAAACCACTCCACTGTAGAAGCCAGTATAATACCGTCTGCCGACTTAATGGTCTGAGGCAGTGTTGTGATCGTGTTTCTTAATTCATAAAGGTTAAATCTCTCAACTGTAACATGAAGTTCCTCTAATACCATCTGCATTCTGTTGATCACATACAAAGTCGGATCACCCAGCAGTCCCCTGCCGCCGTAATAAATATTGATTTTCATACTGTCCCGCCTTTCACTAAACTGCATGCTGTCTTTAGTATAAAGCGGTTTGGCTTATCTGTAAATAAATTTTAGTTTTCCCAGACGAATTTCATCGCCCGGTTCGATCTCCTCCGACGCATTCGGCATCAGCCGCATTCCATTCCTGAAGGTACCGTTTGTGGAATTGAGATCGGTAATATAAACACTGGCCCCGTTTCTGGAAAATTTGGCATGCATCCGGCTGATGCTCTTTTCATTGATGACCATATCCACTGCTCCGGCAAGCTTCCCTACTGTAAGCGGAAGCCTTCCAAGGTCTATATGGCATTTATTCTTCTTGTCCATACTGTAAAGCTTATTTTCACAATTTTCCGACCATGGGATATAAACCGTATCTCCTGTATCAGACGCAGGAACCGGAATATCATTTTCATTAGTAAATATGTACCGCCCCTTTGATCCCTCTTCCTTTATTTTCAGCTCCCGGCTTTTCCTCCCAAAGCAACAGTGATAGATGGACCATAACGTTGCCCCTGCAGCAATCACCCCTAAACCGATCATTCCAATGATAAGATACAGTTCCTCCTGATAGGAAAGCTGATAAGACATCCTGATATAATACAAAAGGCCTGCTGCCGGCAACGCAACGCCCCAAACCGGGATCAGCCTTTTAAGCAGCTTTATCCTGTCCGCTCCGTCCCTTTCTTCTGCATTGTCCACAGGATCTATGAAATCATAATCCTCATCCTCTGCCTCCCTGCTGCCCGAAAGATCCATGTCATCTCTTTCTGTCTCAGCATAAAAGGCCTGTTCACGCCCTGCCGTCTCCCCCTTCCTCCTGTCATCGCCAACTGACACGTCATCCTGAAACCATTTCAATACCTCGTCCAGCACAAACTGCTCTCTGCCCACCAGATCGGCTATCTTGTATACGGTTTCCACCGCATCTGCATCCTCATTATCCACCCTGTCCATCAAAAAATCCAAAAGCAGGGGAAAACCACCTTCCTCCGGATCAGGGTAATACAAAAATGAATATTCCCCCGTTTCAATATCCTGAAATATATACTCCGGCTGCAGAACCAGACAGCCTGCATCCAGCAAATATTTCTGCAGCAGGTCATTTACCAGCTTAAGCTGCAGGAAAAATTTTTTCAGCGGCTCCATTCCGATACTTCTTCCGTCATAAATGCTGAAAAGACTCTGCCGGGAGGTGATCTCGCAGTATAGCAGGATCTCCCCATTGATAAATCTCTCCTGGCTGCTCAGTAATCCTCTGATCTTATTTTCTGTCACCATTTTTCTTTGATAAACATTTTCTGACAGGCAGCCATTGTCCTTCAGGATCAGATAGTTATGCCTGTAATCCTTATAATATTTTACATCAAGCATTTCCTTTTCCCCTTCCTTCTCTTATCCGGTCAACCGGATTTAATCTCTGCACCTTTTTGGCAATCACCCCCTTTAAGGCCTTCTGTCCTGTTTGTACCAGAACCGCCTCCATGCTCATTCTGCATTCTCCTCCTACAGAAGGAAAAAAGGGATAAAAGCTTCTTTTATAATTCAGTCTTTCTTTTACATAGTCCTCCGCCTGCCAGCCACCCTTCTCTGCTTCCCCATAAATAACCTCCCCATAATTCTCCTCACCCAGGGTAAAACTCCCCGCCCGCATTCCCAGAAGGAAATTATCCTGGGAGATCACACATCTGCAATACAAAAACAATGCTGCCAGAATGATCAGCAAATACAGAAACAATACAACAGGCATAATAAAGGAAGCCTCCACCGTAAAGTAACCCTTCATTCTTCTACGCATAAAAAAGCACCACCTCCATTCCCAAAAGCAAAAAAGGCATAAACGGGATCAATTCCCTCTTTTTTCTTAAAAGCATGATCATCCCCCAGACTCCTGCAAGCATGGTCCCTGCCATGGCCGCCCTCATGGCAAACCATCCTCCCGTCCACAATCCCAATACCGCAACCGCGGCTCCATCACCATACCCGATACTTTCCCGGGTAAAAAATGCCAGCAAAAGCAACAGTCCTCCCGGAAGCAATCCTCCTATGACCGCCTGCCATCCGGACTGTTTTAAAACCAGCAGATATAACACTGCCGCCACTCCAAACAGGACCAATTTATAGAAGGATATTCTTTTGTCCCTGATATCCTCTGCTGTAAGCAAGGCAAGAAACAAAAGACCCACACAATATTCTGTCATCTAAAGCCCCGTCCTTTCTGTTCCCGGGAATTTATCCCCCGCATTTACTGCAGGCACCATATCCGGCAGCTTCGCTTAAGGGAATCATATAAACTGTTCTTTTCAGGGCAGAGCAATCCGCCTTTCCATGATAGCTGCTTCCCGCTTCCGTAATATAAACCGTCCCTCCCCTGGCCGGTCTGCACCTCTGACAGGCATGATACTTTTCTCCCGAAGCATTCCGAAGGGAAGAGATACCGGCGTAGTCCGTTGCCCGGGGTTGCACTCCGAGATAAGTACACTCATGAGACAAATGATATTTGCCGCCTGTTTTCGTCACATAAACATAGGTTTCCCCCTCTGCCCCGTCCCGGACGGAAGCGCCGCCATATCCGATCCAGGGATGGCTGATAAAGCAGTCCCTGAACCTGACCTGTCCAATGGGGATCCATCCGATAAAGGGCTTTATCGCGTATTCCACCCGGATCTCGATGCGGCCGTTTCCCTCTGACGAAGACAGATCCTGCACCATAACTCCGTCCTCTCCGCCTGCTGTACACAGATAGGGATAGAGCTGGCTTCCCAGATATTCCCTGATCTGCCCTTCCGGCTCAGATGCTTCCCCACCCAGATAGCGGGCCTGATATTCCGACAATGCCCGGAGATTTCCTGCCTGATGCAGCGCCTCCTGCACATTGGATTGAAAGCGTACCGTCTCCAGGCTAAGTAACACTGTCATCATAAAAAACAGAAAAACCGGCAATACCAGACTCCCCTCCAGCGCCATGCTTCCTGCCAGCTTAACGGAAGAGAGAAAAGGCGCTCTCTTACAAAACGATATTTTATTGGTTTTTACCTCTTTGAGAGAAGGGATTTTCATCATGTTATTTTTTGTTCTCCGTCAAAAAGACAGCGCCTTTCCTTTCTTCCGCAAGCCAAAAAGAAATATCCCTGCATCAGAAATAACCGTATTTCCGCCTCAGTGTGTATCTGTTTCCGCCGCTTCCTCTGCCGGAGACCTCAGCCTCCAGCCTTTCTATGCACCAGTCCATACAAAAATTCTCATTTCCGTCATGGCGGCGGATATCCATTTCTATAATATCCATTGTCCGCAGATTTAGTGTTTCTTTCCCCACCATCAGGAGCATTCCGGCAAGATATTGCCCATAGGTCATACCTCCATCTCCTCCGTTCTGATAAAGGCTGCCAGCAAGCACGCGTTCCACTGACATATGATGGTCTGATTTCCGTAAGGGAACCGCCCTACCTTCATAAATGGCCGCGACATCGGCAACGCTTTCCAGAAAAGCACAGGCATATAAAATACTTTCCGCCACCGGCTGCTGAAATTCAGCCTTTAAAATCACTGCCAGAAGCTGTGCTGCCGCCGAAAGTGCCTGAGAACGCAGATCTCCGTCTGCCAGAGCGCGGGAGGCATTATCGGCAAAGCGCCACTTCAGGAGCTTTTCGGCAGTGCTCCTCATATTTTCCAGATCCGAATCCTGTCCATGGGCAAGGTATTCCAGCTGGCAGGAAAGCAGAGCGCCTTCCTTAGCATTGCCAAAATACCCCATTTTTTCATATAGATATGAGAGAAATAGTTCCTGCTCATCCCTGTACTCTCTTCCACCGCCCGCAGTATTCTCTCTTTTCCTGTGTGAAATGTATCTTTTCAGATCGATCTTTGCAGGGCTCATATACCGGGCGTTTACCCTGGCCAGATACAGAATATCGCTTCCCGCCAGACCAAATACCCAATCCGCCGGATTAGAAAGAGGCACCTCCTCCCAGTCTCCTTTTTCGTTCCGGATCATGGGAAGCTCCATTCCTGCGAGCTGCTCCATAATCCCCATCCAGCTTCCCATAGGATCCGCCGAATCCAACGCATAGATTTCGTCCATCCGGCCAATAACCTCCTGCTCGCTTCCTGACAGTCCACAGTCCTGTGCATAACAGATTGCCTGACTTCTCATAGAAGCCCCCATATCTGCAGCCGCAGTTTCCAGGGACAAAATGGGGACCTCATCGATCTCCAGTACTCCCCATGGCGCATTCCCATCCGCCAAAAGCCGTGACGTATTCTCTTCTATATAATATCTCAGCCGCTCCTCCACATTAGCAGCTGCCGGGGTGCGGTTCAGATAGGAGGCGTCCACATAGATCAGCCCATATCTTTCCAGAAGCTCCCTGTGAAACTCTGACAATACTGCATTCATTCCTGTATCCACCGCACATTCCAGCCTTACCTTTCCTGCATTCCTGACTGCGCTTCCTGTAAGCAGCAGTATAAATCCGGACAGAAAGGACAGGGATAAGGCCAGAAATACGGTTAAATACCCTTTCATCACGAAAGGATCGCAGAGCTGTCTGCGGAAATCTTTTGAAAGATCGTTCCCGCCAGCTCCTGTATCTGGGTCTTAAAGATCAGCACCAGCCCGATCAGCACCACGATGATCAATATCATTTCCACCGTTCCCATTCCATCGTTGTTTTTCCAAAAGCTGTTTTTGCAGAAATTTCTGTTTACTTTTTTTCTCATTTTTCCTCCATTCCGGCATTTTAGCCTAAACATTTCCAAATCCCATATAAGCCGGCAGCAATACCAGAAACATAACTACTACCATCATCAGCATCATGGGAAGAAGCAATTTGGTCCCTGCCTCTTCTCCCGCCTTTCTTGCCATACCTCTCCGGTCCTCCTGGGCATTGTCCGCCTCCTGGGACAAAAGCGTAAGAAGCTGCTTATTTCCCTGCTTTAAATGTACCGAAAGCAAAAAGCTCAGTCTCCGATATCTCATTTCTCCACATCTTCTGCCGAATTCCTGGTATGCCTGCTCCTCTGCCACCCCGTTTTCCATCTGATAACAGGCCAGCTTTATTTCCTGGTACAGATACCGTTCTTTTCCTGCAAGCTGTTGCTCCCGATAATCTGCCAGCATGCGGAACAGGGCATTTTTTACCGTGAGCCCTGCTGACAGATAAAGCCTGAGCTTACTGACGAATTCCGGATAGTCCGCAAGCAGCTGCCGGTTTCTCTTTTTGCAGCTTCTTTCCAGATCATTTTCCATCCCTCTGCAGATAAGCACTACGCAAAGTAATGTCAATGCCAGCACCACAGCTGCAGCCTGTCCCTCTGCTTTCTTTTCCTTCCATTCCAGCTTCTCTCCCATCAGGGTATCAGGAAGCTGTAACTCCCGGCTGCTCCTTTGACGAAAATCCGCCTCTTTCAGCTCCTCCTCCAGCCGCCTGCGCAGCCTCTCTTCCCTGCCCGGCTCCTCCGGAAGGAGAAATACATCGTAAACATGATCGCTGCTTTCTTCACCATAAGAGATCCTCACCGTCAGCCGGATCCATTCCCCCTGGTCCTCCAGCCCTGTTCTGTCTACCTTTCCGTTGCTGCTGATTCTCCGGCTGTTTTCACTGCTCCAGGTAAGCCGGAACGGATATCCATTCACGGATGCAGGAAGGCTCAGATCACGGGTTACGGCATTTAGTCCTGCATTATCTCCCTTTATGAGCTCCGACAGTTCCTCTGTGAGCCCCCGGAGCATGTCCTCTCTTTCCTCCCCCGATAATTCCCTTTCTTTTACCACGAAAGGAATGTCACCGCTCCAGCTCTCTGTTTTGGCCTGCAGCATTACTCTGTATTCCCCCGCGTCCCATTCATTTCTGAAAAGGCGCCCCCCTTCTGCCAACAGTCCTTCTCCCTTGCTGCACAGAGGAAGAACTGCCGCAGACACGATCCCCATGATCAGAACTGCAAACACCAGAGAGAGTCTGCCGATCTGAAATCTGTCATATACCTTTTCTATATCCTCTGACGGATAAAGCTGTGACAATACCCTGCACAGCCTGGGATTCCTTTTTCTTCCCAACACCGGCCCAAGCTTCCTGTACAGCCTTTCCCCAAAAGGAAATAATGGATTTTTCACTCCCATTCCTCCTTAAATCTCGATAGAAACCATCCTTTCTGACATGGCATAAGCTCCCAGATAAATGAAAAGACAAACACTCATGATCAGCATTCCCGAAAAAGAATGATACAGCCCCTCAAAATACCCCGGTGACGTAATGCTGATATACAGCATGATCAAAAAGGGCATCACATTCATAATTTTCTGCTCCAGCCTCCGCGCACTGAGCAAAACGGCAATTTCTTTTTCTGTTTCGATCTTATGGATAATAATAGCCGCTGTCTTCTCCATGACCGACGCCATGTTGCCGCTGCTTTCGTGGGAGATCTCATAAATCTGTGCGAACTCCCGGATCTCGGGAATATCCAGCCTGCTCCCGATCTGTTTCCACAGCTTCGGGAATGGTATATTATTTTCCCTGCCGGATTTGAGCATACTGATCATCCGACAGGCGCTGCTGTCCCTTCCGTAGAGCGCCTTCATATCCCCATAGCTGGAAACGAAGGCGTTCTCCGCCGAAAATCCGGCCTTTTGTCCGGCCGACACCAAAAGTAGCAATTCCTTAAACTGTTCTCTCGCCTGCTCCCTCTTCTTCTGCAAAAGCATCTTTTCCTCCCTGCGGTAATACAGATACCCCACTGCGGACAAAGGGATCGCCGCCCACAGAGACCGATAGAAGAAATAATCTAAAAGAAGGATTACCAAAATACTTTTTGCAGCCAGAAATCTCCTTTCTGCCGCTGTAACCGGCAAAAGACTGTTTTGTTCAGCCAGACGGCCAAAGCCTTTTTTCATGCGCAAGCTCCCCCGCCTTTCTGAGTTCTCCCTGTATCCTCCCGTCTTCTGTTGTTCCCAGCTGTTCAAACTGGTAGATCGTCCGGATCAGAACCTCGCCGTCCGCAAACCCCACCGGCTCTGCAATCTCCAGGATCCGCCTGCTGCCATCCTTAAGCCTTCCCAAATGGATCATCAGGCCAAAACCGGAAGCAATCTGTTTCCGTATGGCGGAAAGAGGCATTTCCATTCCCATAAGGACCATGGTCTCCAGGCGGCTGACCACATCGCGGACAGAGTTGGCATGTACCGTCGTCATGGCGCTGTGCCCTACATTGACGCTTTGTAGCATATCCACCGCCTCCTTGCCCCGCACCTCCCCCACAATGATCCGGTCAGGCCGCATTCTTAAGGATGCCTTGATCAGATCACGGATCGTAATTTCCTTGCATCCCTCCACATTGGCGTTTCTGGTTTCAAGGCTGACCAGATTGGGAATATTCCGGATCTGCAGCTCTGCGCTGTCCTCAATGGTGATCACCCTCTCTGTTTCAGGGATAAACTGAGAGAGAACATTTAGAAATGTTGTTTTCCCGGAGCCGGTGCCGCCGCTCACTAATATATTGCAGCCTGCCCGTACCAGCCCTACCAGCTGATCCTTGCACTCCTCTGTCAGGGCACCCATGGTCAGAAGCTGCTCCATGGTAATGGGCTGCGGCGGGAACCGCCTGATGGTAAGGATCGGTCCGTTAATGGCCACAGGATCCAGCACCACATTCACTCTGGCTCCATCAGGCAGTCTTGCATCCACAATAGGAGAAGCCTCATTTACCACTCTGTTGCAGCCCGCCGTGATCTGCCAGATCACCTGCCTGAGCTTTTCTTTTGAGTCAAAGGCGATTTCCAGCTTTTTAAGCCTTCCCTCCCTCTCTATAAAAATGCCGTCAGTTCCGTTTACCATAATCTCTGTGATCCGGGGATTTTCGATGAGCTCCTGCAGAATCCCCAGCTGTCTGATGGAATGAAAAATTTCCCGCCGCAGCTGCTCTCTGGCTCCCACCTCCAGAGAGCGCCTCTTGCTTTCCTGCCGGATCTGTTCATCAATAAGCTCCCTGATCTCCTCCTCTGTCATTTCCCTGGAAAGATCCAGTCTTCCAATGATGATCTCCTGTAAACATCTGCCTTCCCCTTTATTCATTTGTTCCCTCCTTAAACAGCTCCGGAAAAACCTCTGACTTAATGTACCTTGCCAGCTCTCCGTATGTCAGTTCCTCAAACTGGCGGGGAAGCTGTTTAAACACCGGCAGCTTCCACCTGGTAGTCCTGGCTGTGATCTCTCCGTATTCCATTTGCTCCAGCGCCTTTTCGTACTGTTCTATTTTGGCCATGGCAACTCCGTCATCTCTGGAAATGGTATAAATGTGGTCGCACCCCTTTAAGACCTCCCACAGGTCTGCAATGCCGTCCGACAGATCCAATATCAGGTATTCATACTCACTGTTTTTTTCTATTTCCCGAAACAGATCCATCCACTGGCTTCCCCTGATCCCCGCCAGATTCTGATAGATCTCTGCCGGCGGGATAAAATCCAGTCCGTTTACCGTCTCTACCATGCTCTCCATCCGATAAGCCAGCTTTTCACGGGCACAGGAAAAATAATACATCAGATCCGATATGTCACTGTCAAAGCTGCGGCTGAGCAGCCTGGAAAATCCGGAATAAATCTCGAAATTCAGATAAAGAGTCTTGAAACGCCTGGCAAGCATCTGTCCCAGGGTCAGGGAAAAGGTAGTCTGAAGGCATCTCCCTATGGGAGTATAGATCCCGATGATACGCATTCTGGAAAGGCCGGTGCGCAATGCTGCCGGCACCGCCTCCGATCGGTCCGTATAGTATTCCATGACTTCGTGGAGAATGTTTTCACATGACTGGTACTTATTGACATGATGAAGAGCTTTGTTCAGATTTTCTCCGTTTTCACTGAGAATGATGATGTGTGAAATTTTTAAGGTATCCACTTCCTGTTTATAAGCGCTTTCTGAGACAAGGAGACATTCAATGTCCGTATCTTTGGCACAGGAATAAAATTTATTTTCATCAGTGAATACATAGACCTCAAAAGGCAGATTCCGCTTTTCACTGATAAACTCCATAAGCCGATAGGCATAACTCTCCTCGCAGTCAAAAATCGCAAGGATTCTTTTATCCAAAAATAACCCCCTTTGCTTCTGTGATAGTTGTTTACGTCAAACGCTGTCACGCTTCGCGAACCAGCTTGTTGATTAAAGTTGATTTTCGGAAGGATCCCTTCCAAATGAACTTAAAATGAATGTTTGACCAAGACCCTGCAATGCGTCTTGTAATGTTGATCAATCAGAACGTTCTGTTTGTAAAGTGAATTATATAGAAAATGAAACGGATTGTCCAGTAGAAATCCGGAACTTTTTTAACTTTGGTACTATTTCACAATAGCATGTAAAAATTTATGCCGTAAAGCATGGCAACCCCCGGAAATCCAAGGATTCCGGATGTCAAAAAAGTGATCAGGTTATAGCCCAGCGCCATCCCCGGCGCCGCATTTGCCAGCAAAATATTCCCGAAATAAATGGACATCATACCCAGCACTCCCCTGAGCAGGAAATTGACGATCCACTCTCCCCGATTTTTCAGTGCACCCATCATCAGCACCAGAATCAATATCCCAATGATAAAAAAAGCCCCCATACTATTATCCATGCAGCAATCCGTATCCTTTCCCCCGCGGCCTTTCCTTTCCGCCTGATTCAATATATGTCCTGTCTTTTTGGCTTATACCGGAATAAACGGATTTATTTTGCCTATACTCTTAGCAAAAGGTAATTATTGGATATTTTCGGAATATTATGTAATAAGATGACCGCTGGAAATGAGGAACGCTATGAAAATGTATTTTAGTCAAAGCTCCCGTGAAAACCGCACTCTGTCGGAAAAAGAAATTGCACGAAACGCACTGCTGTCAGACCTTGAAAAGACCAAGCAGGCGCTGGAGGTTGCCTATGCCGGTTTTGACAATGTGATCGAGCCGGATCTGATCGACTGTTATATTTATGAGGTGAATTCTGTACTGAAGCGCTATAAGTTTCTGCTGGAACAGGCAGCGGCGCTAAGTCCGCTGCCTGAAGAAAATACTCATCCCAGTCCCCTAAACACGGAAGCCCCTCTCACTTCCCTGATTGGCTAGGTTTTCCACCAGAGAATTTTTTCCGTAGGTAAGCCCGGCGTACACTGTCTGTGTATTCGCCATCACAGGGCCGGAGGTATCCGTCTCTGCAATTTTTTCATAGGCCTCATGGAGCTTTTCCATCATCCCTTTTACATGGTCAAGCTCCTTTTTGCTTTTGCGGACGCTTGCCCTGGTCAGCTCCTGATTGGCAAAAACATAGAGCTGCAACAGATTCCTTGACGGTTCATATTCAAAATGCAGAGAATCCATCAGCTCCCTGATACATCCTCTGGCTTTTTTGATGCTGTCCTTAAACCCGCCTTCATTCCCTTCATCATAGGCCTTCCCGGCCTCTTCCAGATAGGTGATCGTCATCTCATAAAGGATGACGATCAGCTGGGTCTTATTCGCCTGGGTGATCCTGAGCGTATATTCCTGCTTCAGTTCCTTTGTCATAGTTCAGGCTCCTTCTCCTTATAACAATTCAGACCAAATTACCTACTGCAATAGCTGAAGCACCTGCGCCGGCCTCTCGTTGGCCTGGGCCAGAATAGAGGTGCTGGCTTGTGACAATACCTGAAGGGTGGTGTATTCGGTCATTTCCTCCGACATATCCGTATCCATGATACGGGAATATGCCGCCGTTACATTTTCGCTGATGATATCCAGATTGTTCACAGTATGATCCAGACGGTTTTCATAGGCGCCCAGACGGCTGCGCACGGAAGAAACATACTTAATGGCTCCGTCCACCTTACCTATGCACTCCTTTGCGCCTTCCTCTGTTTTGATGGTCTCATCGACCCTGGAAATTCCCATAAGCATTGTGGATACCTTGGGGATACGTGCCTCCAGCTGCTGTCCCTCGTTGGAGCCGATCTGCATATCCAGAGAGCCAAAGCCGGGAATTGTAAATTTGATGGGATCTGCAGCGGAAGGTCTTGTATAGTTCTCCTTTACTACCTCAAGCTTGATCTCTTCCCCCCGCTCTCCCATGATGGAAACGATATTTCCGTCCCATGTAACCATTGCATTGGAAGCCTGTGGATTTCCTGCCTCATACTCCAGAAGTCCCGGAATGGAAACCTTATTTACCTCCTTGATCTCGCCGTTATCAAAGACAACATCAAGCTCTGCGATCTCGTAATCCTTGCTGACTACCTGATCACTGTAGTAGGCCACCTTCACATCCACAGTATTCGTTGTATAGGCCTTCATGTCAAAGGAGCCGTCCAGAAGCTTCTGGCCGTTAAACTCAACCTCCGAGGCTGTCCTGTCAATCTCCTCCTTAAGCTCCTTTACTTCCTCTGAAATGATCCTCCTGTCATCTTCAGTCAGGGTTCCGGTACTGGCCTTCACGGAAAGCTCATTGATCCTCTGAAGCATCTCATGGATCTCAGACAACGCTCCGTCTGCGATCTGCATGATGGAGATTCCGTCATTGGAATTATCGGTTGCCTGATCCAGCCCTTCAATCTGAGCGTTCATTCGCTTGGCCATGGCCAGGCCTGCGGGGTTATCCTTGGCATTGACGATCTTGAGTCCGGAGGAAAGCCTTGCCATAGACTCCTGCAGCTTATTGTCGGATCTGTTTAAATAATTGTTGGCAACTACTGCCGATACGTTGTAATTAATTCTCATCTTCTATATTTCCTTTCTTTAACCCTGTCTCCTGGACAAATTCTATAAATGCTCTGGCTGCCCGGTAAAGCAGTCCCGTATCCTGCCCTGATCCCTCTCGCAAGGCGCTTTCCTTCAGTGAAAATTCTTCCAGATCCAGCTTCTCTCCTGTTGCAAAATAAATATTGCCCGCCTTGATCTCTTCTTTTTCAAATTTCTCTTCCAGAATTCTCTGATCATCCTTGAGGAATCCGCAGCCTTCCTCCTTACTGCAGATGCAGAAGCCTTCCAATCCCTGCTTTGTCATCCGGAATTCAGCCGCAGTCTTTCCAAAAATCTCTGTCTCAAAGGCTACGGCAGCCTTGCTCTCCTTCTGCCCGGTATGTACGATCTTCAGATTAATAGAGGTCAATGTGCCGCCGATCTTAGCCGGGATCTCATAGTTTTCTTCCCTTGCCATGCTGCCCATAAAGGAAAACTGCTTATACAGCACGCTCATCGCCCTGATATCCAAGGCCCCGACAGAAGAACCAAAGGCCGCCCTCTCCAGCATATCCTGCACACTCTTCTGCAGGCTTCCATAGGCCTTCTGTGCGTTTTCTCTGCCATCCAGGGCCCGAAGGACTTCTTCCCCTGCCTCTTCCAGAGAACCCTCCGGGTCTGTCTTTTGCGGGATCCGGGTATCCTCCTGTTCCTGCCTTTGCAGTCTCTGGAGTCTTTTCCAGATTTCCCCGGGATCCTTAAGAAGGGCTCCGGCTGCCAGAAGATGATCCGCTGTCACAGGCATCTCGTAATCAGAAAGCTGCTTAAGCACTTCATCCTCGGATTTCATTGCGCCACGGACCTGCTCGTACAGCATATGGTCAAATTCCTTTCCTGCCGCCTCATCTCCCGCTTCCTCCAGAAGCTGTTCCAGAAATTCCTGATCCGGCACATTACCGGAAAACCCTTTGGCGATCTGGCTGGTAATGCTCTCTGTCTGTGTTTCCTTTGCATCCACGCCGCCGAAACCATCGTCCACGGAGTAGTCCATGCTTCCCCGCCTGCTGCTCCTTAATGCGCTTAAAAGATTGCCCAGCGTAAACTCTGCCCCGGTCTGCCAAAGGGCCCCTACTGCTGCATCGTCCGCTTTTTCAATCTGACGTACTAACCGGTAAATACCGATATATGCACTTTTTTCTTCTTCCGAGATTCCTTTTTGCTTCTCCAGCTTATAAAGAAAACGGCTGTAGGATTCCATCTGTCCTGCCGGATCCCTCTCCTGGCCGCTGAAGTAATTTCCCAACTCCTCCAGTGGCATGATCAGAGGATTCACGCCCTCCCGGATCATATTCAAAACCCGTCCCGGATCCATTTCCTTCACTACATCTTTCAGAAGTTCATCCTTTTCTTTGATCCGCTCTATATTCTCTTCCGTGATCTCCAGACTATTGTATCCCAGAATACGGACTGCCCTGCGGTTTTCCTCCGAGGCCTCCAGGTTCATGCTTTCCAGAATATCATCCACATTCCGGAACGCCTTCTGCATGGAATCCCCTAAGTCCTTCCGGGGTTCTGTCATCATCGTCTCATAGCTCTGGCCTGCCTTTTCGTAGGCAAGGCGTTCCCTGCTGCCCTGTTCATATACAATCCTCAGGGTATCTGTTACAGACACCTTCGCTACTACAGAAACCGGCGCCCTGCGTATTCCCTGCAGCACATCCAGAGTTTCCTCATAAAGGGAGGCCTTTTCCTTTGCCGAGGATCCATCCACCTGTCCGGTCAGGGCCTTCAGATAATTGCTCTCCGCCTCCTTAAGCTTATCCACCAGAAGCTCTAAGGAAGCCGTATCGATCTGGAAGCCGCTCCGCAAAAGCTTCAGATTCGCCTCCACCGTCATAGACAGCCTGACCTCTTCCAAAAGCCTTCTCCCCCGCAGATTTTCTGCCAGACCCGCTTCTGCCGTTATCTCCTGTGTCTGCGCCGTACCTTCCCGGACATCCTGCTGAAGTCCCTGTTCGTTTTGCTGGTTTCGGGCCTGAAGCTCATTCTGAACTGCTGTCAGATTTCTCAGGGTAAGGGGGAGATCCCTCGCTATGATGATATCCACTGCCTCATCCTGAATCTGTGCCGTCTGCTCCATAATGGAAACAGCCTGCCGGGCATAGGTCTGCTTTCTGCCCAGATCTGCCCTGGCCGGGTCTATCCCGTCCGCCGCCGCGCAGGCGGCAGAAGCCATAAAATCCTCCATCCTTACGGGATATTGATGGCTTTGGATATCCTTTAAAAGAGAAAAGGTTTCTTCGTTTAAGGGAATTCCCTTTTCTACCAGCCATTTGGCGCTTTCCAGATTTTCCTGATCTGCTTCGTAGCCGGCCTGACTGATCACCTTTTCCATCTGGGGACGCAGCCTGTCAAAATCGATCTCCTCCGGTTTTTTGGCATAATAACCGGCCACCGAACCGGCTGCATAGTAGCCCTTCCCCTGACGGCCCGGATCACCGGATGCCGAATACTTCGCCGTATATAAATTTTCAGGTGCAGGTGCAAGGTCATTCTCCACCATATATTTCACGCTGCCCTCTGTAGGCTCACCCGCCTGTTCAAGCAGCTTCCATGCCTCTGTCACGGAAGCAATATTTTCTTCCGTCAAAGGAATATCCTTTTCGGCAAACTGTCTCTTCAATTCATTGGCAAAGGCCTCGCTTCCGGTAATGTCCTTAAGAGCCTCGTCATCCACCGTATCCGTATAGCCTGCCACCTCTGTTCCGCCTTTTGCAAGGGCTACCTTTATCTGATCAACAATGGTGACAACAGTCTCTATCTCTGTACTTCCCGGATGAAAGCCTTCCTTCTGCAGCTTCGCGAAATCCTCGTCCGATACGGAATTGGACATCACTGCCATATAGTCGCGGCGAACAGCAACATCCTCCTGCTCGATCTGCCGTATCAGTTCCTCTGCGGTCCGTCCGTGACCTGCATATGCGCTGTTATCCATAACTGTGCCAGAAATGTCCAATACAAACCCGCTCCTGCCGGCTGCCGCCTCATTCTGCGGGGTACGATATGAAATTGTATCCCTGCCTGCCTTTTCATATTCCTGAGCGCCTCTGATATTGGCGCTCTCCACTAAAAGGTTCATATTTGCTCCCATCAATCTCAAAATGTCGTATTAAAAAGGGTGAATGCTCCACACATTCACCCTTTATTTCGGCTTATCTGCCCTTTTTCTTAACCATACTCAAAAAACAAATATGGCAGCGCTGTAAGGAGGAAGATCCAAAGTAATACTGTAATCCCTGTAATCGCATTGTCCCTTCACCGCCGTGATCTCCTTAGGTATCACGCCTCCGCTTCCACCAAACCGCTCCTCCGCGCTGTTCAAAAGCAGCTTATATTTTTTCTTTTTCGGTACGCCCAGCTTATAATTCTCCCATGCAATAGGAGTCATATTAATGATAAAAAGCAGATTGTTCCTGCCGCTGGAGGCCTTTCTGATAAAGCTGTAGGTACTTCTGTCCTTATCGTCGCAATTGATCCATTCAAACCCGTTCCAGCTGTTGTCAAACTCATACATGCAGGGATACTTCCTGTAAATCTTTAAAAGCTCCTTCATATATTCATGAAGCCCTTTATTCAGATCCTCTCCCAGCAGAAACCAGTCAAGCTCTCTCTCCTCGCTCCACTCCCGTTCCTGTCCGAAGTCCTGTCCCATAAAAAGAAGCTTTTTGCCTGCATGGCCGAACATATAAGCATATCCGCAGCGCAGATTTGCATACTTGTCGATCTGATACCCCGGCATCTTATTGACCATGGAGCATTTCAGGTGAACCACCTCATCGTGGGACAGGGGCAGGATATAATTTTCATATTCATTATAGGACATGGCAAAGGTCATAGCATAATGATTGTCCTTCCGGAAGTAGGGATCCAGCTTCATATATTCACAAAAATCATGCATCCAGCCCATATTCCATTTAAAGGAAAAACCAAGGCCATCCTCCTCCACCTTACCTGTTACCATAGGCCATGCCGTGGATTCCTCGGCAATGGTCAAAAAGCCCGGATAAGTGCCAAGCACCACGGAATTTAAATGCTTGAAGAATTCAATGGCCTCCAGGTTCTTATTTCCGCCGTATTTATTGGGCACCCACTGCCCGTCCTTCTTTCCGTAATCCAGATAAAGCATGGAAGCCACCGCATCCACACGGATACCGTCCACGTGAAATTCCTTGATCCAGAACAGCACATTGGCGATCAGGTAATTCTTCACCTCTGTCTTGCCATAATTAAAGATCTTGGTTCCCCAATCGGGATGCTCGCCTCTGCGCGGATCGGGATGTTCAAAAATACACTGACCGTCAAACCGCCCCAACCCATGAGCGTCCGTAGCAAAATGAGCCGGAACCCAGTCCAGGATCACGCCGATCTTGTTTTTGTGAAGCTTGTTCACAAGATACATGAAGTCCTCCGGCTCTCCGTAACGGGAGGTGGGCGCATAATATCCGGTAACCTGATATCCCCAGGAGCCGTCAAAAGGATGCTCTGCGATCCCCATCAGCTCCACATGGGTATACTTCATCTCCTTCAGATACTCTACGATCCTGTCCGCAAATTCCCGGTAGTTGTAATAGCCCTGCTCCTCCGGCCTTGGATGACGCATCCAGGAACCGATATGGCACTCATATATGGCAAGGGGCTCCTTATTGTAATCCTTCCCGCTGCGCTCCTTCATCCAGAGATCGTCTGTCCATTGAAATCCCGATATATCCACGGTCCGCGAGGCTGTACCCGGGCGCAGCTCCGCACTGTTTGCAAAGGGATCTGCCTTATACAGCTTTTCTCCTGCAGGGGTGGTGATCAGAAATTTATACAGCTCATGAGTACCAACGCCCGGAATAAATACCGCATGGATCCCCCCCTCTCCCAGCTTTTGCATGGGATGAGCGGTTTCATCCCATCCGTTAAAGGTCCCTATCACATGGACACTCGCCGCATTAGGAGCCCACACGCCGAAAAACATGCCCTTTTTCCCATCCTGGATACTGGGATGAGCTCCAAGCTTCTTGTAGATGTCATAATGCGTCCCCTGGGCAAACAAATACTGATCCGCCTCTGAAATAAATACTTCCCCTTCTGTTCTTTTACCTTCCATTGCCTTAAACCCCCAATTTAATAATGCATAAAATCATTTTCTCTTAAGACGATCATATCCTCTTCATCATATCTTTTTCCAAGAAGGATATCAAAGAAATGCTTCGGCGTCTTTTTATCCGCATAATAGATGGCTTCATCCACCAGCTCTTCTATTTCTGTCAGGGTAACCTCATGATCGCTGGTCTGCATATCCGCAATCCTTGTATGCAACGCCAAAACCCCAAGCTCATCAATGGCATATTCCTGCTCAAGGGCGTATTTTCTTGCATACCTGACAAGAGTCTGGTCATCTAAGGCCTCCACATCCACTCTCAGATTGAAGGTATCCTGAAGGTCCGGATACTGAGCCAAAAGCTCTTCCATGACGGTCTTTGTATCCTCCAGTATTACGATCAGTCCCTTTCCTTCCTGATTCAGCGCCTTCAGAAGCTGCTCGATGGAAGCCTTCTTCATGGATGAGGCCGCTTCTATGATCAGCGCTCCGCCTGAAAGCTTTCCCAAGGTAACCGCCACATCCTTCTTGTTCATGGTTGCCCCGGAGATCTTAGCCACCTTACCGGAAAAATTACTGTCCGAAAGCTGCACTTCCTTCACCAGCAGCTTGGCAAGCGCTATGGTCCCTGTTCCCTCCTCTCCGGTAATGATCACATTGCCGGTAAAGGACGCCATGCTGATATTATCAATCGCCTCCACGATCTGCCTTCTGGTCCGCTTATGGTGGATGAACGGGGCGAACATCTCTCTTTCGGCATTTGTCATTTCCCGGACATTATGCTTATCCTCATTTTCCTCCGGTTCAGGCGCAGGCCTTTCTTCCTTCTGCTTCTTTTCTTTTGGCCGATCTTTTTCAGATTCCCGGCTGTCAGGATCAGCAGCTTCTTCCTCTTCGTATCCCGCTTCCTGACCGCTCCCGCCGGACTCAGCCTCCTCACCAGCCAGTTCTGCTTCCGCTTCCTGCCATAGCCGCTCCTCCAGTTCCTCCAGGGTAAGATTTTCTTTGGTCCACAAGGACTCTGTCCTGGGTGTTTCCTCCGGCTGCTCTTTCACAGACGGCTGCTCCTCCGGCACCGGAGTCTGCTCTGTCCCAGGCTCTTCCCCGGGCTCTTCCTCCAAAAGCTCCATTTCTTCCATTTCCGGTTCTGAAGTCTCCGGTTCCTTCTGTACGGACGCTTCCGCCTTCCTGTCCTTACCGGAATCCGCCCTCTTTAAAAGCCCCAGCCGTTCTTTGGCGATCTTTAGCTTTTCTTCCTTCAGGGCCGCCGTTACCATGGCCTTTTCAAGCTCTTCCAAAAGCCCGGACTTGGTAGCCTCATCGAAATCTGCAAAAAGCGTGTCCGTCTGCTGATGTACCCTTTTGCGGATCTCATCCATCCGTTTCCGCTCATTGTCCTGCTTCATCTTTTCCCACTCGGCCATGATATCCTCAATGCTGAGCTGGCCGGTGATCTGCTTTTCAATCTTGTCCTCCTCAGGCACCACCAGGGACAATTGCCCGTCGTATTCCTGCGTAAGGATATTGTCATAGCCGGAGGATTTATGGAAGGTTCTGATCACACCTGTATTACTCAGATCCGGATCCGCACTTGCCACCGGCTCTCTTTTGGCGTTCTCCTCCTCCGAAGCCTGCTCCCCGATGGGCGTGAACAGGCTTTTGGCCCCGTTTCTCTGCTCCAGCTCGGAAACCACCTCCTGGATATTGACCTCCTCCGTGTTCCCGAAAAAGACCTCCTCATTGGCATTGCTGCCGGCAAAGTTCTGGGGTCTGAGCCGGGGCACCGGTCTGGGCTCCGGCTTTGGTTCCTGCACCGGTTTTTCGGGATAGGCCCGCTCATCCAGTCCCTTTACAGGCTCATAAACCAAAGTCCTCTGGCTGCTTACCGCCTCCTGCGGCATGCTCTCCTGCTCAACCAGAAAATTCCCGGAAGCCTTCGCAGAAGAGTTCTGCTCCGCAGGCCCTGACGGCTCCTCCGGTTTTCTTTCCGGCGGCTCCGGCGCCTTATGGTCATCTAAAATTTCCTTCATGCTTTCTGCCAGCTCTTTTTGCAGATTCATGGTATTATACTGGCTCACATCTATGGTCTTGACCTGTATATCAAGTTCATCCTTCCCCGGTACCTCCTGGGTATCATCTGTAAGGATATTTTCCTGAAGGCTGAACTCGTCCTCCTCTTCCTCCTCGGTTTCCTTTTCGGCAGCCTCCTGGATCGCCTTTTGATCCGCAGCAAAATCAGAGGTGATAAAACCACCTCCCTGCTTCATCTGTTCATATTTTGTCTGCTGCTCCTCCGTCAGGGGCTCATGAAGCATCTTAAGCTCTAAAGCCTTGACCACATAACGGCCTTCCCCGAACCAGAGCGCCATCTCATTGCATTCCTCCACACATTTAGAGGCCAGTCCCACCCTGTGATAAAGATAGGCGAGCTCGTAGGCCCATTTTTCACGGTAATCCCGCTTCTTAAGCTCCTCTAATACCTCTATCCTCTCTTCCAGGCTTACCTCCTGGGCTTCATATAATTTATACTGAAGCACATATCTTCCACTGTCCTTGGGAGCCAGGTGCACAAATTCCTTATAATATTCCAGCGCCTGCACATACTCGCCCAGCTTGATGGATAATTCACATAAGGAATAGACGATCATCCGGCCTCCGGCATGCCGCTCATAGGCAAGCAGAAGGATATCCCTGCTGTCTTCATATCTTCTGTTGATCTTGTACAGATCGCTGATGGTGCAGAGCATCATGGTGCTCTTGACCCTGCGCCAGTCAATGGCGTCTGCGATCTTTACCGCGTCCGCATATCTCCCTTCCGAGATCAGTGATTTTATTTCATCCGCCCGTACTTTGTACTCATATTTATCCAAGGTAGCCACCTCATATATCTTTTTGTTTAGGACATGTAAAAAGGCATAATTAGCCTATTATCATCTGTAAGTTTATCACATGGTTTTTGGTATGTAAAATACAATTTTTGTAAAAACAGGGGAATTTGGCCGAATTGTTACCATTTTACAGCAGCCCGGAAAGCCGGGCAAACTGATCCAGCGTAAGGGCTTCCCCCCGGATCGTCCTGCTAAGCTGCATCTGATCAAGAGCTTCATATACCTTTTCTCTGGCCACCGTCACATGCCTGCCGCCATCTCCCGCAAGGACAGGGGCATTGGCAAGGGCATTGGCAAGGGTCTTTCTCCGCTGGTTAAAGGCGGCCCGTATCACAGAAAAAAGCAGCCTCTCATCCCTTACCTCCACCGGCTTTTCCCTGCGCCCTGTGAGACGGATGACTGCACTGCCCACACCCGGCCTTGGCATAAAGCAGGCAGGAGGAACGTTCATGGCGATCTCCGGTTCCGCATAGTACTGCACGGCAAGGCTCAAAGCTCCGTAATCCTTGGTGCCGGGTCCTACCTGCATCCTGTCTGCCACCTCCTTCTGTACCATAACGGTCATGCTCTGAAGGGGAGCATGACTTTCAAACAGCCCCATGATGATGGGCGTGGTAATATAATAAGGGAGATTGGCTACCACCTTAACAGGACGTCCGCCATTTCTTTCTTCGGACAGCTTTCTGATATCCACCTTCAGGATATCCTCATTGATAATGGTCACATTATCATAATCCCCCAGAGTTTCTTCCAATATGGGGATCAGCTTTTTGTCAATCTCCACTGCGATCACACTTCCTGCGCTTTCCGCCAGATATTGGGTCAGAGAGCCGATCCCCGGACCTATTTCTATTACGCAGTCTTCCCTGGTGATCTCTGCAGAGGCTACGATCTTTTGCAGAATATTGGCATCAATAAGAAAATTTTGTCCGTACTTCTTCTGGAAGCAAAAATTATATTTCCGTATGATCTCCGCCGTTGCTGTGGGCGTTCCCAGATATGCCATCTCTATTATCCTTCCTTTCTGCTTTAGTCCTGTCAGACTGCCTGTGCCTTGCGGGGTATTTTTGAATAAAAATCCAGGGCATTCTGCCATGTCTGTGCCAGCACCTCTTCCTTTGTAAGCTTCTTAAGCTCTGCCAGCCGCTCCGCCACAAGTTCAATGTGGCCGGATTGATTTCTCTTTCCTCTGTAGGGCTCCGGCGAAAGATAGGGACAGTCTGTCTCCAGCAGGATGCGCTCCATGGGAATATAATCTGCCGCCTCCAGAAGCCTTCTGGCATTTTTAAAAGTAAGGACTCCACCGATCCCAAAATAATAATCCATATTAAGATACTCTCTGGCCATCTCCTTCGTATAAGCAAAGCAATGGATCACGCCCTTTGTCTTCTCTTTCTGCCAGCCCTTTAGAATATCCAGTGTATCCCTGGCCGCATCTCTGGAATGAATGATCACCGGAAGCCCTGTTTCCCCGGCCAGAGCAAGCTGTCTTTCAAACCATTTTTTCTGGATATCCTTCTCCGGCGTCTCCCAGTGATAATCAAGTCCGATCTCACCGATAGCTACCACCTTAGGATCCGCCGACCTCTCCTTCAGCCACTGCATGTCTTCTTCTGTAAGATTCTCCGTCTCGGAAGGGTGTACTCCGATGGCCCCATAGATAAACGGATACTCTGCTGCCAGCGCCATGGTCCTTTGGCTGGATTCCATACTGGCTCCTACATTTACAATATATCCCACTCCCTTTTGGTGCATTCCGGAGAGCAGCTCTTCCCTGTCCTGATCAAAGGCCTCGTCATCATAATGAGCGTGTGTATCGAAGATCATTTTGTCACCTCAAATAAAAAAAATAAATTTTTCTAAATTTTTTTCAAAAAACACTTGCAAACTAAAAGACATTATACTATAATAAGATTCGCGTTGTAAATGAATTAAATAATAAATCTTATGCGCCTTTAGCTCAGTTGGTAGAGCACCTGACTCTTAATCAGGGTGTCCAGGGTTCGAGCCCCTGAAGGCGCAGGCGAGTACCATTTTTGAGGACGTATGAGCCTTGGGGATGGTGCTTTTTTTGTCCGTTGTCAACCAAAAGGAGGAGACCACATGCGTGAAACAATCAATGTCAAAGTAACCGAGCCCACTTATTATGCTGCAACAGATGTTGCCTTTTCCCAGGTGGACGCCTGGTTCGGGCATACCCGCAGAGACTTAAAGATGGATATCATTTATCCTGAGGATTCCCAAAAAAGCTACCCCTGTATTGTCTGGATCTGCGGCGGCGCCTGGCTGCAGATGGATCGTTCTGCCCATCTGCCTTATCTGGCCTGGCTGGCCCGAAAAGGCTTTGTGGTGGCAAGCCCGGAATACCGCACCAGTAATGAAGCACAGTTTCCTGCCCAATTGATGGATATCAAGGCCGCCATACGATACCTGCGGGCCAACTGTGATCGTTATCGGATCGATACATCCCATTTCGGCGTAATGGGTGAATCTGCAGGCGGTTATCTGACTGCAATGGCGGCACTGGCAAGCGACCCCTGTTATGATACCGGGAACTATCTGGAATATTCCAGCAAAGTGCAGGCCGCATGTCCCTGGTATCCCCCCACGGATGTCACCGCCTTTCCATATCCCTCTCCCCTGGAGGCGGCCGCTTCCCCCGAATCGCTGATGACAGGTATGAACGTTATGCTCCATCAGGAGGAGGCTTCCAAAGCCTGCCCTGTTTCATATGTATCCAAGGACGCTCCGCCCTTTATGATCCTCCATGGCGTAAATGACCATACAGTTCCTTTTTCACAGGGAGAAATCCTGCACGATAAGCTGGACGCCGCAGACTGCGATGTAAAGCTGGTTGCCATAGAAGGCGCAGACCATGCGGACCGTCAGTTTTTCCAGGAAGAAATCTGGCAGCGGATTGCAGAGTTTTTCCATGAAAAGCTGGGATAAAAGCGATTCTGATCATTTTTTCATTGATTAAAGGAGTAACCCCTATGATACTGCCCGTTATACAGGACACCCTGGCGGATGCACTGAAGCTGCTTCCCTTCCTTTTTATTACTTATCTGATCATGGAATACATCGAGCACAGAACCAGTGAAAAATCCCGGATGCTTATGAAACAATCCGGGAAATGGGGGCCTGCCTTCGGCGGTATATTGGGAATGCTTCCTCAATGCGGATTCTCTACGGCAGCATCCAATCTGTATGCGGGTCGGATCATCACTTTGGGCACACTGATTGCCGTATTTTTGTCCACCTCTGACGAAATGCTTCCTGTTCTGATCTCCGAACAGGCGCCTGTGAGCTTTATCCTGAAAATCCTCGTCGTAAAGGCAGCGATCGGTATCTGCACAGGTTTTCTGATCGATCTGCTCTGCCATAGACATAGAGGATACGAACATGAGGAAATGCGCATAGAGCAACTGTGCGATCATCAACATTGCCACTGTGGAAAAGGAAACATTTTGTCCTCCGCCCTTCGTCACACACTCCAGGTCTTTTTGTTTATCCTGATAATTTCTTTCCTGTTGAATCTTCTGGTAGAGTTTGCCGGAGAAGACAAGCTGGAGGCTTTTCTCACCGGAAGGGCCTTCCTTGGTCCGCTGTTTGCAGGTCTGATCGGCCTGATCCCCAACTGCGCTTCCTCCGTGCTTCTGACCAGACTGTATCTGTCAGGAATGTTAGGAGCGGGATCTATGCTTGCCGGTCTGCTGGCAGGCTCCGGCGTGGGACTTTTGGTTCTTTATAAGGTAAATGATAATATCCGGGAAAATATCAGGATCACTCTGCTGCTTTATGGGGTGGGTGTGCTGTGCGGGGTAGCAATAGAGGTAATACTATGAAAAAGAAAAAAAGATTTATCTGTCTTATCATAATTATTGGTCTTATTGCCGGAATCCTGTCATATTTCGAACCGCTTAAATTAGCTGGGCTGACAGACGAAGATCCGTATATTGTAATCGCATATCAGGAATTTGGTATTGAAAACGGCTGCCCCTATATTAACAATACGAACTACAATGAAATAACAGAGAACGAAAAAAGAGAAATAACAAACCTATTAAAACAATACACTTATCAAAGGACCTTTGGAACATTTTTTTCGGATGGCTCTCTGACAACACCGGGTAACGAAGCCGTAAATATTTATTTATATGATAAAAACAACATTTTAACAAATACCATATTGATCACAGACTTTGATGATATTTCTGTTAACGGAAAAGTTTTTAAGTTAAGAAATTCTTCCCTATTCATTGAGAAACTGTTAGAAATAATTGATAAACGGGACGGAAATTGACGAATTTCTGTCCCACGAAATTTTATAAGTACATCCCGGCGGATATTATCACAATTTTTGCATATAGATTTTTTCTTCCGATCCCCATGGAGCAATTTTACGGTCTATGATGTCAAAACCATATTTTTCGTATAAATTCTCGTGATCGCTTACTATATGCACCTTATCAAAACCCACAGATTTTAAATAATCCATCGCATACCCTATCAGCTTCTGGCTCAATCGGTTTCCCCTGTATTCCTCGCCAACAAACAAATAGCCAATATAAGGCGTATAGCATACATCCGGAATACAGTCTGTCCTGGCAACCGTACAGTATCCACATATTTTTTCATTATCTAAAGCAACAATAACTCTTTCCCACTCTTTAAACTCATTATTTTCCATAGCTACGGCTAATGATCTGCCCGCCCGCCAGGAACAGCCTTTGGCATAATCTCTCACTACACTCCATAGCCGATCTGATGATGTGATCATTTTTAAATCCATATTTTCCTCCAAAATCCTCCGGGCAGAAGACACCCTGATAAAAACAAAATCAATCTTTAAATGAACAAAATATACCGGATCGTGCTTCTTCTGTCAAGCTTACCTGATATATTCATCCAGGGGAAGCACGGTTACAACACCCCTGAACTCTCACTCTCCAAGTCTTGAAATATTTTCGGATTCCATATAAAATACATTTAAAAATATTATATAAAAAGGAGGGTGAAGCCGCACTTTTCCTCTGCGGCAGTAACATGAAAAAGATTCAGACAAAAATCATGATAATGGTGATCCTTGCCACAATGGGCGTTGCACTTGTCAACGTAATCTTAAGTACCATGATTTCCCGAAATTCCACAATATCGGCTATTGAGCAGTCACTGGTCGAGACAACAGAGCTGGCAGCCCTATCCGTACAAAACACAATTTCCACTTATACTCTGACCATTGCGGAAATTGCCTCATCCCCGATCCTCTCGGATCCAGAGGCTACCCCTTCCGAAAAGCAGGCATTTATACAGTCCCGGGTGGAAAGCTACTATATGCGCTTTGGCGGTATAGCTGATGCAGACGGATTTGATGCCGTCCACAACATGAATGTATCCGGAGAACCTTTTTTTCAGGCCGCCCTTGAAGGAAAAAACTATTTTTCCACTCCTTACATTGACGGAGATGATATGTATCTTGTGGTATCCGCACCTGTAATGGTAAATGACAGTGTTCAGAGTGTTGTTTATTTCCAGTGCGACACCAATATCCTGCGCTCTATCATAAGCGAAATTCAAATTGGCGAGGAAGGAGACGCCTATATTCTGGACAAAGAAGGTACTACTATCGCCGCTGTAGATGCAGAGGAAGTTCACAGCCGTGAAAACCTTATCAACGAAATGCCAGATAATCCGGATGACGAATACATACAGCAGCTGGGCTCTCTGGAAAAGAAAATGGTTGCAGGAGAAAGCGGGATTGGAAGATATAATTATCCGGAGGAAGATAACGCTGCATATATTCAGGGTTACGCCCCCATTGCCGGAACTGATGGCTGGAGCGTAGCAGTTACGATAAATGAGGATGAATTTCTGCACTACGCCTATATAGGAAATAATATCCAGCTTGTTATATGTGCGGTTCTCTGTATCCTGGTAATACTGATTTCCGCCTTTGTATGCCGTTCCATCACAACCCCTATTGTCAAATGTGCCAAACGCCTGCTTATGCTTTCCGAGGGTGACCTGAAAAGTCCTCTTCCGGAAACACACGGGAAGGACGAAACCCGTATCCTTTCGGATTCTACCGCTCATCTGGTGGAATCTTTCAGGATAATAATAAGCGAGATTGGCAGTATATTAAGCAGCATTGCAAACGGAATCCTGGATGTAAAGAGCAAAAAGGAGCATTACCCTGGCGATTTCAAAGCTCTTCAGGAAAGCCTTGAGACTATTACTGACAAGCTGAACCAGACCATGACCGGAATTGCGGAGGCAACTGCCCGCGTATCCAACGGCTCTGCCCAGGTTGCTTCCTCTGGCATGGCCCTGTCCCAGGGTTCTACAGAACAGGCCAGCGCTGTAGCGGAGCTCTCTGCCACCCTGTCAGACATGGATGATGAGGCCCGAAAAACCGCCCTTTTGTCAGAGCAGACCAAAGCCACTATGGACAATGCCAAGAATCAACTTCTAAAAAGCGGTGAGCATATTGAAGGCCTAAATGAAGCTATGGAGTTGATCACTTCCACTTCCGATGAAATTAAACATATTATAGATACCATAGACGATATCGCCGCCCAGACAAATATTCTTGCCCTCAACGCTTCCGTAGAAGCAGCAAGAGCCGGGCAGGCCGGAAAAGGCTTTGCAATTGTGGCAAATGAAGTAAGAGAGCTTGCCCACAAATCCGATGAGGCTGCAAAAGCAACCTTACATTTGATCCAGCGTTCCATCAATGCCGTTAACAACGGCAGCGAAGCCGTTAAGGAAGTTACAATGTCCGTATCTGACGTAACCTCCCTTGCCGGGCAGGCTGCGGAACAGATGGATATGATGGCCAAGGCAGTGGAAAGACAGACCAATTCTATCAATCAGGTCAACCTGGCCATCGGCCAGATTTCCGAGGTTGTACAGTCTAACTCAGCCGCCGCTGAAGAAAGCGCCTCCACCAGTGAGGAACTTTCTAACCAGGCCGCTGTGCTTAACCACCTTGTAGAAGTTTTTACTCTCCGCAAAAACAGATAAAAATAAAGCTCATACTATAACAGTCACCTGCTCCGCCATCCGGTACCCGTTACCGGGATGGTGGATGGTGTCTGCATTTTGCTTTGGATGACTGCGTCAAACAACAGAAATCTCCCTCATCCCCCTACCTCTCCTCACAAACCTGAAAAATATAAAACTTGAGATAATAAGACTCCTCTGCCGCCCACAAAATCGGATGATCCGGCGCCTGCGTCCTGAATTCCACCTGCCGCAGCCGTTTATGTACATTTCGCGCCGCCTGGTGCAGGGTCTCGGTAAACAGCTCATAGGTCATGAAATGGGAGCAGGAGCAGGTAGCCAGAAAACCGCCGTCTCTTACCAGCTTCATGGCCCGCAGATTGATCTCCCGATATCCCTTCACCGCGTTTTTGACGGAATTGCGGGATTTGGTAAATGCCGGAGGATCCAAAATCACCACGTCAAATCTTTCCTGCTTCTTCTCCAGCTCCGGAAGCAGCTCAAAAACATCACGGCACCAGAATTCCACCTTATCCGCCATATGATTCAAGGCGGCGTTTTTTATGGCCTGATCGATCCCTGTCTGGGATGCATCCACACCGATCACCTCTCTTGCCCCGGCTATTGCGGCATTTAAGGCAAAGGACCCTGTATGGGTAAAACAGTCCAGCACTTTAGCGTCCCGGCACAGCTTCTGTATGGCCAGACGATTATATTTCTGATCGAGGAAAAAGCCTGTTTTCTGCCCCTCCTTCACGTCCACAAGGAATCTGACGCCATTCTCTTCTATTTCCACATTCGTATCAAAGGGTTCACCCAAAAAGCCCTTGACCCGTTCCATCCCCTCATTTTGCCGGACCTTGGCGTCACTCCGCTCATAAACGCCTCTTATGGAGATCCCATCCTCCCTGAGAGTTTCCTTTAAAAGCTCCACTATGGTTTCCTTGAAACGGTCAATACCAAGCGCCAGGGATTCAACCACCAGAACGTCCGAAAACTTATCCACCACCAGTCCCGGCAGGAAATCAGCCTCTCCGAAGATCAGCCGGCAGCTCCCCGTATCCACAGTTCTTTTGCGGTACTCCCATGCATCCTTTATCCTCTGCCGCAAAAAATCCCTGTCAATATTCCGGTGAACATTTCTCGTCATGAGGCGGATCCTTATTTTTGAATTTTCATTGATAAATCCTTTGCCCATGGGATAACCGTCAAAATCATGTACCGTTACAATATCGCCGTTGGCAAAGGCACCCATAATACTTTCTATCTCATTGTCATAAATCCACATACCGCCTGCCTTCACGGTACGTCCTTCTCCCTTTTTCAGGGTTACGATCGCATTTTCCATACTGATTTAATACTCCTCCTAATATATAAGTGTAGGGTTTCAGCACCCAACAGCCAGCTGGGACTTAATCCTCTCTTCCCGGCAGCTTCTTCCTATACCGGCGATCCTCCCGGCGCCTTGCGGAACTGGGACGGCGTCATCAAAAACTGCCCCCGAAACTGATGGCAGAAGGAAGTGCTGTCCACAAAGCCACAGGAATTGGCGATCTCCGACACCCTTAAGGTAGTAGATGTAAGCATCTGCTTTGCAACCGACAATCGATAGCTGATCAGATACTGCTGGGGAGATGTCCCCAGTTCCTGACTGAACAGCTTGTACAGATAAGTGCGGTCAATCCCCACATAGCGGGCCACGTCCCGGATCTTAATGTCGTACGCATAATTATTCTGTATATAATCTATCGCCTTCTGCAGATACCCTGTAGAATCCTTATGGCCTGCGGCGCATCCGGGCTGCAGCAAAGCAAAAAAACGATAAAGATACGAAAGATGCAGATAAACATTTTCGGGTTCTTCATACAAAACATTATTAATAGAAAGCAACACATCACCAACTGTAGCAGACTCCTGCCCCGATCCTGCTGCCATTTGCTCCCCATTCCCGTTTTTCCCGTCGGGAAACCCATGAAACACCGGATTCTCCGCATTGATCCCGCAGGAATTCAGCGTATTTTTGGCATCCCGCCCGTCAAAACCGATCCAGCAATACTCCCATGGTTCTTCATCGCTTGCCCTATAGCCGGAAACCACGCCGGGAATGATCAGAAACCCGTCCCCCGCGCCAAGGTGCCAGCTGCGTCCTCCGCTGGTAAAGGTACCCTTTCCCGCCAGCACATAATGCAGCAGATAATGGGGCCATACTCCCGGCCCACAGGCATGGGCGGGGGCAGTCTGCTCATGTCCGCTGAAAAAGATCCGGACAGGAAGAGAAATGGATGAATTTGCCCGGGAACCGGATAGCTGCATAAAAAACTCCTTTCAACATAAAAACAAAAACAGGAAACAAGAAATGCTTTTCTATTCTTCAGTATAAAGTATAATGAATCAAATTGCAAAATTTTTGGATATGGAGGGAAGTACAATGGGAATTAAAGTATGCGAAGAAAGGAAGATCTTTCAGATCAACACGCCGAATACCACTTATCTGATGGGTGTGGCAAAGGATAAATATTTAGGCCATATGTATTACGGAAAGCGGATGGATGACTGTGACGGCCTTTATCTGCTGCGTATGCCTCAGGGGGAAGGCGCCGATCATTTTCTTCTTAAAGACAAGATTGGCATGATGGACAGCTTCAGCTTTGAATATCCTGTATGGGGAACAGGAGATTTCCGTGATACCTGTCTGCAGGTACGCACCGAAGAGGGACACCGGGTCTGCGAGCTGATCTATGACAGCTATGAAATTTTGGAGGGAAAGCCCTCTCTTCCCGGCATGCCTGCCACTTTTGAGGGGAAGGAGCCGGGTCAGGAGGCCCAGACTCTTGTGATCACACTGCGGGATCCGCTGATCGGGCTGAAAATCCTGCTGCGTTACAGTATTTTTGCAGATTCCGACGTTATTGTCCGGAGCGTGGCGGCAATTAACGAAGGCTCCAAAAAGCTCTATCTTGAAAAAATCCTAAGCGCCTGCCTGGATATGGATGATGAGGGCTTTGACCTGATCACCCTTCATGGCTGCTGGGCAAGAGAACGCCACATCACATCCCGCAGAGTAACTATGGGAAAGCATATCGTTTCCTCCTTAAGAGGTGAAACCAGCCACCACGTTCAGCCCTTTATGGCGCTGACCACAAACGGCACCAGCCAGAAAGAGGGTGACGTTTATGCCATGAACTTTGTCTATTCCGGTAACTTTATGGCAGAGACAGAGCTGGATCATCAGGACGGGATCCGCATGAGCCTGGGAATGCACCCCGATACCTTTGAGTGGGTATTAAATCCCGGCCAGCAGTTTGACACCCCCGAAGCAGTCATGGTCTATTCCGGCCAGGGCCTCGGTGCAATGACCCGTTCTTTCCATAATTTATACAAAAACCACCTGATCCGCAGCAAATATCTCCACTCCAAGCGCCCTATCCTTGTAAACAACTGGGAGGCCACCTATTTTGATTTTGACGATGAGAAGCTGGTTGCCATCGCCAGGGAAGCCAAAAAAGTGGGCATCGAAATGCTGGTACTGGATGACGGCTGGTTTGGCAAGCGGGGAAATGACGAATGTGCTCTCGGAGACTGGCAGGTCAATGAAGACAAGCTAAAGGGCGGCCTGAAATCCCTGGTGGAGCGCATTAACGGAGAAGGCCTGAAATTCGGTCTCTGGTTTGAGCCGGAAATGATCTCTCCTGATTCCGATCTGTACCGCGCTCATCCTGACTGGGCGATCCAGGTTCCCGGCAGAGAGATCAGCATGGGAAGATTTCAGTATGTACTGGACATCACCCGTCAGGAGGTAGTTGACTATGTATATGAAAGCGTTGCCAAAATCCTGCGCAGCGCTAATATCGAATATGTGAAATGGGATATGAACCGGCAGCTCACAGACCTTGGCAGCTTTGGTCTTGACAGCGAGCATATGGGAGAGTTTTCACACCGCTATGTGCTTGGCTTATATCAGATGCAGGAGCGGCTTCTTCAGGAATTCCCCAACCTGCTTCTGGAAAACTGCTCCGGCGGCGGCGGACGTTTTGATGCGGGAATGTTATATTACAGCCCCCAGATCTGGACCTCTGATGATATGGATCCTATCGAAAGGCTTTCCATTCAGGAAGGTACCGCCCTAGTTTATCCTCTCAGCACTATGGGCGCACATATCTGCGCCTGCCCTAACCACTCCGTAGGACGTACCACCCCCATAGAGACAAGGGCCCATGTTGCCTTAGCCGGTACCTTCGGCTATGAGCTGGATCTTACCAAACTCACTGATGAGGAAAAAGAAAAGGCCGCAGCCTTCAATCAGGAATACCACAAGTACAACGATCTGGTCCGGGAAGGAGATTATTACCGTATCGCCTCCTACCGCGAAAACAACATGTACGATTGCTGGCAGGTGGTAAGCGCCGACAGAAGCGAATGTCTCGTTACTTATGTACAGGCCCGCTTTGAGGTTATGAGAAAATCCAGACGTTTAAGACTGGAAGGACTTGACCCCAGGGCCGGCTACCGTTTGGAGGGTACGGATCATGTATTTTCCGGAGAAATGCTGATGAATGCCGGATACCTTCAGGATATGATCCGGGGGGATTACGGCAGCGTCCTTCTTCACTTTATCAGGGAAGCCTGATCCCATCAAACACCGATACGCTATGCCAATCGGCTTATTAAATCAACGGATGCCAGGCTTCGCCAGACATCCTTATGATATCAAACGCTGTCACTCTATGCGAGCCAGCTTATTGAATAAAAAATCCAGCGGGTCAAAGCATTCCCGCCGGATTTTTTATTTCACCTTTTATTCCATCTTTCCTTCCAGTACTTCTATGGCTCTTTCCACCTGATTATCTATCCCTTTCTCCTCGCTGGCCGCCTCGTCGTACTCCAGTTCAATATCAGGATCGATCCCGATCCCGTGTATATTTCTCCCGGAAGGGGTAAAGTAGGCGCTAATGGTAAGCTTGACTGCCGTACCGTCATCCAATCGGTGTATTTTCTGTACAATTCCCTTTCCAAAGGTAGTGGTTCCGATCAGGGTTCCTTTGTTGTAGTCCTGGATCGCTCCTGCCAAGATCTCCGAGGCGCTTGCAGAATATTCGTTGATCAATACCACAAGGGGAACCTCAAGCTCTTCCTTATCATCCCTTGTATACTCCGTGCGATTCCCGTTTTTGTCCTCGGTATATACGATTAGTCCCTTGGGAAGGATCTTTCCCGCAATGTCCACCACCGCCGTCAGGTCTCCTCCCGGATTGCTCCGCAAGTCAAGGATCATTCCCTTCATGCCATATTCCTTCAGCACCGCAATGGCTTCCGTATATTGATCTACCGTCACACCGTCAAATTCCCGGATACGCAGATATCCTATGCTATCCGTATTTTCCAGGATACCGCTCTCGACTGTGGTGGTTTCGATCTGTTTGGCCCTTTTGATCTCCAGATCCAGGAAGTCGCCTTCCCCTTCTCTGTAGATCGTTAAATGGACTATCGTCCCCTCTCTTCCCTTTACACGACTTACCACCTGGGTAAGACTCATTCCCTGGGTGGACTCTCCATCCACCTCATAAATGATATCACCCTCCTTAAGCCCTGCCTCCAACGCCGGAGATTCCTCCATCACACCGTTGATCATAGCCAGATTCATCTGCTTGCTCATGGAGATGTATGCTCCGATCCCATAGGAAATTCCCTGATTGCTGTTGATGGCCTCTTCCAGCTCCTCCTTGGAATAATACTCTGAATAGGGATCCCCCAGGGCGCTTATCATTCCTTTATAAATACCATCCTGAAGCTCCTGTGCGGACACCTCATCCTCATAAAAATAGTATTCGCTGATCGCATCCTCTAAGGTCTTCATCTTTTGGATCGTGTCCGTGCTGATCACGCCGCCATCCTCACTGCCTGCTGCAGCGCTGGCCTGGGTATCCCGAAGCCTCCACAGGCGGTATGCCATCCCTCCGGCATATACTCCCGTCAATACTAAAGACACTGTAAGCACACCCATGATAACACCGTTCCGGAAATATCTGGAGCGTATCTTTTTTTCTTCCCTGACAGCAGCTTCCTCCATCAATACCCCTTCTTTGAGAATAGCTTCCTCCTGCAATCTGTTTCCTGCTTCTTCTGATCTATCCAAAAAAATCTCTCCCATCTGGTTATTCCGTTATTCCTGCAGGCGCTTTTACCTTACCGCAGGTAATTCCATGGACTTACATAGCTTCCGTTCAGGCGCACACTGAAGTGCAGATGATTTCCCGTAGAACGCCCGGTGCTTCCCACAGCGGCTATTTTTTGCCCCTTGGTCACCTCCGCTCCCTTCGACACATACAGGGCAGAAGCATGCATATATATGGTATAAAGGCTGTCCCCATGATCTATCATCACATAATTACCCATGGAGCTGCTGTAATCTGCCGCTACCACATTCCCATTATAGGCGGCGTAGATTGCCGTGCCTCCCGGCGCTGCTATATCGATCCCATTGTGAAATTGCGGAACCTTCAGGATCGGATGGATACGATTGCCGTACTCCTCCGAAATTCTGGTATAGGATGCTACCGGAAAGGTAAAAACGCCGCCATCGTATTTTCGCTTCTGTTCCTCAGCCAGCTTCTTCCTCTCCTCGGCAACCGCAGCCTCCAGGGTCTTGATGGTACTGTTCTGGGAAGCGATCTCCGCCTCGTATTCCCTGATAGCCGCGTCTTTGCTTTGAATATCCGAGGATACCTTGTATATCTCCTGTTCCTTCTCCGCGATCAGCGCGTTTAAGGATGCCTCCTCCTCCTCTACAGCTGCCTTTGCTTCACTTAAAACACTCTTTTCTTCCTCAAGCTCTTCCTTGCAAAGTCCTACATATTCCGCATAGGCTACGTATTCATCCAGCTTCTCCCTGTCGTAGGCCGAAAGTCTCTCGATGTATTCTGCCTTGTTGAGCATATCCCCAAAGCTTTTGGAGCCCAAAATAAGCTCCAGATACATAGTATCGCCTTTTTCGTACATGAACTTGATCCGGGTCTTCATAGCCTCGTACTGCTGTTGCTGGACCGCAATAGCCTCTTCGAGCTCTACCCCCTTCTGCTCGATCTCCTCTTCCTTTTCAGTGATCATGGTCTTCAGTTCATTGATCTTTGCCTGGATACTGGTTAAATTTGCATCCAGCTCCGCCACATAACCGGCCAGCTCCGCCTTGGAAGCCTCCAGCTGCTTTTTAAGAGCCTGGACATCGGTAAGTCCGTTTTGCAGTGCCTTTTTTTCTTCTCTTGCCCTGTTGATCTCCGCTTCTTTTTCTTTGATACTGTCATTGGTCAATTCACTGGCAAAGGTAACGGTTTCATACCTGGCGGCAATCCCGAAGACCAGTAAAAACCCCACTGCCAGACACAACGCCTTATTCCAACGTTTCATTCCTGCACTCCTTTTATACTCTCAGATGCTTCCTGACGGTAACAATACTGCCCAGGAATCCAATCCCCACACCCATAAGGATTGACATGGGAAGAAGTGTCCCGAAAATCGCTTCCTCCGGCAAAAAGGATAACAGCCGTGTCAAAACAGAGAATTTAACCATAATATATTCAATGACCTTGTTGTAAAGAACATAGATGAGTCCCACCGGGATCAGCGAGCCGATCACTCCGATCATCATCCCCTCGATAACAAAGGGGGAACGGACAAAGAAATCGGTTGCCCCGATATACTTCATGATCGCGATCTCTTCCTTCCTGACAGAAATACCGATTGTTACCGTATTGCTGATCAGAAAAATGGATACTGCAAACAGGATCACGATAATTCCCACAGAAATGTATGCCACCAAAGCATTGACGCCGGTAAGGGTTGAAGCCGTGATCTCCGACCGGTTCACCTCTCTGATGCCCTCCACTCCCTCTAAGTAGGTCACCAGCGCAGGCTGCATGGACACATCATCCAAATAGATCTCATAGCTGTCCGACCCCTCCAGAGGATTTTCCAGAAAGCCGTCCTCATATCCTTCCAGATAGCTTCCGCTGAACTCTTCCCATGCCTCATCCGCCGACTTGAAATAGATCCGTGATACCTCCGGACGCCGCTCGATCATGGCCCCGATCTCTTCCATTCTTTCCTGGCTGACCCCTTCGTCAAAAAGCACGGTAACACAGATACCCTCCTGCGCCGTTTTCACAATATTCTGAAAGTTCATGATAATGGAATAAAAAAGACCGAACAAAAACAGGCAGGCGCCTATGGTTGCTATGGATGCCAGAGAAAACCACTTGTTCCTGAAAATATTGATAAAGCCCTGTCTGATGGTATAAAAAAATGTACTAATCCTCATCGATATAACCACCCTTTTCTTCGTCGCTGACGATAACGCCCTTCTTCATTGTGACTACTCGTTTTTGCATGGCGTTAACGATCTCGCGGTTGTGAGTAACTACCAGCACCGTGGTGCCGTTTTCATTGATCTGTTCAAGCAGCTTCATGATCTCCCATGAATTCTTGGGATCCAGATTTCCGGTAGGCTCATCTGCCAGCAAAATAGTAGGACGGTTCACAAGAGCCCTGGCAATGGCCACCCTCTGCTGTTCCCCGCCGGAGAGCTGCTTGGGCTTCGCCTTGTACTTGCCTGCCAGCCCTACCGTCGCCAGTATGCTGGGTACATTCCTCTTGATCTCCTTGTTGGAGACCTGTATGATACGTTGGGCAAAAGCCACATTCTCGTATACATTCCTGTCCTTCAACAAACGGAAATCCTGGAAGACGATGCCGAGATTTCTTCTGAATTTCGGTATCTTCCTGTGACGGATACGCACCAAGTCATACCCCATCACATTGATCTCCCCCGAAGACGGAACCAGCTCCCGCAGCAGGAGCTTGATCATAGTCGACTTACCGGACCCGCTGTCCCCTACAATAAACACAAATTCCCCTTTATTGATATGCAGATCCACTCCGTTAAGCGCCGGCGCGCCTGTGGCATATGCTTTGCTCACATTTTTTAATGTGATGATCTCGTGGTTCTCAAAGCCCTGCCTTTTTCTCCTTCTGGTCCTTACGTCACTTTTTGCCAACTTATCCACCTCTGTACTGTTTTATTAATATTCAAAGCTTTCCATGTAATTCATATATTTCACTACCATCAACGCGATCCTGAAGGTAATCGCATCCTCAAAGACCCGCAGATCCAGTCCTGTGCTCTTTTGAAGCTTGTCCAGACGGTATACCAGCGTATTCCTGTGTATAAAAAGCTGTCTGGAGGTTTCTGACACATTCAGACTGTTCTCAAAAAATTTACTGATGGTAACCAGCGTTTCCTCATCAAAATCATCCGGGCTCTTACCCCCGAAAATTTCTTTAATGAACATTTTACATAGCGGAATAGGCAGCTGGTAGATCAGACGGCCGATTCCCAGTTCACTATACGCTATGATATTCCTTTCGTCAAAGAAAATTTTGCCTACATCCATAGCCATCTTTGCTTCCTTATAGGAACGGCTGACTTCCTTGATCTCTCCCACCACTGTACCGTAGGCAATATGTATATCCTTCATCTCCTCTTTAATAAGAAAAGCCTCCACAGCGCTGGCCACCCGGGCGATTTCATGGGTCATATCCTGAAAGGCTTCCGCCTCCGAAAGATCCTTGACCAATATCACATTATTCTCATCCACTGCCGTGACAAAATCCTTACTGCTGTTTCCATAAAATCCCCTCATGATCTCCAGCACATTGCTGTCCCTGCTGTCTGCTGTTTCAATGATCAGCACGATACGCTTCACATCCGTCTGTATATGGAGCTTCTTGGCCCGGCTGTATATATCGATCAGAAGGAGATTGTCCAATAAGAGATTTTTGATAAAATTATCCTTATCAAAACGCTCCTTATAGGCCACCAGAAGATTCTGGATCTGAAAAGCGGCTACCTTACCGGTGGTATAAACATCCTCCCCGATGCCTTCTGCTATCAAAACATATTCCAGCTGCTGTTCATCAAATATCTTAAAATACTGACACCCCCGTATTTCCTGGGAATCTGCCAGAGATTTGGCAAACTCTGCCGCCTCCGGTCCACACCCGGACGGACCATCCATTGTGGATGCCACTTCCTTTCCATCCGTGTCCATAATACAGAAATCTACTCTCACAATTGACTTAAGTCCTTCAATGGTATTCTGTAATATCTGATTAGAAATCATTCGCCCCTCTCTTCCCATCAAACGCCACCACGCTTTACGAGTCGGCTTATTGATTAAGCGCTGACTCAGATTTCTGCCCGGCTTATTGATAAAAAAACATTATACAATTTAAACAATATTTCCCCTGTTCTTACTTACACCCCAATCAACTTCTTTTTACATTTTAATATGAATGTACAAATAAATCTACCATCAATTGTGATTTTTTTGTATAATTTTAATGCCTTTTGGTGTTTTTTCCCATTTAGGGCCTCTATGCAACCTACACAAAAAATTTTAAGACAAATGTCCGGCCAGATATTCCATTTTTTCCGGATTCATGTATAATGACAGTATATAGATTTTTATGAAACAACGGACTGTGCGCTTTGCGGACTGTCCTTATGTTAACAAAAAGGAGTGATTATTATGAATATCCCTGAATTATCCACTGCACTGGCGAATGTACAGCTTACCAATCAGGTGGGGATCGCCGTACTTGACAAAGCCCTTGAAAGCTCTGAGGTTACCGGTCAAAGCCTTATAAACATGATGGATCGTTCCATGGAATTATCTGTCAATCCATCCGTGGGAGGCAGCATTGATCTCCTGATCTGACATCAGCAAACGCCGATATGCTTCGCAGATTGGCTTATTGCTTAAAAGGAAATCCCGAAACGGGTTGCAATGCCTGTGACAAGGAGAAAAAACGCTCCTGTCATGACCGCCAGACAGAGAATACATGCTATGATCAGGGGTAAGGTGATCACCTTATCCCTTTTTCTTTCATTCCACACCCGCGACAGGGCCCCTTTTCTTCCCTCATTATTGCTGATCCATACCAGTACCGCCCAGGACAGGGTAAGCCCAATGGCCGTCAATACCACATAAATTCCGATCCCATAGAACAGGAAATCCCTGGTAATGACTGACGCCTGGTTGCTGTAGGCCGCCGGGTCTTCCTGCAGAATGCCGTACATCAATAACGCCTGGCTTCCATTGATCAAACCATGATACAAAACAGAAGCCCAGAGACTTCCTGTGGCCTCCACCAGCAGTACTGCCAGAATTCCCATGACAAATGCATAGGCCGCCTGATTAAAGTTCATATGCACCAGCGCAAAGATAAGCGCCGATAGCAGCATAGCCTTCAATGCGCCGCCCGTTTTCCGGTAAGACTGATAAAAAAATCCCCGGCAGGCGATTTCCTCAAATACCGGAGCGATCACTCCCACCGATAAATACAGCCATCCAAAGGGAATCTGCGCCTGACTTTCCATCATGGCAGCCACTTCATTTTCCACCCAAAGCTGTGAGATCAGATTAAACAGGGACAGCGCCGGCAGGCTTAAAAATGTAAATAGTCCTACCATAAGCACCGAGCTTAGCTTCATTTTGTGAAAGCCCAAAAAGGACTGGATTTTTTCTCCGGAAAAAACTGAGAAAAGAAAGACAGGCAACACTACCACCAGCTCGCAGAGCAGATTGCTTAATACCAGGCTGTCTGCAAGAGCCGGGAAAAAAAGCGCCAGTGTATACACCATTCCGATATAGCATACAGTTGTGATCAAAAAAGCCCAGCTTGCCTTCCGTCCGTTCATTGCGCATCATCCTTCTTTCTGATCCCGTTCGGTTCTATGACGATCAGCCGCTGCTTATACAGATTTCCTACGGCCCGTTTGAATTCATTTTTACTCATACCGGTTTTGGATCGGATCAGCTCCGGATCGGCCTTATCACTGAAGGGAAGATGCCCGCCCTCCTTCTCCAGCATTTCAAGAAGCTTATCAGCATCCTTACTCATCTGGATATACGCCTTTTCCCGAAGGCTTAATGTAAGCTTTCCATCCTCAAGAACCTCAGAAACCCGAGCCGCCACCTTATCGCCCTCCTTAATCCCTTCTGCAGGCTCTCTTTTGGGGATCAGTGCAGAATATTTGTCATCTACCGCCACAAAAATCCCGAACCTGTCGCTGACCTCATATACTCTGCCCTCTACCCTGTCATCCTTCCGGTATGGACTGTCTGTGCGCAGATAAGGATATACCTTCATGGTAGTGCAAAGGCGCCCGCTCTTATCCACATACAGGGCCGCCAGGCATTCCTCTCCCACCTGCAGCCTTCTGGTCTGCTCCTTAAAGGGCAGAAGCAAATCCTTTTCCAGTCCCCACCCTAAAAAGGCTCCTATTTTTCCTACCTCCTTCACCGTAAGAGCAGCCGTCTCTCCCACGGAAAGCTCTGCCCTTCTGGTAGTGGCTATCATACGGTCTTTGGAATCTCTGTAAATGAATACATCAACCCTGTCTCCAACCTCCGCGCCCTCCGGCACCTCTTTCCCCGGAAGCAGTACCCTTTCCTTTGCGTCCTCCCTTTCCCCTTCGGAAGAAAGATAAACGCCAAACTCTACCTTTTTGACAATTGAAAGCTCCTGCCTTTTCCCCAACTCGATCATTTTTCCCTCTTTTCCGCACTGCCCTTTGCGCAGGTGCAATCCTGTAATGAAAGTCACGAACCTTTCATTTCTCCTCCTGCAGCTCTACAATACAACAAACTGTACCTTCTTTATCCTTCAGAGCCACCACGCATCTGTTATCCTCTGTATCTGCCATATAAGGCACCAGAACATCTCCCAGCATCACCTGCTTTTTGTACTCTGCCCTGAGCTGGCTTACCCGGTAATTCCGCCCCAGACTATCCAGAGCGATCCTCACAAACTGCCCGTTGTTCACATGATGGTTCGTATCCAGGTGATGGGCTCTGATCTGTACCGGTTCCCCTTCCCTGCCCGTATCCGGAACCGCTATCCTCCGGGGGGCGTACTCCATCTCAAGCTTCGGCTCAAGAACATACCCTTTCAGCATTTCCTCCGAGGGCTTAGCCGGCTTGGAGGTCTCCGTATCCAGAAGACTCCACAGCGTATTAGCATACGCCAGATAATTCCCGGCCTCATCCTTCATACTAAAATTCCTGAACCCTATAAATCCCTTGAAGTCGTAAGGCGCCGTACCGATCACAACATTTTCTCCCAGCTTCGGGTAGCGCTCCACCACGATCTGCCAGGAGGAAAGCACCCATACCAGATGCCTTTCTTTTAAATAATCTACTCCTAAACCGATATCCTCCGAATGAAAGGTTGAGCAATCCTGAAAATAATCCAGCAACGATTCCAGCTTCAAATGTCCGGTCTCGTCTAATTCGCTGTACCTGATCCTGCTCTTATAGCTGTACATATTCTGTCACTTCCTGTTTCATAATAAATGTGTGCGCATCAGCGCACTTCATTATAGCATGAACTCTCTCAAAGAACACCATATTAAAACATAAAAAATTTCTAAATAGTTTTTTCTTATCCTGTCTGAAGTATTTTTTCATGATGCTTCGTTATATAAAATGAAATATACACTTAATACCAATACGCATATCAAATATGCAGATAGGAGTGACTATGAAAAAATATACCGTAATGCTTACCGTCTTGTGTATGATCCTTTCCGGCTGTGCTTCCGGAATCACAGCCCACAGCCTTACCAGCGGTTCCCTGATCGATGATCACACCAGCTACTTTGACCATTACCATTCCCTCAGAAACAATGATAAGTATGATGTGGAAGGCACTGTTTACCAGGGACAGGATGGGGATAATGCCGTAATCGCAGAGATTACCGCAAAAGACGAGGCTGCCATCCTCATTACGGGAACCGCAAAACGTGTAAGAGGAGACCTTCAGCTTGTATATACAGCAGATGACGGCACACAAACCCTTATCGCTGATGCGGATGACAAATCCATAGATGCGGAAATCATCATACCTGAGGGAAACGGAAGGATTCATTTTAAGGGAAATGGGAAAAAGGCCGTCTATGATTTTGATCTTCATATCGAAGCAGATGACAACTCACAGATCAAAGATCCATTTACAGAGGATCCGGAAGCCCCGGAAAAACCTGAAATTCCTGAGAATCTTGAGACAATCCCGGAAGAAATAGAAGAGCCGGAAAAGGAAGAGCTTCCTGAAGCGGAAGATTCAGACTCTAACGCCTTTCCCCATATACACAATAACTGGCCGGAAGATATCACTTTTGAACATCATGGAATCTATGCCGACAAGCTCACCGCCACGCTTGAGATTGATGAACCTATGACTCTATCTGTTTCCTGTGTGACTGATGATGGGAAAATGGATATGAAGATCATTGGGCCGGATCAGGAAATTTATTTCGACAGATCAGATATCCAGACGGGGGAAGATACGGTTGATGTTGATGCGACAGGCACTTACCAGATCGTGCTTCATTTAGAATATCATGAGGGCAGTATTGTGATCAAGCCTTTATAGCTGTTCCCCGGCATAAAGGGGCCTGCTCATGAAAATACATCCTTTGTCGTAATGCGGTTTATAATTTCTATGTATAAATGCTTCTTCCACTTTGCTTAGCCATTTAAAATTCAGTGTTTCATAATACCTGATCAAATTATGATACGGTAACGCAAAAATATATACAAAGCAAATACCCACTTTATCTGCTGCCATTTTGATAATGGGCAGTACAAAGTCAAGAAAAATAATGCTCCCTATTCCGGTCTGTTCTTCATGTACTGCCTTATAAGTACTGTTCACAGCAAAATTCGAAAGCTCTACAGCCGGAAGGGAGTCTATATCTAATTTAAATAAATTCCACTTATTCCTTGTAGCTACCATGCCCGTCTTTAAGGAAAAATATCCAACAATCTCATTCGTTATACTATCCTTAACTAAATATGTCCTGGCCTCATGTGATAGTTCATCAGAAACTGCATGCCTTTTTAGATACAACTCTAATCCCAGCCCTGTCTTCTCCGCAACATAAAAATCCTTGATCAAGCCAATATTTTCTTCCTTTTCCAAAAGTGGTTCACAATAAAAAATTTCATTTTCAATTAGTTTTTTGCTCATTTAACCGTTCTGACAAGAGCCTTGCTTTACATTCATCCGCAACCTTTTTAATATTTGCATCAGATTCTATAGTCTGTTGACGAAGTGTTTTCAAAATTTGTTCTCCCATTCTTCCATGGAGATTTGCCATATTAGGTTTAGAATATGTTTTAACCTTAGCCAGCTTACCTCTCATCACATTTTCCCCTTTCTTCTTTTTTAATAAATATCTTTATGCCAATATTATATGTTCATTTCAATTTTTAATCAATAAATGAAGTTCTTAAAAAAATGGGTATATTATAAACTTTCTATATTATATTGCACCTCCCTTAATACTCCTATAAACTATAAATGAGCAAAATCAACCTCCTCTGGTACAGTGCCTGGATGCCACACCAGGGTAGTTGATTAATGAAAAGGAAAAATCAATATGGAAAGTTTAGAAAAATCGAAATACAATATTTTTGTATTCTTACAGGAAATGATAAAAATGATACCCCTTCATACGTTATATCTTTTGTTGGTTGCCTTGATCAATGCCTTTTTGCCAACCGTGCAGACACTTGCTATCGCAGAATTTGTGAATCGTGTGGAAGGGGCATATGGCGGTGTATCGGATATCCAGATGGTAGTGATCCCCCTTATTATATTACTTGGAATTGTGATTTTTAAGCAGATGATGCCGTCTGTCACTAATTTGATCAATGTATCAGCACAGAATCATTTAAAAATTGTGTTAAGAAACCGGTTTATGAAAAAGCAGGCTGTGCTTCAATACAGATACATAGAGGATAATGAATCCTGCGCACTGATATACCGTGTTTGTGAAAAGGCAGAAAATCGTTTTTGGACCGGTTACCGGACGGTTTGTAATGGAATTGAGTTAGTTATAAAATGCGCGGCTCTTATAGGCATTGTCATGCAGGCAAGCATTCTGAGCGGTGCAGCGATTTTATTGGTGAGCGTTCCGCTTTTTTATCTGGCATATAAAACCGGTAAACAGAATTATGTTCTGCAAAAGGATGCCGTAGAGATTAAAAGACGATATCAATATCTGTCAAAAATTTTGTCAGACAGGAATCATGCAAAAGAACGGACAATGTTTGGTTACTCTAAACGTATTACGGAGGAGTATGACCGTCTTAGTGATTATGCGAATCAGAAAGAGGCTGTCATTGAGAAGAAACGATATGCCAATATGAAAAGCGGCTCGCTGACAATGGTCATGCTTGCAGTAATAATTATGCTGCTTCTTCTTCCTGCTTTAAGCAGCGGAAAGTTATCAAATGGATTATATTTAGGTCTTGTAACTTCTATTTTAAATCTTGTTCAGGGCATGTCATGGAATCTGGCAGGTATTATGCAGGGGACTGCAGATCTAAATGCGTATTTGAATGATGTGGGCGTTTTTCTGAGCATGGAGGAAAAAGCAGATGCCGATGTGGAACCATTAAAAATCCCATGTTTTCAGGTGGAAACAATTGAATTTAGAAATGTATCTTTCAGATATCCGGGGAGAGAAGAGTATGTACTCAAGGACTGCTCATTTGTGCTTCAGGGAAATAAATGCTATGCAGTCGTAGGTAAAAACGGCGCAGGTAAATCCACGCTCACGAAATTGCTGACCGGATTGTATGAAGATTACGAGGGACAGATCTTAATCAATGGAAAAAACCTGCAGGAATACCGATATGGAGAGTTAAAGTGGATGTTTTCTGTTGTGTTTCAGGATTTTGCCCGATATGCTTTGTCGTTTCGGGATAATATTTGGGTGGGAAATGTAAATGAAAATAATGTGCAGTTGTTGGAGCAGGTCATAAAAAAATTGGAATTAGAAGCCTGTGTACAGGAACTGCCGGGCGGGATAGACAGTACGCTGGGAAAACTGGAAAAGGACGGCGTAGATTTGTCCGGAGGCCAGTGGCAGAAATTAGCGATTGCAAGACTTTTGTACAGTGAAGCTCCCATTAATATTCTTGACGAGCCTACCGCAGCACTGGATCCAAAGGGCGAAGCAAAGGTATATGAAATGTTTTGGCAGGTGAACGAGGAAAAGTTCACAATTCTGATCACACACAGATTGGGTGCCGCACGTATGGCAGATGAGATCCTGGTATTAGACCAGGGAAGGATAGTTGAGCAGGGAACCCATAAAGCTTTAACAGAATTGGAAAGCGGCCTTTATAAGGAGATGTTTGAGAGCCAGAGGTGTTGGTATGAGACATAAAAATTTTATTTACAATAATTTAGTGGGAATAAGGCTTTTGTATAAAATATTTCCTAAAAGTATCATTTTATATTCAGTATTACAGATGTTACACGGAGGATCCTGGGTTTTACAGATTATCAGTGTGCAGTATTTTTTTGATGGGATTTCAGAAAACGAGGCCGGAATTCTGCCACTTGTTATCAAAATATTACTGCTGGGAGCGGCATATGCTTTTACACAGACTATGAACGGTGTTGCAAACTGCTATGGGCAGATCCTGAACCGAAAAGTGGTAAAAGAAACAAAAAAGATTTTATTTAAAACGATTGATAAGAAAGAAGCAATTGCCTTTGAATATGCAGATGAACTGGATAAGATCAATAAAGCCGTTCTTGGTTCCGAAGGTGTATTCTGGGTAAGTACTACCATTTTAGATATCATATTCTTTTATGCCTTTTATTTTGTGATGATGAGTTGGTATTTATTTTCTTTGGCGCCACTTCTTAGTATCAGCACAGTTATCATTTTCATACCTAATGTGATAGCCAGATTGCTTCATATGATATCTTTTGAACATTTGGAGAATGAAGCGGCACCTGTTCGAAGAAAGATGGAATATTATGCAGACTGTATCAGTGGAAAGGAGTATTATAAGGAAACCCGCCTATGGGGATGCTGTAACTACTTTTTTAATCTGTACAATAAGATGTTAAAGAAGCTGAATCTACTACATTTCCGTATACAGGTCCGTAAAGAAAAAATCAATTTCTGTATTAATGTGTTAACCGTGTCGGCTTATGGTGTAATTATTGCGATGCTGGTTTATTATGTTTTAACAAATATTATTTCCGTCGGTGCATTTGCAGCAGTTTTTGCTGCTCTTCGTGAATTTTACGGGTTTATGGATGAAGTGATATCTGAGCGTTTGGCAATAGCGGTAGAAAATATGGTGGCGGTAAAGAACTATCTTGAATTTATAAAAGAGGGCAAGGACGAACGTAAACAAATAAAATTGCCTGAAAAATTTGAAATACGGTTAGATGATGTGTCTTTTGCATACCCACACCCCGAAACAGAAAAGCAAAAATTTGTGCTTTCGGATATTAATCTGCAAATCCCCTGGGGACAGACAGTTGCTTTGGTAGGAGAAAACGGAAGCGGGAAAAGCACACTATGCCATATCATTGCGGGATTATATTCACCTGCAAAGGGAACCGTTTCTTATGGAGGAATGCAAAGAGGCACCGGACGAATTGTAAATGGAATATCCGCGGTCTTTCAGAAGTTCTGCCGTTATAACATGTCACTGGGGGAGAACATCAGGATCAGTGACATTGATGTTGATAAATCTGAAGATAAACTGAATCAGATCTGTAAAGACATCGGCGTAGATCCTGAATGGGCTAGCGGAATGGATGGCATGCTGGGAAGGGAGTTTGGCGGAGCAGAAGTTTCCGGAGGTCAATGGCAGCGGATCGCAATTGCAAGAGGAATATACAGGAACAACAGCCTTTTAATCCTGGATGAACCTACGGCTGCCATAGATGCCCTGGAAGAAAAGTATTTATATGAGGAATTTGGTAAATTGTCGCGTAACTGTACTTCCATTATCGTGACACACCGGCTGGCTTCTGCACAGATTGCGGACAGGATTCTTGTTATGAAGAATGGACATATTGTGCAGGATGGCAGCCATGATGATCTGGTTGCAGCCCCGGGTGAATATAAGGCAATGTATGAGCTACAGAGACAGTGGTATAAATAGAGTATATTTTAAAGGGATCATACTTACTTCTGATTTTGCTTTTATTAATCCCCAAGTATGGTATAATACTAAATATAACCAAAAGAAATGGGGTATAACACCATCAAAGAAAGGGAAGGTACAACAATTATGTTATTAGAAGGAAAAGTAGCCGTAGTCACCGGAGGAACCAGAGGCATTGGTTTCGAGATCGTTCGCAAATACCTTGCAAACGGCGCGAAGGTTGTTCTTTTTGGCTCAAGACAGGAAACCGTAGATAAGGCTCTTGCAAAGCTTCATGAAGAAAATCCGGACTGGGAAGCAGACGGTATGTTTCCTAAGCTCACCGATGCCGCAGAGGTTGAAAAGGCAATCCTGGCTGTAAAAGAAAAATATGGTAAGATCGATATCCTGGTCAACAATGCAGGCATTTCCCAGAGCACGCCTCTTTATAACTATACACCGGAAGAATTTGATAAGGCAATCGACTTAAATGTCCGCGCACTGTTTTATGCGATCCTGCCCACAGCTAAGATCATGAAGGAACAGGGCGGCGGCTGCATCCTCAACACCAGCTCCATGGTCAGTATCTCCGGACAGCCAGCAGGCGTTGCCTATCCTGCCAGCAAATTTGCTGTTAACGGTATGACTCTTTCTCTGGCAAGAGAACTGGCCAAAGACCATATCCGCGTAAATGCCGTAGCACCTGGCGTGACCAGAACAGATATGGTAGCATCTCTGCCTAAGGAGATGGTAGACAGAATTTCCTCCACTATCCCTCTGGGAAGACCCGGCGAACCGGAAGAGGTGGCCAATGCATTCCTCTATCTGGCAAGCGATATGGCAAGCTATGTAACCGGCGAGATCCTGTCAGTAGACGGAGCATGCAGGTCATAAAAAGAGTTGGTCATAAGTTATAACCTTGCAGTATAAACTTATAAATAAAACGAGACTTCTCCTGAGGTCTCGTTTTATTTATAATAAGAACTATAGCAAGCCACAAATAAATTTATCATTTACTATAACAATAATGAGGTGACCCATGAATAATCATCAACTAGCCGAAGCTTTAATGAAAAACATCAACCGGGTTTTTGTCGGAAAAGAGGAGGTCGTAGAAAATCTTCTGATCTCTTTCCTTGCCGGAGGCCATGTACTTTTGGAGGATGTTCCGGGAGTAGGAAAAACCACTCTGGCATTGGCCCTGGCCAGGAGTATGTCCTGCAGTTTCGGACGGATCCAGTTTACGCCGGATACCCTTCCCGGGGATGTAACCGGACTGTCCGTTTATAATATGAAAACCGGAGAATTCACCTATCAGGCAGGTGCTGTGATGCACCAGATACTTTTAGCGGATGAAATCAACAGAACTTCCCCAAAAACCCAGGCCAGCCTGCTGGAAGCCATGGCTGAAGGGCAGGTTACAGTAGATGGGATCATCCATCAGCTCCCTTGTCCCTTCTTCGTCATAGCAACCCAAAATCCTGTGGAGTTTTTAGGCACCTATCCTCTTCCGGAGGCTCAGATGGACCGTTTCATGATGCGTCTTTCCATCGGCTATCCCACAAGGGAGCAGGAAATACGCATGGCCTCCCAGCTCCTTTTGGGACAGACCCTGGATCAGGTGGAAGCAGTCTGTCAGGCAGAAGATATTTCCGCCATGCGAAAAGAAGCTTCGGACATCTCTGTAAAGGAATCCATACTTGGATATATTGAAGATTTTATCGAATCTACCAGAGAAGAGCAACGCTTCGTGCTGGGGGCAAGCCCCAGAGCAATGCTTGCGCTGGTGCGTGCATCCCAGGCAAGGGCCTTCCTGCAAAACAGGGATTATGTAAAACCGGATGATGTAAAGGCGGTAGCCATGCAGGTGATCAGTCACAGGCTCTCCTTGTCCTCGGAAGCCAAAATCCGTAGAGAAGACAAAGATAAAATATTAAAAAGCCTGCTCCTCAAGATCAAAATTCCTGTCTGAGGCTGTCATATCTATAAATAAACGGCAGGACAATTTACGATATGCATTCTTATTCTTATAAGGAAGGAAATGATCGGCATGAAAATGCGCAAATGGTTCTTACTTGATTTGTGGGTGCTTTCGCTGGCTGCGATCAGCTTATACGGCGGGGCAGTCAGCTATGGCATCTTCTGGGGCATTACCCTTATCCCTGTAATATCACTGATTTATCTGGTCTTTGTCTACTTCAATCTCAGGATTCTGCAGCAGATAGAAAGCAGAGACATGATCTGCGGGCAGCCTATGCCCTACTTTTTCGTGCTTCAAAATGACAGCCTGTGCGCTTTTGCAAGCATCAGTGTTAATCTGTTTTCTTCCTTTTCTTCCGTAGAGGACCTTCCGGGAGACAGGGAGTATGAGCTTTTACCGGGAGATAAATATGCCTTTGAAACAAAGCTGACCTGCAAATATCGGGGAGAGTATGAGGTAGGGGTAAAGGAAATCATCATGACCGATTTCTTTCGGCTGTTCCGGATCCGTTACCGGGTCCCCGGCACCATTAAAGCATTGGTTCTTCCCAAAATCACCCGTGTATCAAGCTTAAACAGCATTGGAAGCTTATCTGCGCTTCCCAGGAGAGAATCCCTAAGGGAACGCACAGAACCTGACATTGTGGTGAGAGATTATGCTCCGGGAGATTCTCTGAAGCAAATCCACTGGAAGGCTGCTGCCAGGGAACAAAAATTAAAAGTAAGAAATCTGACAGGAGAAGAAAAACAGGGGATATCCCTGTTATGGGACACCAGACGATACAGCCGGGATCCCAAGGATTATCTTCCCTTAGAGGATAAGATTTTGGAAACAGTTCTTTCCTTAAGTATTTTTATGGCAGAAAAAAGCACTCCCTTTTCCGCATATTTCGGGCAAAGGGGCATTCATTCCGCCCATCTGGAAGGACTTTGGGACTTTGAGGGCTTCTATCGGCAGGTATCCAAAATCCAGTTTGACCAGGAGGAAAATTTTCAGAAAACCTTATTGGAGCTTTCAGAAAGCGGTGCACTTTTTGAGAGCAGGGTGATCTTCTGTGTACTGCACCGGTTAAATGAGGATATTTTAACGCTGGCGCAGCAGCTTGACCGCCTTGGAAGTCTGGTAATCCTCTATCTTGTCACAGACGAAAACACAGAAGATTATGCCAGGCAAGGCAACGAACGATTAAAAATTACGACAATACCTGTGGATGCTGCCCTGGAGGGAAGGCTATGATGGATCACACTCTTTTACACTTCGATCAAAAAAGTCTCTGGCGCTTTTTGAATCTGCTTTTTTTAACCTGCATCGGACTATTTGGCGGCGGCCGTTTTCTGGGAATTGTATCTTTAAAACCGCTTCATATCCTTACGGCTCTGGCAACAATCTTCATAGTGATGTTAATCAGCAGTATGACTTTGAGAAGTCGGCTTTTTGGCCTTGCCGGAATCCTTCTGGCTTTGTCCGGTGCGGCAGCAGCCATCGGTTTCCAAAATTGTTTTTCCTTTTTGCAGTCCTATTTTTACTGGCTCATCGGAACCCCTGCATGGAATCAGGAATACCTGGCCGGGTATGAAGTAGTACAGATCATTTTTCTTTCCCTGCTCTGTTACCTCCTGCAGACGGTCATCGAAAAGAATTTTCGAATCAAGCTTTTGGTTTTGCTGCTCCTTTTTCTTTCATTATTGTATTGCCTGTTCGCAGAAAGAGAACTGTCCAAAGTCAGCGTTGCCTTTATCCTGTGTTACTCTGCCCTGATCTATACGGAATGGACACAGACGCATTGGAAAAAAGAAAAAATCAGACACATTTCGGCTTATATGCTGTGGATCACACCCTTTTTTGCACTGTATTTTCTGCTGATGCTTCTTCCCTCTGTTCCCGAGGAGCCCTATGACTGGCAGATCGTTAAAAATGCTTATCGGCAGATTCGGGAATCCTTTTTAAAGATCTCCTACAATTTTCCGGGAATCAGCAGTGACGATTATGATCTCTCCTTAAGCGGATTTTCGGAAAAAAGCCAGCTTGGAAGCAGATCTCTGGAAACCGACCGGGAGCTCATGACCATCCAAAGCAAAACAAAGTCTCAGACCAATATTTATCTGACCGGTAAGGTATATGATACCTTTAACGGAAGAGAATGGATCCAGCAAAATGAGGATACCTCCAAAGAGCGCTATATGGACACCCTGCAGACGCTTTACGCCATCCAGAGATATGACAGGGATTACCAGTCTGATTATCTGTCGCAAATAGATATCACTGTCAGCTACCGGTATTTCCGGTCAGAATTTTTGTTTGCACCGCTGAAAGCCTCATCGATCCGGCAAAACTCTTCCGGCTTAAGCTTTCAGGAATCCGGCGGCAGCCTTTTCTTTGACCGGCGAAGGGGTTACGGAACAGAGTATGAAATATCCTTTTATCAGTTAAATGCCGGACAGGAGATCTTCCATCAATTTTTAAACAACGGGGAATATCTGGAATATGAGGAAGACGAATTACAGTCGATTCTCAGAATCTTTGAAAACCGCACTAAGGAAAGCATAACCATAAATGATATGCAGCATTACAGACAGGTGATCTATGACAATTACCTGGAGGATATCACTCTTTCCGAAGAGGTAACAAAGTATCTTCAGAATATTACCGAGGGTGCCGGGACAGCTGCGGATAAGCTTAAGGCTATTGAAAGGGAGCTCTCCTCCTTCACCTATACCCGCACACCGGGGCCATTGCCGGAAACCGTCACAAATGCTTCTGATTTTCTGGATTATTTTTTACTTGAAAGCAGGGAAGGGTATTGTAATTATTTCGCTACCGCCTTTACCCTTCTTGCAAGGGCTCAGGGTATTCCGGCCCGGTTTGTTCAGGGATTTTGCGTCCCCGCTAAAGGCAGATCAGAAACCCTGGTGTATTCCAATATGGCTCACGCCTGGCCGGAAGTGTATTTTGAGGGAATCGGCTGGATCCCCTTTGAACCAACTCCGGGTTATTCCCAGACACGTTATGCCTCCTGGGCTGTCAAAAACAGAAACCCGGAAGCCGCCGCCAATTTAAGCGCCCAAATACCGGAAGCTGAATCATCTGAATCAAAAACCTTCAGTCCATCTGAAGTGGAAACGGAAGACCTGCAGAAATCCTCCATTTATCCTGTCACAAACAATATAGGCAGGCTTTTTCAGATCATAGGACTGAGCTTTTTATTTATTTCCGGTATCCTTATCCTTCTGTTGCTGTTTAATTTTCTGATCACCCGGTACAGATATCAGAAAATGCCGATAGAAGCCAAATTTAAAGCAGAGGTTTCCAGAAATCTGAAAATTTTATCCTTTATGGGAATCCGGAGAAAAGAAGAGGAAACCCTGTCGGAATTTAAGGAACGGATGCTGCCTGCTGTGAATGAAGCAGAAGCTTTACAATTTTTGGACAGCTATGAGGCTTTCCTTTATGGGAACAGCCTGACAGATCTGCAGACCCTGGAGGAAACCAAAAGGCAGCAGACAAAACTTCTCGCATTGCTCAGACAAAAGAAAAAGAGGGTTGCAATCATCATACTCTTCTTTTATTATTAAGATGAATATGCAAACGATAACGATTGCCGCAAGTCGGCTTACCCAAAAAGGAGGGACAGGAAATGAACATGTTATCGCTCTCAAAGGAGCTTTCAGAAAACGCTTATCCGGGCAGAGGCATTGTGATCGGAAGATCTGAGGATGGATCGAAGGCGGTGATCGCATACTTTATCATGGGCAGGAGTACCAACAGCCGCAACCGCGTTTTTGTCACCGAAGGAGAAGGTATCCGCACGGAGTGTCACGACCCGGCCAAAATGGAAGATCCCAGCCTTGTCATTTATGCACCGGTAAGAGTATCCGGGCACATGACCATCGTCACCAACGGAGATCAGACAGATACTGTCTATGACGGCCTTCAAAAAGGGCTGACCTTTGAAGAATCTCTGCGCAGTCGTGAATTCGAGCCGGACGGGCCCAATTACACCCCCAGGATTTCCGGACTGGTATGTGTTAAGGACGGTAATTATGATTATTCCATGTCTATCTTAAAGAGCAATAACGGCAGCCCTGATGCCTGCAACAGATTTACCTTTTCCTATGAAAATCCTGCTGCCGGAGAGGGACATTTCATTCACACCTACATGCATGACGGCAATCCCCTCCCAAGCTTTGAGGGAGAACCCAAGCCGGTAAAAATTTCCGGAACCATTGATGAATTTGCAGACCAGCTCTGGAACAGCCTGAACGAGGAGAATAAGGTTTCACTGTTCGTGAGATTTATTAATATTGCGGACGGCGGCTATGAGACAAAGATCCTGAACAAAAATAAATAACGATTGAACTGTCAACAGATAAAACATGGAGGATAGAATGAACGAAATTCAACTTAAATATGGATGTAACCCTAACCAGAAGCCTTCCCGGATCTTCATGGAGGATGGCAAAGACCTTCCCGTCACAGTTTTAAACGGGAAACCGGGGTATATTAATTTTCTGGACGCCTTTAACGGATGGCAGCTGGTAAAGGAATTAAAGGAAGCCACCGGGCTCCCTGCTGCCACCTCCTTTAAACACGTTTCTCCTGCCGGAGCGGCAGTAGGCCTGCCTCTTACCGAAACCCTGGCCAAAATCTACTGGGTGGATGATCTTGGAGAGCTCTCCCCCCTTGCCTGTGCTTATGCAAGAGCCAGAGGAGCTGACAGAATGTCTTCCTTCGGTGACTTCATTGCTTTATCCGATGTGTGCGATGAAGACACCGCCCGGCTGATCAAAAGAGAGGTCTCTGACGGTGTGATCGCACCCGGCTATACAGACAAGGCTTTGGAGCTTTTAAAGGCTAAGAAAAAAGGAAATTATAATGTGATCCAGATCGATCCCTCCTATGAGCCTGCCCCTATTGAGAGAAAGCAGGTATACGGAATTACCTTTGAACAGGGAAGGAACGAGCTTGATATTGACGGAGATCTTCTCTCCAATATTGTGACCGAAAATAAAGAGCTTCCCGAATCAGCGCTTATCGATCTGAAGATTGCCCTGATCACTCTGAAATACACCCAGTCCAATTCCGTATGCTATGTGAAGGACGGGCAGGCCATCGGTATCGGCGCAGGACAGCAGTCCAGAATCCACTGCACCAGACTGGCAGGTCAGAAGGCAGACAACTGGTATCTGCGTCAGGCCCCCCAGGTGCTTGATCTGCAGTTTCTCGATACACTCGGACGTGCCGACAGGGACAATGCCATCGACGTTTATATCGGGGATGAATATGAGGATGTCTTAAGAGACGGTGAATGGCAGCAGCGCTTTAAAGTAAAGCCTCCCGTCTTTACCAGGGAAGAAAAAAGAGCCTGGCTTAACGGAAATCAGAATGTGACTCTTGGCTCCGACGCTTTCTTTCCCTTCTCTGACAATATTGAGAGGGCACATAAGAGCGGCGTAAAATATATTGCCCAGCCCGGCGGTTCTGTCCGGGATGACCTGGTGATCGAATGCTGCAATAAATATCAGATGGTAATGGCCTTTACAGGCATCAGACTGTTCCATCACTAGAAGCTTATGTAACTGTTGAATATAGTATAATTTTTGACAAAAAGGGCAGACTGCTGTCCTTTTTGTCATTACCAAAGGAGATTATTATGGATTGTGTAGAAGATATCATCAATATGCTTGATTCCATGACACAGGCCGGAGTCAGCCGCATTAAAGTGGAAGCATCCGACTCCATGGAGGACGGGGCTTCCCGTAAATCCTATCACCATGGACGCTGTGATGTGGGAAGTCCTTTCGCGACCGGAAAGCTGTTTGATCTGGAAGAGGGGTCTTCTTTCTCAAACGGTCTCTGACAATAATTCTGTTACATCAGACAACGGGCAGTATACTTTACAAACTGCCCGTTGTTAATAATAGGTAACCTTATCTTTTTATTCTGTAAATTTACCCTTTGATTCCTGACATGGCGACGCCTTCTATAAACTGCTTTTGGAAAATTGCAAACATGACCAGAAGCGGAAGAACCGCCATCACAGCTCCGGCCATCATTGTGGGATAATCCGTTGCATATTGCCCCTGCATAAAGGATAAACCGGCAGAAAGCGTCATTTTTTCTGTAGAAGTATTTACGATCAACGGCCACATCAGATCATTCCATGCAAAGCGAAGCGTCAGGATACCAAGCGCTACCAGACCAGAGCGGATGAGAGGGAGCATGATCCGCGAATAGATCATAAAATGATTACATCCATCCAGTCTTGCTGCATCCTCCAGTTCATCCGGAAGTGCCATAAAAAACTGTCTTAAAAGAAATGTACCAAATGCACTAAACAGATTTGGAATAAACAATGCCGGAATTGTATTCAAAAGCCCCATATTTTGAATAATCAGGTACTGTGGAAGAATAAAAAAGGATGACGGTACCATCAACACTGCCAAAAGTACTGCAAAAATCACGTTTCTTCCGGGAAAATTAATCCTTCCAAATGCATAAGCCGCCATAGAACACAAAAAAAGCTGCATCACAACCGTAACAACGGCAGAAATGATCGTATTAAGGTACATCCTGGCAAAAGGTATTTTCGTAAAAACATTGGAATAATTTTCGAACCGCAAAACTGACGGAAAAATCACAGGCGGAACCTTTACTGCTTCTGACTGGCTCTTTAAGGAGGTAAGAAACATCCATATAAACGGCAGAACTGTGATCAGGATCCCCACTATCAAAACCAGATAGATAATAACATATCCCCATTTAATTTTTCTTTCTCTCATGCTCCTTCCTCCTATTCATAATTGACCCATTTATTCTGCATCTTCATTTGGAATACCGTAATGACCATAATGATCACAAACAGAAATACTGCCAGCGCAGATGCATATCCTTTTTTCGAATATTCAAAAGCATTCCTGTAAAAATAAACTACCATACTCTGAGTTGATTCCATTGCTATGCTGTTTTTGTTTATCATCATATAAATGGTATCAAAAGTCTGGAATGTTCCTATCAGCGTGGTGATCATTACAAAAAACAGTGTCGGCGTAACCAAAGGCAAAGTTATATGTCTGAACTGATTAATCCCATTAGCCCCATCAATAGATGCCGCCTCATAGTAGGATTTTGAAATGCCCTGAATACCGGCCAGCAGAATAATCATATTGTATCCTGTTGTGCTCCACACTGAGACCATGCTGATAGATACCAATGCCGTTTTTGTATTACTTAAAAACTGTACGGATTCCAGCCCCAACAGGTTAAGGATATAATTGAGGATTCCATAATCGCCATTGTACATCCAACGCCAGATCATAGCTATGGCTGCTCCCATGGTAACTGCTGGTATGAAGTAAACCACCCGGAAGAAAGAACGTCCTTTAATCCCTGTATTCAACAGACTTGCAAGAACTAAAGAAATAATAAGTACTGCAGGTACAATAATCAGCACATACTTCACCGTATTGCCAAGGGACTGCCACATAACAGGGTCCTGGAACATTTTCTGGTAATTCGCGAGTCCTACCCACTTTCTCTTGTTAAATGCACCTACATCATGAAAACTGTCAAAAAATACTTTAAATACAGGGTAAAAATAGAAGACACCCAACCCTAAAACCAAAGGTGCGATCATCGCATATCCCCACGCGTATTCTTTGGCATGGCTTTTTTTCTTTCCCCTATTCATCCGCCGCTCCTCCTTTTCCAATCTGCTTTTAAAAATGGGGATGCCGTTCTGCATCCCCATAACCGTTACTCGTTTGCCAGCACTTCATTCATCTGTTCCGCAACAGCCTCACAGGCCTCTTTTACATCAACCTCCAGATTAAAAGCTTTCTTAAGGTTATCAGCCTGATACTGTTCCCACTCTGCCGTATTGGCAGATGCCGGATACGCATAAGAGTATTCTTCAGAAGATTTAATAAAGGACTGAAGATTATAGTTTGTATTTTTGTTTACCCAGCCTTCTGCTGTTCCTTTTAATGCCGGTATAGCAGCACCTGTCTCTGCTGACAATTCATTAGCTGTCTCTCCTGCCAGAAATTCTACCCATTTCCATGCTGCTTCAGGATTCTTGGTATCCTTGTAAATACAATTTCCCAGTCCGTGGATAACCGTGGCTTTCTTTCCATTGATGGAAGGCAGCTCCACCACATCAATCTGGTCTTTTAAGTCAGAATCCAAAACCTGAGCCAGGAACCAGGAACCGCCCCAATACATAGCCAGACGTCCCGAAAGAAACTGAACATTTGCCGCTGTCTCTACCAGAGAAGAAGCACTTGGCGAAACCCCTGCCTTCTGCAGATCGACCCAGCATTCTACTCCTGCCTGGGTTTCAGGCTGGTCATAACCTGAAGACTTCTTATCAGCAGAAATAATCTCTCCACCTGATGCATAAATTGTATTATAAATGCCGACCTGGGTATCATAAGGAGCTCCTATCCCATATACGCTTCCATCGTCCTTAGTCAGCTGTTTTGCCATATCTGCCATATCCTCCCAGGTCCAATCATCTGTCGGATAGGGTACTCCGGCATCGTCAAAAATCTGTTTATTATACCAGACGCCAATGGTATCAAAATCCTTGGGAAGTGCATACTGTTTTCCATCAATATTGTAAAGGTTTACCAACCCTTCCGGATAATTTGACTTGTCCAGGTCAGAACTTTCCAGCAAATCATCAATCGGCATCAGGATGTCGCCCTGTGCATATTTCGTAATATTGGGGCCATTCATCCAGAATACATCTGCAATGCTTCCTCCTGTTGCGCCTGCCTCCAGTTTTGTCCAATACTCATCCCATACATTAGGCTCCAGTGTGATCTTAATATTCGGATAGAGTTTATTAAACTCTTCTGCACATTTTTCCAGATAACTCTGTTGTGCCGCATCCCAAAAGGCATGACGCACTTCTCCGGAAATTGAATTGTCACCGCCAGCTGTTTCATTATCGGAGCTATCTGCCTCCTCATCGACCGAAGTATCCTGATTCTCGTCAGGATCAGCATCCGTTGTAATATCCTCTGTCTCCGTATCAGCGCTTCCCGACTCCTTTTCAGATGTCCCGCCGGAATTTCCGCATCCAACCAGGCTCCCCATAACCATTATTGCAGCCAGGCCAAGCGCCAACAATTGTTTCTTTTTCATTGATCTTCCTCCCTTTCCTATGTTTATTTATGAAATTTATCTAATAATATATATTCCCGATCTCAAAGTCTATCGATATTGTTTACCAAAAACTTGTATTATATTTATTTTGTATAATACGAATGCAAAAAGATGACAAATAAATTTTGCTTTAAGCAATTTATTTGTCACCTTTGCCGCATTTTGTTATTTATTTACTTTTTCTTGTTATTTATTTACCTTTTTCAATCTCATCTAAAAATTCTTCCAGAGTTATCTCCTCTTTCAAAAATCCTGCAATATTCTGACTATAGCCTGCAATCCATCCACTGTTCCATCGATTTACAGGTAATTCCCTGAATTCCTCTGCCTCCATTACTACCTGATATGCTTCATAAAGCTCCGGCCGCTCCGCATACACTTCTTCTAAATCAATCCCTGGATTTGACGGAATCTGCCCTGTTTCTTTGAGGATTCTTTTTTGTACCGGCTCGCTGAGTATATATTTCAAAAATCGAATGCAGGCCTGGTTTTTCTTTTCATCTCCTGAATTTCCTACAAGATAACCCGTACAGGCAGACACCATTCCAATTCCATCACCATCTTCCGAAGGAAACGGTGCGTATCCTACTTTCAGATTCTGCTGCAGCATCGGCTGAGCCCACACTCCATTGACACAAATTGCCGAATGACCAATATTGAAGCTTCTCATTTTATCCCGATATGCAAAATCCTCATTCTCTACATTAGAAAGCTGTTTCAGCATCTGAAGCTGTTTCAGAGCCTTCATTAGCTCCTCGTTATCGTCCTTTCCCGGCTCCATGGCGGCATCTGTCAAATGAAGACAGGTCTCCGAATCAAGATGAAGAGGTATCGTAGATATTTTTTCTTCTTCAGCCCACCGACAGATTCTTTTACAACAGTCAAAAAACTCTTTCCACGTATTTGGCACTGCCTTAATCCCTGCATTCTGAAAGATTGTTTTATTATACCAATATCCGCTTACCAGAAGTACATCTGAAACTGTATAAAGTTCCCCTTTCTCATTAACCCACTGTTTTAATACAGAAGACGAGACAGAATCCATTAGTTCCTGATCCGCCTTAATATAGGGCATTAAATTCAGAGCATATCCATAATTCACCATAAAAGGGTAAAGATCATCTTTTCCTTCTCCTCCGGTAAATATCAGATCAGGAACTTTTCCTACAGCCAGCATATCCCGGGCTTTGGCAACCGCTTTTTCCGATGATGGCATCGAAAGCAGATTCAGTCGGATATCAGGGTTCTCCTTCTCAAAATCCTGATATATCTGTCTCATTGCCTGATGATCCTCTTCCATGGTTCCCCACCCGTGCAGCAAAGTAATCTCTGTCAACTCTCTTTTTTCCTTTGCTCCGCATCCCGAACCAAACAGACAAAGAACAGTCAATATCAACGCTCCGTACCTTTTTTTCATCTACTCTCTCCTCTGGCCTTTTAGAGTCTGTTCATACTCTCTGGGAGAATATCCCGTATATCGTTTAAACATTTTAGAAAAGTATGCTGTATCCTCCACACCTACCATCTCTGCAATTTCCCATATCTTTTTATTTCCTTCTGCCATTTGTCTTTTGGCCTCTTCCACCTTTCTCCGATTTATGGCGTTAAAAAGGTTTTCTCCCGTCTTTTGCTTGTAGATACGGCTCAAATAGCTTCTATTTACATACACTGCCTCAGCTACATCATCAAGTGTTAATCTTCTTGCAAAATTATTTTCAATAAAAGCTCTTACTCTCCCTACTAAATCCTCATCGCCTGTTCTCTCATTGTTTATCTTTTCAGCTACTCCCACTATACAGCCTTTCATCCAATCCATCAATGCTGTAATACTGCTGCTGCGCAAAACACGGGTATCCCCTTCCTCCTGGCCAATCTTCAAAATTTCATCATCTTCCCATCCATACTCTCTGCAGACCCGCCGGCATTCTGTCAGGATCAATAAGCAAGCCCGCCGGATCTGAGTATCCGAAAGATTCCTTATATATCTGGAAAATTCGTCTGCTTCCCAGGTGGTTTTTTCTATATTGCCCTGTTCCATATACAGAAGCATTCTGCCTGTAATCACAGAAATTTTTTCTCTGCATGAATGCGATTCTCTATTGATCAAAACCAAATTCAGATTATTTTCATTCCAATCCAGAAAATGTGTACATAAATAATTCAGGATTTCACTATAGGCATTGCTGATTTTGTCAATACCTCTATATGTTCTTCCAACAATAGCCATAAGATTTCCTTCTGTATCTCCCGCCAACATATCATAACAAACTGATTTTATTTTTTCTTCCTCAATGTCCTCCACTGATACGAGAATTACATATTCCATTACGCTTACAGCTAAAACCTGTATTTCCCACTCTGCAAAAACAGTTCCAATCTTCTTTTCCATCTGCTCTTTTATGGATTCTCTGTTTTCCTTATTTCCTATATACCCTTTAATCACCACCAGACAGAAACTGTTGAAATGCTTTTCATACCAACGGTAAACGTTGTTTTTGCTCTCCTGCAGAGGATCCATATATTCTGATTCATACAGCAGGAATCGGAGCATATCCTTCTTTTTCCTTATGTTTTCGTGGGTTTGCTCCAGATATTCCTTCATTTTCGTCAATGACTCCGGAAGCTCCTCCAGAACATTCCTTTTCATCACATAGCTTTTTACACCATAATCAATTGCCTGTTTGGCATATTCAAATTCAGAATATGCAGTTAAAAGAATAACTGCAATTTCCGGCCATTCCTCACTGATGACCTTCGCCGCTTCCAAACCATCCAGCACTGGCATTCGAATATCGAGTATAACTAAATCCGGCTGCAATTCAGGAATATGTTCCAAAAGTTCTTTTCCGTTTTTGTACCAGCCTTCCAGGCTATATCCCAGCTCCTCCCATGAGATCAGTTCCCGAAGCCCCTCTCTCACAAACGGCTCATCATCTGCCAGCAACACCTTCCACATACCTGCTTACTCTCCTTTTATTGCCCGGATAAGCGGAAGCTCCAACTCAATATGGGTTCCTTTTCCCGGCTTGCTCTTTATTGACATTCCAAAAGATTTTCCGTATAAATTCTGCACCAGACGCTGAATATTCATTATACCCACCCGCGGATGCTTCTCATCTTCTTTCACTTGAAAATTCAACTTTTCTATGTCAAAACCTACACCATCATCTTCCACTAATATCCATAATCTGCTTTCCTTATCTTCCTCCCTTATCGTTCGGATTTCTACACGGATACTGCCTTTATCTCCCTTCGGCTCCAGACCGTGAATCATAGCATTTTCGACCAATGGCTCTACACTGAGTTTGGGAATCTTATATTGTTTAAGATCCTCTGATTCCCAGACAATATCATAATTAACCATGTCCCTGAAACGCTGCCCCTGAAGATAAAGATAAAATCCTACAATTTCCATCTCATCTGCCAATGGAATTTCTATCTCCCCGTTCCGGAAAATTTTACCCTGTATCAGACCTGAAAACGCAGTAATCATCTGGTACAGTTCTTCATCTTTATTTCTTTTCACCCTCATGCTGATCATAGCCAGCACATTAAACATAAAATGCGGATCCATTTGTGCCTGTAAATACTGAATCCTGGCTTCCCGTGCTAAAATTTGATTTTCATATACCTCTTTGATCAGTTGATCGATCTTTCGGGTCATTTCATTAAAAGAATCACTGATCTCCCGAAACTCCCGAATCCTATATTCTTCCAGGCTTGTCTCAAAGTCGCCTGTACCAACCTGTTGAATCCTTTTTGCTATATTCTCCAAGGGTCTCGCCGTTCGAACAGAGAAAAACAAAATTGCCCCCATTACAACAATAAAGGAAACGAGAAAAATTCCCCAACACATCAGTAACATAGGCTTTATAGACAAATACAACATCTTTTTTGGAATCATAATGTAGGAGGTTAAACCAAAGCTCCCTGTTTTCCACTGGTAAAAATATTTTTGCCCTTCGCAGGTAACTACTCCTTCTCTTTCCGTCAACATATCTGTGTTAAATTCCATAAGTGTATTTCCGCCCACTTCTTTTCCCGCATTATCCTCCAATATCCAATAATAATCTTTATATTTCTCCAATTGTCGGAAAATACTGTCAATGCTCTCCTTCTCTATTGCAACAGCGCAATATCCGATCACTTCCATATCATAGTCATAAAGCGCAAAACACAGGTCCATATAATTTCCATGCTGACGATAATAAAAAATCTGATCCTGATTTCCATAGTTGGAAAGGCAATCCCGAAAATACTGATCCATGGAATTCCTCGCCGACATGCTTTCAGGATAAAAATGTGTTCCTACAAAACGCATCTCCTTATTAAATATATAAAAATCCCGAACTACCGGATAGGTCTCGGATATCATATTTCTCTCTGAAAACAAGTTCACCCCCTGCTCCAGCTGATAAAGAATATCTTCCTTTTTTCCCTTATCATTCTGAAAAAAATCCAACATTATCTCGTTATCTCTCAGATAAGCAACACCCTCTTCAAGAAACTGCAGTTTTCCTGCAAATTGTTCTTGAATACTCTGCATATAGAAATCCATATTCTCTTTTTCCCGCTGCGAAGTCTCATAAAATACGATCATCGTAAAAATAAGCCCCAGAACACAGGTAACCATAATATTAGAACCAATGACCATCCAGATCAATTCTGTACAAAGGGTTTTTTCTTTCTTTTTCATAATGAATCCTTTTTATGCAATGCAATCCCAATTAACCGATCTGTATAATCAGCCATAAACAGAGGAATGTTTAAGATATCCTCATCCAATTTTAAGTTATTTAAAGAAAACCTGATCCGCAGCTTCACCCTGTCATCAAATAGTTCTTTAAACTTTTTCAGGCTTCTGCTGGTTGTATTGGCTTCTGACTTTACCTCCACAGGAAATACATCGTTATTCCTCTGAATCAAAAAATCAACTTCATAGGGCGGATTACTCTGACTCCAGTATCTTGGAAAGACCTCAAACTGAGTGAGTAATGTCTGCAGTACATAATTTTCAGTCAATGCCCCCTTAAACTCTGTAAATAAGCGGTTTCCTTCCCCAAAGGCTGTGGGTGAGAGCATTGACAAACGGCGAAGCAATCCCACATCTGCAAGATAGATTTTGAAGGCTGACAGATCATCATAGGCCGAAACCGGAATTCCCGGTGCACTGCTGCGATATACCTTGTGTACTAATCTGGCATCTACAAGCCATTGAAGCGCATTTTCATATTCTCTGGCTCTTGCCCCCTCTTTTACTGCCTTATAGATAAATTTTTTATTTTCTCTGGCCAGCTGTGAGGGAATAGACTTCCATATCATCGAAATTTTTGGAAATTCACTTACATCAGGATGCTTTCCAAAATCTCTCTCATATGCACCCAGGATACCTGAAAGCGCTTCTTGCATGGCATCAACATCACGTGCCTGGGTCCACATCAGCACAGCTTCCGGCATACCTCCCGTAACATAATACATCTTCAGTTTTTCATATAACGGATTAAAAAAGGCATCTGGAATCGGTTCCAAAGTATCGATGGTTTCCAGATAATCCACTAGATTTTCATCCCCGTTAGCAAGCAAAAATTCCGTAAAGGTCATAGGATCGATCTGCATAAAGTTTACTTTGCCTACCGGAAAAGAGGAAGGTTTAGCTAGTGCGATCCCAAGCAGAGATCCTGCACAGGCAATATGATATTCCGGCGCATTCTCGCAAAAATATTTCATCGTGTTGATAACCTTTGGGCAGTCCTGTATTTCATCAAAAATAACAAACGTTTTTTCAGGAAGAATTTTCTGCCCACTAGCCAGTGTAAGGTTCTGGATAATACGCTTTACGTCCTTGGTTGTCTCAAAAAATTGTCTATATTCTTCATTTTCGTCAAAATTAAAGTAAGCTGTATTTTCATAATATTGTCTGCCGAACTCTTTTAATATCCACGTCTTTCCTACCTGCCTGACACCTTTTAATATCAATGGTTTCCTGTAAGGAGAATTTTTCCATCTTAGTAACCGATCCATTATAAGTCTTTTCATTTTATTTCCTCTCACATTATTATTAATAAATATGTGATACAAATCACATATTTATTATAACTGGTCAGTTTTAAAAAATCAACATCTCCCCAAATTCCTCAGAAATTTTTAAGATGCATAAATCTCTTAAATGTAGTATAGTAAAAATGGAAATTTTAACAAACTATATTAAAGTAAGGAGTATAAAAAATGGCCTTTTGTATTATTACCGATTCTGCCTCCGATGTGCCGGAAAATGTGATAAAAGAATACAATTTACATGTGATGCCCACGCCCGTTACAATAGAAGGAACAGACTACTTTGACGGAGAAACCATCTTTCCCGATGAATTTTACCAGATCCAGGCTTCCGGAAAGAATATCCTGACTTACCACATCAGCCAATATATGTTCTATGAGCATTTTCTTCCTTTTGCCAAACGCGGGGATGAGGTGCTCTATCTTTGCTTCTCCACCGGGATCGCAGGAACCTACAACGCGGCCAAGCTGGCTTATGAACAGGTTCTTGAAGAACATCCTGACTTTAAAATCACCATCATCGATACCAAATGTGCATCCTTAGGATATGGACTGATCGTGGAAAAGCTCCTGCGCATGCAAAAAAACGGCGCTCCGGGAGAACTTTTGATCGAAGCCGCACATTTTTTCTGTCAGCACATGGAGCATGCAGTTACCGTTTCCGAGCTGGACTACCTGTTCAAGGGTGGAAGACTTACCAGAACCTCTTTCCTGGCAGGAACAGTGCTGGATATCAAGCCCATCATCATTGTGGATGAAAACGGCTCCTTAAAGGCCGTAGAAAAAACAAGAGGCTGGAAAAAGGCACAGAAACGGATCCTTGATATGGTTGGCGAAAAGGGCAAAAATCTGGAAAACCAGGAAATCGGCGTTGTCTATGGAATGGACAGAGAAGCCTTTAAATACCTTAAAGGCGAGCTCATATCCAGATATCACGTCAAGGGCATTCTTGAGGGCAGAGTGGGATGTGCCATCGGCGCTCATACCGGCCCCAGTATCCTTGGAATCGTCTTTTTAAACGAGACAAATGACAAGTATGATGCGTACTTATAGTGAATGACAAAATAAGGAGAACCTCTATGCTGGAAGTTAAAAATCTTGTATTCCATCCCCTTGAAAACGGTTTGGAGATCAGTATCATAGAAAATGTAAGCTTTACCGTGGAGCCGGGAGAAATGCTGGTGATCACAGGACCTAACGGCGGCGGAAAGTCTACTGTGGCAAGGCTTCTTATGGGAATTGAAAAACCGGACAGCGGAAGTATCTGCTTAGACGGTACCGATATTACGGACTGGAGCATCGCACAAAGGGCAAACGCCGGGATCGGCTTTGCCTTCCAGCAGCCTCCCAGATTCAAAGGTATGACTGTCAAAAGGCTGCTTTCCATTTCTGCCGGCAATGAGCTGCCCGAAAATAAATGCTGTGACCTGCTAAGCGGCGTAGGACTCTGTGCCAGAGAATATTTAAACCGCGAGGTAGACAATACTCTTTCAGGCGGAGAAATGAAGCGTATCGAAATTGCAACGGTTCTGGCGAAACCACACAAGCTATGTGTTTTTGACGAGCCAGAGGCAGGTATTGACCTGTGGAGCTTTTCCATGCTGGTAGATCAGTTTGAAAAGCTTCATGAAGAAAAAAAGGAAAGTCTCATTTTAATCTCCCATCAGGAAAAGATCATACAGATGGCAGACAGGATCATGGTAATCCGGGACGGCAGAGTGGACGCTTTAGGACCTAAGGAACAGATCCTTCCCATGCTTCTTCACGGAGAAAAGGACTGTACCTGTATGAATTCACCCTGCAGAGCATAAGGAATTATTAACAGAAAGGAAAAACCAGTGGCTAATTTAGATCAGATCACAGAGTCCCTCCTGACACAGATCGACAGCGAAGGTTTCAAACAGGAAGGGGCATATAATTTAAGATACAATGGCTATTCCCTGTGCCATGGGAATACGGAGCATATCACTATCAGGCGAAAAGAGGATAAACAGGGAATCGATGTTTACATCAGCGGCGAGACTAAGGGAGAGCAGGTTCATATTCCCGTGGTAGTGGCCACATCCGGAATGGTTGATGTAGTTTATAATGATTTTTATATCGGAGAAGGGGCAGAGGTCACCATCGTTGCAGGCTGCGGCATCCACAACAGCGGATGTAACGACAGCCGCCATGACGGGATCCATTCCTTCCACGTGGGAAAGAACGCCAATGTCCGCTATGAAGAAAAGCATTACGGAGAAGGGACGGGAACCGGAGCAAGAATTTTAAATCCGGTGACCAAAATTTTTATGGAGGAGAATTCTGTCTTTACCTTAGATACTGCCCAGATCAAAGGAGTTGACTCTACCAAACGGGAAACCGAGGTGGTGATGGGAAATGATGCAAAGCTTTTTGTGATTGAAAAGCTGATGACTCACGATGACCAGAACGCCATTTCTGACATGGATATTTATTTAAACGGAACAGGAAGCTCCGCCCAGATCACTTCCCGCTCCGTTGCCAGAGGAAAGTCCCGGCAGGTCTTCCACCCAAAGGCCATCGGCAATGCTCTCTGCCATGCCCATATCCAGTGTGATTCCATCATCATGGATCAGGCTGAAGTCTGCTCCATCCCGGAAATCGACGCCAAACACGTAGACGCCGCCATCATCCACGAGGCGGCCATCGGCCGGATCAACAGCGAGCAGCTGATCAAGCTGAACACCTTCGGACTCGATGACGAGGCTGCAGAGGCCATTATCATCGAAAATTTTTTAAATTAAGATACGGAAAGGATCAAAATGAAAAAACTACTGATTTATTTAAGAGACTACAAAAAAGAAAGTATTTTAGGGCCTCTTTTTAAATTATTAGAGGCTTCCTTTGAGCTGATCGTTCCCCTGGTAGTTGCATCCATGATCGATGTGGGTATCCCGAACAACGATAAGGGATATATCATCAGAATGTGTCTGATCATGGCCGCCCTTGGTCTGATCGGCCTTGTCTGCGCCGTTACCGCCCAATACTTTGCCGCCAGGGCAGCGGTGGGCTTTGCCACCAAATTAAGACACGGGCTTTTTTCCCATATCCAAAGCCTTTCCTTCTCCCAGATGGATAAGGAAGGAACCTCCACACTGATCACAAGAATGACCAGCGACATTAATCAGGTACAATCCGGAGTCAATCTGGTGCTGCGGCTGTTTCTGCGTTCTCCCTTCATTGTGTTCGGTGCCATGATCATGGCCTTTACCGTAGACGTTAAAGCGGCTCTCATCTTCGTGGTGGTGATCCCCATACTTTCCATCATCGTATTCGGCATCATGCTCATCAGCATCCCCATGTTCAAAAAGGTACAGGGCGGACTGGATAAGGTGCTGGGCATCACCAGGGAAAATCTTACCGGAGTCAGAGTCATCCGTGCTTTTGGAGAAGAAGAGCACGAAATACAGAAATTCGACGAAGAAACCGACCACCTGAAAGCTCTGCAGGTACTTGCCGGAAAAATATCGGCTCTCATGAATCCTCTCACTTATGTGGTGATCAACGGCGGACTGATCGCACTTATCTATGTGGGAGCCCTCCGTGTGGAAGCCGGTATCCTCTCCCAGGGACAGGTAGTCGCACTGGTCAATTATATGTCCCAGATCCTGGTAGAGCTTGTGAAACTGGCAAACCTGATCATCACTGTAACCAAAGCCTTTGCCTGCGGCAACAGAATACAGAGTATTTTTGAGATTCCGGCAGGAATGGAAGCTCCCGCTTCCCAGGTAGATTCCTCTTTCGAAAAGGAGACTGGCACTGTGGAATTTGACCATGTAAGCCTACGCTATTACGAAGGCGGTGAAGAAGCCTTAACAGACATTCATTTTAAGGCAAAGAAGGGATCCACCATCGGCGTCATCGGCGGCACCGGTTCCGGAAAGTCCTCTCTTGTAAATCTGATCCCCCGCTTCTATGATGTGGAAAAGGGATCTGTAAAGGTAGACGGCAGGGATGTAAGGGAATATCCCCTCTCCCAGCTTAGAGACAAGATCGGCGTAGTCATGCAGAAAGCGGTTTTATTCAAGGGTACCATCCGTCAAAATCTGCTATGGGGTAATGAAAACGCCAGCGAGGAGGAGCTTTGGGAAGCAATAAAGGCCGCCCAGGCAGAAGAATTTGTCCTTCAAAAGGCTGACAAGCTGGACGAAATGATCGAACAGGAGGGACGCAATCTCTCCGGCGGACAAAAGCAGCGTCTGTCCATTGCAAGAGCCCTGGTCAAAAAACCGGAAATCCTGATCTTAGACGACAGCTCCTCTGCCCTGGACTATGCAACAGACGCCGCCCTTCGAAAATCCATTAAGGAATTACCCGGAGAGATCACTGTATTCATCGTCTCTCAGAGAGCATCCTCCATGCTCCACGCCGACATTATCATTGTATTGGATGACGGCAATGTGGCAGGGATGGGAACTCATGATGAGCTTTTAAAGAATTGTGAAGTATATCAGGAAATTTATTACAGCCAGTTTGAAAGAAAGGAGGGAGCAAATTCATGAGCAAGATCAAAGCAAGTTCCAGACAAAAGGAAACTCTTCTGAAGGTATTAAGATACATTAAGCCTTACCGCTTTTTGATGGGAGCCACGATTCTCATGGCGGTGATCTCTGTAGTGCTCACCCTTTACCTTCCCATTCTGACAGGAAATGCCGTTGACTGGCTGATCTACATCGCCGACCCTTCTGCGTTGAACGTAAGCAGCCCCTGGCCGGCCCTGTTCTCTATCCTGAAGAAAATGGGAATCGTGATTCTGTTAACGGCCTTAAGTCAGTGGATCATGAACATCTGTAACAATAAGATCGTCTATAATGTCATCCAGGATATCCGCAAGCGCGCCTTCCGCAGACTGGAGGAGATGCCTCTTAAATATCTGGACGCCCATTCCCATGGGGATATCGTGAGCCGTGTGGTTGCGGATGTGGATCAGTTTGCCGACGGCCTTTTGATCGGTTTCACCCAGTTATTTACCGGCGTTATCACGATTCTGGGAACTCTGGGATTTATGCTTTCCGTCAATATCGGGATCACCGTGGTAGTGGTAGTCATCACTCCCGTATCCCTGTTTGTGGCCAGCTTTATTGCCAGCAAGACCTACAGCATGTTTAAACTCCAGTCGGAAACCAGAGGGGAACAGACCTCCCTGATCAATGAAATGATTGGCAATCAGAAGGTGGTACAATCCTTTAACAGAGAAGCACAGACTCTGGAGCAATTTGATGAGATCAACAGCAGACTGGAAAAGTATTCCCTGCGGGCAATCTTCTTTTCTTCTCTCACCAACCCCTGCACCCGGTTTGTAAACAGCCTTGTTTACACCGGCGTAGGCCTTACCGGAGCCCTGGCCGTATTAAGAGGCGGACTTTCCGTAGGACAGCTGACCTGCTTTCTCTCTTATGCAAACCAGTACACCAAACCCTTCAATGAAATTTCCGGGGTTATTACAGAGCTTCAAAATGCGCTTGCCTGTGCCGCCAGGATTTTTGAACTGATCGAGGAAGAGCCTCAGATACCTGACAGTGCAGATGCAGTAGTCCTTAAGGATGTAGATGGAAAAGTCAATCTCTCGGATGTGTCCTTCTCCTACACCCCGGACAAGAAGCTGATTGAAAACCTGAACCTGAATGTAAAGCCCGGTCAGAGGATCGCCATCGTAGGACCTACAGGCTGCGGCAAGACCACCATTATCAACCTGCTCATGCGCTTTTATGATGTGGATGGAGGAAGTATTGCAGTTGACGGTAATAACATCAAGGATATTACCCGCAAATCTCTGCGTACCTCCTACGGTATGGTTCTGCAGGATACCTGGTTAAAACGGGGTACCATCAAAGACAACATCATTGTAGGAAAACCGGATGCTACTGAGGAAGAGATCATTAAGGCAGCAAAGGCATCCCACGCTCACAGCTTTATTAAGAGACTTCCTAACGGTTATGATACTGTAATCGGCGAGGACGGCGGAAGCCTCTCAGGTGGTCAAAAGCAGCTTCTGTGTATTACCAGAGTTATGCTGAGTCTTCCTCCCATGCTGATCTTAGATGAAGCGACCTCCTCCATCGATACCAGAACGGAGATCAGGATCCAAAAGGCCTTTGCCCTTATGATGGAAGGACGTACCAGCTTTATTGTGGCCCACAGGCTCTCCACCATTCAGAATGCAGATGTGATCCTGGTGATGAAGGACGGGCATATTATTGAACAGGGAAATCATGAAGAGCTTATTGCAAAGAACGGATTTTATGCAAACCTTTATAACAGTCAGTTTGCTATTGCATGATTTTGTACAAACCTGGATAAACCTTAAATTTATTTATTTTCTTTTAAAAAGGCTTTCGGAGATTTTTCCGAAAGCCTTAATTTTACTATTTTCCTGCTTTACAGCCGCAATATAAAATTTTTGTTCTATTTTATACGGTTTGTAAGCCAGCCATCTGTTCTACATCTTCCACGCTAAGACCTGTATCTTCGGCAATTTCCTCAACCGTTTGCTTTCCTCTTTTTAACAACCTGAGTGCTGTTTCTCTTTGGTTTTGGCCAATGCCTTGATTTAAAATCTTTCTTGCACTTGTTTCAATCAATGCTCCGCTCATCATATCACCTATGCCTTTCTGCACATTTTTATATTTCTGCGCAATCTCTTTAATCACATCGTCAGACAATTCTATAATCGTCCTCTTGTCAAATGCCCCGATTACTTCCTGCTGTTCCAGTTCATCCAGTCTTTCCAAGATAACCTGATACTCCGCTTTTAATTCTTCCAACTTCCGTCCATTACTATTATACTCCGGAAAACTGTTCTCATGTGAAAAAATATAAAACGGAAGCAACATCAGCAGACGTTTTTCGAAAATATCTTTAAGAGAATACTTCTGCATCTTCATAATCGGTATGTCATACTGTACCATCCCGCCCGGTGTAACGATAACGTATTTCATCTTATCCGGTGTCTTTTTGTAAGTCCGGAGATACAGAACAGCCGTATTAGGAAACGTCACCGTCAACGTTTCCTCCGTAACATCACCCTCATCTAGCGCTATCTGCGCATCATACTCAAAAAGCCTTATCGTTATCTTTCCATCTGGCAGGCTACTTTCACATTCGATGTGGTATTTCTTTGGTGTTTTTCCGAACACCGTAAAATTTGTGTCTGTAATGCGTTCCTTGTCCGCTTCGTCCTGCTGGTCTAGAAAATGCTCATTTTGAAAAAACCGTACCTCTTCTTCCCCTGTATATGTTTCCCTAAAAACCTCATTAATTACGGGGATAACCAACTTTCGGCAGTCATTTAAGATTGTACGGAATACCCCATCATATATATTTGCCATCCGTGATTCCTTTCTGTATTAGTGATTTCATCATACCATTTTTGATGTATGAATTCAAGCATACCTGGCTGTTTGGCTGGGAGTATAATTGATATAAACTGCAAAAATCCCACCACTCTGCGCACACCTGATATTCAGGACTATCTATAAGATTCCGGAAGGTGTCGTTTTCCTGTTACATTGTTTCCTATCTTCCGACATGATATCAATTATATTTTAATTTATGTAAAATATAATTGACATATATTAAAATATATTGTATATTATTGATACAGTAAGAATAGAGAGAAGAAATCCCCGGGAATGTTATAATCTGAAATATCAATAATCTGCTCTGGAGGTGAATATTGAAAAACAAAAAAATGAAAATCGCAAGAATAGAAAAGGATCTGTCCCAGGAACAGCTGGCAGATAAGATCGGTGTTACCAGGCAGACCATCAGCATGATAGAGGCAGGGAAGTTTAATCCCTCTCTGCAGCTTTGCATTTCCATATGCAAAGCCCTTGACAAAACGCTGAATGATCTGTTCTGGGAAACAGAGGAAACTGATCGTCAAGATTGAGCCAACATCTTTTATACAGTAAGGCATTTTGGCTATTTCAACTGTTGCAAAATCAAATACAGAAAGGACATGGATATTGACAATGAAACTAAAACGCAAATGGTTTGAAAAGAAAGTCGATGAACGGCAGGAAATGGATCTGCTGAAGGTGGAGCATTTTGGATTCTGGCTGATGTATTATATGCTGCTGGCCGCAATCCTTATCCAGACCATTATTTTGAACAAAGATTTTGAGGTGGCGGCAGGTGAGTGGATCATATTCATGTCTATCACCATTATCTCTCTGATCGGATGGATCAGAAAAGGCGTATGGGGCTATCACACAAGGAAAGTTCCCGGAATCCGCTCCTGCCTGCTGTACAGCATACTTACTTCAATAGGTGTGGGAACTGTTTTCGGCCTGCTTTTTGCTTTCAAATGGAATAATACCAGCCCCAAAGGCATCGCAGTATATATTATTATGACGGTAGCTTCTCTGTTTGTAATTTCATGTCCGGCATTTTTACTTGCCGGAGCTCTTACAAAGCAAAGGGAAAAAAGACTGGCCGGACAGGATTTCGAAGAAGATGACGATGATGAGGAGGAAATTTAAGATGAAATGGTCTCAAACCGAAAGTAAACAACTAAAAATCTTTGTACTTACAGCCTTTGGGCTTCCCATACTCATGGGGATCCTGATGGGATTCAGCTATTATCAGGGCAACGATGTGTCCGCTTTTGCCAATGCACACATGTTTTACCCGGCGGCCGGCGTGATACTGGCTCTGCTCCTTACCAGAGAAAGGGAACAAAAGCTTCCTCTTAAATTTTACTTTGGCTTTTTGGCAGCGACCATTGTCATGATAGGAATGTGCATTGCCAGCCTCTTTGTTCCCTCCCTTCCCTGGGCCATGCTTTGCTCCTATCCCATTATAATCTTCAGTATCCTGTGCTTTATCTTGCTGCTGTGTGAAAAGAAGGAGTTACGCGCTTCCTATGGACTGAAATTTACCGGAAAGAAAAAAGCCAGATCATGGATGTATGTCCTTTTGTTCTTCTTCCTTTATCTCTTAAGGTTATTCATTGGCTGTGCGCTGGAAGGACAGATGAATGAGTTAACGGAGGTATTTACCGATCCCGCAACTTATTTTACAATGTTCATTTTGATCATTAACTTCTTTTTCTCCTATACCGCATTCTTCGGAGAGGAATATGGATGGCGCTTTTTCTTTCAGCCCCTTCTGCAGAAACGGTTCGGCCTCAAAGCCGGGGTAATCCTGTTGGGCGTATTCTGGGGTCTGTGGCATCTTCCTCTTAATATTTTCTTTTACAGCCCTGATACCTGGATCATCAGTGTTATCGTACAGATCATTACCTGTATCAGCTTTGCCATCTTCTTCGGCTATGGCTATGCTAAAACAGAGAATATATGGGTTCCTGTGATGATGCATTACATCAACAACAATATGATCGCAGTGGTAAGCGGCGCCGACGCCATCAGCGGCCAGGTGCTCCGGTGGGTTGACATTCCATTATGTGCTTTTTATAACCTGGTATTTATTGTATTCCTCTTTTCCAGGGTATACAAAAAGGAAACACAATGAATCAGACACCGATATGTTTCGCGAATCGGCTTATCGATCAACAAAGGGGCTTAATTCCTTTTCACGAATTAAGCCCCTGTCTTATCATTATGCATCCTGCTTCTGCACAAAGCTTACGGTCAACACGCCATCCTTTACTGTGGCGTTTATCACAATGGTGAAGTCAAATTGATTGGTAAAGGTCAAATCCTTATATCCTTCCACAATAGCCGAATCCAGCCCCTTCGGAACATAATCCACCGGAAGGGAATGAGCATATCTTTCGGTAGGAGTGATCCCTGCAAGAAGCATGGCCACATAAATCGTAGAGGAAACCTGACAGATCCCGCCGCCTACGCTCGAAACCACCCTTCCTCCGGCAAAGGAAGGCGCCACCACATAGCCGTTTGCAAGCGTCCTGCTGCCGATAGAATTGCTGAAGGAAAACTTTTCGCCGGGCGCGATCTCCATTCCGTTGATCATAGAAGCCGCCAGATTCACATTGACAGCCCTGTCCTCTGTCACATCATAGGAAGTCGAATAGCTGGAAAGAATCCCCGCCTGGGGCTCTGTCCCTTTTTTATAAACGCCGCTTCTCCCTTCCTTCTGTCCGCAGGTAATATAGTGAATATAATAGCTGCTCAGATCCTTTACCCCATATACGGGAAGAAGATCAAGGTTGTTTAACATATAGGCCTTTACATGAAAGGAAGCGTTTCCGCTCCGCCCCTCTTTCATACCCACATTGATAAAATGCTCCAAAAGCGCTGTGGGATCATTTCCGAGAGTCTGTCTTAAGTCAGCGTAGGCATTATAATAATATTCAGCATCAAATACGGCAGAATAATCTGTCAATCTGTTTTCAGCTGCCCTCAGTGGCACAGGCAGGGCTGATACAACAAATACAATCGTCAGAAGAAGGGCTAAGATTTTCTTTCCTTTGTTTATCATGATATTTTCCTTTCGTTAATAAATACTTAATAAATCCGGGCAGCACAAAAGCGGGTGATGGGAATCGAACCCACGTGTCCAGCTTGGAAGGCTGGTGTTCTACCATTGAACTACACCCGCAATATGTATCTATTTTACAATCCCGGAATAAGGTTGTCAAGAATATATTTTTATCGTTTTATTGATCTACGCAAAAAATTCCTCCAGAAGGCTTTCCAGTTCCTCCTGATGCTGACTCATCACCGGCTGCAGGTTCTCCTCCAAAGGTGCCCCCTGTGTCTGCTTCTGTTCCTCCTGCTTTGATCCCTCCTTCGTCTCTAATTCCTTCAGAAGCTCCTTTCCATATTTTTCTCTCTTCTTTACCCCTTCCTCCATGGCATTTTCCTTTTCCGTTGCCAGACGGGGTGCCAGATAATTCTCCAGATAATCTGTCAGATTTATACGCAATACATCCTTTTTTTCCTGAAGATTGACCATCCCTGAAATAGAGAAATACAGATACATCCCCAGTATACTGATCAGATAATAGGGTATAATCTGAAATAAAGTACTCCCTGCTGCCAGCAAAAGGCACACGGAGAGGCCTGTGATCAGTACGGAAAGCATCATCAGCTGTCCGGAAATGTGATTTAACCACGACAGCTTTATTCCTGCAGCGCTGGTCTTTTGAAGAAACCTGTCCACAAATACCCCTGTGTTGACCATTTTTCCGTTCAGCTTGTAATAACCGGCATATTTTTCCTTGCATTGATTTAACTGCTTATTTTTTGTCTCAGCCATATGATCTGAAGCAGAAATCATCCGGTGATAGATCACACCGGAGATGATCTGGCATATAATACTGAACAGCAGGGAAAATAATATCAAACCTGTAAGTGTTTTGTGTTCGATCAATATTGTAAGCATAATTCCTCCTTTTAAACCTGGTTCCTTCTTACATTATAATAAAATGAGATTTTTCCCTCAATAATTCAGGGGCTGTAAGTCCCCGTCATTTTTCAACAAAAATGCCGTTTTATGCTGGAAAGCGCAATTATTTTCTGCTATACTTATTTTCTATAGAAGAAACAGACTACAGAAAGGTACGAGGAATATTATGACATATCAGACAAAAGGCACTTGCTCAACTTCCATCGACGTAGAAGTTGAAAACGGAAAGATTAAATTTGTTCAGTTTTTTGGAGGATGCAACGGCAATCTGAAAGGGATTTCCAGTCTTGTTACAGGCATGGAGATAGACGATGCCATTTCTAAACTAAAAGGGATCCGCTGCGGATTTAAACCTACCTCCTGTCCTGACCAGCTTGCACATGCTCTTGAACAGATCAAAGAAGGAAATTGCTAATCTTTTGCTTGCAATAATTGCTAAATGGGAGGCTTCTCTTATATGAGCGACATTCAAAAAGTCAAAAAAATAGTTCTCACCGGCGGCGGGACAGCAGGGCATGTAACTCCTAATATTGCCCTGATCCCCTACCTTAAGGAATCCGGTTATGAAATTTCATACATCGGCTCCTATGAAGGCATCGAGAAAAGACTAATCATCGATTTTGACATCCCCTACTATGGAATCGCTACCGGCAAATTCAGGCGTTATCTGGATCTTAAGAATCTCACGGATCCATTTAGGGTGATCAAAGGGTATGGCGAGGCCAAAAAGATACTGAAAAACATTCGGCCGGATGTAGTATTTTCAAAGGGCGGATTTGTCAGTGTCCCGGTAGTCCGCGCGGCGGCGGCTTTGCATATTCCCTGCATCATCCACGAATCCGATATGACTCCGGGACTTGCCAACAAGCTCTGTATCCCTGTGGCTAACAAGGTATGCTGCAATTTTCCCGAAACCATTTCCATGCTTCCGGAGGATAAGGCCGTACTGACAGGATCCCCGATCCGTGAAGAACTCACAAAGGGCGATAAAATCGCTGCCTTAAATATGTGCGGCTTTACAGCCAACAAACCGGTCATCATGGTATTCGGCGGAAGCTTAGGAGCCGCATCGGTGAATGAGGCTGTGAGAAAAGCTCTCCCTTCTCTTCTGACGGATTTTCAGGTGGTTCATATCTGCGGGAAGGACAAAGTTGACGAAACACTTTTGAAGCAGGAAGGCTATGTTCAATTCGAATATGTAAAGGCTGAACTGAAGGATTTGTTTGCTATGGCCGACGTGGTGATTTCCCGTGCAGGCGCCAATTCCATCTGTGAGCTTTTAGCCCTCAAAAAACCGAATCTTCTGATCCCCTTATCTGCAGGAAGCAGCCGTGGCGATCAGATCCTGAATGCAAAATCCTTTGAATCCCAGGGATTTTCCATGGTGATCGATGATGATTCCCTTACCCCGGAGCTTTTGGCTGAAAAGGCAATCGAGCTTTATTTTACAAGACAGACCTATATTGATGCTATGGGCAGAAGCAACCAGTTCGGTTCCATCAAGACCATCATGAAGCTGATTGAATCGGAAGTGAACAATTCTTAAGACAGCTTATTGATTAAAATCAAATGTCATATTGTGTTGCAAATTACAATGTAATGATTTAGAATTAATACTACCAAATATGGAAATAGTTGGAATTCATCATTCAAAATGCAGGAACATAAATAAAATGACAATAGATACCTTATGGCAATTGTTGGAAGAGCATCAAAACGAAACCTTTTACACCATAAAAAAACTTCCTTTCACATACACTGTGAAAGGAGGCGAGATTTTTGTGGACAGACGTTCCAAATCTATCACCAAGGCAACCTTCGGGCAGGCTCTGGACAAATTAAATGCAAATCCTGACACCATTACCGGCCCGAAATCCCTCAATGTCTTTGGAGCTCCTTATATCTGGGCAATACTGAAAACCTTTGAAATTGTATAAATTTAATCATAAATATCTACCTTGATCCTGTCCTCGTAAGGCAGTACCAGCTTTTCTACTGTCTCGTAGGCCAGATCTCTCATTTCACTGATGTTTTGTTTATAATTTTGCGGATTGATCTGATGCTCTCCGCTGATCAGACTGTCACAGATGTAATGGTTGATCTCCGGCGAAAAATGAAGGATATCCATATAATTTTCCAGATCAGTAATGATCTTTCTGTCATTCTGAAAATAAAACAGCTTCACATTCTGACAGGCAAGCAGAGTCTCCATTGCCTGCTCCATATTATAAAGGTAAGCCTCCGTATCCCCCTCCCGATAAATATTATCCCACCAGAGCATGGAATAGGGCGGAACAAACACATAAAATTCCGTTTCCGGGTGGGCAGTGATCCGGCTGGTAAGCAGCTCCAGATTTTCTCTCAGCAGATCCTCATAATAGTTTTTTGGCTTCATCTCCGAAATGGAAGGCTTACGGATATACAATCCCAGTATCATATCCGAATTAAACTGCTTCCACTGAGACCAGTTATAGGAATTATTTTCATCATAATCCCCCATCACGGAATTGGCTACCAGATAGGGAATCTTTTCCATAAGCACACCCTTATTTAGCCAGTACTCCACATCATTTATATAATTATCATCATACAGATACATGGGGCAGCCGGTAAGCTCATAGGTGGTTTCCGGGTCTGCCGTCAGTGCGGAAGGATCCAGATTATAAAAAACATATTTCAGTTCCTGATGCTCAAAAGCAATATCCAGAAGATAACACAGATCCGCTGTAGCCCCATAGGAGCGGATGGCCTTGATGGACCTGCATCCAAATCCCTGGTCAAACCAGCCGTTATTATAATTTTCGGAAACAGAAGAGCCTGCGATCACGCTGTCATAATCAAATGTCTTAAGGGAACCCACACACTGGTATTCCTTGTCTGTAAGAACTGCCTTTAATCCTTTAAGAGGCTTGTGATACTGAAAAAAAGGATCAAAAACCACTACTGCCAGAACACATAACAGCAATAGAACACTGCTTCCTATGAAAAATTTCTTTAAAAATTTCTTAGCCATAAAAATTTATCCCCAGCTTATTGGTCAAGTACCGCCACGCTTCATCAGCGGCTTATTGATTAAAAATTAAAGTAAATAAAAGTACTTACCTGTGAAAAAGAAATCACACACCATACAAAAATAATCGTTACAAAGACACAAAGCTTTGTATCAAGAGGATGCTCCTCTATGATCTGTACTGCATTTTTACGGGTGAGTACAAAGGAGCTGATCACAAGAAGTACAATAAATACTGCTACAAAGGCATACTGAAGAAGCTCCGGCGCCGCTAAATTAACTACCTGCTTTATCAGATAAAATTCCGGTATGTCCAGCTTTGCTGCCACCTTATAAATATATCCTGTATTTTTAAAGGCAAAAATATTCCTGAACATCTGAAAGGCGTCCGCCATACTCTCACTCCGGAAAAAATACAGAGAAAGATTAAAAAATCCAAAGGTAAAGAGCCACCCCAGCCATCTGGGGATATAGATTCTGGCAGGAACCCTTTCAGCGCTTCCCTTTACGCCTACAATGCCAAGATTGTCCCAGATTACCAGAAGTCCCTGCATGGTTCCCCATGCCACATAAGTCCAGTTCGCCCCATGCCAGAGACCGCTTAAAAAGAATACCATGAAGGTATTTATGATGGTTCTTGCCTTTCCCTTCCTGCTTCCTCCCAAAGGAATATAAACGTATTGGATAAAAAAACGGGACAGCGTCATATGCCACCTTTGCCAGAGCTCCTTTACACTGCAGGCCTTATAGGGGGAGTTAAAGTTCACCGGAAGCTCAATATTGAACATTTTTCCAAGACCCTTGGCCATATCACTGTAACCGCTGAAATCAAAGTAGATTTCAAAGGTATAGGCAAGGATCACCAGTAATGTAGTGGGCGTATCCAAAAAAGCAGTCTGCTCAAAACCAAAATTGACAGGCAAAGCCAGCACATCAGCCAAAAGCACCTTTTTTCCAAGGCCGATGGTAAATAGCACAATTCCTTTTGCAAAATGATCCGCATTCAGACTCCGGTTACTCCTGTCCTCAAACTGAGGCATCATTTCCTTATACAAAACAATAGGCCCTGCGATCAGCTGCGGAAAAAAAGTAACAAAGGTAAGATAGTTAATGAAGCTGTAATGCTCTGCCTTCCCTGAGCATCTGTCAATAATATAGGACAGCTGCTGGAAGGTAAAAAAGCTGATCCCCAGAGGAAGGACAATGTGCTTCAGGTTAAAGCCTGTATGGAATACCTGATTGATATTCTCAAAAAAGAAATCATAGTACTTAAAGTAGAATAAAAATCCCAGATTCAGTGCAATTCCAAGAATAAATCCGATCTTTCCCATCCTTTTGGAATGAAAAGTCTTCATCAAAAAGCTGATCAGATAATTTCCCAGAATACTTACAACAATGACTCCCAGATAATAAACATTAAAATACCCGTAGAACCATAATGACATACCTGCCAGAAACAGCTTTGCAGGCTCATAGAATTTAAAATGATTCAGGGTATACCAGCCAAGTAATGTGACCGGCAGGAATATGAATATAAAAATATAGGAATTAAACAGCATCTTCGGGTCTCCTTCGGACTCTATATTAACATAGATTTACATATTTTGTCTAATGGATGGTAATACTTAGGAATAGTTTAAGAAAGGTGATGTTACTTTTTCAGGTATGACATAAGGCCGCCCGGACAGAGGTAAAGCCCTGCGTCGCCACGCTTTCGCTCTACAAAAACGCAGCGGACGCTAAGCTCGTAAAAAACCTCGCTAAACGCCGGCGTTTTTGAAAGGACTCCTTAAGAGCTTTACCTCTGTCCGGGCTGGTTTATTGGCTTGCCTGTAAAAAGTAATAGGGTAATTCTATGAAAAAGTGTTCTCTATCTATTATGGTAATTTTTTTACTTCTTATAACCGGGTGTGGGAGTGATCGTGATCCGGCGGGGGATCACGCCTATGTCCGTGACGGGAATGGGGAAGAGGGGGCTGTGGATGTTCTTCAGGCGGGGAGCCGGTATAAGATTGTAGGACCTATGGACGATCTGAAGGACGCCGTTGTGGATATTCTGGGTGAAAATTATTGGCCGGATACCTTACTCACTGCAGAGGAGCTGGCAGAGCGCACAGGTATTTCCGAAAATATGTATGAGGATTATCTGGCAGAATATCAGCATACGGAGGCAGGTATTGATATGATGATCCTCATTAAGGCTAAGGAAAATGAGGTTGAAAATGTGGAAAATTATCTGAATCAGTACCGGGATATCCTTCTGAAGATTTATGAGCAGCAGCCTCAAAATGAGTCTAAGGTTTTTGCCTCCCGGATAGAGGTTATTGATAATTATATCTGCTATGTTCAGCTAGGGGCTGATATTACTTCCTTTCAAGAAGAGGATAGTGAAGAAATGATAGCTCACTGCCAGCAGGAAAATGAGAGGGCTCTGGATATTATTGAAAAGAGGATTTTTAATCCTTAAATATCTCATATAAAAATGCATATAAAAAGTTTATTTGCAGGCTGTTCTTCAAAGACTGGTTCCTATATAATAAAAAGAAAAACAGGTGAACCTGGCTTTGAAAGGATAAAGGATGATGAAAAAACTCATATCATGGAATGTAAATGGGCTCCGCGCCTGTGTGGAAAAAGGATTTCTGGATTTTTTTCATGAGGTTGATGCGGACATTTTTTGCCTGCAGGAAACCAAGCTTCAGGAAGGGCAGATCAGGCTGGATCTTCCCGGTTATCATCAATACTGGAATTATGCGGAAAAGAAGGGATATTCTGGAACCGCCATTTTTACAAAGGAAGAACCTTTGTTAGTTTCCTATGGCCTGGGGATAGAAAAGCACGATCATGAAGGACGGGTGATCACTCTGGAATTCGATTCCTTCTACATGATCACTGTTTACACCCCTAATTCCCAGGATGAACTGAAGCGATTGGATTACCGGATGGAATGGGAGGATGATTTTCTTAAATATCTGAAATCTCTGGAAAAAAAGAAGCCTGTGATCGTATGCGGGGATATGAACGTTGCCCATAAGGAAATAGATCTTAAGAATCCGAAGACAAACCGAAGAAACGCAGGCTTTACCGATGAAGAGAGAGATAAATTTACGGCTCTTTTGGAGGCCGGATTCACGGATACCTTCCGCTATTTTTATCCTGATCTGGAAGGCGCCTACTCCTGGTGGTCCTATCGCTTTAAAGCAAGAGAAAAGAATGCAGGATGGCGTATCGATTACTTTGTTGCATCACAATCCTTAAATGCATCTCTGGAAGACGCCTGTATTTACAAGGATATTTTCGGTTCCGATCACTGCCCGGTGGGACTTATTGTTAAATAGATACAACTTATTCAAATTAAGGACAGCCCTTTAAATGAGCTGTCCTTGTCTGTTCTATAGCACTTTTTATAGAATTTTATTCCTCGATCAGCCTTAATCCTGCCGTATCTGTAACAGGGAGTGAGAATACGATAGATTTGGCACGGCTGTCCGCACCTGCGTTTTCCATGATCGCTTTCATGATATTATTTTTCTGTTCCTTCTTAGCCACGATAAAGATCATTTCCTTTTCTGATGCGAGGGAAAATCCCATAAACTGTTCCGCCTTCTCCATCCCGGTCCCTCTTGCATGGAGTACTGTTCCCCCATAGGCGCCGGCGCTTCTTGCGGCATCCATCACCAGTTCTATATTTCCCTGATTTGCGATCACTACGATCAGCTCATGTACCGTATCTTTCAAGGTTGATTCCTCCTCTTTCTGATAATCCTGTTTTTCCAGAAGAAATTGAAGTGATTTTTTGCCGCCTATACTGCTGAGGGGAACAATGAAGGCAATCCCTCCTCCGGGTGCATCGATCCGAAGCTTCCTCTGCAGCTGCTTTTTAATCTGCAGCCACCTTTCTTCCTCCTGAACAGAAAAGATCACTGCCTTCTCTGTGGCCTCCAATCCCAGATAATTCAAAATATCACTGGCGGCCGTACCGAATCCCAGGCTGGAGAACATAACATGATGATCATTTTCTTTGTACAGGGCCTGATATTTTTTTGCTACCTTTCGATCTACCACTGTTACCATCAAATATAATTTACCCATAAGCTATCCCGCTCCTACAGTTCGATAATTTCCATATCTCCAAATTCCTCAAGAGGTACATAAGACTTTTTGTGAAGCCCGCTTTCTTTCAGCTTAAATGCCATACCCATAACCTGAATCGTGATAAGAGGAGTCATGGCTACCATTGCAACAACACCGAAAGCATCTGTAATAATAGTTCCTCCAAGCGCTTCGCAGGCTCCCATCGCAAGAGGAAGCAGGAAGGTAGCCGTCATGGGACCGGAAGCCACGCCGCCGGAGTCGAAGGCAATAGCCGTAAATATCTTTGGTACAAAAAATGTCAAAATCAGTGCGATGGCATAACCGGGTATTACAAACCACATGATGGATATCCCTGTGAGTACACGGATCATAGCGATCCCTACAGAAAGCGATACGCCGATGGATAAGCTTGTTCCCATAGCCTTTGCCGAAATTGCCCCTGATGTCATTTCCTCTACCTGCTTGGTAAGAACGAAGACAGCAGGCTCTGCAAGTACGATAAAGTAACCGATGATCATTCCGATGGGAATAATGATCCATGCATAAGGAAGGCCTGCCAGAGTCTGCCCTAAATAATTTCCTGCCGGCATAAAGCCTACATTTACTCCTGTAAGGAAAAGCACCAGGCCCACATAGGTATATACCAGACCAATCCCGATCCTGATCAGGGTACTCTTGTTGATATCCCTTGAGATCAACTGAAATACTCCGAAGAAAAATACAATAGGCAGGAGAGAAACAGCCATTTCTTTTATGTAGGTAGGGATCCCTTTTGTAAACATCCTCCAGAGATCTACTGTATTATCAATGACAGGAATAGACTCCGACACAGCCTCGCTCTGTCCGGGATTGAAGATCATTCCCAGTATAAGAACTGCTAATATGGGTCCTACTGAACAAAGCGACACAAGTCCGAAGCTGTCATCTGCCGCATGCTTATCGCTTCGGATAGCAGCAATACCAACACCAAAGGACATGATAAAGGGCACTGTCATAGGACCTGTTGTAACGCCGCCGGAGTCAAAGGCAACTGCCAGAAAATCCTTGGGCACAAAAAATGTAAGAAGAAATACGATTCCATAAAAAAACACCAGCAGATAGGAAAGGCCAATACCAAAAAGCATTCGTAAAAGCGCTACTACAAGAAATACACCTACTCCTGTTGCCACCGACAAAATCAGCGTCATATTTGGAATAGACGGCACCTGTTCCGCCAGCACCTGCAGATCGGGTTCAGAGATCGTAATGATAAATCCCATGATAAAGCCTATGAAAATGATGATCAGGAGCTTTTTGGATTTCGTGACGATCGTACCTACTCTTTCACCCATAGTAGTCATGGACAGATCCACACCTACATTAAAAAGGAGCATCCCGAAGATCAGCATGACCGCGCCTATCAAAAAAGCCATTAATATACTGGGCGGTATAGGGGCAATTGTAAAACACAGCAGAAGAACAATTGCAAGTATGGGAAAAACTGCTTTTAGGGTTTCATTTAATTTTTCTTTTAATATGGATCGACTAAAATGCAATATATCATACGCCTTTCTTTTATTTTTGCATTATCTGCGGTTCTATTATACCATAAATAAATTTCCTGAAGGAAAAAAATTGAATTTTTTATAACCTTAACACTTTCTTTACATCACGTATTCATATCGATTATCATAAATTATTTATTGAATATCAATAAATTTTTATTGACAATCATTTTTCATGGTGATATAGTTCATTTAAACTTGTTGATGGAGGTTTTTTTATGAATGGGAAAATAACTATATTTACAAAAATTCTTTTGGACTTCATGTACTACACCGGAATTGTAGTTACTGTTCTTGTTCCCGGGATCATAACCGCCTACGGAAAATATAATTCTTATTTCGGAGAAAATATTCCTCAGCTCAGTATCATTTTTATACTTTCCGGAATATTTGCGGTCCTTATCATCAGAGAGCTCCGCAAAATGTTTGGGTCCGTACTGAAAAATGACTGCTTTATTTTTGAAAATGTAAAGAGCCTTAATAAAATGGGCAATTACAGCTTTTTCATTTCACTGATCACCTGCTGCCGTCTTTTTCTATATATAACTCCTGCAGTTCTTATTGTTATTCTGGTTTTTGTGATTGCCGGACTTTTGTGTAAGGTATTGTCCCAGGTTTTTGATAAGGCCGTAGCTTACAAGCTGGAAAATGACCTTACAATATAGGAGGCTTATTATGGCAATTAAAATTAATCTTGATGTAGAAATGGCAAAACAGAAAAAAGGCTTAACCGAGCTTGCCAATGAAGTGGATATTACCCTTGCAAATCTTTCTATTTTAAAAAACAACAAGGCAAAGGCGATCCGTTTTACCACCTTAAATTCAATCTGTAAGGCCCTTAACTGCCAGCCCGGTGATATTTTAGAGTATGTAGAGGATTCAGATCATAATCCTGATAAGGAGGAGAAGTAATGGAAAATATTGAAAATAATAATATTGTAGAAACTGTTGAAACACCTGTTAAGGAGGCAAACCCTCTCTTTCAATTCATGGGAGCAGGCAGTCTGATCTATGCTTTATTTTTTACATTTTGCCTGTACAAAAACAGTTCAGGTATTACCTACCCTTTTTTCGCAGGCGGAACCTGCTTCTTTTTCTTCTTTTATTTGAAAAAGTCAGGGATTACCGCCAAAAAAACAGCTTTCTTTCCTCTTATCTCTATGATCCTGCTGGGAATAAGCACCTGCATGACTGATTCATGGATCCTCCTTCTTTTTAATAAGCTGGGTATCTTTTTCCTCTTTTTTTATCTGGTACTTCACAGTTTATATGAGGATAAGTTTTGGGATTTTCCTAAATATCTGGGATCCATTATCAACATTATATGTACCAGCTTTGTATTTATATTCAGACCCTTTACCGATCTTTCAGCCTTTCTTAAGAATCGGACGGCCGGGGACTCCGTAAATGAGTTTATTGATGGTAAACAGGAAAAACCGGAAAGAAACGGAAAATATGTTTTTTATGGTATTTTGATTGCGATCCCTCTTTTGTTTGTGATCCTGCTCCTTCTTAGCGGGGCGGACGCCGTATTTTCGAATATATTGTATGATTTATTTTCCTGGAGCTTTGATCTTAATGTTGATTTTCTCTTTGAAACAGGCTTTCTGTTTTTATTTGCCTTTATTGCATCCTACAGCATTATGTGCCGCCTTTCCCTTCATAATATGAAAGAGGAAATCACTGATAAAAGAAAGCTGGAGCCTGTAATGGGAATCACATTTACATCGATCCTGTCTCTGGTCTATCTCATTTTCTGCTATATCCAGATATTCTATCTGTTTGGCGGACTGGGCACCTTGCCAGAGGATTACACCTATTCCTCCTATGCCAGAGAGGGATTTTTTCAGCTGGTGTTTGTATGTCTGATCAATTTAATCCTTATCCTGATATGCATGAAATATTTCCGCGAAAATAAGCTGCTCAAAGGAATACTAACCTTTATATCTCTCTGTACTTATATTATGATCGCTTCCAGTGCATACCGTATGATGCTTTATATCAGAGCATATGATCTGACTTTCTTACGAGTATTTGTATTATGGGCTCTTGTTGTTTTGTTTTTACTGCTATCCGGTGCTCTGGTATTGATCTACAAAAACGGTTTTCCTTATACCAGATATTGCCTAGTTACAGTTACCCTGTTGTATCTTGTTTTCTCCTTCGCTCATCCGGATTATTGGATTGCCAGATATAATCTGGAAAGCGAAACAGATACAGATTTTTATTACCTGAAAAATTTATCCTTAGATGCTGCTCCCGCTATCTTTGATCATAATATTAAATCAGAATTTAATATCTATTCTGATTTCTGGTTTGAGGAATATGCGGCCAGACTTGTGAAAAAAAGCTATGATTTCCAGGTAGATGAGCTTAATGAGATTTGGATAGAAGAAGGAAACTGCCTTCCCAAAAGGCTTTCTCCCCGAAAATGGAATCTATCCCGGTGGTTTGCTTATCAAAAGTATGAAGACTATTATAAATCAAATCCTGATTTTTCTGAAGAGATAGAATATAATATCATGTGTTATACAGGTAATTTTCTGGGAAGACCCTGACATCAAATCAAACGCCGACACGCTTCGCGAATCGGCTTATTGACTCAAACAACGGACAGCACGCTTCGCGAACTGTTCTTATGTTAATCAAAACCGCCGGAATTCACTTTTATCCGGCGGTTTTTATTTTTAAGTTTTAGTTTTGTCCGTAATAGGCATTTGCTCCATGCTTTCTGAAATAATGTTTATCCTGAAGCTCTCCCGGAGCCGGAGCGACCTTTGGATTGATGGTTTCTGTCCGATAGGCCATCTTCGCCACTTCCTCAAGTACTACAGCATTGTGTACCGCATCCATGGCATCCTTTCCCCAGGCAAAGGGACCATGATTTTTGCAGAGAACTGCCGGTACAGCCATAGGATCCTTTTTCATCCTGATGAATTCATTTACGATCAAATGTCCCGTATTCTCTTCATATGCCTCTTCGATTTCCTCTTTTGTAAGACATCTTAAACAGGGAACCTCTCCGTAAATATAGTCTGCATGGGTGGTTCCATAGCAGGGGATCCCTCTTCCTGCCTGTGCCCAGCTGGTGGCGTATGAGGAGTGGGTATGGACGATCCCTCCTATTTCAGGAAAAGCCTTATACAATTCCAGATGGGTAGGAGTATCTGAAGAGGGTTTATAACGTCCTTCAATCCTGTTTCCCTCTAAATCCATAACCACCATGTCTTCGGGAGTAAGCTTATCATAGTCTACGCCGCTTGGCTTGATCACAAAAAGTCCTTTTTCCTTATCAATACCGCTCACATTTCCCCAGGTAAAGGTAACAAGCCCATAATAAGGCAGCTTCATATTTGCTTCATATACCTGTTGTTTCAGTTCTTCCAGCATAATTTTTCCTTTCCTTAGTCAAAGTTTGCTGCAAATTTACCGTTCCTTGCATTACATTTTCAATTACAGTGCATCTACTGCAGCGTGTTCAATGGATAATCCGGCCATATAGCGTTCCATGAATTTTTCAAATCCTGCCACATCCTGAGGATCAGGCTCCATTCTGCTTCCTGTCTGCCCTGCAAAAATCTTATTTTGCAGATAATCCTTCAGGCTTTCATTTTCTTCCCTGGTCTGCATATAGGCGGCAAGAAGGGCCATTCCCCAGGGGCCTCCTTCTCCTGCGGTTTCCATTACAGATACAGAAGTATTCATGGCAGCGGCGGCAATCCTCTGTCCCACTCCTTTGGTCTTAAACAGACCTCCATGTCCGAACATCTCATCCACTTCCACCTTTTCTTCTTTGAATAACAGATCCAGTCCTGCTTTCAGAGCGGCAAGAGAAGAATATAAATGCGCTCTCATGAAATTAGCAAGATTAAACTTATCCTCTGCTTTTCTTACAAACAAAGGCGCTCCTGCATCAAACCCGGTAACAGGCTCTCCTGAAAAGTAGTTGTAGGAGATAAGACCGCCACAGTCGGCATCACCCTCTAAGGCTTTGTTATAGAGAACGGAGAAAAGTTTATTTTTATCAACCTTTGCTCCAATGCTTTCTGCAAACTCATCAAACAGATTTACCCATGCATTGAGATCGGAGGTACAATTGTTGCAGTGTACCATAGCCACCAGTGCCCCGTCGGGAGTTGTAACAAGATCTATTTCAGGATAAACCTTAGAAAGCTCCTTCTCCAGCACGATCATGGCAAATACGGAGGTTCCTGCGGAAACATTTCCGGTTCTTACCCCCACAGAGTTTGTGGCGGCCATTCCGGTTCCTGCATCCCCTTCAGGAGGACATACGGGGATTCCTGCCTGGAGATTACCACTGATATCCAGAAGAGCGGCTCCTTCTTTGGTAAGTGTCCCTGCAGTCTCTCCTGCCGGCAGGGATTTGGGAAGAATATCCCTTAGCTTCCATGAAAATCCTTCTCCACTCACAAGCTGATCAAACTTATCGATCATTTCCTGGTCATAATCACCGGTTTTAATATCAATAGGGAACATTCCGGAAGCATCCCCCACCCCGAGAACCTTATTTCCTGTTAGCATGAAGTGAACATACCCTGCCAGTGTAGTGACAAAAGCAATATCCTTCACATGCTCCTCTTTATTCAGGATTGCCTGATACAGATGGGCAATGCTCCATCTCTGAGGAATATTATAATTGAATTCCTCTGTAAGCTTAGAAGCTGCCTCCTCTGTGATCGTATTTCTCCAGGTCCTGAAGGGAACCAAAAGCTTATTTTCCTTATCAAAAGCAAGATATCCGTGCATCATTGCCGAGAAACCAAGGGAACCTATTCTGGTAAGAGTTACATTGTAGTTCTTTTTAACATCCTCAACCAGATCCTGATAGCAGCCCTGCAGCCCTTTCCACACCTCTTCAAGAGCATAGGTCCATATACCATCCACATATTGATTTTCCCATTCATAGCTTCCTGAGGCCAGAGGCAGTCCCTTTTCGTCGATCAAAACCGCCTTGATCCTGGTAGAACCAAATTCGATACCCAGAGCTGTTTTTCCCTCTTCAATAATTAATTTTTTGTCCATACCTGTAACCATACCCTTTCATTTTATCTGTAAAATACTTCCCCAAGCATCAGATCTCTCTTGAAATCACGGATTTTTGTATCCTTGTCAATATAAACTGCTTCTATGCCCATAGCGTTAGCCCATTCTCCCATCTGCTCTGCAGTCAGATCATAGGAAAATGCTGTGTGATGTGCTCCGCCTGCCAGAATCCAGGCCTCTGCTCCCACATACATATCCGGTTCAGGCGTCCAGAAATTGCTTGCCACAGGAAGATTCGGCATAGGCTTTTCTACTTTTTTACATTCCACATCATTGATGATCAGTCGGAACCTGTTGCCTAAATCGATCAGGGATGTGGCAACTCCATGTCCTTCCTTGGAGGCAAATACCAGTCTTGCAGGATCCTCTCTGTCTCCCATACTTAAAGGCTGACACTTGATGCTGATGGGACCGTCTGCAATGGAAGGACATACCTCAAGCATATGTGCCTGCAAAATCCCTTCTTTTCCTTTCACCAGATTATAGGTATAATCCTCCAGCATGGAAGTACCTTTAGGATTTTTAAGATCAGAAGTCATGATCTTCATCAGGCGTACCATAGCTGCTACCTTCCAGTCTCCTTCAGCCCCGAATCCATAGCCCTTTTCCATCAGTCTCTGGATAGCAAGCCCGGGAAGCTGCTTTAATGCGCCAAGGTCTCCAAAGTGGGTAACAATGGCCTGATAATTCTTTTCCTCCAGGAATCTCTCAAACCCAATTTCAATCTGAGCCTGTACAGCCACATGCTTCTTAAATTCTTCCGGGTCTCTTCCCTCCAGAAGGATTTCATACTTATCATAATATTCTTCCACAAGGGCATTTACATCCCCTTCAGAAACAGCTTCCACACTTTCTGCGATCTCATTGACAGGATAAGCATCTACCTCCCAGCCGAATTTGATCTGTGCTTCAACCTTATCGCCTTCCGTAACTGCCACGTTCCGCATGTTATCTGCCACTCTCATAACACGGATGTGACTGCTTTCGATGATTCCCACCGCTGTTCTCATCCATACTGCAATCTTTCCCATAACAACAGGGTCGGTCCAGTGTCCTACTACCACCTTTCTTTCTATCCGCATTCTGCTTACAATATGTCCATATTCCCTGTCACCGTGAGCAGACTGGTTTTCATTCATGAAATCCATATCGATGGAATCATAGGGAAGCTCCTCGTTAAACTGTGTGTGCAGATGCAGCAAAGGCTTTCTGAATTCCTGCAGGCCCAATATCCATGATTTGGCAGGTGAAAAGGTATGCATCCATGTGATCACACCGGCACAGCTATTATCTAAATTTGCTTCATTGAATGTTTTACGGATCAGTTCATTGGTGATCAGAGTAGGCTTCCATACCACCTCATAGGGAAGGATCCCTGATTTATTAAGTCCTTCTACGATCTTTACCGAATGCTCTGCAACCTTCCTTAAGCATTCATCTCCATACAGATCCTGTGAACCTGTACAGAACCAAAACTTGTACTCTTTTTTCTGCAACATGATAATTCCCTCCTGTTTCTATAGCTTTATGCGTAACCGTTACTTTTATGTTATAACTTGTATGCTTATCATTACAAGTTGTTTTTTCTGTCCATGCATGAATTTCCTTCTATGATCTCAGGCTCTATCAAAATCTTTTTTTCTTCCTTTAGTTCAATACCGTTCTGGATCAGCTTCAGCATCAGCTCTGCTGCCATCTCACCTAACTTCTCCTGAGGATGAATGATGGATGTAAGCTTCATTCCGTTAATATTCGCCATGTAAGAATTATCATATCCTGTCACGGATATATCCTCCGGTACCTTATAGCCCGCATCATTTAAAGCCTGAATCACCTTCATAGCAATCTGATCGTTATAACAGACCACCGCATCCATGGGATAGCGGCTTATGGCCATATGATAAATGCTTTCATAGGGATGTACCTTTCTGTCCTCCGTATAATACCAGATCACTCTGTCCGGATCATAAGAAATACCTGCTTCCTGCAAGGCAGCCACATATCCCTTATGTCTGTTCTGTCCCTGGATATCATCAGATTTAAAAACGCCAGTTATTTTATTGTGTCCTTTTTCTATTAAATATTTTGTAATTAAATAACCGCCTTTATAATCATTCATAAGCACCTGGGGCCTGTCGTTCATCCTTGCAAAGCAGCCCTGGATAAATACATAAGGGATATTATATTCCTCCAGCTTCTGATAAAGGTTCATATGACGGCAGTAGATCTGGCTTTTGCTGGGTTCAATAATAATCCCTTCTATATCCTTCTGTAAAAGCTCCTCTAGACATCTTGCCTCCTGGCTCCTGGAATTTCCCGTATTCTTAAGGATGATACTGTATCCTTCCCTCGTAAGCACCGTATCTATTCCTTTTATCACTCTCGGAAAAATATAATCGGAAAGATAAGTGGTTACCACTGCAATATTTCTGGAATTCCTGTTATGATGCACCAGTTCAGAGCAAAATGTTCCCCTTCCATGCTCCGCATAGATATAGCCTGCATTTTCAAGGATGGACAGTGCTTTTCTCACCGTCTGCCTGCTTACCTGGTAGCTCATGGATAATTCATTTTCAGATGGAAGCTTATCTCCGGCCTTAAGGGTTCCTGAAAGGATTTTTTCCTTCAGGTCCTCCATTAATTTCACATACTTTAATTCTTTTTGAACGATTTCCTGATTTGGCATATATTTATCCCTATTCTGATCAAACGCTGCTTCTCTCCACAAGGCAGCCTACCTATCAAACGCCACCACGCTTCGCGAGTCGGCTTATTGATGAAAAATCCCAAAAGTCATCTGTTCATGACCTTTGGGATTTATTTCATAACACTTTGGTCTCGATCTATTTACTTATCATTAATCACTGAACCTGAAACAGCTGCCACTACCTCGCTTTTTTGCTCTTCAGAAAGCTCTGATATATTGATATTCCTGTTTACCTTGGCATCATAAGTGTCAGCCTTTACGATTTCCGATAAGTCTATTCCTACTGTTTCCTTCATTGTTTCAAATAATTTGGTCATAACTCCGGGAACATTATCTGCCACTGTACTTACGCCATTACTGTTATCGCCGCCGATGATGGTGATCTTATCGATCTGGGTAAGGGGTTCTGCAATCTTGCCTGCGATATCAGGCAGTACCTTGATCAGCATTTCGGCCATAGCCGCATTGTTATATTTCTGATATGCGATCGCCTTTTTCTCCATAGCCTCTGCTTCCGCAACACCCTTGGCATGGATAGCCTTTGCCTCAGCTTCACCTACCAGTCTGATACCTTCTGCCTCCTGCTCCTTTGCAAAGCGCTGGGCTTCTGCCGTTGCTTTTAAAGCCTCCGCCTCTTTTTCGCGCTCAAACTTTTCAGCCTCGGCATTTTTCATTCTCTTATACAGCTCTGCTTCTGAATGCTGCTGGAGAGCAAATTTATCGGCTTCCGCTTTTTTCTTGATTTCAGCATCTAAGGCTTTTTCTTTTACTTCCGCTTCCTTTTGCTTGAGGATAACTTCCTTTTCCTGCTTGGCAATACTGGCTTCCTGAGTAGCAATTTCAATGGTCTTTCTCTGCTCCTGCTGCTGGATGCTGTAAGCGGCATCTGCTTCCGCACGCTTGGTATCCTCTAATTTCTTAAGCTCTGCCTTTTGAAGGGCAAGCTCATTATTCTTCTTGGCAATTTCTCTTTCTGCATTGATCCTGGCGTCATTGGCCTGCTTGTCTGCCTCTGCTTTGGCAACTGCCACTTCTTTTTCAGCCTCTGCCTTGGCAATAGCAGCCTTCTTTTTGATCTGAGAAATATTATCGATTCCCAGGTCATCGATCACGCCGTTACTGTCAGCAAAATTCTGTACATTAAAGCTTACAATATCAAGACCCATGGCAGCCAGATCAGGCTCTGCATTTTCTTTTACCAGATTTGCAAATTTCTGCCGGTCACTTACCATTTCCTCCAACCGCATCCTGCCCACGATTTCTCTCATATTACCTTCCAATACTTCTCTGGCAATACCGGCTATGTACTGGGTATTCTGGTTCAGGAAATTTTCTGCCGCAAGAGAAAGCTTATTTTTCTCACTGCTGATCTTAATATTAACTGCCGCATCCACCTGAATATTAATATAATCTGCAGTAGGAACCGCATTAGATGTCTTAACATCAATGGCGATCAGCTTAAGGCTTAATTTATCCATCCTTTCCAGAAAAGGAATTTTAACACTGGCCTTTCCGATGATCACCTTTTTGCGAAGACCGGAAATAATATAGGCCGTATCCGGCGGCGCCTTCTTATATCCGGTTATCACAATAACCACTACTAAAATAATGACCAGTGCTGCAATAATTGCTCCTAACATTTTGTAACCCCCTTATAAATTATTCTATTGTTTCTTCTTTTTCTGCAGGAGTTTCCTCTGAAACAGATTCTTCCGCGTCATTTTCTTCAAACTCAGAAGACTCCATTTCTTCCTCTCCGTCAGAAACCTTCTCTCTTACCTTGGCGATCCGCGCTACCTTAACCCCTTCATCCAGATTAATGAGCTTGACTCCCGAAGCGATCCTTCCTAAAGTGGAAACATCCTCCATACGGATCTGTATAATGACTCCTCCTGTGGTGATCATCATGATCTCATGCTCATCATTAACAGCCTTTACCCCAACCACATAGCCTGTCTTGTCTGTGATCTTGTAACACTTGATTCCTTTTCCACTCCGTCTTTGAACTGTAAATTCATCTAAAAGGGTTCTCTTTCCCATACCGTTTTCAGATACGATCAGAAGGGAATCCCCCTGATGGTCTAACTGCATACCCACGATTTCATCGTTCTCTCCAAGGTTCATACCGATCACACCCATGGAGGTTCTTCCTGTAGCCCTTAAATCTGTTTCCTTAAACCGGATACACATTCCTAATTTGGTTACAAGGAAAATTTCCGTATCCTTATCCGTAATCTTGATCTCTATCAGCTCATCATCCTCTTTTAAGGTGATAGCAGCCAGACCGTTTTTGCGGACATTCTTAAATTCCTCAATCCTTGTCTTTTTGATGATACCTTTTTTGGTAACCATAAAAAGATTTTTATTCTCTTCATAGTCCTTTACAGGAATAATAGCTGTTATTTTTTCGTCAGGGTTCATCTGAAGGATATTTACTATGGCAATCCCCCGTGAGGTACGGCTTGCCTCCGGTATCTCATAGGTCTTCAGACGGTATACCCGACCAAAGTTGGTAAAGAACATGATATAGTGGTGGGTGGTAGTCATCAGAAGATCTTCAATATAATCGTCCTCAATGGTCTGCATTCCCTTGATGCCCTTACCGCCGCGATGCTGGGATTTAAAGTTATCAATGGTCATCCGTTTGATATAGCCCAGATTGGACATGGCTATTATTGTATTTTCGTTGGGCACCATGTCATCCCTTGAGATATCAAAATCATCGAATCCTATTTTGCTTCTTCTCTCATCCCCGAATTTATCGGATATTTCTTTGATCTCTGTTCTGATCACTCCCAAAAGCACCTTTTCATCTGCAAGGATTTCCTTCAGTCTTGCAATTCTTGCAAGTAATTCCTGATGCTCATTTTCAAGCTTTTCTCTTTCCAGACCTGTCAGAGCCCGGAGTCTCATATCTACGATTGCCTGTGTCTGAACCTCTGTCAGTTCAAATCTTTCGATCAGACTTTCTTTGGCGATCTGAGTGGTACGGCTTGCTCTGATGATCCTGATCACCTCATCAATATAGTCGAGGGCGATCAGCAATCCCTGCAAAATATGGTCTCTTTCCTCTGCCTTATTTAACTCATAACGGCTCCTTCTGGTAACCACTTCCTCCTGATGCACCAGATAGGCCTTCAGCATATCCAGAATATTCAATACCTTTGGTTCATTGTTCACCAGGGCAAGCATGATAACCCCGAAGGTATCCTGCAGCTGTGTATGCTTAAAGAGATGATTCAGTACAATATTGGCGTTGGCATCCCGGCGCAGCTCTATGACGATACGCATTCCTTCCCTGTCAGATTCATCCCGAAGATCCGTAATGCCGTCCACCTTTTTGAGCTTTACCAGCTCGGCGATCTTTAATATCAGATTTGCTTTATTTACCAGATATGGAAGCTCTGTCACCACGATCCTGGATTTTCCGTTAGGCATAGTCTCAATATCTGTTACTGCACGGACTTTGATCTTGCCCCGGCCTGTCCTGTAAGCCTCCTCACTTCCTCTTGTTCCTAAAATAATTCCTCCGGTGGGAAAATCCGGAGCCTTCATAATAGACAGAATCTCTTCTATCTCCGTTTCCTTATCATCATTGACCCTGTTATCAATGATCCTGACAATAGCATCTACTACCTCCCTCAGATTATGAGGAGGGATATTGGTAGCCATACCTACCGCAATGCCTGTAACTCCGTTTACCAATAAATTGGGATAACGGCTTGGAAGAACGGAAGGCTCTTTTTCTGTCTCATCAAAGTTAGGTACAAAATCTACCGTATCCTTGTCGATATCAGCCAGAAGCTTCATGGAGATCTTGCTTAATCTGGCTTCCGTATAACGCATGGCGGCAGGATCATCACCGTCCACCGATCCGAAATTACCATGACCGTCTACCAGAGGATACCTGAAGGTCCAGGGCTGTGCCATGTTGACCAGAGCCCCGTAAATGGAAGAGTCACCATGGGGATGATATTTACCCATGGTATCACCGACGATACGTGCGCTCTTTCTGTGAGGCTTATCCGGACCGTTATTTAACTCTATCATGGAATAAAGGACTCTTCTCTGTACAGGCTTCAGTCCGTCTCTTACATCCGGAAGCGCTCTTGATGCAATAACGCTCATGGCATAATCGATATAAGAGGTTTCCATGGTTTTCTTTAAATCAACCTCATGGATCTTATCAAAAATATTATCTTCCATTTTAACTCCTAATTAAATATCAAGATTCTTTACAAACCTTGCATTTTCCTCAATAAACTCACGTCTTGGCTCCACCTTATCCCCCATCAGAGTAGTGAAGGTAAGATCTATCTCAGATTCCGCTTCTTCATTCATGGTAACCCTGAGAAGGATTCTCTTTTCAGGATCCATAGTAGTCTCCCAGAGCTGTTCCGCGTCCATCTCACCAAGTCCTTTATAACGCTGTATCTTGTTATTCTGGTCACGTCCCACCTCTGATAATATCTGATCCAGCTCGTCATCGCTGTAGGCATACCATACATTTTTGTTTTTTTCAAGCTTGTAGAGAGGCGGCTGAGCCAGATAGACATATCCCTGCTTGATCAGCTCAGGCATAAACCTGTAGATAAAGGTAAGGAGCAGTGTGGCTATATGGGCGCCGTCCACATCCGCATCTGTCATCAGAATGATCTTGTGATATCTTAATTTGGAGATATCAAAATCATCATGGATCCCTGTACCGAATGCAGTGATCATTGCCTTGATCTCCTCATTGGCATAGATCCTGTCAAGCCTTGCCTTTTCCACATTTAATATCTTTCCTCTTAAGGGGAGGATTGCCTGGGTTGCACGGCTTCTGGCAGATTTGGCGCTGCCTCCGGCGGAATTTCCCTCAACAATGTAAATTTCACAGTTTTCCGGATTTCTGTCTGAGCAATCGGCCAGCTTACCGGGAAGTGAGGCTGTCTCTAATGCAGTTTTTCTTCTTGTCAGATCCCTGGCTTTTCTGGCGGCATCCCTGGCTCTCTGAGCCAGAATGGATTTTTCACAGATCAGCTTGGCCACCACGGGATTCTGCTCCAGATAATAGGTAAGCTGCTCACTTACAATATTGTCTACCGCATTCCTTGCCTCGGAATTTCCAAGTTTCTGTTTGGTCTGTCCTTCAAACTGGGGATCCTCTATCTTTACACTTATGATGGCTGTCAGACCTTCCCTGATATCCTCTCCGGTAAGGTTGGGTTCGCTTTCTTTCAAAAGCTTCATCCCTCTGGCATAATCATTAAAGGTTTTGGTAAGGGCGTTGCGGAAGCCTACCATATGTGTACCGCCCTCCGGCGTATTGATATTGTTTACAAAGCTGTAGGAGCTTTCCGTATAGGAATCATTGTGCTGCATTGCCACTTCCACATAGACATTATTTTTGCTCCCCTCAAAATACATGATATCCTCATAGAGAGCTGTCTTGCTTCTGTTCAGGTAAGTGACAAATTCCTTGATCCCGCCTTCATAATGAAATTCTCTTACAACAGGCTTCTGATCCTCTTCCACACGCAGATCCTTTAAAATTATATGGAGCCCCTTGGTGAGGAATGCCATTTCCCGAAGCCGTTGCTTGAGCACATCGAATTCATATTCAACCGTTTCCTGAAAAATAGTTTCATCAGGCTTAAAGGTTACCTTTGTCCCTGTCTTTTCACTCTCGCATTCTCCGATCACCTTCAGAGGATAGCATACATGACCTCTTTCATACCTCTGCTTATAAACCTTTCCTTCCGAACAGATTTCAACCTCAAGCCAGTCTGAAAGAGCATTTACCACGGAAGCACCCACTCCGTGCAATCCGCCGGAAACCTTATATCCTCCTCCGCCGAATTTTCCCCCTGCATGAAGGATCGTAAAAACAACCTCAACTGCCGGAAGCCCGGCCTTATGATTGATCCCTACCGGTATACCTCTTCCGTTATCGGTTACAGTTACGGAGTTATCTCTGTTAAGCTCAACCGTGATCGTATCACAGAATCCTGCCAATGCCTCGTCTACGGAATTGTCAACAATTTCGTAGACAAGATGATGAAGACCTCTGCTGGAGGTAGACCCTATATACATACCGGGTCTTTTCCTTACTGCTTCAAGTCCTTCTAATATCTGAATCTGGTCTGCCCCATATTCATTATTACTCATTCCAGTACCATATCCTTTCTATCTATACACCACTTTATATATAAATTTATATATAAGCTTAATTTGAAACATTTTCCGTGACCATCTCTGCAGTTCCTTCTGTCACCTTGAAGATCCTGTTTATTTCAAAACGGTTATTCACAAATTCATCTAACCCTGTACAGGTAATGATCGTCTGTATATCTCCTATACTGTTCAAAAGATAATTTTGTCTGTTGCTGTCTAACTCAGAAAGCACATCATCAAGCAAAAGAACAGGTGTATCCTTTGTCATTTTTTTGACCAGCTCTATTTCCGAAAGCTTCAGGGAAAGAGCCGCAGTCCTTTGCTGTCCCTGGGATCCATATTTCCGGATATCAATACCGTTTACGATAAAACTGAAATCATCTCTGTGAGGCCCGGTAGACGTTGTCTTTGAACGGATATCCCTTTCCTGATTTTCTCTCATTTTTGATTCAAAATCCTCAATTGATACATCAGGCTCATATTTAACGATCAGCTCCTCCTTACCGCCTGAAAGCTTATTATGTATATCCTTAATGATATCGCAAAGCTGACCGGTAAATAATTCCCTTCTCTCAATGATCTTGCTTCCGAAGGAAACCAGCTGTGAATCCCATATATTTAAAGTTTCCTTCAACTGAGGATTAAAGTACATATCCTTAAGGAGCTTATTCCTCTGATTGATTATTTTGTTGTAGTGATTTAAATTATAAAGATAAAAATTGTCAAGCTGGCAAAGCTCCATATCCGCAAATCTTCTTCTTTCTGCGGGACCATTTTTGATGATAGAAAGATCTTCCGGTGAAAAGAAAACCACGTTTAAAAGACCAAGTAAATCTGCTGCTTTCTTAATTTTTTGTCTGTCTATCGCTATCCCCTTCGATTTACTTTTGCGAAGATGCATATCCACCCTGTATTCTACATCTTCCTTTTCCAGATATGTCCTTATATGAGCCTCTTCTTTATCAAAGTTTATAATTTCTCTGTCTTTGCTTCCCTTATGGGATTTTGTGGTAGCTGAAATATAAATGGCCTCCAAAATGTTCGTTTTTCCCTGAGCATTGTTGCCATACAAAATATTAGTCCCTGCATCAAAGCTTATATTCAGGGTTTCATAATTTCTGAAATCAGCCAGTTCAAGAGATTTAATGATCATCTAAATTTCCAACCTGACACCCTTTCCTATATGGCAGCCTTATCCTGCTGCCTCTTTTTCAGCCTTCCTTAAACGGTAATCCTGATCTGATTACCCTCAAATTCCACGATATCTCCATCATAGAGCTTTCTGCCTCTGCGGACCTCTTCCTGCCCGTTTACCTTAACGAGTCCGTCCTGAATGGCAAATTTAGCATCTACTCCGGATTCCGCCAGGCCTGCCGCCTTCAGCGCCTGCCCAAGCTTGATGTATTCATCCTTCAATTTCAGTGTTTCCATTTTTTTCCTCTTTTAAACTTAACTTACGGTGGTAAAATTCACCGGAAGTATGAGATAAATATAGTTCTCTCCTGCATCCCTGATAAAGCAGGGCGCTTTGGGATTTACAAGATAAATATCAATCTGCTCATTGTCAATGACACGAAGGGCATCAATCATAAACTTGGGATTGAACCCGATCATAAGATCCTTTCCCTGCTTGGCGATATCGATCTCCTCATTCATACTTCCCATGGCAGAATTGATCCGAAGCTCCATTAAGCCTTCTGTTATATTGATGATGATCGGTTTCTTGTCTCCTTCCTTTACAAGAAGAGTTGCTCTGTCAATACATTCTAAAAGCTCTCTCTTGTTGACAGTAACCTTGGTCTCATAATCGCTGGAAAGCATCTGGTCTATCTTGAAGTATTCTCCTTCTATGAGCCTTGATACCACCACTGTCCTGTCAAATTCAAATATTACATGCTTGCCGGTAAAGAAAATATGTACATCCTTATCCACATCGTCGGAAAGGATCTTGCTGATCTCATTTAATGTTTTGCCCGGGACTACCACCTTCCTGGCAGGATAGCTGTTCCGAAGTCCTATTTTGCGGATAGATATCCTGTGTCCGTCAAGAGAAACGATCTTAAGAACGTCTCCGTTGATATCAAACAACTCGCCTGTCATGAGTTTGTTGTTATCATTATCGGCAATTGAAAAGATAGTCTGCCTTACCACTTCCTTCAGGGTAAACTGGGAAATAACAATGGAATCTATCCTTTCAATGGAAGGAAGATAGGAAAAATCCTCACCTGATTTTCCCATGATCACAAATTTTGATTTTTCGCAGGTGATGACCGTCTTATATGATTTATCGGATTCTATTGTTATAATACTGTCAGGCAGCTTTCTTACAATGTCTAAGAGGATTTTAGCCTCTAATGCGATCTGTCCCTTTTCAGCGATGGTTCCTTCTATTACTGTCTCAATGCCAAGTTCCATATCATTTGCAATAAGCTTAATATCCTTACCTGTTGCATCGATCAGGATACATTCAAGAATGGACATAGTCGTTTTATTAGGGACAGCCTTAGATACGATCTGTACTCCGCTTAATAATTTTGTTTTATTGCATACTAATTTCATTTTGCATTGTTTCCTTTCTGAATTATTGGCCGGTCTGCCATGTTATATATTTATAATAATTTCAGTAATATCCTTAATAATAGGTGTTGATTTGTGTATAACTCCTTTATTATACTATTTTTCAACCTAAAAAGGAATGTAAAACATTGTGGATAAGTAAATTTTATTTAAGGATAACTCTTAAATTATTCACAATGAAGAAGGAAGGTCAATTTGGGTTAATCTTTTTCATGATAATATCTATTCTGTTTTTGAGTTCTTCGTTGGTAGTGATCTCCGCACTGATCTTGTCGATCCCGTGGATAACTGTAGTATGGTCCTTTTTGCCAAGAGCCTGTGCAATTCCCTGTAAGGATTCCTCTGTCAGATGGCGGCAGAGATACATACAGATCTGCCTTGGCTGGACTAATTCAGAATTTCTTCTTTTGGATACAATATCCTCCGGCGAAATACTGAAGTGTTCCGCAACGATCCCTATAATATATTGAGGAGTTATTTTTTTCTTTGCATTGGGAGATATAATATCCTTTAATGCTTCTTCTATATTATCCAGGGTTATTTCTACCTTATTTAATCTGGAAAATGCAATTACCTTATTGTAAGCGCCTTCCAGCTCCCGGATATTTGATTTGATATTGGCGGCTATGTAATCAAAAACCTCTTCTTTAATTTGCTTGTGGTCATTTTCCGCATTTTTTTTGAGAATGGCCATTCTTGTTTCATAATCCGGAGGCTGTATATCAGCGATCAGACCCCATTCAAAACGGGAACGGAATCTTTCGTCTAAGGTTTCCATTTCTTTTGGGGGCTTGTCCGAGGAAAGGATGATCTGTTTTCCGGAAGAATGGAGCACATTAAAGGTGTGGAAAAATTCTTCCTGTGTACTTTCCTTTCCTATTATAAATTGTACGTCATCGATCAAAAGAACGTCGACAGTACGATACTTCTCTCTTAACCTGTTCATCTTGGCGGCGTTTCCGCTTCGGATGGATTCTATCACCTCGTTGGTAAACTGTTCTGAAGTGACATAGAGCACCTTCATATCAGGATCCTGATCCAGGATAAAGTGGCCGATGGAATGCATCAGGTGAGTTTTTCCAAGGCCGGCTCCTCCATATAAATAAAGAGGGTTATAAACCTCTCCCGGAGATTCAGCCACAGCCAGAGAGGCGGAATGGGCAAATTTGTTGTTTCCTCCCACCACAAAGGTATCAAACCGGTACTTGGATATGAGATTTGCATTTTCATAATTGATGTTGTAAACGGATGTCTGTACGTTTTCCGCATCCTTTTCAAGGATAAATGAAATATCATAATCATGATCCATCATTTCGGAAATCGTAACCTGAAAAAAGCTCTTATATTTAGAAGAAATATATTTCAGGGAATGAGCCTGGTCGGAAGGGATCAGGATCGTCACTACATCATCATTCTCGCTGTGGAAATTTAAGGGTTTGATCCATGTTTTGTAAGAAATATCTGAAAGGTCATATTCAGTTCTTATGGTCTCCTTGATCATTTCCCAGTTGTCTTTGATAAAGTCCATTATATGCCCCCTGAATCAATTGATGAAAAAAGCAAATTACCACATATATATTCTAATATAAAAGAGCTAAAATATCAAATTTAATTTTTAATAAGCATTTTTGATAAGCCGGTTTATGAAGGATGAGAGAGTTTGATTTACATAATTGTATCCACAAAATGTGGATAAGTTGTGGATAACTTTGGGATAACTTCTTTTTTATAAACAATTATACTGTCAGACCCAGGGATTTAATTGATTTTCTGCATGTGTAAGATGTTCATTATTATTTTGAAGTTATTCACAAATATATGGGAGTGTAAATATATTATGTAAACTTTAATATGATTTTGGAGGTTTGCCTGTAATGAAGTCTGTTGCCATACAAAAAAATACCCTTTATTTATTGATTTTACTTGACGTAACTCTTATTATTTAATATAATTGATTCGATATTTTCCAGAAAAATTATTTATCTGAATATTTGTATACCTAAAAGAATTTTTTCTATTTAAGGTTTAGTGAAGGAGGTGCTTCCAAAATGAAAATGACTTACCAGCCCAAAAAAAGACATAGATCCAAGGTTCATGGTTTCAGAGCCAGAATGAGTACTAAAGGCGGCAGGAAGGTTTTAGCAGCCAGAAGAGCAAAAGGAAGAAAAGTGTTATCAGCATAGGCCGCATCATGTGGCCTTTTTTTCTACATGGACATATTTTATGAGCTATGAATATTCGGAATCATTAAAAAAGAACTGCGATTTCCAGCAGGTTTACAGAAACGGCAAATCTTATGCCAACAAATATTTAGTAATTTATACTCTGGAAAATCATACGGACAAAAACAGGCTGGGAATAAGCGTTAGCAAAAAAGTGGGTAACAGCGTTGTCAGGCATAAAATTACAAGATTGATAAGAGAAAGTTACAGACTACACGAAAATATATTTAATAGTGGTTTAGATATAGTAGTCATAGCCAGAAAGAATGCTTCATCCGTTTCTTACAGAGAAATAGAAAGTGCTTTATTACATCTTGCAAAATTTGTATGTTCGCCAAAGCGGGCAGATGATAACAATTCCTGATCATTATACGTGCTTAGGGTGCGCAGATGGGGAAATCATGAAAACAATATTGATTTTATTGATTAAATTCTATAGAAAATACATTTCTCCCATGAAGTATACGAAATGTCCTTATATTCCTACCTGTTCGGAATATGGACTGGAGGCTGTTGAAAAATATGGCGTTCTGAAGGGAGGACTGCTGGCCTTATGGAGAATTATAAGATGTAATCCTTTTTCAAAGGGAGGTTACGATCCTGTGCCGTAGTAATTGATAGAATCAAAAACAGGAGGAAATAAGTTGACAGGAATAATTTTAACGCAATATGATGGCATTATATTAGGGCCTATAGCCAAAGTCCTTGGTTATATTATGGAAGGAGTCTTTTTCCTATTGGATTTAATAGGGATTCCTAATGTAGGTTTATCTATTATCCTATTTACAATTGTTATTTATCTACTGATGATGCCTCTTACGATCAAGCAGCAGAAGTTTTCCAAGCTTTCTGCTAAGATGAATCCGGAGATTCAGGCTGTACAGGCTAAGTATAAGAACAAAAAAGACAATGACTCCATGATGGCAATGAATGCGGAGACCCAGGCAATTTATGCAAAATACGGAGTTTCCCCAAGCGGAAGCTGTATCCAGCTTTTGATCCAGATGCCTATTTTATTTGCACTTTACCGTGTAATTTATGCGATGCCTGCTTATGTAAGTAAGATCAAAGAAGCTTTCTTTCCTTTGGTAACAAATCTGATTTCCCAGGCAGGAAGCCTTGAATTTATTCAGAGCTTTAAAAATTCCGCTATGTATGCAAGGCAGGTTTCTAACGAGGCATTTATAGAAGGAATGGCTGATAATGTTTATGTTCAGAATACCTACATTGACATGCTTAATAAGGCATCCACAACGGAGTTCATGAGCATAGTGGACAAGTTTCCCAATCTGGCAGAGGACGTTGGTCATACCTTATCTTATCTGAATGAGTATAATAATTTCCTTGGTATTAATATAGGAAATTCTCCTTCTTATATGGTAAGTGAAGCGATGAATGCAGAGGGCGGTATTCAATGGCTTTTGGTGATAGCAGCTTTTATTATTCCTGTTTTGTCAGCTGTTACCCAGTGGATCAATGCGAAGCTGATGCCTCAGGCTGAAACCTCTAATCAGAATGATCAGCAGAATACCATGGCCCAGTCAATGAAAATGATGAACACTATGATGCCTTTAATGTCTGCATTCTTCTGTTACACGCTTCCTGCAGGTATGGGCCTTTACTGGATCGCCGGTTCAGTGGTAAGAAGTGTTCAGCAGGTAGTAATAAACAAGCACATTGATAAGATAGATATTGATGAGCTTGTGAAACAGAATGAGGGAAAGAGGATCAAGAAGTTTGAAAAGTATGGCATCGATCCTAAGACCGTAAACAAAAACGCAACACTTAATACAAGAAATGTAAATAAGCCGAATCCTTCTATGGCTTCTAAAGCAGGAAAGCCTATGACCCAGGAGGAGAAGGATGAAGCTGTGAAGAAATCTACCGAATATTACAATAAAAACGCCAAACCTGGAAGTCTTGCGGCGAAAGCAAATATGGTAAAACAATATAATGAAAGGAATAACAAATAGGGGGTTATTACTATGGAATATATTGAAGTTACAGCCAAAACAGTAAATGATGCAATTACGGAAGCCTGTCAGAAATTAGTGGTTACCAGTGATAAGTTAGATTATATTGTTGTGGAAGAGGGATCCTCAGGATTTCTTGGAATTGGTTCTAAGCCTGCTGTAATAAAAGCCAGAGTGAAATGTTCTTCTGTACCTGAAAGAGCAAAGGAATTTTTGGATGAAGTATTTCATGCCATGAGCATGGTCGTTGCCATGGATATTAAATATGATGAAGAAAATAAAAACCTTAACATTGATTTAAGTGGTGATGAAATGGGAATCCTCATAGGTAAAAGAGGACAGACCCTCGATTCCCTCCAATATCTTGTATCCCTTGTGGTCAACAAAGGATCAGAGGAGTATATCAGGGTAAAGGTAGATACAGAGGATTACCGTAAGAGAAGAAAAGAAACCCTTGAGAATCTTGCAAAAAATATTGCATATAAGGTTAAGAGAACAAAGCGGCCGGTTTCTCTCGAACCTATGAATCCTTATGAGAGAAGGGTGATCCACTCTGCTTTGCAGAATGATAAGTATGTTACCACCCACAGTGAAGGAGAAGAGCCCTTCAGAAGAGTAGTGGTTACTTTAAAGAGATAGTTTATTGATGCAAAAATGTTGGAGGTAACCCTCCAACATTTTTTTATAAGGGAGATTGACAGCGTGAAAACAGATACAATTGCCGCCATAGCTACAGCTATAGGAAATTCAGGAATAGGAATCATCAGAGTAAGCGGTGAAAATGCAATAGATATTGTGGATATTATTTACAGGGATAAAAGAAACCGTCAGATTTTGAAGGAATATAAAAGTAATACGATCCATTATGGATTTATATATAAGGATTCTGATCTGATAGATGAGGTTATGGTATCTGTTATGAAGAAGCCTTACAGCTTTACTACAGAAGATACGGTAGAGATCAATTGCCATGGAGGAATGCTGGTTATGAACAGGATTCTTTCTCTTCTTATTGAAAAAGGAGCCAGATTGGCAGAGCCAGGTGAATTTTCAAAGCGTGCTTTTTTAAATGGGCGGATAGATCTGACAGAAGCAGAGGCTGTGATGGATCTGATCTCCTCTCAAAATGAAGCTGCATTAAAGAATTCTGTTAGACAATTACGGGGAGAGGTATATAATTCTATTAAGGAAATAAGAAAAGAGATCATCCACGAGATTGCTTTTATAGAGTCAGCCTTGGATGATCCTGAGCATATCAGCCTTGATGATTATCCTCCTTTGCTGGAACAAAAGGTAATGAATCTGATTATAAAAATAAAAAAACTGTTGTCCACTGCTGAGAGAGGAAAAATTATAAGGGAGGGGATCAATACCGTAATTGTGGGAAAACCCAATGCAGGTAAATCTTCCTTATTAAATAGTCTTGCCGGAGAAGAAAAGGCAATTGTTACGGATATTGCGGGAACTACCAGAGATGCTCTGGAAGAAAATATCAGATTGCAGGGGGTTAATCTCCATGTAATAGATACGGCAGGTATAAGGGACGCAGAGGATGTGATAGAAAAAATTGGCGTAGAGAGAGCAAAAAAATATGCAAGGGATGCAGAACTTATTATTTATGTAGTTGACTCTTCCGTGCCTTTGGATGAAAATGATAATAATATTATAAATATGATCGAGGATAAGAAATGTATTATTTTGTTTAATAAAACAGATTTAGAGTCTGAAGCTTCGCTGGAAGATTTAAAAAGCAGATTAAAGGGTGATAAGAAGGACTCCATTATCTTTATAAAGACATCTCTTAAAGAAAACAGAGGGATAGATGAACTGGAAAATGCGGTAAAGGAGTTTTTTTTCAGAGGAGAGATAAGTAATGATAATGAAATGATCATTACAAACTTAAGACATAAGGAAGCATTGAAGGAGGCTCTTGAAAGCTTATTAATGGTGGATAATAGCTTAAAGGCAAATATGCCGGAGGATTTTTATTCCATTGATCTGATGGGAGCTTATTCCAGCCTTGGAAAAATCATCGGAGAAGAAGTGGAAGAAGATTTGATCAATGAAATTTTTTCCAGTTTTTGTATGGGAAAATAAAGGTGATCTATAATGATGAAAGGATACATAAATTAATATGAATCTTATAAGAGAAGTGGATGTGTGTGTGGTAGGGGCAGGACATGCCGGCTGTGAGGCAGCTTTGGCATGTGCCAGACTGGGATTGGAAACTGTAATATTTACTGTCAGTGTGGACAGTATTGCCCTTATGCCCTGTAATCCTAATATTGGAGGTTCATCAAAGGGGCATCTTGTGAGAGAAGTAGATGCACTTGGCGGTGAAATGGCAAGAAATATCGATAAAACTTTTATCCAGTCGAAAATGCTCAACAGATCAAAGGGGCCTGCCGTCCATTCTCTTCGTGCTCAGGCAGACAAGGCAGAATACAGCCGCTCCATGAGAAAGGTTCTGGAAAATCAGGAGCATCTTACCATCAAGCAGGCAGAAGTGTGCGAGCTGCTTTGGGAGGAAATACATGATACTGAAAAGAATGCTTCAAAAAGGATCACAGGCCTGAAAATTTTTTCGGGCATGACCTATAGATGTAAAGCTGTGGTTTTATGTACGGGTACCTATTTAAATGCAAGATGTCTTTGCGGTGAGGCGATTACCTATACCGGACCAAACGGACTTCAGGCAGCGGTTCATCTGACAGATTCTCTTTTGGCTATGGGTGTGGAGATGAGGCGTTTTAAGACAGGGACGCCTGCCCGGATGGATAAAAGAAGTATTGATTTTTCAAAAATGGAAGAGCAGTTTGGTGATGAAAAGGTTATTCCTTTTTCTTTTTCAACTGATCCTGAAAAAGTTCAGATTGATCAGGTATCCTGTTATTTGACCTATACAAATAGAGAAACCCATGAAATCATCAGAAATAATCTGGACCGTTCTCCTATTTATGCCGGTATTATAGAAGGAACCGGACCGAGATATTGTCCTTCTATTGAAGACAAGGTAGTTAAATTTTCTGATAAAGAAAGACATCAGGTATTTATTGAACCGGAGGGCTTGCATACCAATGAAATGTATGTAGGAGGTATGTCTTCTTCTCTTCCGGAGGATGTGCAGCTGGCTATGTACCGTACTGTACCGGGTCTGGAAAACTGTGAGATCGTCAGAAATGCCTATGCGATAGAATATGATTGTATCAATTCCAATCAGCTTTTTCCTACCTTAAGATTCAAGAATATAGAAGGTCTTTACAGCGGAGGACAGTTAAATGGAAGCAGTGGTTATGAGGAAGCAGCAGCGCAGGGATTGGTTGCGGGGATAAATGCAGCTCAATTTATTCTGGATAAGGAAGAGCTGGTGATTGACAGATCGGAAGGGTATATAGGTGTTTTGATCGATGATCTGGTAACCAAGGATAATACAGAGCCTTATCGTATGATGACCTCCCGTGCTGAATACAGATTATTGCTCAGACAGGATAATGCGGATCTTCGTCTTCGTAAAAAGGGATTTCAGGTGGGCTTGATTTCTAAAGCTCAGTATGATGATGTTATCAACAAAAAATATATGATAGATAATGAAATAAGCAGATTAAAGAATGTAAAGATAGGGGCTTCTAAATCTAATCAGGAATTTTTACAGAAGCATGGCAGTACTTTGTTGAAGACAGGTTCTAATCTTGCAGAATTATTGTGCAGGCCGGAGCTCGATTATCAACTTTTGTGTGAGTTGGATCCGGAGAGAGAATGGCTTCCGGAGGAAGTGATAGAACAGGTTGAAATAGAAATTAAGTATGAAGGTTATATCGAAAGACAGCTTCGTCAGGTAGAACAATTTAAAAAAATGGAAAAAAAGAAAATCCCTGATGATCTGGATTACGACGAGGTGCCCAGTTTAAGGATAGAAGCAAGACAAAAGCTTAAAAAATTTCATCCATTATCTATGGGACAGGCTTCCAGAATTTCAGGCGTTTCACCGGCAGATATTTCAGTTCTTTTGATTTATCTGGAACAATATAAGAAAAACAGGGAGATTAAATAGCAAATGATGAAAAAGGAAAATGAAATAATCTCTTTTCAAAAAGATTTGAGCGAATATAATATTCATCTAAGTCAAATACAGATTGACCAGTTCCTGCAATATTATGAACTGATGACTGAGTGGAATTCATTTATGAATCTTACTGCTATTACGGATTTTTCAGAGGTGATAAAGAAACATTATGTAGATAGTATTTCTCTTATAAAAGCATTTCCTGACCTGTCACAAAAGTCTTATTCACTTATAGATGTTGGAACAGGGGCAGGATTTCCGGGAATCCCATTAAAAATTATTTTTCCCGGTCTTAGGATTACATTATTGGATTCTTTAAACAAAAGAGTTCATTTTTTGGAAGAGGTAATTAAAACTTTACAACTGGAAGATATAGATGCTGTTCATGGAAGAGCGGAGGATCTCGCAAAGCCGGGAAAACTCAGAGAAACTTATGATCTGTGTGTTTCAAGGGCAGTAGCCAATCTGTCGACTTTGTCAGAGTATTGCATTCCTTTTGTCAAGAAAAAAGGATATTTTATTGCTTATAAAACAGATAATGTCATAGAGGAATTTGAAGGTGCCAAAAAAGCAATCAGGATATTAGGAGGTGATTGTAAAAAGCAGATTGAATTACAAATTCCAAATTCAGATATTAAAAGAGTACTTTTTGTTATTAGGAAGGAAGACTCAACTCCTTTAAAATATCCGAGAAAGTCAGGAACACCTTCTAAAGAACCAATAATATAGTAGAAATTTATAAAAAATAATATTATAATTAGAATTGTTAGTAATTTTATATTTGACCAATGATCAGGAGGAAATTTGACATGAGTGTAAAGATAATGCTGGCGGATGATCATATTATGGTTCGTGAGGGTATTAAATGTTTGTTGGAATGCGACAGAAATGTGGAGGTAGTGGCAGAAGCGGATGATGGATTGGAATGTCTGAAAAAGTTGGAGTTTGTAAATCCTGATGTTTTGTTGTTGGATTTGAGTATGCCTCATATGAATGGCTTGGAGGTTTTAAAGGAAATAAAAAAAAGAAAAAATACTGTTAAAGTATTAATACTGACTGTTCATGGAGAAGGAGAGTATTTTATCAATGCTATCAATAATGGAGCAGATGGTTATATATTAAAAGAAAGTGATGCAAGAGAACTCAAGAATGCAATCCGTATTGTTCTAAAAGGAGAGTCATATATTCAATCAAGTTTATTGCCTATTCTTAATTCCAAAATTTCAGAGGAGAATGAAAATTCTCAGGAGGATAGAATTAAGATAGAATCTTTAACAAAAAGGGAAAAAGAAATATTAATTAAAATAGCAGAAGGAATGCTGAATAAAGAAATAGCAGTTTATTTAAATATCAGTGAGAGAACTGTCAAAAATCATATTTCAAATATATTCAGAAAAATCAACGTATCAGACAGGACTCAGGCTGCAGTTTTCACAATTAAAAATCATATTGTAAAGTTATTCTGAAATTGTTTCACGTGAAACATTTAAATGTGCTAATATTACAGTACAAGATAATGTTTCACGTGAAACATTTTATTCTAAATCTAGTAATTATCTGTGAAACATTCCATTAAATTCCACAAAAATAAGCGTGAAACATATTTTAAAGAAATAGAGGTGGCATATCAGAGATAGAAGTGATATAATCAACAAGAAAAATATTTACCTATTAGATGAAAGGAAAAATATAATGGGAAAAGCGATTGCAATTGCAAATCAGAAAGGAGGAGTGGGTAAGACTACTACTTCTATAAATTTATCTGCTGCATTAGCGGCAAAAGGAAAAAAGATACTGGTGATTGATACAGATCCTCAGGGAAATACAACAAGTGGTTTTGGCGTAGAAAAAAATGAATTAGATAAAACTATTTATGAATTAATGCTCAGTGAATGTTCTATAAAGGAATGTATTATTAATGAAGTTATTCCAGGAGTATCATTGATTCCTTCCAACGTAAATCTTGCTGCCACAGAAATAGAATTGATCGGCGTAGACAGGAAGGAATATATATTAAAAAGAGAAGTAGAGTGGGTAAAAGAAAGCTATGATTATATCATAATAGATTGCCCTCCCTCACTTAACTTTCTTACAATAAATTCAATGACAACGGCGGATTCTGTTTTGGTTCCTATTCAGTGTGAGTATTATGCACTGGAAGGATTAAGCCAGCTGATACATACTATAAATCTTGTAAAGGAACGTTTAAATAATGATCTCGAAATGGAAGGCGTGGTATTTACCATGTATGATTCCAGAACAAATTTATCTTTGCAGGTTGTAGAAAATGTTAAAAGTCATTTGAATCAAAAAATATTTAACACATTGATTCCAAGAAATATAAGACTTGCAGAAGCACCCAGCTATGGAAAACCGATTAATATGTACGATTCAAAATCTGCAGGGGCGGAAGCATATATGTTGTTGGCGGAAGAAATCATAGGTCAAAAGTAGAAAGGAAAATTGAATATGGCAATGGCAAGGGGGTTAGGCAAAGGATTAGATGCATTAATTCCAAATGTGATCAACGAAAAACCCGGTGATTATAAAGTCAAAAATAAAGACAGTAAATTACAGGAGCAATCCTCAAAAGAGGCTGAGGAGGGACAGGTAAAGACGGTTAATATTACCAAAATAGAACCTAACAGAGAACAGCCTAGGAGAAATTTTGATGAGGAAGCTCTGGAAGAATTAGCTGAATCAATCAAGCAATTCGGTCTCTTACAGCCGATTCTTGTCCACGACAAAAAATCATATTACGAAATAGTGGCGGGAGAGAGAAGATGGCGTGCCGCTAAAAAGGCCGGCTTAAAAGAAATTCCTGTCATCATAAAGGATTTGACAGATCAGGAGATAGTGGAAATCTCACTGATAGAAAATATACAAAGAGAAAATCTGAATCCGATTGAAGAAGCACAGGCATACAAAAGGCTTTTAACAGAATTTAATCTTAAGCAGGAGGAAGTGGCAGAAAGAGTGGCTAAGAGCCGTACGGCAGTTACCAACTCTATGCGGCTTTTAAAGCTTTGTGATAAGGTTCAGCAGATGATAGTTGATGACAAGATTACAACAGGTCATGCGAGGGCGCTTATCACAATAGATGATCCTGAACAGCAATCTCTTATAGCAGAGCGGATTTATAACGAAAAGCTTAGTGTGAGGGATGTGGAAAAGCTGGTTAAAAATCTGAATAAACCTGTAAAGGAAAAAAAGCCTGTCAGCACTGATAAAGGTCTGGAGGCTGTTTATCAGGATATAGAAGAAAATCTGAAGCAAAGGTTAAGCACGAAGGTAAATATTACACCGAAAGGAAACGGAGCAGGTAAGATTGAAATAGAATTTTACAGTCATGATGATCTGGAAAAAATCATGGATTTACTTTCAAAATAACCGGAAACCAAAAGATTTTAGAAGGGTACGAGATGATAATATATGAATAATTATTTATTAGAAAGTATAGGATTGGGAAATATTGATATAGGGATCATATTGATTGCTTTAGCAGTGATCATATTGATATTATTAATTTTAAATATTATTAATATCCGTTCCATATCAAAGCTAAAAAAGAAGTATGAAAAATTCATGCTTGGGAAAAAAGCAGAAAGTCTTGAAGATGAAATTGTAAATCTGTTTGAAGACAATAAATTTATAAAAAATTCCATTGAGAAAAACAGAAAGGATATTCATGGGCTCTATCGCAAATTTGAATCATCTTTACAAAAAGTTGGAATAATAAAATATGATGCCTTTGAACAGATTGGCGGTAAATTAAGCTTTTGTATGGCTTTGCTGGATGAAAACAATAATGGATTTATTTTAAATTCAGTATATGGTGCAGAGGGCTGTTATACCTACACCAAAGAGATTCAAAACGGAGCTTGTGAGACTTCTCTGGGGCAGGAAGAAGAAAAAGCACTGAACATGGCTATGTACGGAGAACAATAAGGAGGGATCTATTATGATAGACATGAAATTTTTAAGGGAAAATCCCGAAGCAGTAAAGGAAAATATCAGAAAGAAATTCCAGGATGATAAACTGGGATTGGTGGATGAGGTGATCAGCCTTGATGCAGAAAGCCGAAAAACTCAGCAGGAGGCAGATGATCTGAGGGCAAAAAGAAATAAAATATCCAAAGAAATCGGCGGATTAATGGCACAAGGCAAAAAGGAAGAGGCTGAAGAGAAGAAAGCCGAGGTTGCCGCAGGAGCTAAACGCCTTATAGAATTGGAAGAAAAAGAAAAAGAGTTAAATGAGAAGATCACACAGATCATGATGGTGATACCAAATATCATTGATCCAACGGTTCCTATCGGAAAGGATGACAGTGAGAATGTGGAGATTACCAGATATGGCGAGCCTGTCGTTCCTGATTTTGAAATTCCCTATCATACGGAAATCATGGAAAGATTCAATGGAATTGACTTTGACAGCGCAAGAAAGGTAGCCGGAAATGGTTTCTACTATTTAATGGGTGATATTGCAAGACTTCATTCCGCAGTTATTTCCTATGCAAGAGATTTTATGATCGACAGAGGATTTACTTATTGCGTTCCCCCTTTTATGATCAGAAGCAATGTAGTAACAGGAGTTATGAGCTTTGCAGAGATGGATGCCATGATGTATAAGATAGAGGGAGAGGATTTATATCTTATCGGAACCTCAGAGCATTCTATGATCGGAAAGTTTATTGATACCATTGTACCGGAAGCAGAGCTTCCCAAAACTCTTACCAGCTATTCGCCCTGTTTCAGAAAGGAAAAAGGAGCACATGGTTTAGAGGAAAGAGGGGTTTACAGGATCCATCAGTTTGAAAAGCAGGAGATGATCGTTGTATGCAAACCGGAAGAATCTCCTATGTGGTTTGAAAAGCTGTGGAAGAATACAGTGGATTTATTCCGTTCCATGGATATTCCGGTGAGAACAATTGAATGCTGTTCAGGAGATCTTGCAGATCTGAAGGTAAAATCCTATGATGTGGAAGCATGGTCTCCCAGACAGAAAAAGTATTTTGAAGTAGGCAGCTGCTCTAACTTAGGGGATGCGCAGGCAAGAAGATTAAAAATCCGCGTAAACGGTGAAAACGGAAAATACTTTGCACATACATTAAATAATACGGTAGTCGCACCGCCCAGAATGCTGATCTCATTTTTGGAGAACAATCTGCAGGAGGATGGATCCATCAGAATTCCTGAGGTGCTTCGTCCTTATATGGGCGGCAAAGAAAAAATTTGCTGATCATAATATGCCCTGGAGGTGAAATCTTTGCATAAATATATGAGGTCTATAGGCTTTAGCAAAATAACAGATAGAAAAGAGCTACAAAAGCTTATAACAAATGTAATACTTGAAGGAAAAGAGCGCTCTTATACCTCTAATGGAGAAGAAGAACTGCTGGCTGAATTTTGCAGAGATTTTGCTGAAGACAGCGAAAATGGATCAGGGGCTTCGATAGGGATTGCTGTATGTGGAGAATTTGACAGCGATGACAAATTTACTTATGATTATTATTTTCCCTATTTGAGGGGAACTCATATCAGTTCCGAGGAAGATATCTCTGTAGAAAGGCATGCTGCCCAGGAATCCTATGCAGGCGTGTGCGATGATGTCAGAATTGGCGTTTCATTAATTTTTTACTTACAGAATATGATTCCCTATGTAAAGGCCAAAAATTCTGATATCCTGCCGGTAAGGGGAACAACTCTCACCTTATCGGCGCTTTCCACCGAAGGCACGGTCATGATGCCTATTAACAAAAGCGAAAAGGATCTGATCAGGAATCAGCAGATGGCAACAAACAGAAGTCAGCTGCTTAATGCGGCGCGAAGAGGAGACGAAAGCGCAATCGAAAGCCTGACACTTGAGGATATGGATACCTACACTACAATCTCCAGGCGGATACAAAAGGAGGATGTGTTCAGCCTGGTAGATACTTACTTTATGCCTTATGGAGTGGAGTGTGATCATTATTCAATCCTGGGTGAAATCCTAGAGTGCGGTCTGATCAGAAATAATCTGACAGAAGAAGATATCTATATAATGACGATCAGTTGTAATGATGTTGTATTTGATCTTTGTATCAATAAGGAAGATATTTATGGAGAGCCTGCCATAGGGAGAAGATTTAAAGGTATTGTGTGGATGCAGGGGCATATTAATTTTCCTGATTGATAAATAAAAAAATACGGAATTTTCTTATTGTCATAGACAAATGTTTATGCTAAAATAAACAAGTGATGTTTCCGTAGCTCAGCAGGATAGAGCGACCGCCTCCTAAGCGGTAGGTCGGGTGTTCGAATCACCTCGGGAACGTGGAAGATAGCCGAAAGCCTTTATTTTTAAGGGCTTTCGGTTTTTTTAATGGGCTTTAGCCCGTTGAGTACATCGGAGTTTCTCCCAACGGAGAAATGGA